>NZ_FSRA01000001.1:1281887-1922831 GCF_900129465.1 Chitinophaga niabensis | reverse complement strand
GTTCTTAACTACGCTGATATTCGGAACCGCAGAGCAGTTATCAGTAGCCGTGATATCTTCCTGAACAGGAACCGCATCACAATCTACCGTTCTGGCGGCCGGAATCAAAGTTGTAACCACCGGCGCGGTTGTATCCTGAACATGTACTACTTGCGTAATGGTAGTATCGTTACCACACTCATCTCTCACTACCCATGTGCGGGTGAGGGTATAAGTATTGGCACAGGCACCATTGGTGCGCACTTCATTTTTAGTTATTGAAATATTTGGTACCGCAGAGCAGTTATCGGTAGCAGTAACGTCTTCCTGAACAGGAACTGCGTTACAATCTACTGTTCTTGCAGCCGGGATTACAGTAGTCACTACCGGAGCTGTTGTATCCTGCACGGTGAGTATTTGTGTGATAGTGGTATCATTGCCACACTCATCTCTCACTATCCATGTGCGGGTGAGGATGTAGCTGTTGGCGCAGGCACCGTTCGTGCGAACCTGGTTTTTGGTTACCAAAATATTTGGAACCGCAGAGCAGTTGTCAGTAGCCGTAATGTCTTCCTGAACCGGAACGGCATCACAATCTACCGTTCTTGCAGCAGGGATTACAGTAGTCACTACCGGAGCAGTAGTATCTCTTACCGTAACGATCTGTGTAGCAACCGTCTGATTACCACAGGCATCCCTGGCGGTCCATGTACGGGTAAGGATATAGCTGTTAGGGCAGGCACCATTGGTGCGAGTCTCAGCCCTTGTTACGGTTACGTTGTTGTCACAATTATCAGTAGCTGTCAGATTCGGCTGAGGAGGTACAGCATCGCAGTTTACCGTAGTATCATTTGGTATGCCGGCAATCAGCGGAACTGTTGTATCCGTGATGGTGATGGTTTGAGATGTAGTAGCCGTATGCATACAGGCGTCTGTAGCCGTCCATGTGCGGGTAATGCTGAATCCGCAGGCCAGCGTTGTTGTGACGTCGTTATGGGTAACGGTAAATGAAAGGTTATCCGGGTGGCTGAATACAGGAGTACCGAATAATGTAGTGTAATCAGTACCGGTCAAACATTGCGCACTGGTAGCTGCTGGTGTTGAAACCACTACAGGCGGGTTGGTGGCGATTCGGATCTGGATCACATTACTGTTGGAAGTACAAGTACCTGAGGTTACCACTCTTCTGTACCATGTTGTTTGTGATAATACCGGTGGCTGGAAGATGCTTCCAACTGCACTCGCAACAGGGGAGAAGGGACCTGTAGCACTGGTGGTGCTGTATTCCCACTGATAGGTATATGTTCCGTCACCGCCACTTGGTGTGCCGGTTCCGGTAAGCTGCGCTGGTTGATTACCTCCACAGATCAGCTGATCCTGCGATATCACGTTATCTGCGATGGGCTGCAGGTTAGTAAGTACCACGTTATCAGGAGTAGAGGTACAGGTACCGTTGGTAACAGTCCAGGTTAATGTAACTGTTTGTCCGGCAGGCACTGTTACGGTAGCGTTACGGTTATTGAGGCCACCGGTAAGCGTGATACCTGCAGGTACCGTCCATGTACCGGTGCCGATACTTGGTGCGGTTGCATTCAGGCTAAATGTGGCGATGTTACAATGCACCTGGTCAGGACCGGCATTTGCTGCAGCAGGCATCATATCCACATTTACAGTAGCAGAAGCACAGGTAGTGTTACCGCATGGCATGGCACTTTCTGCTCTTACATAGTAAGTAGTGGCTGTAGTTGGTGAAACCGTGATGCTTGGGCCGGAGCCAATAGCTGTACCGGTTCCGCATCCACCCTGGTACCAAACCCAGTTAGCACCGGAACCTAATGTACCATTTGCAGTCAATGTAGCGGAAGAACCGGCACAAATTGTTGGTGCAGAGAGGGTAATAGTAGGTACGGTAGATGGTGTTTCGATCCTTACGGTGAAATAAGTATATCCATTACAGTTAGGAGGCGATGTTTTCCTTGCGGTTAAACGGAAGGTATAGGTACCAGCCGGTGTGTTGGCAGGAATTGCGGTAATAATATTACCGGTAGCGCCTGAAATGGAACCTGATTTTGTTACGAATCCAGGCATTGGGTTCGCACCAAAAGCTTCTATTATATAGCTTGTCGGATTGTTCACCTGGGACCATGGTAATGTAAACCTGTTGGTATTAGCGCAACTGTTTAGATCTACACTGGTCACGTTGAGCAATGGCGGCGGCGTATAATCGAGTGTGGTTTGCCTTGTAGCCGGTGCACAAGTGGATAAAGGATTGGTGCGGGATACCCTCCATTCAATCCTCACCTGCGTAGTACCGGTTACGGTGGCTATGGCAGTAGGGCTGCTTGGATCATCAAATGTAGCGGAGCCGGATATTACCACCCATTGCCCCTGCATACCTGGTCCCGGAACATTACCGGAAAGCGGGAATGTAGGAGAACACTGTGTGAATGGCCCTGTTACAGTAGCGGTGGGCCTTGTTTCACTGGTGATCGTGAATTCTTCGAAGGTACTACAATCTGGCCTGGCCAGTGGAGAAACCGTCCATCTTAAAGTGATCGGCTGATCCGGGGGAACGTTGTTCAATGAAGCACCGTTTGCAAGTGTTGGGTTCGCAATAGTGGCGCCATAGCTGGCTCCAACAATTGTCCACAGACCTGCATAGTCAGCCGTGATCGCATCTGCTTTTAAGGCTATAGCCGTAACGCCGCAATAGAATTGTGGTATATCGATATTCGCTACGGCAGGGGCTACGCCGGTAATATTAACAGTATCACGTACGGTACATTCCCCATTCCTCACCATTACTCTGTGCTGATTCGTTAGCGTAGCTACGCCGGCACCAGGAGTGGGAGCAGGGAAGGTGATCGTCTGGCTTGTCTGGCTACCTGGCGACCAGGTGATGGGAAATGCAGCATTGGCTGCTCCCGCATCCAGGGTAACAGGTGTGCCTGCGCACAAAACCTGGTCCGGACCAAGGTTTACAGTTGGTGGCTGATCTACCGTAATGGTGATACTCGCATCTTTAAAGCAGTAACGGGGCGTACCATTTGCATAGCGCCCATAATTAATACCACCTCTAACATTATAAACACTTGTAACAATAGGATTCACCATTACGGAATCCTTTGGTGCAGGAAGTGTTGGCCAGGTTAAGATCCTGGGCCCGACGAAGGTAAAGTTCTCATACCCTGTAACGCTCGGCGATTCCAATGGGCTGGCCCTGAGGATAGTAGTATCCCCCCGGCAGATGGCGGGTCTCGTTGCATTGATACTGGGTAGCGCGGGTACTGTTAGCAGTACCCGGTTGGAAGGAGTATAACACCCCGCATCATTTACGTTCCCGGCTTCAAATACCATCAGCCGGTATTCGATGACGTCTAATTCCTGTAAGGTTCCTGCCGGAATATTCAGTATTGGTGTATTGAAGTTAGTATATGGAGCGCCGACAGTTACCCATCCTGTGCTATTCCTGTTCATTTCCCAGCGGTAAACCGGGTTTGCGAAATAGTTGGATGGCTCGATCACGGAAGTGAGGGTTAATTCAGCTCCGGGGCATACCATATCTTCGGACACACCCAGTCCATCTATATAGGAATATATCTTAGGTGCACAAAAAACGAATTCAATATCATCCACCGCAATGTCGTTACCACAACCACCCGGGTTATTGTTCATGATCTCCACGATCACATTTTGCTGACCGGGCGCGAGTGTAAGTGTACCTCCGAATTTCTGCCAGCCTGTTAAATGCTGATCTCCCGGCAAATTGCGGGAGAGGTCCATCGATACATCATTGGTATTAAACTGCCTGATGATAGCATTATTAGAGGCATTCCGTACAATAAAGGTTACACCTGCATAACGGTAATCTTCCCGTTGACAGGTGTTGCTTAATACAGTAAGCGAGTTAAGGTTGATGAACCACGCCGAGAAATTATATTTAGCACCCGGACAAAGGCCGTTTATCGTTCTTCTGTAAAAAAGTTTCGGATTATCAGATGAGTTGGCGATAAGCATACCACCATATCCGTTATCAGTATGGTCTCCTACGTTATCCCATTCCGGGCGGCCACCTATCTGAGAGTTATAATGGATACTATAAAAGTCGTCTGCGAGGTCTGCTGAGGGAGCATAAGTATATCCCACGGTGGCAGGAGGATCTACCGGTCTCCGTGGAGCACCTGCGTAGAACTGACCAAATGTCTCTTTGAAGTTTGTTGCGGGTGTAAAAGTACCTTCGCACTCGTCCATAGAGCAATCATATACATTGAATGACTTGGTCCGGGTCCTGTTCCTTTGGTTTCCTCCATTTGTATAATAAATAGTAGCGGTGACACTATATGTTCCTATAAGGTCTGTTATGAAGGTCACAGATTGCCCCGTGGCACTGAAGTATTTGAACTTCGGGTGGTTACTTATCAGGTGCATTGCCCGGCTATAGGTATAGGCCGGTCCACTTGGAGGCGTAATCGTCCACCGTACACTATCCACGGCCCTGAAATCGTCTATGAACGCATGCATGGAAGCATATGCGTTCTGGCAGACGTTAGCCGGCGCCGTTAGCCTTCCGTTCTGTGCATATATCTCAGATACAGCCCCCGAGGAAAGTATGGTTAATAATAGGAGTAGAAATCTTCTCATTGTTTCTGACAATTAGGTGAGTCATAGGTCTGTTAGGCACAGCAATAGGCTTTATTTCCGTGGTAACGGAAATGCCTTCAAATGAAAAATTGATGGAAACAATGAGTAGCCTTTGATCTGGTACTCTTTTTCGTAGGTGTAAATAATCGGTTTCATAGGCTTTCGGATATTCGGTCAAAAAGGTTCAATAACTGGATATGGGACAAATTTTGAATAATCTGAAATTAAAATTAATGATAATATAGGAGAAACAAAAATACGTATTTCGCCTGGAACAGTAAAAAAGAGCTTATCTGATGTTTATAAAGTATGGGCTGTTTGAAAGTCAATATATTAATCGAGTGGAAAAAATGTGAACTTTTTTTTGGGAAGAGGAGGAAAAATTGAATTTTTTTATGACTGTTGTGACATTTATCAAATAATTAGCTACCTTTGCAGACCAAATTTGATGTATAATGCCAAAAGTAAAGACTCATA
Organism: Chitinophaga niabensis; assembly: GCF_900129465.1. Lineage (NCBI taxonomy): Bacteria > Pseudomonadati > Bacteroidota > Chitinophagia > Chitinophagales > Chitinophagaceae > Chitinophaga > Chitinophaga niabensis. The sequence continues at coordinate 1,917,734 of NZ_FSRA01000001.1, read as the reverse complement.
GCCGTGCGAAGAAGACGTTTACGGTGACCGGCAGCGGAGCGATCAAACGTCCGAAGGCTTTCAAAAGTCACTTATTGACTAAGAAGTCTAACAAAAGAAAGCGTTCATTGAGAGGCAGTAGCCTGGTAGCTGATGCAAATCTGAACCTGGTGAAGCGTATGCTCGTACTTCGCTAAAACGTATCAATTTATTTAAACAAGTTTTAAAAAGCATAACATGCCTCGTTCAGTAAACGCAGTTGCGTCCAGAGCCAGAAGAAAGAAGATCTTAAAGCAAGCCAAAGGCTTCTACGGTAAACGTAAAAATGTTTATACCGTAGCTAAGAACGTTCTGGAGAAAGGCTTAACCTATTCTTATGTAGGTCGCAAACTGAAGAAAAGAAACTACCGTCAACTGTGGATCGCCCGTATTAACGCTGCGGCCAGAGCAGAAGGATTGACTTACTCAGCATTCATCCATAAATTGTCAGAAAAGAACATTGGTCTGAACAGAAAAGTTCTCGCTGACTTGGCAATGAATGAGCCTGAAACTTTCAAAAGCCTTATCGCTTCTGTAAAATAAGATTTATCTTACTCGCAATATATAGCCGGTTCCTTTATTGGGACCGGCTATTTTTGTTTTCAGTTCAAGGTGCATGTTGTAGCATAGTACCGGGCAAGGTATTGTGGATCAGTCTTTTATCTGCGTTTTAGTTTTTACTTACCTACCGGGAAAACCTATGAAGATCAAGTAGTTACAAAGGAATTAAGGTACGTGTGGTAGAATGGCACCGGGCAATGCACTGAAGATCAGGTATTTAGGATAGCTTTTTACTTACCTGCCGAGAAAAGGCCTGAGGATCATTGCTTTATATCATTTCAAAAACCCTGCATCCTGTTTCCCAACCGGTTTCTGGTAATTTGTTCTTGGGAAAGATCCCTATTACGGCAGATCCGCTTCCGCTCATGGCGGCATAGATGGCCCCATTCTTATACATCTTCTCTTTTATTCCTCCGATAGCGGGGTAGGCGGCAAACACCGGCGCTTCAAAATCATTCGTTAAACGGTGCTTCCAGCTACTTACATCCTGCCAGTCGATATCTTTTAAGGGAACAGCCGGGCGGCCCGGTATGATCTGCCCAAATGCCCATCCGGTGTTAACATGGATACCGGGATGTACGAGGAGGAAAGAATAGGCGGTGAGGTCCAGGTCAAGGGGTTCCATAAGTTCTCCTCTGCCTGAAGCAAAACAGGCTGTATTCCGGATAAAGAAAGGACAATCGCTGCCCAGTATCGCAGCATACGCTTCCAGCTTTTCCAGGGAGAGGTCCAGGTTGTATTTTGAGTTGAGCAGTCTGAGGGTAAAAGCACCATCTGCGGAACCTCCTCCAAGGCCTGCGCCTATCGGGATCTGTTTATGCAGATGCATATGTATAGCGGGTAGTTGCGGGAAGTCTGCTTTTAACAGGTGCCAGGCTTTTTTACAGAGATTATCTTCTGTGTCTCCCGGAATATCCAGGCCACTGCTGGAAAAGATGTTTTCTTCTGCTGTGATGATCTCCAGGGCGTCCTGTAAAAGGAGCGGGTAGAACACGGTTTCCAGGTCGTGAAAACCATCTGCACGTTTTTGCAGAATGTGTAAACCCAGGTTGATCTTGCAATTGGGGAAAAGGATCACGGCGCTTATTTACTTTTTCGGCTATTGATCTCATCGCGGATGGCGATGGCGCGGATATAATCTTCCTGTTCCAGTACTTCCTGCAGGAGTGTGTTCAGCTCTTCCAGGTTCAGCACTTTAAGGTCATCTTCAGCACCTTTTTCATGCTCTGAGATAGTTGGCCCTCCGGCTGGTTTGGTTGTTTTCTTGCCAGCGGGATCGTCCAGCAGGATGCCTGCACTGTTCAGGATGTTTTCGTATGTATAAATGGGGCATCCGAACCGTACTGCCAATGCCAGGGCGTCTGATGTGCGGGAGTCTATTTCTATCGTATCATCGTTATTGGAGCAGATCAATTTGGAGTAGAAAATGCCTTCCTGCAAATTGCTGATCACCACTTCATGCAACTCAACGCTAAATGCATTCATGAAATTTTTCATGAGATCGTGTGTGAGCGGCCTGCTGGGCTGCATTTTTTCCAGCGCTACTGCTATGGCCTGAGCTTCAAACCCTCCAATAACTATGGGTAAACGCCTTAATCCATTCACTTCTCCTAACACCACGGCATATGAATGAGTTTGCGTAATACTGTGCGACAAAGCAACTATTTCCAATTCTATTTTTCTCATACTGTCAAATACGCGTTAGCGCTCACGTTTAATCGTGTAAGACGTGAAGTTAGAAAAATAATCGATATCTAAAAAGCGGAAAGCCGCCAGCTATTAGCATCCGGGCGGATTTTGCAGCACGAAAGCGGCAATATCCAGCCGAAAGTCAATAGCAGACGGCTATCACAAATTATCAGATACCCTTATATTTCTTAACAGCGGCCGTTAATTTAGGCACCACCTCAAAGGCATCGCCTACTATACCGTAATCTGCGGCCTTAAAGAAGGGGGCTTCAGGGTCTTTATTGATCACTACTATTACTTTACTGCCGTTAACACCTGCCAGGTGCTGAATAGCTCCGGAAATACCAATAGCTATGTATAAATTGGGCCTTACGGTGAAACCGGTCTGGCCAACGTGTTCATGATGCGGGCGCCAGTCTGCATCTGCCACAGGGCGGCTGCAGGCAGTGGCAGCACCCAGCGCATGGGCCAGGTCTTCCAGTATGCCCCAGTGTTCGGGCCCTTTCAGGCCACGGCCGCCGCTCACTACTATTTCTGCTTCTGTCAGCGGTACTTCACCACTGATAGTTTCTACTTTAAGTGGTTTGATGCGGAAGTCGGCATCTGTAAGGGCAGGAGCAAAAGCTTCCACAGCAGCGGTACCATCTGTTGGAGCCAGGCTGAAAGTATTGGGTAATACGGAAACGATCTTCTTTTCAGACGTAATGTTTACGTTGGCGAAGGCTTTCCCGGAGAAAACGTTCTTCTTTACCACAAAACCGTTAGCGGTGTCCGGCAGGGAGATAGCTCCAGCCACCAGGCCTGCTTTTAAGCGGGACGATAATTGCGGGGCAATGGCACGGCCTGAGAAGTTATGGGAGAAAACAACCACAGCGGCATTTTCCTTTGCCACCGCTTCCGCGAGGATCTTTGTGGCGGTGCCGGCTTCCAGTTCATTCAAACGGGCATCTGCCACATGTAATACTTTTTGCGCGCCATACTGGCCCAGGCTGGCCAGTTCCTCCGCACTTACTTCTCCTGCTACCAGCGCAGTAGCAGTTGTTCCTGATTGGGCGGCCACTTTGGCGCCATACTGTACTGCTTCCAGTGCAGACTTCTTTATTTTTCCCTGAAATTGATCGGCGAATATTAAAACGGACATGCGATTTGTTTTAGTGTTGAATAAGATCAGATCACTTTAGCTTCTTCGTGCAGGAGTTTCACTAACTCTTCCACGTTATCAGCAGGGATCAGTTTCACACCGGCTTTGGCTGGTGGCAATTCAAATGATACGATACTGGTGAGTGTATCGGCCTGTACGGGTTCTATTACTTTCAGTGGTTTGGTGCGCGCCGCCATGATGCCCCGCATGTTGGGGATCCTGGCTTCGGCCATTCCTTTCTGGCAGGAAACGGCTACCGGTAATGTAACCTCGCAAACTTCTTCTCCGCCTTCTATCTCGCGGCGAAGGGTAGCTACCTGGCCGCTCAGTTCAAATTTAGAAGCAATGGAAACAAAGGGGATGCCCACCAGTTCTGCTACCATACCCCCAATGCCGGAACCGTTATAGTCGATGGTTTCTTTACCGGTAAATATGATGTCGTAATTTTCCTGTTTGGCATGTGCCGCTATCTGTGAAGCAATATAATAACTGTCATGACTATCCGCATTCACACGGAAGGCTTCATCTCCGCCAAGGGCAAGGGCCTTGCGGATCACGGGTTCGGTATCGGCTCCTCCCACTGTGATCAGGTGTACGGTGGCGTTCAACGTTTCTTTCAGCTCCAATGCTCTTACCAGGGCATACCATTCATCGTATGGATTGATAATAAACTGCACACCCGCTTCACTGAATTTCGTGTTGTTGTCTGCGAAAGCTATTTTTGCAGTTGTGTCGGGAGTTTTACTGATACATACTAAGATCTTCATATCCGTTAACTGGTTTAATTGAAAAATGCAGTATTAGCAAATATATGGGATTTAGGCATTGGGCGAACAGGCGGCCGCCCGTAATTAAAATTAGAAATATTCAATATGGATAGAATCGCTCAACTGAAGGCATTCCTTGAAAGCAGCCCGCAGGATAGTTTCCTGAAACATGCGCTGGCACTGGAATACATCAAGATACAGGAGGATGGGAATGCAAGGAAAGTATTTGAGGAATTGCTGGAAAATGAGCCTACTTATGTAGGTTCTTATTATCACCTGGGTAAATTGCTGGAGCGTACCGGAGAAACGGAAGCAGCCATTGCCGTGTATGAAAAGGGAATGTATATTGCCTGGGAAGAGAAAGATATGCATGCTTATAATGAGCTGCAGGCTGCACATGAGGATCTCACCGACTAATTAAATATAATGCTGCAACAGCTACGATCATATATTACAAAAGAACAGCTCTTTACGGCTGCAGACCCTTTACTGCTGGCGGTAAGCGGAGGACTTGATTCCATTGTGCTCACACATCTGTGTGTACAGGCCGGCATTAAAGTGGAGATGGCGCATTGTAATTTTCAATTAAGAGGTGCAGAGTCTGAACGTGATGAAACGTTTGTACGCACACTGGCAGAAAGTTATGGTATTCCCCTTTTTGTACGGCGTTTTGATACGGAAACCTATGCAGCTGCACATAAAAGATCTATCCAGGTGGCTGCCAGGGAACTGCGTTATCAATGGCTGGAAGAACTGCGGCAGGAGAGGGGGCTTTCCTTCATTGCCACCGCGCATCATATGCAGGATAATGTAGAAACGGTTTGGATGAACCTTTCAAAAGGTACCGGCATAGCGGGCTTACATGGCATCCTGCCTGTGCAGGGGCGTATTGTACGCCCTTTGTTGTTTGCTACACGGGAAGAGATCAAAGCATATGCTGATGCGGAAAACTTACAGCATGTGGAAGACAGTTCCAATACAACGGATAAGTACACACGTAATTTTTTCCGTCACCAGGTGTTGCCGCGGCTGGAAGAGGTATTACCTGAAGTGGTAAAGAACACGGGCAGTAGCATTGAGCGTTTCCGTGAAGCAGAGATCCTTTACAGGCAGGCGGTGGAAATTCACAAAAAGAAACTGATCGAACAGCGGGGAGAGGAATATTTCATTCCCATCCTGAAACTGCAGCAGGCTGTACCATTGGCTACAATTGCCTATGAAATACTGAAACCATTTCAATGCAGCACGGCACAGGCGGCACAGGTAGTAGAGCTGTTGAACAGTGAACCCGGCAAATGGATAGCCACGGCCACACACCGTATTGTAAGGGACCGCAAATGGCTGATCATTACTCCCCTGGAAGCTACTGCCTCCACTCATTTCATCATTGAAGAAGCACAGCACCTGGTACAACTGCCGGATATGCTTTTGAAATTGGAACAGCTTGCCAGGGAAGGATTCACCGTGCCGGCTACTGCCAGTATTGCCTGCCTGGACCTTCAGCAGGTGCAGTTCCCGCTTATATTGCGCAGGTGGAAAAAAGGAGATTATTTCTATCCCCTGGGTATGGCCAAAAAGAAGAAACTCAGCCGCTTTTTTATTGATCAGAAGTTATCCCTGCCGGAGAAGGAAAAGGTATGGGTATTGGAATCCCATAAACGCATTATCTGGGTGGCCGGCATGCGGATAGATGATCGTTTCAAGATCACGGACAAAACAAGGAAAATATTGAAATTAGAACTTGCTTAGGAGCCTGTCGATAAACAACAGCCCCAGTTCAGGTTTTAGTACAATAGGGAATACCAGGCCTAGTACAGCTCCCCAGAAGTGTACGTCGTGCCCGATGTTATCGCCGCCTCTTTTGGCCATATACCAGGAGTAGGCAAGGTACAATACCCCAAAAACGATGGCAGGAAGCGGAATAAAGAACACCTGGATCATCATCCATGGATCAAAGATAATGATAGAGAACAGTACTGCGGATACGGCACCGGAAGCGCCGATAGCACGGTAAGAAATATTATCTTTTTGCCTGAAATAAGAAGAGATATCCGGTAAGATCAGTCCCAATACATATAACAGTACAAAGAAGAACTTACTCCCGAAATAAAGCTGGAAATATTGTTCCATGGCATTGCCAAAGAACCAAAGTGTAAGCATGTTAAAGCCAAGATGCATGAAATCACTATGCACAAAACCCGAAGTAATGAAACGGTACCATTCCTTGCGTTCATTGATCATATAGGGCCAGAAACTCAATTTATCTATCTGATCGGGTCTGTTGAAGGAGGTGATAGAAACGATACAGGTAAAGATGATAATGATAAGTGTTATGCTGATTGCCATAAATTCCCCGGTTAAGTTGTAAAAATAGTCATTGGTGATGATATTTCTCGTTGTTGAGCACGGTATATGCCCGGTAAAGTTGTTCTGTTACGATCAAACGCACCAACTGATGGGGAAAGGTAAGGGAAGAAAGGGATAATTGCTGCTGGGCACGCTGCAAAACGGCGGTATCCAGCCCGAAAGCGCCACCTATCAGGATGATCAGCTGCCGGGTGCCGGCATTGTTCCTTTGCTGGAGGAAATCGGCCAATTGTACGGTTGTCATCGTTTTTCCTCTCTCGTCGAGGGCAAGTAAATAGTCCTGCGGCTGCAGGAGGTCCAGGATCATTTTTCCTTCCTGTTTTTTCAGTTCCGGAATGGAAAGACTGGCAGCCTGTTTTACAGTCGGAATTAATTTAATATCGAAATCGGTGTAATGCTGTAATCTTTTTTGAAAGATTTTAATGCCTTCACTAATGTAGGCGTCATTATCTTTGCCTATGCTCCAGAGCTGTATTTTCACGGGTTTCAGCGTTTTATATGATAGGCCAAAAGTAAATTTTTAAAAATAATTTGCAGGAAATTTGGCAGAAATATTTGCAGAAATGAAAAAACTACCTACATTTGCATCCCGTTCAACACAATACAAACGGCTCTGTAGCTCAACTGAATAGAGCATCTCACTACGGATGAGAAGGTTTCAGGTTTGAATCCTGACAGGGTCACAAAAGGCATGACAAGCGTCATGCCTTTTTGCATAATACACATCTCACCTCTATTTCCCCACATTTTTTGCAGATCAATTAAAACAGATTGAAAGTAACCTTTCAACGCTTTCCATGGTCACATATCCTGACGGTTTAAGGTATCTTTTTGAAGGTGCTATCCAACCTGACCGCTTCTTTTAAAAGTTTTTTTATCGGATTTTCATCAATTTCTTCCGGGGCCTGGTAGATCTTATAAAAAATTTGCTTGTTTGTTCCATGCGATAGAAAGCAATCATCGTCCATTAATTTGTGACCATACCAAAAACCTAAAAGAACTCCTTTTTTGATACCGCCCCTGGGGATAGTTGAGGGCCAGATGATACAGATCCCTTTGTTGCCATAAAAGAAAGGAACATTATATGATATTTTCTCCCGGCAGTATTCAGGAAGTGTTTCAATAATTATTTGCCGTAACACATCTACAATTAATTTTTCGTCTTCAGGAAGGAGAGAATATAGTTCAACGAGGGTTCTGATTTTCACCGGATTTTGTTTTAGTGTTATCCTTTGAAAGAAAATGTTGTAAAATACACAAAAGATGAACAGGTAGGCTTGATAACCTTTTCGATAATTGTATTTTCGCACCAGTTTATGGAATTTAACCAGGATAGTAAAACCATACAGCTTTGCATTCAGGGGATGGAGCTGGAAGGGCAGGGGCAACCCTCAGCTGCTTTACTGCTTTTTCAACAAGCATTGGATGTGGCCAACAATAACACTGATAAATTTACAGCTGCTCATTATATTGCCCGTCACCAAAACAGCGTGGCAGATAAATTGAAGTGGGATGAAATTGCTTTGCAACTGGCTTTAAATATTGACGACGACACTGTGAAAAGTACTTATCCTTCTCTGTATCTGAACGTGGCTAAATGTTATGAAGACCTGGGGAACCACGCCAATGCGCTTAAGCATTATGAACTGGCTAATTCTTTCACGCACTTTTTACCAGATGATGGTTACGGCAACATGATCAGGGCTGGTATATGGCAGGGAATGAAACGCATTAGCTAAGAGTACTTTCAAATTCCTTATGCTGTTCTCCCCACTTTGCCAGGTGTTTAAAAAGCACTTTCAATGCTTTACCACTTTTCGTTAACTCATATTCCACACGAAGCGGCACCTCCGGATACACCGTTCTTTTTACCAGGTTATTCTTCTCCATTTTCCGTAAATGTAAGGTCAGCATCCGCTCAGTAACATTAGGAAGATGCTTTTTCAGCTCTCCAAAACGCTTTTTGCCGTTTATTAAATAGAACCATATATGTAAAGTCCACTGCCCGCCAATAAGAGATGCTGCATATACTTCTATACACTCTGATATAAGATGCCGCTTGTTTTCGTTATGGGTGGAAGTACCTTTTATCTTACTCATAGTTACATTTTTGATAGTAGCATACAATTGGGTGCTAAGTTACAGATTAGGCATTTATGATCTTATTTTGCTGCTATGAAAACATTAGTAGTAATCATACACCCGGATCTCAAAAGTTCCCTTATAAACAAACGCTGGATCCAGGAATTGGAGAAGTTCCCCGACAAGTACCTGGTACATGATCTGCACCGTTTATATCCGGATGAGAAAATAGATATAGAAAAGGAACAACACCTGATAGAAGCGCATGATAAGATCATCTTTCAGTTCCCTTTCTACTGGTTTAACTGCCCGCCCTTTTTCAAGAAATGGCTGGACGAAGTGTTGACGCATGGGTGGGCTTATGGATCTAACAGCAATTATCATTTACAACACAAAAAAATCGCGTTGGGTATTACAGCCGGGATTGATGAGGTGGATTACCGGGCTACCGGGCGTTATAAATACACATTGCAGCAGCTGACAACACCATTTGAAATCACTTTCCAATATGTGAAAGCGGATTACAGGCATTTCTTTGCCTTTTATGGATCAGAGCATTACGCTACTGAAGAAAGAATAGCAGAAAACGCGAAGGATTATATTTCTTTTATTGAAGCGTTATGATTGCTGTTGTGGATATACCAGCTCCCAAAGATGACCATCAGGATCAGCAACATACCCGGTGTAGCCACCATAACTTTCATCTATAAAAGCCTTGCCGGTTACACTGCCGCCATAATCAGTCGCATTCTCTAAGATCGTATCTATCTCTTCCCTGGATGTCATCGCGCAGCTAATGATCATTCCGCTATTGCCATTTGGAAACTGGGCTCCCCGGCCCGCCTTTTTGCTGTAAGCTTCAAAAGCATCTTTTTTCATAAGAAATAAAGAGAGCTTTGGAAACTCAAGCATAATTATTCCATCTTCTATCTGAATGTCAGAAATAAGAAATGCGTTTTGATAGAATGCTAATGTTTTATCCATATTGTGGATGGGTAAACAAATGACGGTACTTTTTATATCCATACTGCTGGTGTATTAATGTAAAACACGCATCAAAGATTATACCAGCCCCATCTCTTTTTTAATACTCATTTCATCCCCTGACAAACGCGATTCGTCATAAAATTGGCATTTTAGAAAAATAAATCGATAGATTTCGATATATCTATTTTATATTTGTGCCCTGATTTACATAAGTTAATTATTGTCCTGTCAATTTACAACCTCTAACGCAAGGTGTTTTTTACATCTTCTGATTGTTATCGCCCACACCTGATCGCTAATTAAATTTTGTGCGCTATGCGCGTTGTGTCATTTCACAGGGAAACTGTGAAACGGATCCGCATTGCCTGTTCAGAAGCTTTTAATAATACACACTATATGCGTTTATTCTCTCCTCTAAGTCTGTTGGTTTTGCTGTACAGCTGTGCACAAAAACCCGCAGCAACAGCTCCGCCGCCGGTTCAACTGCCTGTTATATCAGTTGTGTCCGCTCCGGCAAATACCTACCAGGATTTTTCCGCTAACCTGGAAGGTACTTTGAATGTAGACATTCGCCCGCAAGTGGATGGTTACCTCGAAAAAATATATGTGGATGAAGGTGCTTACGTTAAAGCCGGCCAGCCCCTGTTCAAAATAAATGACCGGGTGTATGCGGAGCAATCCAATAATACAAGATCTGGTCTGCAAGCGGCTGAAGCCAATATGCAAAAAGCACAGGTGGAAATAGAACGCCTGGCACCGCTGGTGAAGAACAATGTGGTTTCTGATCTGCAATTAAAAACGGCACAGGCAGATTATGAAGCAGCAAAAGCTTCCGTATCCAGGGCAAAGGCCATGGCTGGGAGTGCCAGCATCAACATGGGATTTACTTTGATCACTGCGCCGGTGAACGGATATGTAGGAAGGATCCCTTTTAAGACGGGAAGCCTTGTTGGCAAAGGTGAAGCAGCCCCTCTAACGGTATTGTCCGATGTGAATGAAATATACGCCTACTTCACCATGAGCGAACCGGATTTCATTGCCTTTAAAAACAAATACGCCGGTAGCACCATTGAACAAAAGATCAAACAAGTGCCACAGGTAGAACTGATCATGGCGGATAACAGCGTTTATGCGCAGAAAGGAAGGATTGAGATCGTAGAGGGGCAGTTCGACAAAACAATGGGTGGTATCAGCTTCAGGGCCATTTTCCCTAATCCCGGTGCTACTGTACGCACGGGCAGTACAGGTAAAGTGAGGATCACGCATACCTTATCCTCCGCCCTTATTATTCCGCAGGAAGCCACTTTCGAGATGCAGGACCAGGTATTTGTTTATGCTGTAACGGACAGTAATAAAGTGACCCGTAAAGCTATTCATGTATTGGGCAAAACATCCGGTTATTATTATGTTGACAATGGCATTCCTGCTGGCGGCAAAATTGTGCTGGCGGGAACAGGTAACCTACAGGAAGGCGCTGTGATCACTCCACAGCTATTATCAGCGGACAGCCTGTTGAAGGCAAATCCGCTTAACTGAGTTTCTATAAAACCATGCTTTTATGTTAAAAAAGTTCATAGACAGGCCGGTACTATCTACGGTGGTCTCTATCATTTTGCTTTTATTGGGCGCATTGTCGCTCTTCTCTTTACCCATTACTTTGTTCCCCGATATTGCTCCTCCCAGTGTATTGGTAACAGCAGTATACCCCGGTGCGAATGCTGAAGTAGTAGCCCGTTCCGTGGCCGTGCCACTGGAAGAATCCATCAACGGGGTGGAGAACATGACGTACATGACCTCCAACTCCAACAACGATGGTACTTTATCACTTACGGTGTATTTCAAGCAGGGTACTGACCCCGATATTGCTGCGGTGAACGTGCAGAACCGGGTATCCAAAGCCATCAGCCAGATACCGCAGGAAGTGATACAGGGTGGTATTTCCACGCAAAAGCAACAGAACAGTATTATCATGTTCGTAGCCTTATCCAGTGAGGATAAACGATATGATGACGTGTTCCTGCATAACTATATCAAGATTAACCTGATCCCCCAGATCCAGCGTATACCAGGGGTTGCACAGGCGCAGATCTTTGGTTCCAAGGATTATTCCATGCGTATCTGGCTGAAGCCGGACAGGCTGGCGGCGAACAATCTTTCTCCCAGTGATGTAACGAATGCGGTGAAGGCGCAAAGCCAGGAAGCCGCGCCCGGCCGGTTTGGGGAAGCCAGTTCGGAGGTGTTTGAATATGTGTTGAAGTATAAAGGGAAACTGAATAGTAACGAAGATTATGAGAATATCATCATTAAAGCGAATGCTGATGGTTCCATGCTTCGGCTGAAAGATGTGGCCAGGGTGGAATTTGGCACATCTACCTACTCTTCTTATGGTAAGCTGGATGGCGGGCCTACATCCGGTTTTGCGGTGTTCCAGACAGCAGGCTCCAATGCAAATGATATCCTCACAGAAGCTGAACGGCAGCTGGAAGAGTTCAAAGCGGTGTTACCGAAAGGGATCAAGACCACGGTGATGTATAATACCAAAGAATTCCTGGATGCTTCTATTCACCAGGTAGTAGAAACACTGGTGGTGGCATTCGTACTGGTATTTATTGTAGTGTTCATCTTCCTGCAGGACTTCCGCTCAACGCTGATCCCTGCTATTGCAGTACCTGTGGCTATCATTGGTACTTTCTTCTTTATGCAGTTGTTCGGCTTTACCATCAACCTGCTTACTTTATTCGCACTTGTACTGGCCATCGGTATCGTAGTGGACGACGCGATTGTGGTGGTGGAAGCGGTGCACTCTAAAATGGAACGAACGGGATTGAATGCCAGGAAGGCAACAGTACAATCCATGAGTGAGATCTCGGGCGCTATCGTATCCATTACCATGGTAATGGCGGCGGTGTTTGTGCCGGTTGGATTTATGGAAGGCCCTGCCGGAGTATTCTACAGGCAGTTCGCTTTTACACTGGCTATTGCGATCCTGATCTCTGCAGTGAACGCGCTTACTTTAAGTCCTGCCCTCTGCGCATTGTTCTTAAAAAACCAGCATCATGGTGAAGGAGAAGAAGGGCATAGTAAGAAAAAAGGATTTGGTGCCCGTTTCTTTAATGCATTCAATGCCAGCTTCAGAACACTCACGGATAAGTATGTACGCAGCCTGCAATTCCTCTTCCGCCGGAAGTGGCTGGCAATAGGAGGCCTGGTGCTGATCACTGCCATTACTTTTGTGATGATGAAGAAAGCGCCTACCGGTTTCATCCCGAATGAAGACCAGGGCTTTATCCTGTATGCCCTGAATACACCTCCGGGCAGTTCCCTGGAAAGAACGCATAAAGCGATGGCTAAGATAGACAGCCTGATCAAGGACCATCCTTCCGTGGCGCACCGTTATGTAGTGGAAGGGTTGAACTTTATTTCCAATGCGAATGCTGCCCCTTACGGAGCAGGGTTTGTGAGGATCAAACCCCAGGGAGAAAGGGGGGATGTTGACGATGCTAACCAGATCGCGGGGATCTTTGCGCAACAGGCCAGCCAGGTGAAAGATGCGAACATGTTCTTCTTTACTTTCCCCACTATACAAGGGTTTGGTAACGTGAGCGGGTTTGAGTTCATGCTGCAGGACAGGAGTAATGGCAGCCTGGAACAACTGGGCAATAATGCCTGGGCATTTATCGGGGCTTTGATGCAAAGAAAAGAGATCGCCGCTGCATTTACCACTTTCGCAGCCGGTAACCCGCAATATAAGATTGAGATCGATAATGCCAAGGCAATGCAGTTGGGGGTATCCCTCAATGAATTATTACAGACACTGCAAACTTACTATGGTAGCAGCTTTGTTTCTGACTTTAACAGATTTGGTAAGTACTACCGTGTAATGGCACAGGCGGATGTTCCGTATCGTACAGATGCGGCTTCCCTTAACGGCATTTATGCAAAGAATGATAAAGGAGAAATGGTGCCGGTGAATTCTATTGTAACACTTAAACGTACCTATGGCCCTGAAACAGTAACACGGAACAACCTGTTCAATGCTGTTACCATCAATGGTATACCTAAGCCGGGTTACAGTACGGGTGATGCTATCCGGGCAATTGAAGAAACGGCCAAACAGGTATTACCGAGAGGGTATGCATATGAGTGGACGGGTATGACGAGGGAAGAAAAGAAGACGGGCGGGCAGACTGCCTTTATCTTCCTGCTGAGTATCATCTTCGTATACTTCCTGCTGGCAGCGCAGTATGAAAGTTATATCCTGCCGCTTGCCGTGATCTTATCCGTTCCTACAGGTATCCTTGGCGTATTCCTGTTCATCGGTTTTGCGGGTATTGATAACAACATTTATGTGCAGGTGGGATTGATCATGCTGATAGGGTTGCTGGCCAAGAATGCAATCCTGATCGTGGAATATGCGGTACAGCGCAGAAGAAGAGGGCAGCCATTGCTGGAAGCAGCGCTGGAAGCTTCTCACCTTCGTTTGCGTCCCATCCTCATGACCTCGTTTGCATTCATTGTAGGGATGCTTCCGTTGGTTTGGGCTAAAGGTGCTTCTGCACTGGGTAACCATTCCATCGGTTTCAGTGTGGTAGGAGGAATGCTTACGGGTGTGATATTGGGGATCTTTATCATCCCGGTGCTGTTTATTATCTTCCAGCATTTGCAGGAGAAAATGACGGGGAGAACTGGTTTGAGAGTAACTGACGAAGAGGAGTAAACGTGATATAAAAAAAGGCCGCCGGTGAATTCCGGCGGTTTTTTTATGTAAGATCATTCCCATTCCCAGCTATCATTATATGCATCTGCCGCGGCCTTGGTAAAATTTCGGAAGTCATCGCCGGGCCATGAGGTTACGGACAGGCTCAATTCTATGTTGCCGGGGTATTTTACCACCAGCGTTTGCATGCCGGGGCCGCCCCATTGTAATGCACCATCCTTTCCGTAGGATTGCCCGTTTATCGTCATCCAGGAATCTTCAGTATCCCAGCCGAGAAAATTATCATCCATCATATCACGTTGTTCTTTGTTCAACAATATATCGGTATGGCTGATGTAAGCCATTACGCGGGCCATTTCCATGGTGGAGAGATAGTATCCGCCACCACCGGATTCCTGCGTCCAGTCTTCCATTACCCTGCTTGTGATCTTTGGGCCTTCGTTGAAAGCCATGGCTGTGTTAACACCTGGTGAACATAAAGCGCTGCCGATACCAATAGGGGAAAATACATTATTCTGCATGTAGTTGATGTACTGTATACTCAGCCATTCTTCGAACAGCTTTGTTTGTGATGGTACCAGGCTGGCTTCTATTTGCAGCGTGGCTGTTTTGTTCATCATATAAGGGATCATGATGCGGAAGATGGCAAAGTTCATGTTCGCATAATCCTTCGGTTTGGCCGGATTGTCCAGGCCTCTTTTGGCGATCACTTTCAGGGAATCGATCCAGCCGGTACCTTCTGAGATACCTGAGCGGTGTGTAAGCAGTTGTTTGAATGTGATATCTTTAACGGCCTGTACGGTGCCAAAATAGACCGGGAGCCATTGGCCTATCGGATCATCCAGTTTTATATTATTCTTCTTCATCAATTGCAGCACTGCAACGGTTGTGAAGATCTTGGTTACACTGGCCACATTGACCTCCTGATCAGGATGCATAGGACTGGTGCCGCCGCCCGGCAGCATGTATGCAATGCCTGTGGAACAGGTATCTATCCATCTGCCATTTTGGTTGACCACAAAGGAGTATCCCCTGGGATGTGTAGGCCTGGTTTTCGCGATGTTCTTTTTCAGTTCTTCTTTAAACTTCGCTGCGTTGAATACTTTAACCGGCTTAGGAGCTTTGTCCTTAATGCAGGAACTCGCTGGGATGGCTACGATGAGCACGAACAGTAGTTTTTTAAATAACGTTTTCATTGTTTTCTTTTTTAGGGAATACAAAGATGAGCTGGCCGGCGAAATGAAAACAGGGTGGATTAATGAATAAGGGATATGAGTTAATGAAATAAAAATGTATTTTAGGATACAAAATACCTATGTACATGATTAAGAAGATCTCCGTTACCCTGTTTGTTGCCATTCTCTGCACAATTGTTGCCCATGCTCAAACAAACACTTTCCCTACAACCGGAAATGTAGGAATTGGAACGACCAATCCACAGGCTACACTTGAAGTGAACGGTACTGCGCAATCGAATATGTTCCTTTTTGGAGGGGTAGGAGGCAATAATGGCGTTAACCATTATGATTACGGAATTTACCAGGAACCGGGAGCTTGGGCGTTCCCTTTCCCTAAACTGGTCATTAATTACCATACAGGGATTAAAATGGTGGGATATTATGGTTACGGCGGTATAAAATTCTATACAGGTGTTGGTACCGGTGGCGTACCTACAGGACTTGCCTTCAGTATCGGCGACGGCGATAATCATGTACGGGTGTCCAATAGCCTGCTCGTTAGTCAAAGTGTAGGTATCGGCACCGCTAATACAGGATCCTATGCATTAGCAGTGGAAGGAACCATTGGTGCCAGGAAGGTTAAAGTTACGCAGCAAGCTGGCTGGGCAGATTTTGTATTTGAACCGGCGTATAGATTTCCTTCCATCTATGAAGTAGAAAAATTTGTGAAGCAGTATAAACATTTACCGGGTATTCCATCTGAAAAGGAAGTGACAGAAAATGGCATTGATGTAGGAGAAATGAATAAGCTGCTGTTACAGAAGATAGAGGAACAAATGTTATACATCATTGAGCTGAATAAAAAGATAGATAATTTATCAACGCAGGTAAAAGCGGTGACGGAAAAAGCCGGAAATTGAGATCCCCGGCATTTCGTTAGAAAACTAAATCTATGTTTATTAATTCTATGGCAAGTAAATGCATTTGCATCAGCCGGAGAAGGCTTTTTGCCTGAGATGTGGGTTTTTTATACCAGAGTGTTATTTTATTCCCCGCCGAGCCATTTCTTGAACTCTGCGGCTTTCAGTCTGCTGATAATAATCTCTTCATAAGCTGCCGGTTTTACCTGTACTTTCATTTTACCGCTGAACCAGGTATGTACCTTTTCAATGCATCCGTAATTCACAATGAACTGCCGGTTGAGCCGGAAGAAGGTTTTGGGGCTTACTTCAGCTTCTATATCATCCAATCTTTTATCAATGATGTAATCCCCGTTCTGCTGTGTTTTGATGTATTGCAGTTTATCTTTCGTATAGAAGTACGCGATCTCTTCTGCCGGGATGGAAATAAGACGGGTACCATTCCTTGCAAGGTACCGGCTTTTATGCGCGCCTGTTTCGTTCCTGTAATTGCCCAGGAGGGATAGGATATTATGCTGCAATGCCTGCTTCTGATCTACATGCAGGCGCCTGTATTTGAGGAGTGCGGCGGTGAGTTCATCTTTGCTCACGGGTTTCAGGAGATAGTCCACACTGTTTAACTTAAACGCTTTCAGTGCATGCTCCTGGTAAGCGGTTACAAATATTACAGGGGCATCTATCTGCACTTTTTTGAAGATATCAAATGTTTGCCCGTCTCCCAGTTCAATGTCGAGGAATATGAGGTCCAGCAAAGGTTTGGTACTGAGGTACTGTACGCTGGATTCCACGCTGTCCAGGATCTCCACCACCTCTATGTCCGGATCAACGGAAGCGATCGTACTCTTCAGTAATTGCCCGGCTACGGACTCGTCTTCAATAATTAATACTTTCATATTCGTGTGCTTTGATAAGGGGAACTGTCACAGAAAAAGTATCGGGGGCTTCTTCGATCTTTATGTTTGGAAGGTCCATCAGGCGGAACTTCTTTTCCATATGCAACAGGCCTTTGCCGGTACAGTCCACCGCCGGTTTCCGTTGCAGGTTATTTACCACTATTACCTGTTTTCCCGGATGGTCCACATGGATCTGAATATGCAATGGCCGGGCACGGGTAATAACATTATGTTTGACGGCATTTTCCAGCAGGATCTGTAAGCTGAGTGGTGGTATCTTATAATGATTCAGATCATTTTCTCCGGCGATCTCCAGGTAAAGGCCTTCTTCATACCTGTTCTTTAACAGGAAGAAATAGGCTTTGCTGAAAGCCAGCTCTTCTTCCAGGCTGATCATGGCACGGTCGTTTGCTTCCAGCAGGTACCTGTAAACATAGGCCAGCTCTTCCGTGAAGGTGCGGGCCTTTTTGGGGTCCATTTCTATCAGGCCTATCAAAGTATTCAGGGTGTTGAAAAGGAAGTGAGGCTGGATCTGTACTTTCAGGGAATCAAACTGCATCTTTAAATGAAGTTGTTTTAATTCCTCTGCTTCAGAAGACACTTTTTTCCATTCTATTAAATAATAGATGCTTTCATATACAGCAATCTGCAGGAACACGATCAATACCACCATGCCGCTGGTCCAGGTGTAATACCATACAAAGGGAATGGCCTTTTGCCAGATAAGGGTATAGTTCTCCAGGAAAACCCTGGTGAAGCCCAGGATCATGCTATAGGGGAGTAGAATGAGGAAAGCGGTGGTGAGCCGCTTCCAGGCCAGTTTCATTCCCGGCATCCTTTTCCGCAGCCACATTACCACCCAATGTGTGGGAATCCAGATAGCCAGTGTGAAAGGAATGGTCACACAGATGATCTTAGGTACCAGGTAGTCTATTTTCCATGAGCCGAAGAACATTTCCAGCATGTAGAAAATAACGAAGAATACCGTAATGGCCAGGTAGCCGTATCTATGGAGCTTTCTCTCCAGGTGAAGCATGTGCGCTGTTTGATTTGTGCAAAAGTCCGAATTGTCTTCCAGCTTTTAAGCAAAAAATACCGAACTGCCGGATTTGGTAGTTGAAATGATGTGGACAATGCCTTCAAATGGGTGGGATATTTCATCATTTCAGCGATTAAAACGGCCAATTTAGCGACCTGCGTGATCTCAGGATAGCGGGATTATATACATTCATCAAAACGAGCAAAAATGAAGAAGCGCCGGATGATCCTGCCCTGTTGTTTCCTGTATACTATAGTATCCGCCCAACCCGTTCAGCAAGTGGTAAATGCAGAAAGGTCCTTTGCACAACATGCCCTCAGCCATAGTATCAAACAGGCTTTCCTGCAATACCTGGATAGTAATGGCGTGGTGTTTACAGAAGGAGGCGAACAGAATGGTATTAAATTCTGGGAGAAGGCGCAGGAAACGGAAGCCAAACTGCAATGGTATCCCACTTTTGCAGGGATTGCTGCTGCCGGCGACCTGGGATTCACTACCGGCCCTTTCGAATTTCGTCAAACCCTTACGGGGCCTTTACTTGGCGCCGGGCAATATACCACGGTGTGGCGGAAAACAGAAAAGGGAGAATGGAAGCTCCTGGTAGATCTGGGTGTGGACCTTCAGCCTTCACTTTATGATGATCAGACCCCGCTTACCTTTTTTACACCCGCAGGTGCTGCAGATATAAGTGTTCAGGAACTGGAGCGGCAGTTGATCCTCCGGTACGATTCCCTTTCTGTGGCAGCATTCCGTGATGTGATCACTGCGGCATCCCTGTTCAATATCCGGGGACAGGTGCCTAAAAAGGGTGTGCAGGCTATTATGCAGGGATTACAGGGATTGCCGGTTAAGTATGAATTTATTCCGGTTGCCACCGGCATTTCGCAAAGCAGGGACCTGGCTTATGCATATGGTATTATGAAGTATAACGGAAAGAAAACGAATTACCTGAGGATCTGGGCACATACGGCGGAAGGCTGGAAAGTGCTGGTGCAGGTATTGCCCTGGTGAGTTACTTTTTATAAACTTTTACAAGGTACGTGAGCCCTGTATCTTCTTTTTCAATTTCATAACGTTCATGTGCGCCGCTGCTTTTCAGCAGATTGAAAATATCGTTGCTGCTCCTTTCTATCAGGCACCAGTCTGCCAGGTATTCCATACTCACCCTGTAAGGGTTTCCTGTGGCAATATTGGTGAAGAAGAGGATGCCGTCCGGGTTTAGTTTAGCTCTTAGTTCTTTGGTGATGGCAACAATGGCTTTATCTTCCAGGTAGTCAAACACACCGCCGATAATGATCAGGTCAAAATGAGCGGGGATCTTTTTTGCGATGCGGTATACATTTCCTTCTATTACACTAAGCCTGCCTTCCAGCTCCGGCAATCTGCCGCGGGAATATTCCAGGGCGCTGACATCTGTATCTACCAGTACTACTTCACATGCTGAAGCAGCAAGGGCTTCGCTGCATGCATAGAGGTCTGCCGAAGTGCCACAGCCGATGGACAGGATCCTGGCCGCCCCATTCCCTGCTATTACGGAAGAGATCAAGGCAGCCTGGGCGGTTACCTTGTTGCGGTGTTGCTGGCAAATAGGGGAGTGGAGAAAGAAATCCTCTATGGCATAAGCCATGGTACCCGGACTGGCTTTATTCTCCGCATTCAGGATGTGTTCTATGGTCTGAAAATCTCCCTGGTAACCCCGGGGCCAGCGTTGCGCTCTTTCGAGGAAAGGAGAGGCTGCCGCCAGGTGCCTGATGGGGTGGATAGCATGGGTGATCATCTCCCGGGGATAGTATTTTTCCAGCTGTTGCACTTCATGGGTGAAGGTAAGCAGGAACTGGTCCAGCCTGTTGGCATCCAGGTTGGAAAAGGTACTGGTGAGGTCTGCTGTTTTCCTTTCGAGCATGTTCATACCATCAAAAGTAGAAACAGATCAGGGGGGCTAATAGACCCCAGGTGCTGAAATGTTAATATTAATGGTTGAAATGCAATGGTTTGAATACTCAACTGTTCCGTAACTTTAGCACCTAAACCAATTCTTATGTCAGACGTAAAAGGATACGCAGCTCAAAACGCGACCACTCCACTGGCACCCTGGAATTTCCAGCGCCGTGAAGTGGGACCGCATGATGTACAGTTCGATATTTTGTACTGTGGCGTTTGCCACAGCGACATTCACCAGGTCCGCGACGAATGGGGTGGTTCTATTTTTCCCATGGTACCGGGGCATGAGATCGTAGGCAGGGTCACCAAAGTGGGTAGCGCTGTTAAGAAATTTAAAGTGGGAGACCTGGCTGGTGTTGGTTGTATGGTAGACAGCTGCAGGGAATGCGAGAGTTGTAAAAAGGGAGAAGAGCAGTATTGCGAAAACGGCAATACAGGTACTTACAATTCCCGCGAAAGGGAAACGAAGGCGCCTACTTACGGCGGTTATTCCAACCTGATCGTTACGGATGAAGACTTTGTACTCCGCATCTCTGAAAAACTGCCCCTGGCAAATGTAGCGCCCCTGCTGTGTGCAGGCATTACCACTTACTCCCCGCTGCGCCACTGGAAAGTAGGCAAGGGGCATAAAGTAGGCGTAATGGGGCTGGGTGGCCTCGGGCATATGGCCGTGAAGTTTGCAGCCTCTTTTGGTGCTGAAGTAACCATGTTAAGTACTTCTGCAGATAAGGAAGCGGATGCCAAAGCACTTGGTGCGCATAAATTCGTACTCACAAAAGATAAAGAGCAGGTGAAAGGTGTGAGGAATTATTTCGACTTTATCATCGATACCGTATCTGCCCCGCACGATTACAACATGGTGCAATCCCTGCTTAAGACCAATGGTGTGCAGATCTGTGTAGGGGTGCCCCCCACGCCAATGGAGATCATCGGTTTCAGCCTGATCGGTAAAAGACGCAGTGTGGCCGGTTCCATGATCGGAGGGATCCCGGAAACACAGGAAATGCTGGATTATTGCGCAACACATAACATTGTGTCTGACGTGGAGGTGATCGATATCAGGGATATCAATGGCGCATACGACAGGATGATGAAAGGAGATGTGCGGTACAGGTTTGTGATAGATATGGCTACGCTCTAGTAAAAAACCGGTATTTTTGAAGGGAATGCAATCGCCCTTAACAAATCATATCAGACTATCAGAACTGAATGGCAGGATCAACACGGTCATTAATGATGCCTTTAGTGCAGCCACCTTCTGGGTGATTGCGGATATCACGAATCATACCTACCGGGCACAAAAGAACTACCACAATTTTGAGCTCGTGGAGAAAGATCCGAACTCCAGCAATATCATCGCCCGGATCTCAGGGAAAGCTTGGGGCACCGGTTCTGATAGTATTACTCATTTTGAACGGATCACCGGGCAGCGCTTCACCAATAACATCAATGTATTGCTGCATGTGGCGGTACAATATCACCCGGTGTATGGCTTACAGGTGAATGTACTGGATGTAGACCCCAATTTTACACTGGGCATGCTGGAGCAGCAGCGCCAGGCTACATTGGAAAAACTGGTACTGGAAAACCAGCCTTTCATTCAGCGTTCAGGCGATCGTTACATCACCCGGAACAACCAGCTGCCGCTGCCTGTGGTTATTCAGAAGATAGCCGTGATCTCTTCCCGCACCTCTGCGGGGAACGAGGATTTTGCCCATACACTGCTGAACAATCCTTATCGCTACCAGTTCTCGCTGGATTATTATTTTACCGTGGTACAGGGAGAAAATAATGCCCGCCAGTTCTTTGATAAGCTGCTGGAAGTGTTCAACACTAAGATCGCTTACGATGCAGTAGTGATCATCAGGGGCGGAGGAGCGCAAACGGATTTCCTGATCTTTGATAATTACGACATCGGCCGTGCAATTGCCAGGTTCCCCATTCCCGTTATTACCGGGATCGGGCATCAGAAGAATGAAACCATTGCCGACCTGATGGCGCATACGCCAACCAAAACACCTACCAAGGCTGCGGAGTTTATCCTGGCGCATAACAGGGAGTTTGAGGATGGGCTGTTGTCTTTTCAACAGAATATTATCATCCGGTCCCAGCAGATCTTTTCATTCCATTTCCAGAACCTCTCTGCCATTCAGCAGAATACTATTGTAGCGGCTAAAACCATCCTGTTCAATCACCAGAATACACTTAACAATATTTCGGCGCAGGTGATCTCTTCGCCCAGGATTATTTTATATAACAGGCTGAGCGATATTCAGCATATTGTGAGCAATATCAAAACATTCAAAACACTTTACCTGAAGAACCAGTTAGGGTACCTGGGGCATTATACCTCCCTGATAAAGATGATGGCACCGGATAATATCCTGAAGAAAGGATTCGCTATCTTAAAAACAAACAAAAAGATCACCAGTGATCCGGATGATCTGAAAGTGGGGCAGGATGTAGAGATCATCCTGATGGATACGCAGATCACTTCTACCGTAAAACAAAAAACAAAGTACAATGGAAAAGACTTTAACATATGAGGATGCCTATAATGAACTGGCGCAGATCTCAAGGGAGATAGAAACAGAATCCGTAACGGTGGATGTACTGGCGGAAAAGGTGAAACGGGCATCAGAACTGATCACGTATTGCCAGGCGAAACTGCGGGCTACGGAAAAGGAGGTGAATAAGATCATCGCGAATATGGAGAACGGGCAAAAATAAAATCTATACTATCATGAAAATAACCCTCTTTGCCATTACCTGCCTGCTGCTTTTCTCTTCTTTCAACAGCAAGCTCCCCATCAAATATATCTACCTCACTTTTGATGACGGCCCTTTAAAAGGAAGTGAGAACATCGACAGTGTGGTGCTTGCGGAACGCTTAAAGATCAGTGTATTCCTGGTGGGTGAACATGTGGAAGAAAGCAGGAAGTTCATGGGGTATTACAACATGTATGAACAGAACCCTTTTATAGAATCCTATAACCATAGCTTCACGCACGCGCATAATAAATACAAGGAATTCTACAGCAATGCACAGAACGTATTGGCAGATATCCAAAAGAATGAACAGGCCCTGCATCTCCACTTTAAGATCGTAAGGCTGCCGGGCAGGAATATCTGGCGCATAGGTTCCCGTGTTAAGGACGATGGCCCCAGTGGTAAAGCCGCCGCGGATCTATTGGCCGCTAATGGCTTCTCCCTGATAGGCTGGGACCTGGAATGGCAGCATAAAGATGCAGATGCTACCCCTATCCAGACTGTAGACCAGATGACCAGGGAGATTGAAACCCGCCTGGCTACAGGCGATCACCTGGTGGTTTTGTTGCACGATGAAATGTTCCAGAAGAAATGGGAAGAAAGTGAATTACATCAGCTGATTGATAATTTGCGGAAGCATGAGAATTATGTTTTTGAGCATGTGCGGTTTTATCCGCGCAAATGATCACTGCTCCGGATTGATCCATACGTCCCTCCTTGGATAAGAGATATGATGCTCCTTAAACAACTCATGGATCCTGCCCAGTACTTTCCCTTTCACAATAATCCTGTTCTCAGAATCTTCCACCCAGAAATGCAGTGTGAACACCAGCATATCTTCCACCACACCGGATACAACCGCATAGTTAGGAGAGGTTTTAATGATCTCGGGTATTTCGGAAAAAGCCTGTTGTATCAATCCTATCACCTGTGCATGATTCACATCCTGGTCTGTAGGTATCTGTAATTCCAGCCTGCGGAGGTTGTTGGTAAGCGTCCAGTTCTTGAGATCGTTGGCGAGCAATTTACCATTAGGGATCAATACCTCTGACCCGTCTATGATAGCGAGGCGCGTGGCACGTAAACCTATTTCCTTCACCCTGCCCAGTTCATTGGATATCTCCAGTCTGTCTCCCACCACAAAAGGTTTTTCAAATACGATAATGATCCCGGACAAAAGGTTGCTGGCAATGTTCTGCAAGCCAAAGCCAATGCCTACGCCCACAGCACCAAGTACAATGGTGAAGTTGGAGAGAGAAACCCCCGATGCTACAACGCCTACAAAGAAACCGCCACAGATAAGCAGAAAACGCCCCAGCAGCAGGTAACTCCCGATATTACTTTTACGATGCTCCTTGCTGTCTTCCCGCGCACCCACCATGTTCCGCAGGATACCGGCAATATAGAAAGCGAGGAACACACTGCCCAGGAAGATGGCAATACTGCCGAAAGTGAATTGCCCGTCCCCGATAAAGCGGGGTTCTGTGAAGAAGTCCCTGAACTCCGTCATCACTATTTCATAGAGATTGGTATTGATGAGGTAGCCGATCAGGATCAGCACTACAGAAATAAAAATGAACAGCGGGCGAAGGTGATCGTATACCAGCTGACCATTGATGCGGATATGTTCACTCCGGTCGTTAAAGAGATCAACGAGGATAAGGATATAATCCAGTAAAGAATGCACTGCGATGTAGAACATCATACTAAGGATCACAGTATCGAATGCTACGAGGATCAGGGATTTGCCCAGGGTGTAATTTCCGGTGATGGTTAAACCGGCGCCAAGGGCAATGTGTAAGCCTATGATAACGATAAAGGCCTGCATGGCTTTTTTTCGTTTGATGGGATACCCCGGGATCTCTTTGTAGAACACCCATAGCGGCAGCAGCAGCAAAACTGATAAACTGAAAATGATCCTTCCTACCAGGGTGGCGGTTACAAAGAAGTTCAGCAACATCAGCAGCAGGAAGGAGACGATCAGTATAAAGAAAGCTTTTTTATTGAGATAAGGATGTTCCTTCCAGGTAAGGTATCCTACGAGTGCGGTTAAGCTGATGAAGATCAGTTCCAGGAAAGCATATGGTGCATCAATGAAAATAAAGGGGGCCAGCACCATACCCATGATGGTAGAAGAAAGAGAGGGGTATTTGCTGAGGAACATTAAACGATCGTCTTTCTCCTTTTTCTTTTTAAACATCCGCAGCGGAACAAGGCAAAGCAGGAAGATCAGGATCCTGAACAGTACAATACGGCTCAGGGAACTTTCTGCATAGAACCGGAGATTTTCCAGTGTTTGCAGGAAGGTGGTTTTAACGGTGGTGGTGAAGGAGGCGGCATAATCTTCCTGCGTGGCTTTCCAGATGGGAGGAAGGTCGCGGTGCAGAAGGTACATTTCCCTGCGGGTGAGTATTTCATCTGCATCGTCATAGAGATCATAAGCTCTGCCGCTGAAGATATTCAGGCTGTCTTCTACGGTTGTATAAAGTTTGAGGATGCGCGATGCATTACCGATAGCCCTGTTGTGCCGCCATTGGAGGTAGGCTATTTCTCTTGCATAGGTTTCTTTTAAGAGGGAGTCGCCATGTTCTGTAAAGTATTTTATTTCGCTGGTGATCTTTTCTATTTGTAATGTTTTTCCTGCCATTTCATCGTTCCACCTGCGCATGCGTTGCTGCCATTTCCTCACTTTGCGGGTGATGGCACCTACTTCCATTTTTATATCATAGATGGTGCGAAGGTTCAATGCATGTACCTGGGTGTAGAAATCGCGCTCCATGAGGGTAAGGGTGATAGCCAGCCGGGAGATCTCTTTCTGCAATGCAATAGTGTCCACTTCATATTCACTGGAGAGTTCCAGTTTGTTCATGAAACTGATATCCCGCTGGATCCAGGAAGATGGCGTATTGATGATGCTTGAATCAGCCTTCTGCTGCGCTATTGCAGGCGAGGTGTATAACAGGAGTAACAGGATGATCCGGAGCATTCTTTCCAGGTTTTAACTACAATTTAAGGAATTAATAGCAAGTTTCGGGTAGGGCATGGCTGCCGCCTGTTCTAATTTGCAGGTATGAAACTGGAAAACATCAACTGGCAGGCTGTAACAGAAGCCATGCATGCACAGGGGTATGCTGTAGTGAAGGATGTGCTTACTGCTAAAGAATGCGATGGCCTTGTAAAAGCATACAATGAACCTGAATACTACAGGAAAACGATCTCCATGGAACGTTACCGTTTTGGGCAGGGAGAATATAAGTACTTCGCTTATCCGTTACCGCCGCTGATCCAACAGCTCCGTGAACAGGTGTATCCTCAGCTTGCGCCGATTGCGAACGACTGGATGCGGGTGTTGAAGATCCCCACTGCCTATCCTGCAGAATTCAAAGCATTACAGGCTGTTTGCAGGGAACATCAGCAAACGCAGCCAACGGTACTGATCCTGCAGTATGGCAGGGGAGGGCATAATACCTTGCACCAGGACCTGTATGGTGAGTTCTTCTTTCCTTTTCAGCTGGTGGTCTGTTTGTCTGAAGACTATACAGGCGGTGAATTTGTGCTGATAGAGCAAAGGCCCCGGGCGCAATCTAAAGCGATTGTTTTAAGGCCCGGGAAGGGGGATGTGGTGATCTTCACCACTAACTTCAGGCCGGTGAAAAGCACGACGGGTTATTACAGGGCGAATATGAAACACGGAGTGAGCGAAGTGAGGAATGGCAGCCGTTATGCTTTAGGGATCATTTTTCATGATGCAAAATGATGGTGGCAGCCGCTGAAGCACTTCAATGCATGGTGCAAATGATCACGGTAACCGCTGCTCATGATGCAAAATGGCTCAGCCAGCCTGCAATAAACTGCAGTACTTCTATTTTCCCCGGCTCATTATGTAATTCATGATAATAGCCATCCCATTCCTTATAGGTCAGCAGCTTTTTGGGAGCCCGTTCTGCAAACAGCCGGGAGCCTTCCACGCTGGTGAAAGTATCTGCATTTCCATGGATCAAAAGGGAAGGCACGGTTAAACGATCTGCATGTTCCAGGCACCAGGCGCCATTGGATACGAGTATGTCCATCAGGCGGAGGCTGGCTTTATCGTGCCGGAGCGGGTCCTGCTGGAATTTTTCCACCTCTTTCTGATCATGGGAGATCTGGTGGATATCCAGCCCCGGGGTTACACGTACCTGCGGAAATAAGGTAGCACCCACTTTCAATACGCCTCTCAGGAATGCATTTGGTTTACTGCCCACGATGTATGCCGGGCCGGATATAATAGCAGCCAGCACATCCGGTTGACGGTGTAGTAGTAATCCGGTAAGGATGCCGCCTCCCATACTATGCCCATATAGTACAATGGGCAGCTGATACGCTTCCTGTACGTACTGAATGAAACCTTCCAGGTAATCGAAGATCTCTTCCAGTTTTTTTGCGGCCCCACGTTTGCCATCACTTCCTCCATGACCAAAATGGTCGATACCGGTAACGAGGTAGCCTTCCTGCTGGAAAAAATCAGCTACATGGCCGTAACGGCCAACATGTTCGCCAATGCCGTGGATCATGATCATTACATGGCTGAACCGTTCGGGTTCCCAGGTGATGCCATGGAAGTGTGAGCCGGAAAATTGCCAGGAGAAATCGGTTACCATAGGACCTTGCTTTTGTTTCTGAGTAAACAGTTAAAACTACGTTTTGTTGTGGACATACAAGGCTTATTTGGAGAAAAAATGCAGGCTTCGTTACCGCAAAAATATCCGACTATAAAACATTATCTGAAGTAACAACGATCATCCCCGGGGATAGGTTGTTGTAGATAGATCTGAATTAGCAACACTCCCCGGCAGATTGTTGTAGATAGATCTGAAAAATAACAACGATCCCCGGGCAGATGTCCGGGGATTTTCATTTTCTCTAGCAGTTTTTATTATTCGAATTGCAAATGAGTGCTTTTATAAATACTTTTTGATGAGGTTATTTTTCCTGGCCAGTGCTGTTACCCACCAGCTTACAACAACCGCTACTACAAATGTGATCAGGGCTTTCACCAATGCAGGCAGATGAAATTCCAGCAGCAGGTACTGGCACCAGACCACAAAAATATAATGCACCAGGTAAATGCCGTAAGCGTTTGCAGAAAGCGACTTCCACCAACTATTTGCCTGGTGGAACAGGCTTTTGAAGGTGGTAAGGCATGCAATGCAGCTCATCATACAAGAGAGTACCCATATAGACCTGTAGATGATCGTAGCCTGTAACAGGCTCAATTCAAGGCGGTCTACCATACCCAGCAAGGGTGCTTCGCTTAGTTTCAAAAATACAAACACAGCGAGGCTGCAGAATAGCCAGAACGGCCATTTTCTTACAAAGGCAGCACCACTTGCAAAAGGACCATTGTTCAAGCCCTTTGCGCCGATCAATACACCTAACATAAAATACCCGAAATACAGGGGCATTCTGCTGATCTGAAAATCAAATGGCCCGATGCCTGTCCATGCCTCTGGATTTACGGCTACGGCCAACGGTACATAGAGGAGCCAGGTGATGATATACCAGCTTAAGAACAGCTTTGGTACATGTAATCCATTTTTGATGAAAGGATAACATAATGCAAAGACCAGGTTGAACAGGAATAATACCCAGATAAACCATGGCGGGCCAACAGGCCATGCTTCCACTGTAAAGTAATCAACGATATAGCCTTTGATATCATGCTGCCCGTGGGCAAGGAAATAAGCAGGATAGTATGCTAAGAGCATGAGAACGGTAACACCGGTAATAAAAGGGATAAATAAACGGTAAAACCTGTCCCGGATAAAAGTGCCGACAGATCTGCGCTGCAGGCTGCTCATTACAAATATGCCGCTGATCAGGAACATCAGGGACATGAAGAAAATATCGTTAAAGTTGACGAAGAGATCCAGGCCTTTCCACCTGGTGGTATCTACTACCGGGTGGGTAGAGGTAATATATGCGTCTTTATTGAACCATGCGAAAGTAGTATAGGAAAGGGTGGCGTGATGGGCTACCACCAGAACTGTAATGAAGGCGCGCAAATGGTCTATCCACCAGTTTCTTGTCATGTCCGGGATTTAAAAAAGATTTTTACAAGGCCATGGCCTTACTGCGAAGTGAACGCATGGCATAGGCATTTATAACAGATACTCATGGCAAGCCCTGATACTACAGCAGGGATAAGGCATAAGCTGCTGGTATTTTATATTAAAGACGCCGCTTGGGGGGAATGGTTGCATGTGGCTACAGGTACAACAGGCACAAATGGTTTGCTAAATAAGGCAATTGATATTTATAGACCGCCTATAATAAAGCTGGTTATCAAACACCCCGCTGGGAATAATTGCATTCAACCGCTGAAACAAAGGCCCATAAAGAACAAACCGCCGAAGTGAGTGACACAACGGCGGCTGCATATTGATATAAAAGCTGGCTAACTGATCTATTTCTTAAAATCAAACTCTTTCACCTGGCCTGCCGCCATTTTATATTCAGAAACAGCACCACCGGGGAGCCTGAGCTTCAGGGTGTTTTTCTTTTCTGAACGGATCTTTACTTTGACTATTTCGCCATTCTTCTTTTCTGCATCTACGAGGAAAGCGCCTTCAGCCCTAAGGGAAGTAAAGCTGACGTTCTTCCAGCTATCAGGTACAGCAGGGAATATTTCTATTACGCCATTCCTGGTGCGCAGCAGCAATTCATGTATGCCCTGTGCAAAAGCAAAATTGCCTTCCAGTGTAAAGGGGCGGTAGGTGAAACCGGAATACTGGCCACCTTTCTGATCGCCATTCAGGTGGAAACTATTCGGGGAACAGAAGTTGGATGCGAAGATCTGTAATTGTTTTACAGCACTGTCTGCTTCATTAGCCCTTGCATAGATACAGGCCAGCCATGTGAAGGAATAACCTACCCAGGCGCGGGAGCCCAGTTTTTCAATATGGCGTAAGCTGTTTTTGATCACTGTTTTATCCTCTAATAACGCTAATGGATATATGGACATATAAGGAGAGAAATGGCGATGGGAAGAACCAAGGTTTTCACCAGGCGCTACCGTTAAACCGGTTTCATTGGCATCCAGTGCCGGCAGTTGTACGCCTATACTTTTCCAGTGTTTGGCTTCTTCCGTTTTACCCGCTGCAGCACTTACTTCCGCTGCTGCTGTGAAAAGGAAATGCGCCAGGGAGAGATCATAATTCGTCCAGTTGAGATACCATGCTTTGATGCTGTTATCGTGATACTCCGGGCTGGAACTGATGGGGAGCTTACGTTTCCCGTTTTCCAGGCGGGTGATATTTTCTAAGAAGGTAGCCGTTTCATGGAGATAGGGATATACTTTCTCTTTCAGCAACTGCGCATCCATAGAATATTTCCATTGCCAGTAAAAATGCTGCGAAACCCAGGCCCCTACAGTGGGAGACAGGGAATATTGGATCCAGCCACCCATGGGATAACCACTGATGGTTTCCACACCGGGAACATTTAATCCTTCCACTGCAAAGTATTGTTGCGTCATTTTACGATTGGCAGTACGGGTTTTCCATAGCCAGTCAGTAAAGGTGGCAGCTTCTTTCAGGTGATTACCCGTGTAGGCAGGCCAGTAACTTAACTGGGTGTTGAGGTCGTTGTGAAAATCGCCTTTCCAGGGAGGGAGGTTGCCATTGTCTGCCGTCCATACTGCCTGGAGTGAAATAGCGGGTGCGCCTGTTTGTGCTACTGACCCCAGTTTATACATTTCGCGGTAGTATTGTTTTTCAAGCAGGGTATCCGGAATACTGATAGCAGAACTTTCCCAGTAACGGGCCCACCAGGCAGTATGTGAACCCCATGTGGCAGTTTTGTTCTTTAGCATATCAATGGCCGGTTTATTGTTGGAGATGGCCCAGTTACCGGTTACTTTGTTGCCGGGGAGATGTTCCCACCATACCATTACTTCATAATATTTCCCTTCACTGATGGGTTGATGATAGATGATCCGGCCGGGCGTTTTGGTGACCGTTCCTTTTTCATAGCCCAGCTTCTCCAGGCCAAACCCATCCACACTATTGGCGGTAGTGCCACTTGCGCCGGTATTGTAATTGGGTATCAGTAGTTGCGGCTCCCATTGCTTATCAGTGATGTTGCTGAATATAAACCCTCCGATGGGTGCTGTTGCATATACCTGCGTGGTCAGCGTTGTGCCGTTCCTGAATTTCACAGTATTGATTGCCGTGGCAAGGTCCAGTACATTGGATTGTACGCCGCCAAATGAACTGATATCAAATTCAATGGCAGCTCCCGGTAATTTAGTAGGGTAGGCAGATGCTTCGTAAGGCACGTCCATGGCACGTTGTACCGTGTCGTACTGTTTCTTTAATACCTGTTGTTCTACCCATTTGAAGGAGTATTTGTTCAGGTGGAGGGCTTCTCTTTCGTCCCAGAGATCTACCCGGTCCAGTGAAAAACGGAGGCGGCCGTTCTTTTCCCAAACCAATGCGCCTACTATGCCGTTACCCAGTGGTATGGCTTCGTCCCAGCGTTTGGCCAGCATGGGGAAAGATAAATTATGAGAGGGCTTTAGCTGTGCCGTCAGCGGCAGGGTATAAGCTGCCGCTACGAGAAAAGTAAACAGGTACTTCATCATTCGTTATACAATTTTTAAGAGTAGCACTTACAATATACAATCTTATATTCCTTAAATTTGCAAATATCATGGTAACAGATCAGGCTACTTATAACAAGAAGAAGTTCAGGAATGAGATCCTTATTTTTATAGTCAAACTGGTAGTGTATTTCGGAGTGCTGTATGTTAATCTGACCCAGCATACCTATTTCGAAAAATACAACTGGCTGGGCAGGATGGCTAATGCGCTGTCCCTGTTCCTGGGTGCAAATATCCTTATCTCCATCGGATGGATCGTGCTGATCTCCTGGTATCTCCGGAAGAACCGCCTGCAGCGCCTTACAAGGGATAACTTTGTATTGGGGCTGAACCGCATTTCCTCTGTGCTCAATACCGTTGTTTTCCTTGTGGCCCTGATGAATTTCACGGGGCTGAACCTGAAAGAAACTTTCTTTAGTCTTAGCATCGCCGCGGCCGCCTTTGCTCTTTTAACCAAAGAGTATGTGGCAAATATGATCAATGGTTTAATTATCATGTTCTCCGATCAGCTTTCCCTGGGAGATCAGATCAGGGTGGGGGAGTACAAAGGAAAAGTGCTGGACATCACATTGATCAATGTGGTATTGCAGAACGATGATGATGATATTGTACTGATCCCGAATTCCGTGATCTTTTCCTCTATGGTACTGAACCAGAGCAAGCAGAACATCAAGAAGCTAACCATAGAATTTGAGCTGGACCTTAAATACCAGTCGTCTCCGGATATGCTGGAAAGAGAGCTGAAGGCCTCTTTACGCCCATACGCCAGTAATATAACGGAGAACAGTTTTTCACTGAAGATCCTGGAGATCAAAAAAGACCTGGTGCATTACAAGGTGCAGTTCCTCATCCCGCGCCCTGATAAGGAAACGGAGCGTAAGATGCGCAGGATGCTGATCAATACCATCCTTTCATTCTCCGGCCGTGAAATAAACGAGCAGGAAAATGCAGATTGATCTGTATATTGTTGCTATAATAAATAAAAAAGCATGGAAGAACTCACAGCAGGTATCGGCTCCCGTGTGCAGCATGCGCATCACGGACCGGGTGTGATCATTGGCGTGAAATACGCACAGTATGTGATCACCTTTATCAACAAAGGCATCCTGGAAGTAGATAAAACAGATCCCCTGTTTGAAGTATTGTATACAGAGAACAAGACGGTAGAAGTGGAAACAGTTTCAGAGGTGGAAACCTCTCTTTTAAAGATCCTCCGCCTCTGGGGTGGCTTTTCCGAAATAGTTCCTTTGGGAGACAGGTGGACGGGCGGTACTATGGTACTTCAACCGAAGGACAGTTCCCTGAAACCGAAAGAAGTTCCGGTGGAAGTATTCTTTCATAAAATTGTGATGATCCGGGACCGGCTGCGGGTATTGGAGCAACAGATCAATGGGCATAAACTGCTTGGCGATGAGGATAAAGTAAACCTGCAACAATATATTACCCGCTGCTATGGCTCACTCACAACTTTTAACGTTTTATTTCGGGAAAAAGAGCATTGGTTTGCAGGAGAGAAAGGCGGTAAAGACGACTGAGAAAAATTTTGTATATTTACATGAATTAAATTGTGTGAACTATGGCACTACTTGAATCAAACAACCCTGTACTGAAAGAAAAGACTTTCCAGGAAGCTTCACAGACAGCATATGGTGAAGCGATGACCCTTAACGGCACGATTGCTAAGATGGGATTTTTGCTGGCTTTGGTATTAGCTGCAGCTGTTTTTTCCTGGGGCAAATTCGCCAGCGGGTTTAACATTATGCCCTTCGTTTGGGGCGGTGCAATTGGCGGTTTAGTGATTGCATTGATCATTTCTTTTAAAAAGGAGTGGGCCGGTTACCTGGCTCCTGCATATGCTATTGCAGAAGGTTTATTCCTTGGTGCAATATCTGCTGTTTACGGCAGCCTGTATGATGGCATTGTTTTACAAGCCGTAGGTTTAACGATCGGCGTTTTCATTGCGATGCTCATTTTATACCGTGCCAGGATCATCCGTGCTACGGAGCGTTTCAAATCAATTATGTTCACGGCAGTAGCCGGTATTGCAATATTCTACCTGATCGCATTTGTACTGCGCATGTTTAATATTGATATTCCATTCCTGCACGAAGGCAGTATGCTGGGTATTGGTTTCTCTATTGTGGTAACCGCAGTAGCTGCGCTGATGCTGATCATCGATTTTGATATGATCGAAAATGGTGTTGCACAGGGTGCGCCGAAGTATTTTGAATGGTATGCATCTTTTGCCCTGCTGGTTACGCTGGTTTGGCTGTACCTGGAAATACTCCGTTTGCTGTCTAAGCTGAGCAGTAATAAGTAATTACTTTCTGTACAGAAGTTAAAAAGCCATCCCGGCGTATCGGGATGGCTTTTTTTATGTTTTAATCTAGGCTTGATCAGCTCTCCTAATGATGATCATATTGCGGTTCCCAGTGCAGATAATAAGCGTTCAGTGCCTGTTTACTCACATGCCGGGTGATCACATCCCAGGCCTCCCTGTTCCAGCGAAAATGGATACCGGCGCGGGAAGTAAGCCTGTCGTGCCGGCGTGGGTAATAAGTGGAACGGGTGGAAACGAAGATATTGCGTGGCCAGCCGTTCAGGTTGAGCAGATCTGCATCTTCCGGGTATTCCCTGTATACCTCCCCGTTTTTAATGTAATACACCCCGGTGGTCTTTACATCTTCCCAGGCAAAACTGAGGTTCCAGAAAGGGCTTTTGTAATGAATGCCCGCATCATCCAGTGTAACGACCGTCATTTTCCTGATCAGCCATACACCTGTAATCCCCAAAACCCCTGCTAAACCAATAATGGTGATCATGATAAAGCCTTCTGAGAGGCCAACGATAAGGAATAAAATTGCTAAAAGGAGATAGATAATACGCAGCACTTTGCCAATAAGCGTTTTACTGCCTGAGATTTTGATCGTCCTGGTCGTCTTCACCATGTCTGTTTCCGGTTGTTGCCTTAAGCTATGGCATAATAAAAAAGCGGTGCACACCATGGGGATGCACCGCATATTCAGTAGGTAGTGTATTAACGAAGTGTAATCGGTTAAAAAGGCTTAATTAAAATCTTCCTCACCACGAAGGGTGCATTCAATTTTGTGTTTCACAGGAGCACTGAAGCCTTCCAGCTCAATGTTCGGGTGTTCGTCTAAGCAAATACGGATTTTACCATTTTCGTTCATTAAATGGTCGTGAATAGGTTCCAGAAGGGCGAAAAGCATACGCTTACCACTTTCTGCAATTTGATTCATGATAGAATCTTCTAATTGAACGAATTCCCGGTTTTTGTAAGAATAGGATACTTGTACCATACAGGTTTCTTTGGTTTTCATTAGGATCGATGCCATAAAAATAACAAATATTTTAAATTGTCAAAAATTATTATGGATAAATCTTTTAGTTAACAAATGGCTATACTATCAATATTTTCTGCTGATTCGTGGAAATGCGCTATTGTGGCTTATTTCCTATTAACAAATCAAACTTTGGGCCATTTTGTTACCCCCTGGTTACCATTCAACATTTTCCCTGCCGGGGATTGGGCATTATTCCCTTATTTTTATGCGCTATAAACTCAGCCTGACATTATGCAACTAATCCGAAATCTGCTACTGCTTTGCCTTTGCGTATGCATTGCCCTCCCGGTTCTATCTCAGGACATCACATGGTCCGCCGATGGAAATGCCTTTTATACTGAAGAAAACGGGGCCATTATAGCCTACCAGGTAAAGGACAATCAAAGGAGTGAAAAAGTGCCCGCCAAAGCACTGAGTGCAGCAGGAGCAATTCAAAGCTTTACTTTCAGCCCGGATGAACAGAAAATATTGATCTTCAGCAATACCCGCCGTGTATGGCGTTACAATACCCGTGGGGATTACTGGTTGTACGACCTGAAAACCAGCCAGTTAAAAAAAATGGGTAAATCCCTGCCGGAAGCAACCCTCATGTTCACCAAACTTTCTCCTGACGGTAAAAAGGCCGCCTACGTGAGTGACCATAACCTTTATATGGAAGACCTGGCCTCCGGCAAAATAGTGCAGCTTACCAAAGATGGTACCCGCCGGTTGATCAATGGTACTTTCGACTGGGCTTATGAGGAAGAATTTGGCTGCCGCGATGGTTTCAGATGGAGCCCGGACAGCCGCAGTATTGCCTACTGGCAGATAGATGCCACCAGGATCAGGGACTTCCTGATGATCCGGAATACAGATTCGATCTATTCTTATACCATTCCGGTAGAATATCCCAAAGCCGGTGTGAGCCCCTCTGCCTGTAAAGTGGGCGTGGTGGACCTGGCTACAAAGAAAACCACCTGGATGCAGGTGCCCGGCGATGCACAGCAACATTATATTCCCCGTATGGAATGGCTGCCCGGTAAGAACAGCCTCATGATCCAGCAGCTGAACCGCAAACAGAATACTTCCAAACTGATGGTGCTGGACCCCGTAAGTGGTAAAGCACAAACCGTATATACTGAAACAGACGATGCATGGTTAGATGTGAAATCTGCCTGGGATGATGGTGATATCACGGGATGGGATTGGATCCAGGATGGGAAAGCTTTTGTGTGGGTGAGTGAAAAGGATGGCTGGCGTCATCTCTATCGTATTTCAGCAGATGGTAAACAGGAACAGTTACTTACACCCGGCGATTATGATGTGATCAATATCAATAAGATCGATGAAAAGAACAACCTGGTGTATTTCATTGCTTCTCCTGAAAATGCCACCCAGCAATATCTCTACCGCATTCCATTAAGCGGTGGCAAAGCTGAACGTGTTACACCTGCCAACCAGGCGGGCATTCACAAGTACAAGATCTCTTCCAATGCTTTATTTGCTATTCATAGTTTTGAGAACCATCAATTCACACCACAAAGTGAACGTATCAGTTTGCCGGACCATAAAAGCCTCAGTGGCAAAGACTTTGGGGCCGCTGCTGCAAGAAAGGGCAACGTGGAGTTCTTTAAAGTAACTACTGAAGATGGTGTAACGATGGATGGCTGGATCACTAAACCTTCCAACTTTGATCCTGCTAAAAAATACCCGGTAGTATTTTATGTATACGGAGAACCAGCTTCCTGCACTGTGCAGGATGGTTTTGGCAACGCACAGAATTTCCTGTATGCAGGTAATATGAATGAAGATGGCTACATCTATATTTCACTGGATAACCGTGGAACGCCGGCCCCGAAAGGGCGTACATGGCGTAAAAGCATTTACCGCAAAGTAGGTGTGCTGAATGCAAGGGACCAGGCAATGGGCGCCAAAGAAATATTGAAATGGCCTTTTGTGGATGCAGACCGCATAGCAGTATGGGGTTGGAGTGGTGGTGGTTCCATGACGCTGAACCTGCTCTTCCAATATCCTGAGATCTATAAAACAGGGATTGCCGTGGCTGCTGTTGCCAATCAACTCACCTATGATAACATTTACCAGGAGCGGTTCATGGGTTTACCTTCTGAGAACCTGGAAGACTTTGTGAAAGGTTCACCGATCACGTATGCAAAGAACTTAAAAGGACAATTACTCTATATTCACGGTACGGGTGATGATAATGTTCATTATCAGAATGCTGAAATGCTGGTGAATGAATTGATCAAATATAAAAAGCTCTTCCAGTTCATGCCTTATCCTAACAGAACGCATGGTATTTCTGAAGGTGCGGGAACTTATGAACATTTGTCTGCGTTGTACACGCAGTTCCTGCAGGAACATTGTAAACCGGGGGCAAAATAGTTTTTTGGGCAACGCGGATAGATTGCGTACTCGGCTGATACCTTAGCGGAGTATTGTTAACTCAAAAAATAAAACAATGAGATCTATTCGTTTGCCCCTGATCGGGTGCCTGCTATTGATTGTGGCAGGCATGGCAACCTGCAGGAAACAGGATGTGCCACCTGCTCCTGTTATTATTGAAAAGAAAGCCGTAGTATCATCCTCAACAGGAGAAATTATTGTCCCTGTTTCCTGGTATCAGCTGGAATTGAAGCTGATCAGGGAAACCGGTGGTTTTTCACCTCCTGTGGCTGCACGTGCTATTGCCTATACAGGTATCACTTTATATGAAGCAGTAGCTGCGGGCCGTTCCTTAAGTGGCCAGTTAAATGCGCTGCGTTATGTTCCGAAACCAGACAGCTGGAAACGTTATAACTACGCGATCGCTGCCAACAGTGCGATGGCGCAGATCATCAGGAGTTTGTTCCCCAATGCCAGCGCAGCTAATCAGCAATTGATCACGCAACTGGAAAATGATAACCTGCAATTATATGCGGATACCTGTCATCCTGATGTAGTGAGCCGCTCTGTTTCATTTGGCCGGCAGGTGGCTACAGCTATCCATCAATGGTCTGCTACGGATGGTGGAAAGGATGGTTATTTAAATAACTTCCCTGCTGATTATGTTCCGCCCGTAGGGCCTGGTCTGTGGGTGCCTGCACCTCCTGCATTTCAGCGGGCGTTGTTACCTTACTGGGGAAGTAACCGTACAATGGTGAAACCTTTTACGGTGAATATTCCGCCGCCTGCATTTTCAACAACTACCTCTTCTTCATTTTATCAGAGTGCGTTGGCAGTTTATCTGAAAGGCACTGCACAAACACCGGAAGAAAACCTTATTGCGAGATATTGGGCAGATGGGGGAGGTACTTTTACACCGCCGGGTCACCTGATAGCCATTGCAACACAGCTGGCGGTTGAAAGGAATGTAAGTCTTGCTTCGGCAGCCAGGCTCTTTGCGCAGGTAGGGATCAGTTTGAATGATGCAGGGATCCTTAGCTGGAAGTACAAATACAAGTATAACGTACTGCGTCCTGTTACTTACATCCGTACTTATATAGATAGCAGCTGGATGCCAACGATCGCTACGCCGCCTTTCCCGGCTTACACTTCAGGCCATGCAACCTTTACAGCCGCAGCGGGAGGTATTTTAATTGCGCGGTTCGGGGGTAATACCTCCTTCACAGATCAGCAGAAAGTACCGGAAGGTTTTGCTCCCCGCAGCTTTAATAACTTTCAAAGCATGATCAATGAAGCGGCCATTTCCCGGGTCTATGGAGGCATCCATTACGAGTTTGACAGTGAGTCCGGCAAACAGACCGGCGCTGATATAGCCAGGCGGGTACTGGATCTGCAGTATTAAACAAACCGGGGTTGGGTGAATTCATCAACCCCGGTTTTTCTTTTTCGTTTATAAACTTTTACTTTGCTGCTTTAATTCCGAGTAATGACCAAAAGCAGTATTATTGGCGTTATCGCCACCATCATCGTTATTATCAGTGCATTCCTTCCCTGGATCAGTATTCATGTAGATGGGCAGACGCTCTTGTTCACCGGTATGAATACCAAGGGTTCCAGCTTTGGAGAACCGGGAAAACTGGGGATTGCGGTAGCAGTGATGGTATTGATATTATTCCTGATCAATAAGGAATGGTCTCCCCGGGTTAATTTATTCACCAGTGCTTTCCTCGCTGCCTGGTATTTCCGGAACATGCTCATCTTTTCCCGTTGTGAAATGGGCATCTGCCCGGAACAGAAAATAGGTTTGTTCCTCTCCCTGGGAGCAGCAATTATTGCATTCGTATGTGTGTTGTTACATCGCCGGAAGCATGTTAAATAGCGATGGCTATCAGGTAAGAGGCTAAGATCACTAATCCGCCGGTAAGCACATAACGCAAAGCCATGCGGGTAACGTGTTGCCCTGTGATGCGTGATTTCAGGTATGCAAAGAAAAGGAGGGCAAAGATGCAGAGTGTGAGGCTAAGTTCAGATGCTTTCGTGAAATTCTCCTGTGCCAGGTAAGGCACAAAAGCGATCAGGCCTCCCAGTAAAAAGAATGCACCGGTAGCCAGTGTGCTCCTTATGGCATGGCCCAGGCCAAATTGCTGCAATTGTACATGTTCTTCCTGTAAGGTGTTTTCCCACTGCTCCTGGTCCTTCTTCATTTCATCTGCAATATGCTCAATGGTGCCCTGTGAGATATCCAGCTTCAGAAGCCGCTGTTTTTCTTCTTTGGACATCCTGCCTTCGTCATCATGTTCATCCCCGCGGTTAGCACGGAAAACGGCAATCATCATCAGCAAAGTGGCGATGCCCAGGATAAGGATGTGCAGGGAGTAAAAAGCCTGTACGGTAAGGCTTTTACCATGCAGGATCTGTGTGGTGAATAATAACAGCAGCAAGCCGTCAGGAAAGCCGATCAACAGATCAGTCCTCCAGCCGGAGCTACGTATCGCTGCTTTATTGCGTATGTCCATAATGCAATTAGTCTAATGTTTCCAGGCTCTTTTTTATAATGCTCACACAATCGCTGATCTGTGCGGCAGTGATCACAAGGGGAGGAGCGAAACGGATCTTATCCCCATGTGTGGGCTTGGCCAGCAGCCCGTTCTCTTTCAGCGCCAGGCAAAGTTCCCAGGCTGCATCCTCATGCGGATGATTGATGATGATGGCATTCAGGAGACCTTTTCCCCTGACAATACTGATATGCGGAGATTGAATATCTGTAATTCCTTTCCTTAATAATTCACCCATCTTTACGGCATTCTCTGCCATCTGTTCTGTGCGTAATACTTCCAGTGCCGTCATGGCCACTTTGCAGGCTAATGGATTCCCGCCATAAGTGGAACCATGTTCGCCGGGTTTGATGGTGAGCATGATCTCATCATCTGCCAGTACCGCAGATACAGGTAACATGCCTCCGGAAAGGGCTTTACCGAGGATCAGGATATCAGGACGGACATTTTCGTGATCGCAGGCCAGCATTTTTCCGGTACGGGCCAATCCTGTCTGAATTTCATCTGCTATAAATAATACGCCGGCATCGCTGCAATATTGCCGTGCGTTGGATAAATATCCCTGGTCAGGTACTTTTACACCGGCTTCGCCCTGGATGGGTTCTACCATAAAACCAGCTACATCAGGGTCTTGCAGGGCTTTTTCCAAAGCGGGCAGGTTGTTGTAGGGGATCACTTCATAACCGGGCATGTAGGGGCCGAAGTTCTTGCGGGCTACAGGATCGGTGCTGAAAGACACTACGTTCAATGTGCGGCCATGGAAATTATCTGCGCAAACGATGATCTTAGCTTTGTTCTCCGGGATGCCTTTTACCATGTAACCCCATCTGCGGCAAAGCTTCAGGGCGGTTTCAACGGCTTCCACGCCGGTATTCATGGGTAATACCTTATCGTACCCAAAATAACGGGTGATGTACCGGGTGTATTCTCCCAGCAGATCACTGTAAAAAGCGCGGGAAGTGAGGGTGAGCTTACTGGCTTGTTCCACCAGCGCCGCTACGATCTTAGGGTGGCAATGCCCCTGGTTCACGGCAGAATATCCTGATAAGAAATCGTAATAACGTTTACCGTCCACATCCCAAACAAATACTCCTTCGCCACGGCTAAGCACTACCGGTAAGGGATGGTAATTGTGCGCGCCGTATTGTTCTTCAAGTCCGAGGAAATGTTGCGTCTTTTCGCTGATCGTATAATTGGGTACCATAATCCCTCAAAGTTACTCAATTACTTTATCCTTTCAACTTATTCACGAGGTTGATGTAGTCCTGCATGGCTTCTTCCTTGCTTTTTCCTTTCAGATTGGTCCATGCGTCGAACTTGGCTTTTCCAACAAAATCGAACATATTGGCAGGCGGCTCAATGTTGATATCTCCTTCTGTGGATTGTTTGTACAAAGAATACAATTGCAGCAGGATGTCGTTATCCGGTTTAGTGTCCAGTGTTTTGCTGGTTGCTACCGCCTCCTCAAATAATTGTTGCAGTGCCATGGTGTATTTTTTGTATTAAATGTAAAGAAATAGACGCAATAAGAGGGTAGGCACACATGAAAGAAGTCTAAAATTTAATACCTTTGCAGCTTATCACAGTTGCGAATTGTCAATTACGAATTAAAGATTGATACAATTTGAGGCTAATTCGTGATTGATCTTGTATTATATGAAGAATATCCGGAATTTTTGCATTATTGCACATATTGACCACGGTAAGAGCACGCTGGCGGACCGTTTATTACAATTTACCAATACCATTTCCGATCGCGACATGCAGGCGCAGGTGTTGGATGATATGGACCTCGAAAGGGAGAAAGGTATCACCATCAAGAGCCACGCCATTCAAATGAAATATACCGCCAAAAATGGCGAACAGATCATCTTTAACCTGATCGATACCCCCGGCCACGTGGATTTCTCCTATGAGGTATCCCGCGCGCTCGCTGCCTGCGAAGGTGCGCTGCTGCTCGTAGATGCTGCACAGGGTATCCAGGCACAAACAATTTCCAACCTCTACCTGGCCCTCGAAAACGACCTGGAGATCATTCCCGTGATCAACAAGATCGATATGGAAGGTGCCATGATCGAAGAAGTAAAAGACCAGATCATTGAACTGATCGGGGTGAAACCCGAAGATATCCTGCTGGCTTCCGGTAAGTCCGGCATTGGTATTGAAGAGATCCTGGAGGCTATTGTGCATCGTATCCCCGCTCCAAAAGGAGAGGTGGAAGCGCCGCTGCAAGCCCTGATCTTTGACAGTGTATTCAATTCCTTCCGCGGGATCATTGCATATTTCCGCATCTTCAACGGTACCATCAGTAAAGGGGATAAGATCCGGTTCGTGAACACGGGCATGGAATATGAAGCAGCTGAAGTAGGCATCCTTGGCCTGGGTTTGCTCCCCAGGGATAAAGTGACCTGCGGGGATGTAGGATACATTATTACCGGTATCAAAAACGCTAAAGAAGTAAAAGTAGGGGATACCATTACCCTGGCCAATAATCCCTCCGAAACTGCTATTGATGGTTTCGAAGAGGTAAAGCCGATGGTATTTGCGGGGATCTTCCCCGTGGTAACGGAAGATTTCGAAGAGCTGAGGGACTGTATGGACAAACTCCAGCTGAACGATGCTTCCCTGACTTACGAACTGGAAACTTCACAGGCACTTGGTTTTGGTTTCCGTTGCGGATTCCTGGGCATGCTGCACATGGAGATCATCCAGGAACGTTTAGAACGTGAATTCAATCAAACCGTTATCACAACGGTTCCGAACGTGGGTTTCATTGCCTACGATACAAAGGAGAAAGTGATCATTGTGAACAACCCTGCCGAAATGCCGGACCCCACTAAGCTGGAACGCATTGAGGAACCGTTCATCCGGGCACAGATCATCACCAAACCGGATTACATCGGTAATATCATGACGCTTTGCCTGGGCAAAAGAGGGATCCTGGTTAACCAGAGCTATCTCACTACCACCCGTGTAGAGCTGATCTTTGAATTACCGTTAACAGAGATCGTGTTCGACTTCTACGATAAGCTGAAGAGCCAGACCCGTGGGTATGCTTCTTTCGATTATAACCC
Organism: Chitinophaga niabensis; assembly: GCF_900129465.1. Classification (NCBI taxonomy): domain Bacteria; kingdom Pseudomonadati; phylum Bacteroidota; class Chitinophagia; order Chitinophagales; family Chitinophagaceae; genus Chitinophaga; species Chitinophaga niabensis. The sequence goes on along the minus strand of NZ_FSRA01000001.1, from coordinate 1,874,648 downwards.
TATCGGCTTCCGCGACAGTGATATCGTTAAAATGGATATCCTGCTGAACGGTGAGAAAGTGGATGCCCTCAGTGCATTGATCCATCGCAGCCGGGCACATGATTTTGGCCGCAAACTCTGCGAAAAGCTGAAAGAACTGTTGCCGCGTCAGCAATTCATGATTGCCATCCAGGCAGCCATCGGTGCTAAGATCGTAGCCCGTGAAACCATCAGCGCTATGCGGAAAGACGTTACTGCCAAATGTTATGGTGGTGATATTTCCCGTAAGCGTAAACTGCTGGAAAAGCAGAAAGAGGGTAAGAAACGGATGCGCCAGATCGGTAACGTAGAGGTACCGCAGGAAGCGTTCCTGGCCGTGTTGAAACTGGATGATTAAGAGGCTGCATTCGTTCCTTCTGAAATCAGACCCTGGCTGCAGGAAATTCCCATTTCTTCTCAAACCACATGACTAATATTATTTGCTCCTGGAGCGGCGGTAAAGATAGCTGCTTCGCACTCATGCAGGCTGTGCAACAGGGTTATCGTCCGGTTGCACTCCTGAATGTGATGAACGAAAACGGCCAGATCTCCCGGTCCCATGGTCTTCCTCCCTCCATCCTTCAGCAACAGGCTGCCGCAGCCGGTTTACCCCTTACCACCATTGCCAGCAGCTGGCAGGATTACGAAACCAATTTTGTTACACAGTTAAAAGGCTTAAAGCAGGAATATGCTGCTTCCGGTGCTGTATTTGGAGATATTGACCTGGAACCGCACCGGGACTGGGAGGAAAAAGCATGTGCTGCTGCCGGGCTGGAAGCCCTTTTGCCTTTATGGCAACTGGAACGTAAGCTGCTGGTATACCGCATGTTGCAGGAAGGGATCAGGTGTATGATCGTATCCTGTAATACCCACCTGGGAGAAAGTTTCCTGGGCCGGATACTGGATGATGTGCTGATAGCTGAACTGGAGGAAAAAGGCGTGGATGTATGCGGGGAGAATGGGGAATTCCATACCGTAGTGGTGGATTGCCCTTTGTTTACCGTACCGGTGCAATTACCTGCGTGTAAGAAGGTGAGGCATGAGGAATACTGGTTCCTGCAATGGGAGTAAAAGCGTATCAAAAGTAGACCAAAAGCGTATCAAAAGCATATCAAAAGCGTATCAAAAGCGTAGTTACCCCCACCCACTGACATTTTGCTCCTTCAATCCGGTAATAATGACATACCTCATGAGCCTCCAACAAAGGAGTAACGAACACGGACCCTATGTCAGGCATTAAAAAGCCGTTCCAGCATAACTGAAACGGCTTGATATCTTAGATTGGCTCTTCGTTTACGCTAATTGTTGTTGCTGCTGCCTTACAAACACCGGTTTCAGTAAAGCATAGGCTCCGAAGAGGATGCCGCTGTAAAACACATTCCCCATGATGGTATTCAGGGCAAAACTACCGAACAGGCTATTCTTATAAAAAGGAACGGCAGAAAGGTAGCAGGTCATGAGGCCGCTGAAGGTATGCGGATACATGTCCCTGAAAATAAAAGTGCCCAGGTTGGATAAGAGGAAGAACAGTACCCCTACACCAATAGATGCCAGGAAGATATTACCGGGGTTCGCTTTTTTGATGCGGGTACCAATGAAGGTGGTTAAGACGAAAGCACCATAAACAAAGAGCTGCTCTCCGCCGCCATAGAAACCCTGGATGTTGGTGAACAGTTCAAAGAACACATCACTCAGCAGGAGGGCGACCAGTGGAACCAGGTAAGCGTAACGCTTATCTTTGAACACAACGCCTGCAAACAGCGCACCTGCGCCTACGGCGGTGAAGTTGTAGATCTGCATGTAATTGGTAAACAACCGTCCGAGGATGGTCAGAAAAATAAGTGCTGCGATCAGGAGTACTTTAGATGTAGTTTCTTTCTTCATGCAAGATGCTGCTTTTGTTGACAACACAAATATAATCAATTAAGGAATAGATGCTTTAAACACGGTTAATTCAGTCGTGGCCGTGAGGGTATAGCTTTCCCCGATGGCGGCAAATACAGAAACGCCTTTTTTCAGGGGCAGTTCTGCGGAGCCTTTTACCACACCTTCCCCGTTCAATACGATCCATGTTTCAGGAGCAGCGGCGGTATGTTCATATACTTCACCGGGTTTAAGGCCGATCCGGCTGATCACAAAATCCGGCGCAGGGGTGGGATAGATCCGTTCCTGGCCATTGTGGATGGATTCCCCTTTGAGGATATTGGGATATACCGCTTCAAAACGGGTATGTTTCAGCAGTTCCTCCACATCAATATGTTTGGGGGTCAGCCCGCCACGTAACACATTGTCTGAATTGGCCATCAGTTCAGCATTCTGACCTTCAAGGTAAGCATGCGGGATGCCTGCATCCTGGAATACGGCGTCTCCGGGTTTGGCGTTCACGATGTTGAAGAAGTAGATGGAAAAGATGCCACGGTCCAGGCGGTTCAGGCCTTCCGGATCATTTGAAATGGCCCGGGCCGTCCAGAAAGCGGGATCGCTTTTTTCCAGGGTGCCTGCAGCATAGGAGGGGAGTACCCTGTCTGCCAGCGGGCGGAGGAGGGTGTTGATCTCTTCCTGCGGCAGTTCCATTACTGCTTTATATAAACCTTTGTATCCTTCTTTTTCAAAAACAGGAGCGAACGACTGTAGTTCAGGCACAGCCTGGAGTACCTTTCTGAGCTGAGGTTCCGGTAAAAAGCCATGCAGCAGCCAGAAATCGCTCAGGGCTACCATGATCTCCGGTTTGTGATTGGCGTCTTTATAATTGCGGTTGGAAGCAGTAAGTGGAATACCCGCTTCATTTTCCGCCGCAAATCCTTTTTCTGCTTCTGCTTTGGTGGGATGCACCTGGATAGAGAGCATGTCTTTCACATCCAGGATCTTGAACAGGTAAGGCAGTTCGCCGAAACGTTCTGCTGCTTTTGTGCCCAATACTTCAGCAGGCTGGTCAGCAATATACTGGTTCAGTAACAAAGGGCCGGATGTGGCCTGTAAGGTAGAGGGCGCACTCTGATGTGCTCCCATCCAGTATTCCGCGCTGGGTTGCTCAGATACGGGCAATCCCAGTAGTTGCGGGATGTAGGTGAAACCTCCCCAGGCATAATGTTGTACCTTGCCATTCAGGTAAAATAATTTCCGGTTGCTCATGATTCCATTGTTAAGTTGTAAAAATAGAAAAATCGAATGGCTTATCATCACGAAGTAGGGAAAAAGGGTGAATTGCTGGCTGCCAGCCATCTTCGTGATAAAAAATACGAAGTGCTCCATACCAACTGGACGTACGGGAAGCTCGAACTGGATATTGTTGCCCGTTACCAGGATGTATTAGTGTTTGTAGAAGTGAAAACACGCAGTACGCAATATTTTGGTATGCCGGAAGAAGCAGTGCATGCGAACAAAGCGCAGTTGATCAGGAGAGCGGCAGATAAATATATGCAGCAATATAACCTGCAACCGAATGAAATACGTTTTGATATTATTGCTGTTACTGTTAATCAGGAGATCATGCATTTTGAAGATGCTTTCTAGGAATAGGTTATAACCCGCGCCCCGACTGCTTAACATCGTTTTAACAAATACGATTCCATACGGATATAATTAGTTGTATATTTGTGTATCCAATCAAATAATCGTCTCCTGTAAAGAACCGGTAGTTATCAATCCAAAAAAGGTTCTTTATGTATATCTGGAGTTTAGTATTAACCATGCTCACAAACAATGTTGTTATGCAACAGCTTCCTTCAGGGGAAGGTACTGTTTGTATCCAGGTTCCTGTTATGGAACAACAGAAAGGTACAGTGCAATGCACCATTTATAATGAGCAACAGATACCGGTTAGAATGATCCCTTTAGAGGGCGGGCATAAAAAGGGTGTGTATACTTTACAATTACACACGCTGGAGGCAGGAAATTATACGGTGAATGTGCAGCAGCTGAACCTGCCGGTTAAATTGAAATAGTGAAGGCATTTTATATTAGAGTCATCCCCCCAAACATAGATCCCCCGAGATAATCGGGGGACTTTGTATTTATAGGGCTGATCTTAAAATAAAAGAGCCGCTGCATAGCAGCGGCTCTTTTATTTTAATGTATCTTTTTAATATCCGTCTACCAGCACTTCATACATCTTCACCTTCAGTTCTTCCAGCGAAACGTTCTGCACCAGCTGGCCATCTTTGGCATAAGATACGGTACCTCTTTCTTCAGAAACGATCAGCGCCAGGTTATCGCTGTGTTCTGTGATCCCCACTGCTGAACGGTGACGCATCCCTATGCGTGTGGGCAGGTTAGGATTTTCTGATACAGGCAGGATCACTTTTGCGGCGAGGATCTTGTTGCCAACAATGATCAGTGCGCCATCGTGCAAAGGACTGTTCTTCTCGAAGATGCTTTCTATCAGCTTAGCGCTGATGTTGCCATCTATGGCAATACTGGAGGCGGTATCAAACTTCACACGATAAGTAGTAGCGATCACGATCAGCGCACCTGTTTGCGTTGCCATCATATGACCCACCGCGGTGATGATCTCATTGATCATGAGTTCCTCTTCTTTATAACTTTTAAAACGGTCGGGGAGGAAGAGTTTGGTAAAAAAGCTATCCTTACTGAGCGGCGTTTTTTTGCCCAGTACCAGGAGGAACTTCCTGATCTCCGGCTGGAAGATGATAATGATCGCGATCAATCCCACATTGATAAAATTCTGCAGGATATTGGTGAGGATGGGCATTTGCAGGGAACGTACCAAAAAGTACGCAGCATACACCATCAGCAGTCCAATGAAAATATTAAAAGCAAGGCTGCCTTTCAGCAGGCGGTAAAGCTGGATCACCAGGAAAATTACTACGAGCAGGTCTACAACATTCAGCCAACGAAACTCAAATCCATAAAATTGATATACATCCTTCATATCGACAAAAATAGCATTAAATTGATTGCATAAAAGCAACGATACGTGTTGCTTCTGTCGCTTCTTTTACATCATGCACCCTGAGGATGGCCGCACCTTTCTGCAAGGCCAGTGTTTGTACCACAGTGGTACCGTTCAATGCTTCAGAAGCAGAATTGCCCAGCAAACGATAGATCATGGACTTCCTGGATACGCCCACCAATACAGGTACTTCCAGTATATCAAACACTTCCAGGTTTTTCAGCAGCTGGTAGTTGTGTTCCAGCGTTTTACCAAAACCAAACCCCGGATCGATGATCACATCTGTAATGCCTGCTTCCCGGCATTGGACTACTTTGCGGATAAAGTAATCCAGTACTTCCTGGGAAACATTATTGTATTCAGGGTTCTGCTGCATGTCTGCCGGCGTGCCCTGCATATGCATGGCAATAAAGGGAACCTGTAGTTTAGCTACGGTTGGCAGCATCAGCGGATCCATATCTCCGGCGCTCACATCATTCACAAGGGCAGCCCCGGCATGGATACATTTTTCTGCCACAGCGGCATGATAGGTATCGATGGAGAGGATAGCTTCCGGGAAATGATGCAGGATGCCGTGGATAGCAGGCAGTAAACGTTCCAGTTCTGTTGCTGCGCCAACTTCAGGAGCGCCGGGGCGGGTACTTTGTGCACCAAGGTCCAGCATCAATGCGCCTTCTTCCAGCATGTCGCCTGCCCGGTCAATGATATGATGAAGCTCCCGGGTACGGCTGTCTGCATAAAAAGAATCATCCGTTACATTAATGATCCCCATCACGGCAGGGCGGGAGAGGTCTATTAACTTTCCTTTGCATCGGATCGTAAAATCTTTACGTAATAATGTATTTTTGAAACTCATTGAAAATTAATTACGAATTAAGCGATTACGAATTACGAACGATTAACAACAAATTTATCGTAAAAAAAGGCTTATTTCGTAATGACAATAGAAATAGATTATGACCCAGGTACAATATGCGGAAGTTATAGCGCGCTGTAAGGATGTATTTATCAAGAAAACGAAGGATTATGGTACATCCTGGCGGGTATTGCGGCCTATCTCTATTGTAGATCAGATCTTTATCAAGGCACAACGCATCCGTAACATCCAGGAGATCGGCCAGCAGAAAGTGGCGGACGATATCAAAGGAGAATTTGCGGGCATTATCAATTATGGCGTGATAGCCCTGATCCAGATGGAGTTACCGGATGACCCTTATACGGACCTGCCGGTTGAAACTGTTTCCCGCCTCTATGATGAAAAGATCGCTTTCATACAGGGGGTGATGGAAAACAAAAATCACGATTACGGGGAAGCCTGGCGGGATATGAGCCAGGAATCTTTCGTAGACCTTATCCTCACAAAATTACTGCGTATCAAACAGATCCTCCGGAACGAAGGTAAAACACTGATCTCTGAGGGGATGGATGCCAACTATGTAGATATTGTGAACTATGCCGTATTTGCACTGATACTGTTGAAAGAAAAAGAGCAATTATAATTTATGAAACCAATCCTGATCCTATTTCGCATCCTGGTAGGCGTACTGTTCATCTTTTCCGGACTTATTAAAGCGAACGACCCGCTGGGTCTCAGCTATAAGATGGATGAGTTCTTCGAAGTACTCAACCTGCACTTCCTTGTACCTTTTTCCCTGGCTTTTTCCCTGATGATGAACGCTTTTGAGATCATCGCAGGTATTGCGGTATTACTGGGATACCGCATGCGCATCTTCTCTTTCCTTTTATTATTACTGATCATATTCTTCACCTTCCTCACAGGTTTTGCTTTATTCAGCGGCCTGATCAGGGAATGCGGCTGTTTCGGGGACTGTATCAAACTAACGGCAGAGCAATCTTTCTGGAAGGACATCATCCTGCTGGTGATGATCGTGGTGATCTTTATTTACCGCAACCGGATACAACCGCTGCTGGCCAAAAAGCCGATGGCTGCCGTGATGATCCTGGCCGTATTATTCCCTGTCATCCTTCAATGGTATACCTTATCGCATTTACCCATCGTGGATTGCCTTCCTTATAAAACAGGTAATAACATTGTGGAGAAAATGAAACCGCCTCCGGGTTCCAGGCCGGATGTTTACAAAACAGTGCTGATCTACGAAAAAGATGGTAAACAGCAGGAGTTCTCCGAGGAGAATTACCCCTGGCAGGATTCCACCTGGAAGTATGTGGACCGTAAGGACAAGTTGATCGTAAAGGGCAATGCCATGCCTGAAATAAAGGATTTCATCCTTACGGACTATGATAATAATAACCAGAACAATGCCGTGTTGAAAGAAAACCTTCCCGTATACCTTTTCATGGTGCTGGATGTAAATAAAGCCGGCGAAGGATGGGATAAAAAGATCCAGGCCCTGCAGCAACAGTTCAAAGAAGGCAAGCTGGTGATCTTTGGTATCACCAGTTCCAACAAAGCGGCGGTAGAAGCATTCAAGGCAAAACACGGCCTGGATTTCCAGTTCCTGCAAATGGATGGCGTGGCTATCAAAACCGCTGTGAGGGCCAACCCGGGTCTGATACTGCTGGACAAGGCCACCATTAAGGGTAAATGGCATTACAACGATATTCCATAATTCATTATGCTGCGATATTTCCTGCGTAAGATCGGCTACGGTATCCTCGTTCTCCTGGGCGTGGTGATCGTGGTATTCCTGCTCTTCAATGTACTCCCGGCAGATCCTGCCAGGCTTACATTGGGGCAGCGGGCCGATGTTACTTCCCTGGAAAATGTGCGGAAAGAACTACACCTGGATAAACCCAAAGCAGTGCAGTTCTTTTATTACCTCAACGATCTTTCCCCCATTGGCATCCATTCCCGGGAGGAATTAAAGACATCGCTGAACGGGTTTGCTTTGTTTGGCGTAGGAGGGGAGAAGGCCCTTGTACTCAAAACCCCTTATCTCCGGAGAAGCTACCAGGGTAAAAAAGACGTTTGGGAGATCCTTACAGAAGCATTGCCGGGTACACTGGTACTGGCTTTGGCAGCTATGATCTTTGCCACTATAGCGGGGATTGCACTGGGCATCCTTTCTGCGGTAAAGCAAAACACCTGGATGGATACCAGCGCGGTGTTTGCCAGTGTGATCGGTATTTCCGCCCCTTCCTTTTTTACAGGGATCGTGCTGGCTTACCTGTTTGGTTTTGTACTGAGTGATTACACCGGTTTACATATGACCGGGAGTTTATTTGATATCGACCCCTTTGAAGGCAGGATCCTCAACCTGCGCCACCTTATATTACCTGCCATTACTTTAGGCATCAGGCCCCTGGCCATTATTGTACAATTAACACGCAGCGCCATGCTGGATGTGCTGGGGCAGGATTATATCCGCACTGCTTACGCAAAAGGATTGAGCCGCCCGGTGATCCTTTACAAACATGCTTTAAGGAATGCCCTGAACCCCGTGATCACTGCTATCACCGGATGGTTCGCGGAATTACTGGCAGGGGCTTTCTTCGTAGAGTACATCTTTGGCTGGAAGGGTATCGGGAAAGTAACCGTGGACGCCCTGGAAAAATTCGACTTCCCCGTAGTAATGGGAGCTGTATTGTTCACGGCAGGTATCTTTGTACTGATCAACCTGCTGGCCGATGTATTATATAGTATCGTAGATCCCCGGATAAGCCTAAGTAATTGATCTTCAACTAATTTATATTTATTTTCTATTATTTTGTAACAAAGGCGGTCCATGGTCGTCTTCTTATTGTAGCACGCTGACAGGAGCATCTCCTTCCGCCAAAAACTAAAAACTGAAAATGTCGTCCGAAGTATTCCTTGCTCAAATAATGCCTATCAAGCAGAAGCTGTTCCGCTTCGCGCTCAGGCTGCTGGGCAATGAGGAAGATGCTAAGGACATTATTCAGGATGCTTTTATGAAAGTGTGGCACAACAAAGAAAAGATGGGAGAGTTACAGAACCTGGAAGCGTGGTGTATGCGCATCACCCGCAATCTGGCACTGGACAAGCTGAAGAGTAAGAAGTACAGGATCACGGACAATATCGACCGGGCACAGGAAGTGCCGGCCAGTCATCAACAAACGCCGCATCAGCGATCTGAACAAAGTGACCTGATGCGCAGGGTGCACGGCCTGATCCACGCCTTACCGGAGAAATACAGGACCATCCTGCAACTGAGAGATATAGACGGGTTGAGTTACCAGGAGATTGCAGATGTACTGGACATTGAAATGAGCGAAGTAAAAGTAAACCTGCACCGGGCCAGGAAACAGGTGCGGGAACAACTACAAAATATACATGTATATGGAATACAGTAACATCAGGGCCCTGTTGGAAAAATACTGGGCTTGTGAAACTACAGAAGAAGATGAAGCAGCATTGCGCATCTTTTATGCCACCCACGAGGATGCCTTACCGGCAGACCTCCAGGAAGCAGCACCCCTGTTCCAATACTTTCATACATCAGCAGCGGAGTTGCCGGAAATAGAAATTAGTGGCCCCTGGGAAGAACGTGAAGCCAGGATCATCCGCCCATTCTGGCAAAGCTGGATGAAATACGCTGCCATTTTACTGGTGGCATTGGGTGTAGGGCATTCCGTATACAACTTCGAGCAAAAGAACAGACCTGAAGAAACCGAAATGGTTTTCCGGGATACGTTCGACGATCCAAAAGTGGCTTATGAAGAAACACAAAAAGCACTGGCGATCATTTCAAAGAACCTGAATAAAGGCAAAACGCAAATGGAGAAGCTCAGTTACTTCAACAATGCTACAGACCTGATCCGGGGAAATAACAACTAAGGCTATTCTAGAACTGCATATCAACAATTTACAGTAACACAAATCATTCATCATGAAACGAATATCCTTTCTCATATTCATCTCGCTTTGCAGCACACAGCTGGCATTGGCGCAGAGTACTGTTGAGAAGTTCTTCCTGAAATACCAGAACGACCCTTCCTTTACCGTGATCAATGTAACACCTAAGATGTTCTCCATGTTCTCTACCGTGTCTTCCAATGATCCCGACTTCAAAAAGGTGAGTACCGTGGTCAGCAAACTCAAGGGCCTGCGCATCCTCGTTAAAGAAGATACCAAAGATGGCGCTAAACTTTTCAAAGAAGCCGCCGCATTCCTTACATCTGAATTTGAAGAGCTGATGACCATCCGGAATAAAGAAGCGGATGTAAAATTCATGGTCAAAGAGAATGCAAAAGGTAATATCGCAGAACTCATCATGCTGGTGGGTAGCCCGGATGAATTTGTTGCGCTCTCTATCTTTGGAGACATCAACCTCAGCGAGCTGTCTGAAATTGCGGGAGATATTAAAATTGACGGCTTTGATAATCTCAGAAGCCTTCCCAAAAAGAAACCTTAAAGAAAAAGAAAACGCCGTCCTCCATCCACGGCGTCTTCCTTATCATCTGAACCCTTAAACTATACTATATGATACGTTCCATCCTTCTCTTCGTTTGTTTCCTGGCCTTTGCCTCCATTGATGCTAACGCACAACGTAAACAATTACGTAATTTTCAAAGGCAGCATTATGATGTTGCTGAAACGCACCGTATAGGACTCAGCTTCCTGCCATTGCGGATCGTGAGCTGGTTTATCCCCGGCCATGCTTTTGACGGTGAAGCCAGGGATGTTAAATGGGCACTGAAGAAAGTAAGGAGCGTGAAATTGTATACCATTGAAATGGATAACGGCGCAAGTGTTTCCAACGAATCCATCCTCAAATTGAAAGAAGACCTCTACGCCAAAAATAAGTTTGAACCCCTCATGGAAGTGAGAACAGCTGATGGCAGCCATGTACAATTCCTCAGCGACGGAAAGGATGGCGACAGGCTGGATAACCTGGTGCTGTTAGTACAGGAAGAAGGGGAAATGGTGATGGTGCATCTGCGTACCCGCTTAACGATAAGTGATCTGCAAAGAGTGATGGACAAGTTTAAGCATGAAATATAGTTATCAGCACTAGCGGATCATTACTTCCTTCACGGCTTCTTCTCCCAGCATATCATTCACTAACCGGAGGATCCGGTCTTTAGAGTAGTTCAGTTCCTGTTTTAATGGTGCAACGGTAGTAGTGATCACCAGTTTGCCATCAAAGAGTTGTACGCTTTCTGTATAACGGGCAATGGTTTTACCCACCACCTGTTCCCAGTTTTCCTGGATGCGAACTTCCAGCAGCCTTGGTTTAAACCTGCTGTTGTTAAGATACTCTCTTAGCGCATCGCCCATACTTACAACTTTGTATCGCATGCGCCAAAGGTATGATTAAATTGCTGCTTTTTCGCCAATAACCTTTGCTGCTTCCCATCCTAAGATCGCCGTTTTTCTTTCTTTGCCCCAATGATATCCACCCAATATTCCGGTAGATCTTATAACACGGTGGCAGGGAATCAGATACGCGATCGGGTTATCGCCCACAGCAGTACCTACTGCCCTGGATGCTTTAGGATGTTGAATACTTTCTGCTATTTTTCCGTAAGTGGAAACCTGGCCACAAGGGATCTTCAGCAGCGCTTCCCATACCTTTAACTGGAACGGCGTGGCTTTAACATGTAAACGCAGGTCCTTTACCGTTTCATTCCTTTCTGTAAAGAATTGCTTTACGGTTTTGAGGATAGGAGATTCCCCCACCGTGATCTGCGCTTTAGGCCATTGTGCCCGTAGTTCGGCAAGCGAGTTTTCGAAACTCTCCGTGAACTGGATATTGCAAACCCCTTTGTCTGTTGCCGCCAGGAATACCATGCCGAACTGGGTGATCGTAAAAGTGCATTTGATATGCAGGTTTTCACCGCCGTTCTTGTATTCGCCGGGTGTCATGGCTTCCATGTTCACGAACATATCGTGCAGGCGGCTGGTACCGGAAAGGCCGGTTTCAAAAGTGGCGTCTTCCAGGGTGTAATTCTTTTCCAGCAAAGTTTTGGCATGCTGCAAACTGATGTATTGCAGGAATTTCTTAGGGCTTACACCAGCCCATTCTTTAAATAAGCGCTGAAAATGGAAAGGACTTAAATGTACTGCAGCCGCAATGTCGTCCAGGGAAGGTTGTTCCGTGTAATGATCATTGATGTACTTAATGGCTTCCGCAATTGTTTCGTAGTGATGCATTGTTTTTTTATTCAAAGTAACACCCGTTTTGATGCGTGAACAACCCGGTTCTTGCGCTTTATAAAGCTTTGGTTATGATGTAGAAATTCTTGTCTGCTGCAAATTTCTTTGGATCAGTTAATTGTATGGCTGTTGTTTGCCATTCTGTGGTGGGATAGATGAAGGAATACTTCCCATCTGCCAGGGTTACTTTCAGCGGCAGGTCGAATCCCTGTACATCAGCCACCCAACGGTATTTTAGTTCATTATTATTGATCGAATATTCCAGCACAGGCACTTTTGTGTGACGGAGATACTGGTCAAAGACCTTGCTCAGATCGCGGCCACCGTTTTTGCTGATATAGTTTTCTACTTCTGCCGTGGTTACTGTTTTATGATAGAAGGTCTTGTTCAATCCACGCAATATTTTCCGGAAGGTTTCATCGTTATTGATCACCTGGCGGATGGTGTGCAGCATGTTGGAACCTTTATAATACATATCTCCGCCGGAGCCTTCCGTATTTACGCCATAAGGGCCGATAATGGGAATATCATTGGCGATCTTACTGCGGATGCCCTGTACGTATGCATTGGCTGCATCTTTTCCATATTGGCATTCAGTGAAAATGGTTTCCGAGTAATTCGTGAAGCTTTCATGCACCCACATGTCTGCAATATCCTTTGTGGTGATGTTATTGCCGAACCATTCGTGACCGCTTTCATGGATGATGATGAAATCCCATTTCAGGCCCCAGCCAGTACCGGAAAGGTCTGAACCACGGTAGCCCATCTTGTATTGGTTGCCGTAGGCTACGGCGCTTTGGTGTTCCATACCCAGGTGAGGGGTTTCAATCAGTTTGTAGCTGTCTTTATAGAAAGGATAAGGCCCGAACCAGTGTTCAAAACATTTCATCATTGGCTTCACTACCTGGAAATGAGATGTTGCTTTGGCAAGATTGTAATCCAGCACCCAGTAATCGAGATTGAGCTTACCATCCTCACCATTGTATGTATCACTGAAATGTTTATAGTTGCCGATGTTCAGGGCAACGTCGTAGTTATTGATGGGATTGCCCACGAACCAGGTGAAGGTAGAGGTGCCGTTCTTGTTATCTGTTTTGCTGCGGAGGCGGCCGTTGGAAACATTGGTGAGCCCTTTTGGCACCGTTACCGTAATGCGCATGCTATCCGGTTCTTCCGTCTGGTGATCTTTGTTCGGCCACCAGATGCTGGCTCCTAAACCCTGGCAGGCAGTAGCTATCCAGGGGCGGCCAAGGGAATCTTTTCCCCAAACCACGCCACCATCCCAGGGAGCGCGGATGGCTTCTTTGGGTTTACCGTGATAGTCTACCACCAGGCTGAGGACCTTACCTTTAGGCTGTGTGGCTTTGAGATCTACAAACCAGGCATTCCCGTCTTTTGTGAAAGAGAGGGACTCGCCGTTCTGCGATACCTTATCTATGATCAGCGGTTCCTGCAGATCTATCTGTAACCGTTGTGCCGGTTCCAGCACCCTGTAGGAAATAGTGTTCTGCCCCCGGATGCTTTTCTCCCGGGGATCCAGCTTTACATCCAGGTTATAATAAGTAACATCCCACCAGCTTCTTTCCGGCGAAAGGGTACCACGCAGGGTATCCGCATGGCTGAACTTATGCTGTTGGGCATGTATATCGGGCTGCAGGAAACAAATGCTTATCAGAACAAGGAGAACAGATCTCATTACAGTTTAGATTTGGATGGAAAGATATTTTAAATGGGTGAATTGGAGATCGATTTTATGATTATTGGTCGTTTATCTATGCAGAATTACTATTTTACTTCCGGCATTTATCCGCAGATATGAAATATTATTGCTTACTTTTTACCCTCTTCCTGTTTTCCTGTGGCCAACGCAGCAAGGAGCATAAAATGGTTTTCCGGTACAACCAGCCGGAAGGCATTCCTACGCTGGACCCTGCATTTGCCAAGAATCAGGCTATTATGTGGGCGGTGCGCCAGATCTATAATACTTTAGTTGAACCGGATAGTATGCTGAATATCAGGCCATCCCTCGCTACACGCTGGGAGGTTTCAGAAGACCGGCGTACCTATCGTTTCTATCTTCGTAACGACGTTTACTTTCATGATAACGAGATCTTCCCGGGTGGCAAAGGGCGGAAAATGACGGCTGCGGATGTGGCTTACAGCCTCCGAAGGATCATGGACCCCGGCACTGCATCTCCCGGCGCCTGGATCTTCAACGGCACCGTAGATCCAGCCACTGGTTTCCAGGCAATTGACGACACTACCTTTCAGCTTACTTTATTACAACCGTTCCATCCCATCATGGGCATCCTCAGCATGCAGTATTGTTCCGTTATACCGCATGAGGCAGTGGAAAAATATGGCAAGGATTTTCGCAAACATCCATGCGGTACAGGGCCTTTTAAGTTTCATTACTGGGATGAAGGGCAGGCATTGATCCTGCATAAATATGAAAACTATTTTGAAAAGGACGAGCATGGAACGCAGCTGCCATACCTGGATGCCGTGAAAGTATTGTTTGTAGACAGCAAGGCAACAGAATTCCTGTTATTCCGCCAGGGCGAGCTGGATTTTATCAATGATATTGAAACATCTTTCAAAGATGAAGTGCTCACCAAACAAGGGAATTTGAAAAAAGAATGGGAAGGAAAGATTGCCCTGATCAAAGCCCCATATCTGAACACAGAATACTTTGGTATTGTGATGGACCCCGATAAACAAGATCCTTCGTTGCGGGACATACGGGTCCGCCAGGCGATCAATTATGGTTTTGACAGGGTGAAAATGATGACCTATCTCCGCAACAGCATTGGCATTCCCGCTACATCCGGTTTGGTACCGGCAGGTTTACCTTCGTTCGATACCACTCACGTAAAGGGATATACGTACGATCTTGCCAAATGCAGGCAATTACTGAAGGAAGCAGGTTATCCTGAAGGAAAAGGGCTGGCAACGATCAAACTGGTAACCCAGCCTGTTTATGCAGACCTTGCCAATTATGTGGCCAATCAATTACAGGAAGTGGGTGTGAAGATACAGGTGGAAGTGATCCAGAAAAGTACTTTAATAGACCAGGTGGCAAAATCAGCCGTACCGTTCTTCCGTGCCAGCTGGATTGCCGATTATCCTGATGCAGAGAGTTACCTGGCAATGTTCTACAGTAAAAATCCTGCACCACCTAACTATACCCGTTATAATAATCCGGCTTTTGATCAGCTGTATGAGAAAGCCATGCTGGAAACAAATGATTCCCTTCGTTATAAATTATACCAGGAAATGGACCAGATAGTGATCAAAGATGCCTGTGTGGTGCCTTTGTTCTATGATATTTCTGTGCGTTTCCGGCAAATGAATGTTACCGGGTTAAGCAGCAATGGCCTCAATCTGCTGGAATTGAGGAGGGTGAAATGTTTATAAAAAGATCCCGGCCTGTTTGATGGGACCGGGATCTAACGTACAGATATAATATTTGTGTGTGTTAAAAGCCGTAACGTAAACCAATCTGTACCTGGAAAGGTTCGCCGGAAGGATTTACCACACCGGCAGTGTTCACGCGATAATTGTAACGCGGCACTGTGGGATCAAATGCAGGAACAGCAGGAGTTGTACCACTTGCAGGAATACCTGCACCATACAATGCCTGGGTACCCAGCGATTTGTTTACACCCCATGTTTTCCTGAACATATTGGCTACGTTGAAGATATCGCAGGATATTTCTATGCCGTGTGTGGTTTTGCCGCTGAATTTGGTTTTCCAGGTGATCCTGGCGTCGTAAATACCGTAGAAACCATTGATACCACCGTTCCTTTCAGCAAGCTGACCGGAATATTTCCTGATATAATCTTTGATACTTTCGCTTGCAGCAGGGTTGTTGAGGATGGCGTTGAGCCCGTCGCGTACGTTCTGGGGAACAGCAGTATTGTTCCTGTCGAAAATATAGGCGAGATCGTTAGTGCCGGCCACAAAATCAGCATTGCTGTTTACACCGGAAAGCAGGCTGTAACGTGTACCACCAATGCCGGAGTAACGTATACCTACTGTGAAACCATAGAAAGTAGGCAGTGTACCAAATACCACCACTTTATGACGGAACTGGTTATCAGAATAAGTTACATTGTCCAGGTTGCGCGGATCATCTTTCACCGGCAGTGACAGTGTAGCCGAGTTGGCCACGTTACCATTGAAAGAAGTATTATCCTTTGTATCGTTCCAGGTATAACTTACAGATACTTCACCATCTTTATAATACTGCCAGGTAGCATCCACCACCACGGCAAACTGGTTTACTTTACCTGCACTATTCAGTTCCAGTACACGGCCCAGCTTGTTGCTGATACGTCCCTGTACCCAGTCGCCCGCACCATTTGCAGGCATTGTATTGAGGGGAACATATACGCCGCGGTTACCTTCCTGTGGCAGTGTGAAAAATGGTGTGGTGGCCATATTCCTGTCAACATAAAAGTAGTTGTTGCGGCCTAATGTTGCATAGCCGGTAATACCAGCCTTCAGTTTAGCTGTAAAATAGTGGCTGTAGGAAAGATTTGCTTTATAAATTACGGGCACTTTTGCATCTGGACCATTGGTATTGATAGTCGGCAGCTGGAAAGCGTCTAATGTTGGAATGGTTGAGGGATTGGCACGATAGCCGGCAAAATCAGGAACAGGAATGTTCGGGGCCCTTACATCCACAGTAGCGGAGTGTTTACCATCGAACACCAGGTTATTGATAGTAATGTAGTTATTAATATCTGATGCAAATACACCTGCACCAAAGCGGATGTAATCCGTATGTTCTTCTTTCACATCCCAGGTGAGCTGAAGGCGGGGCTGGATTACAGAAGATTTCAGCTTATTGTCTGTACGTAATTTCAGTTCATCATATACCAGCTGATTGAGTGGAGACTTAGGATAATGTGCATAATCATAACGCAAACCAGCCGTCATATCCAGGCCTTTAGCGAGTGTTGTTTGCATTTGTGCGTAAACCCCGGCATTGAAGATCTTGCCCACAACGCTTGGGTCAGCCAGCAGGGGAACTTCGCGGTAGTAACGGTAAGGCTGGTTATTATCAAAAGCAGTGAGGCCGTTGTAATGGAAACGCCCGTTCACTTCACTGCCATAACGGGAGTGTGCCCGGGTGTACATGGCATCCACACCAAAAGTGAATTTGATAGTATTGGTGTTATAGTACAGGTTATCTACCAGTTGCACAACATGGTTATCAAAATTTTCCTGGGCAAAACGGTGCCCGCCGATCTGGATGGTGGTAGACCTTGTATTACCCTCTATCGAAGAAGTAACATTTTCTACAATGGCGCGGGGAATATTTGCTTTAGGTAATTCATCGCCGGGCTCGCTGGATTGATACGTATACAGGTGTTGTACCTTCAGCTCGTTGGTAAAACGCGGGTTGATGGATGTACGCAGGGTGGCGAGCAGACTGTTGTCGCGGTTGAAATCGTTGCCGGTAGATTCATACAGGTTGATAGCCGAATTATCTACCAGGCCCAGCTTGTTACGATCGTTTGTATAGTTATCGCGAATGGTGAGGAGGTTTTTGCTGTTGATCTGCCAGTCGAGACGAAGGAAAACAGCATCAGAGCCACGTTTCTTATCAAAAGAACCATATTGTGCATGATTGGAAACGCCGTATTCTGTACGGGCGATGTTCACAAAATTATCCAATGTGGCTTTGGTGATATTCAAACGCGCTTCATCAGCAGGTGATTGAATATCTGCGATCACGAGTGAACGGGTGTCCAGCTGATGGTCCCAGGCAACAAAAAAGTGCAATTTGTCTTTAATAATGGGGCCACCGAGTGAAAAACCGTACTGATAAGTAGAGTAATCGTTATTACGCCTGTTACCGCGGATATCATAACGGCTGGCCAGTTCATTTGCTCTTACATAAGTGAAAGCGCTACCATGGAGGGTATTAGTACCAGATTTGGTTACAGCACTTACCGTACCGCCGCCACTGCGGCCATAAGTAACATCGTACTGGTTGGTTACTACTTTAAACTCACGTACCGCTTCAATAGAAATAGAATACGGAGCGCCGCTACGGCTGGTAGTAGAACCTGCGGATGTGGGGTTCTTGGAGTTCATACCATCGATGGTATAATTGGTAGAAGAGCCGAGCTGGCCGGAGATGTTACCGCCACGGCTGAGTGGAGAAAGGTCCATCAGCGTAGAGAAATTCCTGCCGTTTACAGGCAGCTGGTTCATGGTTTTGGCGGAAATAGCAGTAGCAGCACCAATATTCTCGATCTTATTCTTTAATCCCGAGCCTACCACCTGCACTACCTGCAGGGTGGTTTCCTGCTGTTGCATAGTAATATCTATGCGTACAGCATCGCCCTGGTTGAGGAAATAACCACTTCGTTTTTGTTCACCGAATCCGGAAAAAGTGATATTAACAGTGTACGGACCGCCTAGAGGTAATTCTTTAAATGTGAAATCTCCCTGGGCATTGGTAACTGTTCTTGTAACGAAGCCGGTGGATTCATTACGGACGGATACAGAGGCACCAGCCTGGGGTTTCTTTTCTTCGTTAAATACTTTCCCAGAAATAGACGCCTGAGTGGTTTGAGCGAACAGGTGTGATTGGGAAAGGCAGCAAAGTAGAAGCAGTACGAGAAACTTAAGGGCATTCTTTTCCATATTAGGTAGCTTAGATTAGATTTGGATGAGGCGAAGGTGAGGGGACTATGTTAATATGGTATTTCCTTAATATGAAATCTTTGTTATGAATTGTAACATTTCGAAAGTGATCGAAACGGGAGGGGAGACTTGAGTAAATTATCACATATGGGATATTAAAATATTCATTAACATGAAGTTAAAATATGTTGTTTTGCCCTGTTTTTAAGTTACCTTTGCGGTTCTATTTTTTCAACTTTTAACTGAGTGGTTTATGGTAGCGATACTGATATTCTTTTTTGCCCATTGGTTCTTATCATTGTTCTTTCATACATTTTTCCTTCACAGATACGCATCTCACCAGATGTACGATACCAGCAAAGGTTGGGAAAGGGTTTTTTACTTTATGACCTGGTTTTTCCAGGGTTCATCATATTTGGTTCCAAGAGCTTATGGCGTTATGCACCGCATGCACCACGAGTATAGCGATACAGAACAAGATCCTCACTCGCCACATTTCTTCAAAGATGTTTGGCAGATGATGATGCATACACGTCAGATCTATGCGGGTTTTCAAACCAATACCAGGATCCCTGATGCTAAATTCACGAAAGATCCGTTACCAACATGGGATGCGATGGATCGTTTTGGTGATCATCGTGCAACACGTATTGTTTGGATGGCGATCTACGTTGCTTTTTACGTAGTTTTTGCTACACAATGGTGGATGTACCTGTTGCTGCCGATCCATTTTCTGATGGGGCCTGTACAGGGTGCTGTGGTTAACTGGTGCGGTCACAAATACGGTTACAGCAATTTCAATAACGGCGATCATTCCAGGAACTCTGAGCCCTGGGGCATCTTTTTGCTGGGTGAATTATTCCAGAATAATCACCATATGCATAAAGACAGTGCAAATTTCGCACAGAAATGGTATGAATTTGATCCCACTTATCCAGTGATGAAAGTAATGCATTGGATGAGGATCATCAGACTTCGTCCACGGGTTGCGGTGATCAATGAGGCAAAAAAAGCAGCTTAATTTTCCCGGATATTTTTGAAGCAGCAGGACCTTTGGTTCTGCTGCTTTTTTGTTTCCGGGAGGTTTTGGGAGCTGGATAATTTTCCCTTTTGGGCCGATACGGAGATGTTTTTGGACTGATTCCTGTAGTACGGGTTTGAGCTTTTTTGACACAAATACCTGCCGGAAATTGGGATCTATTGCCGAACTTTGGTGAACCCGCATGAATCCCTGAATGACCCTGAAAGCCTTATCTGTAGGCAGTTCCTTGCCATTTCGGCCTCTTTTACACAAATAGTCTATAACGAACCATATTTACATTATGTTAAATAGACTTTCCTTTTATTAGGGGAATCTATCCCCTCATCCAAAGAAAGCCTATTTATTCTAAATGATCTTATTGAGCAACGCTGCGGATTGAACATCCAGATAAGTTGCTATCCTATACAGCATTGAAATACTCGGTTGATTTTTATTCTGACACCACCTACTTACTGTTCCGGCATCTACTTCCAAGTGCTGTGCTAGTTGTTTTGCTGTGCGTTTTTTTTCCATTAGAACTACTTTAATTCTGTTGTAATACATTGTTGCCATAATGTCTAAATTTTATAATGGCGAATATATCAACAGTTTATGACTTCATTTAAGGCAGCAATTGCCAATTTAATGCGTTTAAATGGTGATTACCTGGCATTGATTTATACAAAACCGGCATCGAGTGCCTGTTCTTATAAATCCCTTCCTGGACTTTCTCCAGGAAGGGATTTATAATTAAAACGTTATATCATCTGCCACATTACCACCCTGTTCAGCTGCGAATCTCTCCGCATATTCTTTCTGCTTCTCATCCTGGTAATTCATATAATGCATGATATCCTGGCTGTTGAACTGCTGGTTTTGCTTTTCCATGTGTTTTACGGCAACGCCCTGGAATTCCCCTAATGTGATACCATAATTGTCGAGGATCCACTGTGCGCCATCCAGTCCATATTCATAAGCTGCCTGGCGTGCTCCGCAGAGTTCATGATAAAAATAAAGGTCTTCTTCCAGGCGTTGGAGGTTTGCGGCGCCTTCTGCGTTTCCGCCTGAGCCGGAACCGGCAGCAGTTAATTTCCCCAGCACCGGATGCTGATCAGCCTGGCCGAAATACTGGCTAAAAACATTGATCACCTGGAAACTCGTGTCTTCCTGCATCCGTTTGGGCCACAGTACGTTTATTTCCTCCCAAACGGGTAATTCAATGCCCAGCGCTTTACAGACCTGTTCCGTTGAAACACCTGATCCCATTTTGCTGGCTGCTGCAGCGTAATCATATAAGGATACGCCGTGAATGGGTTGCAGTAAAGGATCGCTTTCATCTGCTTTCTGGATACCGAATGCATGAATGCCCCGTACTTTGCTGCCCCAAACCAGTGAAAACTGCTCGTAGCGGTCCCATCCATTCCAGTCCGTGAATACATCACGCCCAAAATTGGTACGCAGGTTCATGATATCATTTTCCAGCAGATCCTCATCACTGTCTGCAACAAAGGCCTGTACGCGTTTTTCTACTTCTGCTTCAAACTGCGCTTCTGTATAATGAAGGCCATGAAAGGTTTCCGGGTCAAAGCCTGCTGTTGCAGGAACTGCCTGCTGCGCTTCCTGTTGGGGAGGTTCGGATGGCTGAGGTTTCTTTTCGTCCTCATTCCCGAGGAGGTCATTTAACAACTTTTTAAACATGGTGGTCTGCGTTTTTATATAAGTGAAACGGGTTACAAATTATCTCTCCTGTATTCTTCCATGAGGCGTTCGTAGAACTTTTCATTTTGTGTTTTCAGATCAGGCACTATTTTGTGTACTTCATCAAATACGCCACGAAGGTATTTCTGGTAATAAGCTACCTCAGCTTCTTTCTTTGCACGTTTCTGCGGATCATCATACCGCGGATGAAGAACATGCTGCCGGTATTCATCGTATAAATGTTTGCAGCGCTGCTCTGCCAGCGGTTTCGACAAGCCTTCCAGGCTCTTTGCCATGGTGGATGGTTCAAAGGTGTTTTGCGTTTGGCACTGATCACATTTGATATAGGTGGTGATAAAATAGATCTTATCCAACACCAGCTTCCCGCCACATTGAATACAGGAAAATCTATCTTTTATGGCTGCATGTTCCGCCAGTATTTCCTGGTACTTTAATTCAAGGTCTTCCGCTTCTGCTTCATCGACCGCCTCGTCTTCTTTTTGCCTGATCCGCTCCTCCCATTCATGATAGGCAGCAGCCAGCTGATAGTGACCTTGCTGTTGGATCTGGGCTTCATAAGTATCACGCGCTTTTGAATAGATGGACCTTAACTGGCCCTGCATACCACTTCTGAAGCGGTAATAGGTCTGATGGTATACATCTGCTTTATCCTGCCAGAGTGTTTTTCCTTCTGTGCGGATACCTTCTATGAGTTCGTTTGCTTTTTCTTCCAGTTTACCAAGGAAAGTATTCCAGCGGGTTTCCAGTTCATTTATCATGAGAATTATCTTCCTTTTTGATGTTGATACCATCATCCAGTTTTACACGGATAAATTCAAAACCACAATAGGCACAATGGGTAATGCCGTCCTGTTTGGCCCTGCCGGCACCACAGTTAGGGCAATCAGCAACATCCACTTTAGCATTTTCCTGTTTGGCTTCTCCCCCATAGGAAACCTGCTGCTGCGCTTTCAGTTTCATTTTTTCAATAAAACTAAGGGGCTTTTTATCCTGGTCAGACATGTAATGGGTGACTATAATTTTTCAATGAGTTCCGCCTTTTTGGCCTTGTATTCGGCTTCGTCTATCAATCCCTGTTCAAACAGCACTTTGAGTTTCTGGAGTTTTGCCGTGATATCTTCCTGTGGCTGTTGTTGCTGTTGCTGAAGGGTATTTAACATAATGCCGGCCATCATGCCCTGTTGCATGCCTTCATTGGCAACAGTTCCCGCCTGGCCTATTGCATTGGCCTGGTTGAACTGCTGGTATTTATTCATGTCCGGGATCATGTTCATGCTGGTAACCTTGTCGTAGTACTCGGTTACTTCAGGTGGCAGGGTTGCGCTGGTAATAATGAACTGGGTTAATTCTATGCCGATATTTTCGAAATAAGGTTGGAGTAATGGTTCTATTTTCCTGCTGAGATCACTGATATTTCCTGCTACATCCAATACTGAAATATTGGCCTGTGCAAGTACTTCTCCGAACTTAGGGGCTATAAGATCACGCATTTGTACTTCCAGCTCAAAGATGGTGAGCCTTGGATAAGTACCTGCATATTGCCTGAAGAATGTAGCCACGTCTGCAATCCGAACGGAGAAGGTGCCAAATGCACGAAGTCTTACCTGTCCAAACTGGGGATCGCGCAAAAGTATCGGAGCAGGTGTTCCCCATTTCAGGTGAAGGAACTGCCGGGTGGTGAAGAAATAAACATCTGCTTTAAATGGTGATTCAAAGCCGTATTTCCATCCTTTCAAACGACTAATAATGGGAATATTGGCAGTACTCAGTTTATGCATTCCGGGGGTGAATACATCGGCCAGTTGTCCTTCATTCAACAGCATGGCTGCCTGGTTTTCACGTACGGTTAACTGAGCGCCATTTTTAATCTCTTTATCACCATCTGCAAATTTATGCATGAGCAGGTTCGGGTCATGTTCCACCCATTCAATGATCTCAATAAAAGGTAACGTCATGGCATATCGGGTTAATTGGTTAAACGGGTCAAATGCATGGTGATGCTAAAGTAAGATATTTATTATCAATGGAATAACAATTATATGTTATCCTCATCGCCCCTCGCCTGCCTGACGAGTTGTAACATATATCTGAACGGTATTTTGAGAATATTGGCGATAGTCATCATTTCGTTGAGGGTAAACAAATGCAGGTTATCAAGTTTATGTTTAAAGATCACCCAATCAAAGCCGCAATCCTCGCTGATGGTCTTTGCAGGAATTATCTCGAAAATATCCGGGAAGCGGATCTTGTCAGATAGTATCAATGCCTTTATCCTGGCATATAGTGCTTCTGTTTTCATTAGATATGATTAAAGTGATCGGGTCGGTTTTTCAGAACAGCCATATGCACAAAACTTAAGCCAAAAATTTATCTTTGTTACATGGCCTATCCCAATAAAGTTATAGCAAATCCCCGAAATGGCATGCAACTCCGGTTCATCCAAACAGCCAAAGGAACAAATGGTGCGCTGCTTGAAATGGAGGCTACTTACCAGCCGCTCTCTACCGAACCTCCCCTGCATTTCCATCCCGGCCAGGCAGAGGATTTTGAGGTCCTGGAAGGTGAAATGATGCTGCGTATGAATGGAGGAACACGCGTTCTTAAAGTGGGAGATCGTTTGCATATTCCGGCTAAAACACCACATGCCATGTGGAATAATGGTCCGGCTATTGCAGTAACCAACTGGCAGGTACGCCCTGCCTTGAATATGGAGCATTTTTTTGAAACTACGATGGGGTTGGCGGCGGATGGTAAAACAAATGCCAATGGTGTTCCGAATATCCTGCAGGCAGCGCTTACGGTCAATAAATTTGCGCCTGTTTTCAGGATGATGAAGCCGCCTTACATTGTTCAAAAGCTCCTTTTCGGGATCCTGACGCCGTTCGCTTATCTGTTGGGATACAGGGCCACTTATGAGAAATATTTAAATTGATTGATGTTATGAACCTCGAGAAATTCCAACAATACTGCCTGTCTTTACCCGGTACATCGGAGGGGCTCCCTTTTGGTGAAAATACGCTGGTGTTCTATGTGATGGGGAAAATGTTTGCATTAACGGACATTGAAGAATTTGAGAGCGCCAATCTCAAATGCGATCCTGATCAGGCGATTGAATTAAGGGAAAGATATGAAGGTGTTTTACCTGGTTATCATATGAACAAGAAACACTGGAATACGGTGTTATTTGACGGTTCTATTCCTGATAAATTGCTCCTGCAATGGACAAAGGATTCCTACGATCTCGTGGTAGCCAAACTGCCGAAGAAAGTAAGAGAGGAATTAACGGGCAGGTCTTAGCTGATCAGGATAATAGTTTTGCCTTTGCTTTTTAGCTGGCGGCTTTCTGCAATAGCTGCCGGTGCCTGTTCCAGGGATATTTTGCGTTCTATGGGAATATTCACTTCTCCGGCATCTATCACTTGACGTAATGCATCCAGGGCTGCCGGTGATGATTTCGTTTCAAAATTTCCGCCATGCAGATGTTGTGCTTTTAGGCTTTCTTTATCAGCCACGAATTGTGTGGTGAATGCATAACCCTCGGGTTTCACGAGCGTGGTCATCTTATGAAAATCTACTTTATTGCTTACCAGGTCTATCAGTGCATCCACGCCATCGGGGTATAGTTTGCGGACTTCTTCATCGAGAGAAGTTTCTTTGTAGTTTATGGTAGCAGCAGCACCCAGGGCTGTTAACCTTTCTGCCTGTGCTGGTGAAGAAGCCGTTGCTATTACACGGATGCCTTTGGCATTGGCCAATTGTGTAGTGAAGGTCCCCACCCCTCCTGTTGCGCCTATTAATAATACACTTTGGCCGCTTTGTAATCCTGCTTTTTCCAGCAGCTGTAATGCCGTCATTCCTGCTGTGGGGGCTGCGGCAGCATCTTCCAGTGGAATAGTTTCAGGAGCCAGGCTTATGGCAGCAGTTTCGGGAACCACCACATATTCTGCATAAGAACCTTCGCCAACAGGGGCATGCAGCACCTGGCCGTAGACCTTATCACCAATTTTAAAACGTGTAATACCAGCGCCCACTTCTGTAACAACACCTGCACCATCTGCGCCGATGATCAAAGGAAAAACATGTGGCATATGATCCTGCATAATACCATCGATCGTTTTCCAATCGAAGGGATTGAGGCCGGCGGCGGTTAGTTTTATTTTGATGGTACCCTCTTTCACAGCGGGTTCCGGGAGGTCCATCACTTGCGGAAGTGTCTTGAATTCGTTAACGGCTACAGCTTTCATCAGTTGTTTTATGAGATAACAAAATAAGGCATTTTGAGTTGAATAAAAAGAAGAATGGCTGGATGATAACCAGTATCATCCAGCCATTCTTTCTGTTAAGTTTCCCTTTAACGATTTTTACTAGGCTTACGGCCACCACCATGGGAGGCTTTACCACCTTTACTTGCAATCATTTTTTGTTTCTCTTTGTCCATCGCTGCAAATCCTCTTCTGCTGGGTGTTTTCACCGGTGGACGTTCTTCGGCAATTTCGCCGTCATTGCGTTTGCGGCGATCTTCCGCATCAAATTCATTTTCATCATAACCTTCAAGGTTACGATTCTTATCGTCATTAAATTCCTTTCCCTGCCGGGCAGTACGATTGTCTCTCAGTGTCTCGGCATCGGAAGTTTTTGCATGTGTGACCATAATTGAAATGTTTGATATGGTTAAGAGTTAATTGACTGTTTTACAGGTAAATATGGCTAATTACCATGCCAAGGCTGTTATACTTTTGGCGGGGCGAAAAAAAACAGCTTTGCAAGCAGTTGGTATATAGGGAGTTAGGACTTAACGTTAACGTTCTGTGATCGTATTTTTCGGCTAACAGCAGTGTGGAAAGCTGTAGAATTTAATTCCCTAATGAGGGGCTGCGGGAAACAAAAAGGGCAAGGAGAAATTCCCCTTGCCCTTTCTTATAAAAGAACCTGTTTTTTAGTTCAGGCCTTCGAGTTTTTTCTTCACTGCTTCTACTTTATCATTCATGCTCTTGATCGCGTAGATCTTTTGCAGTGCATAGAGGCAGCTTTCGTAAGTACGTTTATCGCTTGGCTCCAGTTTGCCTTGTGCGGTGAAACCAGCATCTGCTTTTTCAAAGAAAGGCAGGGATTGGTTCATCAGTGCTTCCACTTTACCTTGCAGTTCTTTTGCTTTAGGAGAGCTTTGTTGTTTGCTTTCCATGGCGTTCAGTTCTTTGTTGAACGCAACCGCGCGGTTGAAGTATAATGCACCTAACTGGAAGTTAGCGGTAGCATCTTCTGCTTTCAGCTCCAGTGCTTTTTTGTAGGCACCTTCTGCTTTGGTCATCAGGTCGTCGTAGTTAGCTGGTTTGGGCAGGTCGGAACCTTTCTCATCGCGGGGATTCGCCAGGTTGTCCAGGCGGATAGCGTAATCCAGCTGCAGCGGGAAGTCGGAAGGATTTTCCTGTACTTTCTTTTCCATCATGTTGATGAGATCGCTGGTTTTGCCAGTTTTAGAATAGTACAGCATTTCCATATCGGCAAAACGTTTGTCTGCAGGGAAATATCTTTTCGCGGAGTCGATGGTAGCGATCCAGTTGGCGTTGTCACCACGTTCTTCGTATTGTTGCGCTAATACAACATACAAAGCGGGTTCACCTTTGAATTTCAGTGCAGCGGCGGCTTTCAGGCCTTCGAATGCCTCATCCTTTTTACCAGCCTGTTGTGCTGCGTAACCAGAATAGAACACCATGGCTGTATCGCGGGGAATGGAACCACCGAGATTTTTACCGTTATAAAAATCTGCTACTTCGAATGCTTTTTTGAAATAAATGTAGGAGGAATCCCATTTCTGCTCATTCAGGTTACCGTAACCGGCGTTCCCGATAGTGGCATACACGTTAAACATGCGGTTGTTCAGCTCCAGGAGGGCCTCAGGCAGTTTCGGATTGATCTCAAGCGCTTTCTTGAAGGCATCATAAGCTACTATTGCATCTGCTGCACTTTTGTTTTTGGTAGCCAGTGCTTCGTGGATCTTACCTTTCACATACCAGGCTTTCGCGTCGTCCTTGGTCTTTTCGTTTTGAAGTGCTGCATCGATATCTGCTTTAGCCTGATCGATCTTGTCGCTTTTCAAATACTCATCCGCACTGTTCACTTTTGCCTTCTGCGCCATAACGGTGATGGCTGCGCTGCAAAAGAGAAGAGATACAAATAGTTTTTTCATGTGGCTCAAATTTTTGAAATTAGCGTTAATTGTTTATGGGTTTTAGTTATGCTTCGGGTTCAGGTTCTACCGCTTCGGTAGTATCGTTGGCTTCAGTTGCGTTTCCTTCTCCTTCTACTGCTCCTTCACTTCCCTCAATTGCTTCTTCAATAGCGGCTACCACTTCTTCCTCTTCATCCAAACGTGCTACTGCTGCTATTTCATCTGAATCGTCCATCCGGATGAGGCGTACCCCTTGTGTGGCGCGGCCTGCTTCACGGATATCTCCTACTGCCATCCTGATCGTGATACCTGATTTACAGGTGATCATCAGGTCGTTTTGCTCCGTAACATCCAGGATTGCGATCAATGGGCCGGTTTTGTCGGTAACGCTGATGGTTTTCACCCCTTTACCCCCACGGTTAGTGATGCGATATTCCTCAATGTCTGTTCTTTTACCATATCCTTTTTCGGAAACAACAAGAACGGTACGGGTTTTATCTTCCTTGTCTACACAAATCATACCAACCACCTCATCTTTCTCATTATCCACCTCAATTCCTCTTACACCGATGGCACCGCGACCGGTGTCCCGTACGGTTTCTTCAGGGAACCTGATGGCGCGGCCGCTTCTGATGGCCATCATAATTTCGCTTCTGCCATTGGTGAGCTTGGCTTCCAGCAATTGGTCGCCCTCGTTGATGGTGATAGCGTTCACACCATTCTGGCGCGGACGGCTGAATTCTTCCAGCAATGTTTTCTTAATGATACCATTGCGGGTGCACAATACAATATAATGGTTATTGATGAATTCGGTATCGTTGAGGTCTTTGATATCAATGATCGCGCGGATCTTATCGTCAGACGGAAGGGTGATCAGGTTCTGGATGGCACGGCCTTTACCGGATTTTTCACCTTCAGGGATCTCGTAGACCTTCATCCAGTACAGGCGTCCTTTTTCTGTGAAGAACAGCATGGTATGGTGTGTGGATGCTACGAAGAGGTGTTCGATAAAATCTTCATCACGTGTTTTACCACCAATTGCCCCACGGCCTCCGCGTTTCTGCTGACGGAAATCGTAAGCGGAAGTACGTTTGATATAACCGAGGTGTGAAATGGTGATCACCACGTCTTCTTCTGCGATGATATCTTCGATCCGCATTTCAGCTGCGAGGTACTGGATCTCTGTTTTACGTTCGTCTCCGAATTTCTTCTTCACTTCTTCCAGTTCGTCCTTAATGATCTGCATCCTCAATCCTTCGTCTGCGAGTACTTCTTTCAGGTGAGCGATCGTTTTCATGATCTCGTCATATTCTTCACGGATCTTATCGCGCTCCATGCCTGTTAAACGTTGTAAACGTAATTCCAGGATGGCTTTGGCCTGGATCTCAGACAACTCGAAGTTGGTCATCAATCCTTCGCGTGCAATTTCCGGTGTGGTAGAGTTCCTGATGAGGGCGATCACTTCATCGAGGTGATCGAGTGCAATCAGGTAACCTTGTAAGATATGTGCTTTCTTCTCTGCTTCGCGCAGGAGGTATTGCGTACGGCGGGTCACTACTTCGTGGCGGAATTCCAGGAACTCTGACAGTAATTCTTTCAGGTTCAGGATCTTGGGCCGTCCTTTTACCAGTACCACGTTATTGATACCGTAAGAGGTTTGCAGTTCGGAGTATTTGTAGAGTTGATTGATGATCACGTTTGGAATGGCTTCGCGCTTGAGGTCTATCACCAGGCGCATCCCTTCCCTGTCGCTTTCATCCCTTACGTCAGAAATTCCTTCAATTACTTTATCATTCACCAGCTGTGCGATCTTCTGATGCAGTACAGCCTTGTTCACCTGGTAAGGCAGTTCGTATATGACCAGTTTTTCTTTACCTTGTTTGGAGGTTTCAGACATGATCTTACCACGTACCACTACCCTTCCGCGGCCTGTTTCAAAACCTGCTTTCACCCCTTCAAATCCATAGATGGTACCACCTGTGGGGAAATCGGGTGCTTTTACATGTTTAATGAGTTCGTCTATGGTGATGTCCCGGTCTTCGATCATGGCAGTGAGGCCATCCACGAGTTCGGACAGGTTGTGCGGCATGATGTTGGTGGCCATCCCTACAGCGATACCGGAAGCTCCGTTTGCCAGCAGGTTGGGGATCCGGGTAGGTAATACTACCGGTTCCTCGAGGGTATCATCGAAGTTGAGTGTGAAGTCTACCGTGTCTTTATCCAGGTCTTCCAGCATGGCTTCGGCAATCTTTTGCAGCCTGACCTCCGTATAACGCATCGCTGCCGGAAAGTCGCCATCAATGGAACCAAAGTTACCCTGTCCGTCTATCAGCATATAGCGTAAAGACCAGGGTTGCGCCATCCGTACCATGGTATCATATACGGAAGCATCACCGTGGGGATGGTACTTACCCATTACGTCCCCAACAACACGGGCAGATTTTTTGTAGGGTTTGTTATGCGTATTTCCCAATTCATTCATCCCGAACAACACTCTGCGGTGAACGGGTTTAAAACCGTCTCGCACATCCGGCAGTGCACGACCTACGATCACCGACATGGAGTAGTCGATATACGCGGTTTTCATCTGCTCTTCAATGTTGACCTGAACAATTCTACCGTCCTCCTTTTGATTGTCTTGATTGTCCGTGTTCTCTATCATTATGTTATTGGTTTACAGGTTTTTCAGCCCTTTTAAATGAAGAGCAAATATAACGCATTCAGCCCGTATTTAAAGGGTTTGGGGGCTTAATGTTAATAAAAAATGAAGGGTGTTTTGCAGGCCTGCTTTTTACCCCTGTTTGACCATCAAACAATTTGCCTTACTTTCGCGTCATCTCCGGCAAATGTTCTATATATCTATTTTGAGATATATAACTGTTATTCGCAAGTTGGCAGGCTATTTGTTTATAACCCTGTGAAAATCAAAGCATAATTAAAGGGAGGGAATAATTCAGATACTGAGCTTTATTCAACCGCTTATCTGAACATTACCGGGACTTTATTGTTTACTCCCTGTAGTTTTTAACCATTTCTATAAAACATTATGAAGAGTATTCTATTGTTTGGTGCCGGAAAATCTGCTACCTGTCTGATAGACTATTTGCTGGCCAACGCTCCGCGACAGAAGTGGCATATCACTGTTGTGGACAATGATCTGATGCTCATTAAATCAAAGATCGGCAAATCCTATTATGCTACACCTGCTGCCATCGACATTAACGATGAACCCGTAAGGCAGTCCCTCATCCAGGAAGCAGACCTCGTTATTTCCCTTTTACCCCCTGCCCTTCACATTGTGATTGCGCGGGATTGCCTCAAATTCTCCCGAAACCTGCTGACCGCCTCTTATATTGACCCTGAGATCCGCAAGCTAGAAAAGGAGATCGAAAAGGCCGGTCTTTTGTTCATGTATGAAATGGGCCTGGACCCTGGGATCGACCACATGTCTGCCATGAAGCTCATCCATTCCATTGAAAAGAAAGGCGGGCAGATCTATTCTTTTAAATCTTATTGTGGCGGCCTCATTTCCCCGGAAAGTAATGATAACCCCTGGTGTTACAAGATCTCCTGGAACTCCCGTAACATAGTACTGGCAGGTACTTCAGGAGCTACTTACCGGGAAAAAGGGAAAGTCAAGGAAATAGAGTACCAGCAGTTATTTGATCAATCCAAAACTGTACAGGTACCAGGGTTGGGAAAACTGGCCTATTACCCTAACCGGGATTCCCTGAACTATGTGGATATCTATGCACTGAGCAATATCCCTACTTTTATGCGGGCCACTTTGCGGTACACAGAATTTACCGAAGGCTGGAATGCACTGGTAAAGCTGGGTTTAACGGATGATACAAAAAAACAACAGACCAATAACATGCCCTATTTCAAATGGGCATCCCAACATATCAAAGTAAATAAGGAACTGACGAATGAAGAAAATATAGCCCAGTTCCTGGGCGTAAGCAGCAAAAGCAAGCTCATCCGCCAGTTGAAATACCTGGGCATTCTGAACGGGGAATTGATTAACTTAGGAGAGCAAACAAATGCAGGCGTATTGCAGCATGTATTGGATGTTCGTTTAAAAATGGAGCCTTCAGATAAAGACATGATCGTAATGCTGCATGAGATAGAGTTCGAGCGCAGGCATATGGGTACCAAACTGCACAGTTACATGATCGTTCAGGGAGAAGATAATCTCCGTACCGCCATGGCTAAAACGGTTGGGCTGCCATTGGGCATTATGGCTAAGCTGGTGCTCTCCGGACAAGTAGAATTAAAAGGATTACATATACCCGTGATGCCGGAGATCTATAATCCCGTGCTCAGGGAACTGGAAGAACATGATATCAGATTCGAAGAGAGTTTTGAATAGAAGAGATTTTTCCTGTGATAAACTCCGTTTGATGATCAAAGTATGGAGCCGCCTGACATCCGGGCGGCTTTTTTTATTGGCAGTTTGCTAAGCGTTTAAGTTCTATTGCGCTTCCGACAGGAGTTTCAGCAACTCCTCCACTCCTTCTGTGGCTGGTTTTTCTATGAGGTGATAACCGGAACCTTTTACGGGCGGGATCTTTTTATCGATAATGTATTTGGGAATGCCGGGTCTCAGATAATCCACCAAACCCGCTGCAGGATATACATTCAGTGAGGTGCCGATCAATACAAACACATCTGCCTGTACTATTTCAAGGATAGCAGGTTCTATCATCGTCACAGCTTCTCCGAACCAAACTACATGCGGGCGGAACTGACTTCCGTCTGCTGCGAGGTCTCCCATTTTGATATCGCCGGTGATGGGAAAAAGTTCCGTTTCGTTGAGCTCGCTGCGCATTTTGGTGATCTCTCCATGCAGGTGTAAAACCCTTGTGGAACCTGCGCGTTCGTGCAGATCGTCTATGTTCTGTGTGATGATGTGTACGTCGTAATGTTCTTCCAGTTTGGCTAAACCGATGTGTGCTGCGTTGGGTTGTGCATTCATCACATCTTTGCGGCGCATGTTATAGAAATCCTGTACGAGCGCAGGATTTTTCTGCCATCCCATAGGAGAAGCTACTTCGTAAATATCATATCCTTCCCACAGGCCATCACTGTCCCTGAAAGTACGGAGACCGCTTTCTGCGCTGATACCAGCGCCTGTGAGTACTATGAGTTTAGGTTTGCTCACATGCCTGCCATTTCGAGTACTTTCTTAAATTCCTCTTCTTTCACTGCACCCACAGATAACCTGCTGAGGCGTATCAGGTCCATATTCTGCAAGCTTTCTTCCTCTTTCATCTGCGCGAGGGAGACGGGCTTTTTTAATTTCTTTACAGGGGCCAGGTCTACTGAAAGCCAGGCGGGATCAGGGGTTGTAGGGTCCTGGTAATGTTCTTTCACTACTTTGGCGATGCCTACAATTTCAAGGCCTTCGTTGCTATGGTACCATAACACCTGGTCTCCTTTTTTCATGGCGCGCAGGTTGTTGCGTGCAGCATAATTGCGTACGCCGTCCCACAATGTTTTGCCGTCTTTTACAAATTGATCCCAGGAGTACTTAGATGGTTCGGATTTCACTAACCAGTATTGCATTCGGACGAGTGTTATATTGATAATAACTGATCACCAGCCACTGGCCAGTACATCAGCGATATGCATGACTTTGATATTATGCCCATGTTTGCGGATGTAACCATCCAGGTGCATGAGGCAGCTGAGGTCTGTTGAGATCAGGTAATCTGCTCCGCTGTCTATAGCATTGAGCACTTTCTGCTCTCCCATTCCCATGGAGATGGGTTTGTATTTCACGGCAAAAGTACCACCGAAACCACAACATACTTCACAATCGTTCATTTCTTTCAGTTCGAGGCCTTTCACGTTTTCGAGTAACTGGCGGGGACCTGCTTTGATGCCACATTCGCGCAATGCGCCACAGGCATCGTGATAAGTGCCGATGCCTTCCAGGGTAGCGCCAACGTTCTTTACGTTCAGCACGTTTGTGAGGAACTCGGTGAATTCGAAGAGGTTCTTTCTGAGCAGTTTTACATCGTTGTGCGCGGCAGAGTTGTCGAACAGCTGGCCATAATAGTTACGGACGAAACCTGTGCAGGACCCGCTGGGTGCAACTATGTAATCGTATGTATGGAAATCTTTCAGGAATTTAGTGGCAACGGAGCGGCATTCGTTCTGGTAACCTGCATTGAAAGCGGGTTGGCCACAGCAGGTCTGGTCTGTATTGTAACTTACATTACATCCCAGTTTTTCCAGCACTTTCACCATATTAAAAGCCGTTTCAGGAAATAGCTGGTCTACGAAGCATGGTATGAATAGCTGTACGTTCATTGTCAGTATCAGATTGCGTGTAATTCCTTAAAAGTACTCTTTTGCGCTTAAATCCTGGCCAGCTGCCTCTGGAAGCTGATCATTTTCAGGGCGGTAAGCGCAGCTTCCTCTCCCTTATGACCATGGGCACCACCGAGACGGTCTTTGGCCTGTTCGATGTTATCCACAGTGAGTATACCAAATATAACAGGTACGGGGAGTTCAAGGTTGAGTTGCAGGATACCGTCTGTTACGGCTTTACAAACGTAATCAAAGTGAGGGGTCTCTCCTCTTATCACACAGCCAAAGGCTATGATAGCGGAGGGTTGTGAACCGGTACCCTTTGTTTGTTCCCAGATCTGCCTGCAGGCAAAGGGTAATTCAAAGGCGCCAGGTACCACGGCTTTGGTGAACTTTGTCTTGTATTGGTCCAGTGAGCGTTCGCAGCCCGCTACCAGCTCATTTACAATAAAGTCGTTCCATTCCGTATATGCAATAACAACACTGGCACCCTCCAGGTGAAGAATGCCAGCGTCGTTGAGTAAGGTCTGATTATATATAGACATTTCCCGAAGTTATTTCACCACTCCCAGTCTGGCCAGGTATTTCTCAATCTCACGGCCTTCGTTCGTCTGTGGGTATTTTTGTTTGATCTGTTCGTATACCGCAATAGCGTCCTGCGGTTTGTTTGCTTTTTCCAGCGCCAGGCCTGCACGCAGCAGGTAGATGGGGGAAGTGAGCATGTTGTCAGCAGCGCCTGCTTTCTTATAATAAGAAACGGCATCGTCTGTTTTATTCAGTTCCATGTAAGCATCCCCGATCAGCCCGTTTGCAAGGGATTGGATCACGAGATCACTGCTGGAAAAGGCTTTCAGCTGATCGATACCTTTCTGGTAATCGCCCAGTTTCACATAACAAACGCCTGCGCTGTATTTAGCGAGGTTGCCTGCTTTTGTTCCGCCATATTTGTCTATCACCTGCAGGAAACCGTAGGTGTTACCGTCTCCGTTGAGTGCCAGCTTGAAAGAATCCCCGGCAAAGAAGTTCTGTGCACCGAAGATGGCTTCCTGTGCTTTCTTTTCGTTGGGCGCTTTTACAAAACGATTGTAACCAAAGAAACCTCCGATGATCACCACTACGGCGAGTAAGCCGATGTTGATCACATTTTTGTTCCTGGTGTAGAAGTCCTGTGCCCTGTCTGCCGTGTGCTGCAGATCAAAGTCCTGGTTCTTAGCGGCTGGTGCCGGTTGTTTGGTGTTTGTTTTATTATCTGACATGTGTTGCTCTAATATATTAGATAGTGGTAATAGGGTTCCGTATTAGTCTACGATGAATGGATAATCCTGCTGGATATATACATCCTTCAGCAATTCGTCGTCAGAAGGCCATGGGCTTTCTTCAGCGAAGTTAACGGAATCTTCCACTTTATTCTTTACGCGCTCAGTGATGGCTTCGAGTTCAGCATCAGTGATCCATTTATTGTCCTGCAGTGTTTTGAGCACAACAGTCAGGGGATCCCTGTCCTTATACTCTTCTACCTCTTCTTTGGTGCGGTATTTAGCGGGGTCACTCATAGAGTGGCCGCGGTAACGGTAAGTTTTGATCTCCAGCAGGGTTGGTCCGCCACCTTCACGGGCACGTTTAATAGCCCTGTCCACTCCTTCGTGTACCGCTTCGCAGCTCATTCCGTCGATGGAATCAGCAGGCATTTCATAAGCGTCTGCCAGTTTATAGATATCCAGTACATTGGAAGTACGTTCTACAGAAGTACCCATTGCATAGTGGTTGTTCTCGCAGATGAACACTACGGGAAGTTTCCACAGCATGGCCATGTTAAAGGTTTCATGCAGCATACCCTGGCGGGCAGCACCATCACCAAAGAAGCAAAGTACAGCGTTATCCGTACCCAGGTATTGCTCAGCAAAAGCCAAACCAGCACCTGTACCTATCTGCGCACCTACGATCCCGTGACCGCCAAAGAAACCGAGTTCTTTATCGAAAAAGTGCATAGAGCCACCTTTACCTTTGGAACAACCTGTTGCTTTACCATACAGTTCCGCCATGCAGGCCTCAGGAGAAATACCTTTAGCGATTGCCAGGGCGTGATCACGATAAGCCGTAATGAATTTATCACCGGGTTTGGTAGCTGTCATGGCTCCGGCAGCGATCGCTTCCTGGCCAATGTAAAGGTGACAGAATCCACGGATCTTTTGCATACCGTAAAGTTGCCCGGCTTTTTCTTCAAAGCGGCGCAGTAACAGCATCAATTCGTACCAGTATAGATAGGTCTCTTTGGAGAATTTCGTTTTCACGTCTGTTAAAGTTTGCACTATTTCTAAATTTGTTCGCAAATATAACAGGAAAATCTGCAAATTCAAGCAATTTTGCGGAACGAAGTAGGAAGGCAGGCGGAGACGCGCAATATATTGTACTTCTACCTGTTAAAAATATTACTTGATTATATTAATTATATACCACAAGCTTGTTATCTGTTTCTAAAATAGCACTTACCCAATTTAAGAATTACTCCCACCGGGTATTCCACTTTTCCAGGAGGATTGTGGGCATCACCGGGCATAATGGTTCCGGCAAGACCAATCTGCTGGATGCCATATATTATCTCTGTTTCACCAAAAGCTATTTCAGTACGGCTGAAAACCAGAATGTGCAGTATACCACCAATGGTTTCCGGCTGGAAGCTCATTTTGTAAGGCATTCGCGGGACGAGAAGATTGTTTGTACGGTAAAGGAAGGGAAAAAGGAGATTGCACTGAATGAGGAAAGTTATGAGAAGTTCTCCCGCCATATTGGTCAGTTCCCGGCTGTGATGATTGCACCGGACGATGCAGAGATCATTCTCGGGGGAAGTGAAGACCGCCGCCGCTGGCTGGATAGTTTGCTTTCCCAGTTACAACCTGGCTACCTGGACCACCTGATCGCTTATCATAAGGTACTGCAACAACGGAACAGCCTCCTTAAATCACTGGCCCCCTCCCCTGACGCTTTGCTGGATGTGTTTGATGAACAACTGGTACAACATGGGGTGCCGATCTTCGAAGCCCGGAAGTTTTTCCTCCAGACCTTCATCGGACAGGTACAGCAGAAATATGATTACCTGGCAGGGCGTCATGAAGTAGTGGCTTTCCGGTATCAAAGCCAGCTCCTGGAGCGGGACCTGTTTGAATTGCTGGCCATTAACCGCCTGCGGGACAAACAAATGCAAAGGACCACACAGGGCATCCACCGGGACGATCTGTTGTTCCTGCTGGATGAACATCCCATGAAAACCAGTGCTTCCCAGGGCCAGCGCAAGAGTTTCCTCTTTGCCCTGAAACTGGCACAGTACGAAGCCATCCGGGAGCATAAACAGTTCCCTCCTATCCTTTTGCTGGATGATGTGTTCGAAAAGCTGGACCAGGAAAGGGTTTCCAGGCTCATCCAACTGGTGCAGGGGCCTGGTTACGGACAGGTGTTCATTACAGATACACACGGAGAACGGCTATTACAGGCATTCTCCGGCAATCCGGAAATGATCCAGCTGATCAATATGCAGGAATCACTTCCTTAGCAGACCGCCGATCAGCGAGATCAGGAACAATACCACGAAGATAAAGAAGAGGATACGCGCGATAGAAACAGCGCCAGCGGCGATCCCGCCGAATCCAAATACTGCAGCCACAATGGCGATGATCAGGAAAATAACTGCCCAGCGTAACATAATGTATGGTTTTATAAGTAGAGTTTACAATTATCATTCCACGTTCAACGATTACAAATTGTGTACGTCATTTGTTTAATCCTTCTGAGTTTTATTCCTGCTAGTTTTGCCCAAATTTTTATACAATGGCTGACAGGCAGAAGTGGGCGTTATCGTTCATCTTCATCACTTTACTGATCGATTTTACCGGGTTTGGCATTATTTCCCCCGTTGTTCCCAAACTAATTGAAACCCTTACCGGTGGCGATATTAGTGATGCTGCCCAATACGGTGGCTGGCTTACTTTTTCCTATGCCATTATACAATTTGTGTGTGCGCCTATCCTCGGAGGGCTGAGTGACCGTTACGGAAGGAGGCCCGTGCTCCTGCTTTCCATGTTTGGTATGGGCGTGGATTACCTTTTCCTGGCTTTTGCGCCTTCTATCTTCTGGTTATTTGTGGGAAGGATCATATTGGGATTCACCGGAGCCAGTATCACAGCGGCTTCCGCCTATATTGCAGATATCAGTACCCCTGAAAAACGGGCTCAGAACTTTGGCCTGCTGGGGATGGCTTTGGGGATAGGATTTACGCTGGGCCCCTCTATCGGAGGATTTGCCAGTAAGCTCTGGGGTGTTCATGCACCTTTCCTGATAACGGCGGGTATGTCTTTATTAAATGCGCTGTATGGTTATTTCATTCTGCCGGAATCCCTTAAAAGAGAGAACAGGCGGGCTTTTGAATGGAAACGTTCCAACCCGGTTGGTACTTTAAAGCAATTGAAGAACTATCAGAAGATCTATTCCCTGCTGGGCGCAGTTTTCCTGATCTATACTGCTGTTCATGCCATTCAAAGCAACTGGACGTTCTATAACATGTATAAATTCAACTGGGAAGAGGATATGGTGGGGCTTTCGCTTTCCCTTTCAGGGATCCTGCTGGCCATTGTGCAAGGTGGGCTGATCAGGATCGTTCTGCCGAAACTCGGCTACCATAGGGCAGTTTACATTGGTTTACTGATCTATACCACCAGCTTTTTGCTGTTTGGCCTGGCCACGGCCGGATGGATGATGTTTGCTATCCTGGTATTATATAGTATGGGCGGGGTCTTTGGGCCATCGCTGCAAGGTATTATGAGTAACCAGGTATCTTCTTCTGAACAGGGGGAATTACAGGGCGCTATGACCAGCCTGATCAGTTTGAGTAATATTATCGGGCCTTTGGTGATGACAGGGGTGTTTCACTTCTTTACGAAGAAGGATACGGTTTTCCGTTTCCCGGGAGCGCCATTCTTCCTGGCTTCTATTATGACTTCTATTGCTGCTGTGCTGGCTATCAGGGCATTCAGGAAAACTACTGCTGTTGCTGAGACTTCCGCTGTTAAGGAGGAAAGCATTCGGGAGGAACTACTTCCGCAGTAACCTGAAAGCGTGGTCCCAGCTGCCTTCCCGGAATCCGATAGCACACCAGATCACCGCTAGCCCTTCCAGGTAACGGCTCATTTCGATGTTGCCGATGTCTGCAATGTCTTTCCAGCCTAATTGACGGAGGATCTCGCTGACTGCTTTTTTGGCCAGGTTATCGTTTCCTGCAATGAGCATGGTGGGATCTCCTTCCTGGAACTGAGGGTTGATCATCAGGAGGTTGCCTACGGTGTTGAGGGCTTTTACTACATGGGCATCGGGTAACCAGGCCTGTACCTGTTCTCCTCCGGAATTGCTATTGCCGGGGGCCAGTCCAAGCCTCCCGGATTTATCAGGCCCTTTGCCATCCAGGGGATTGGTGATATCAATAATTATCTTCTTTTTAAAATTCCATACACCGGCTTGCTCGATCACGTTCTGCGTACCACTCCAATTTGTACAAAGAAAGATCACATCTCCATAGGCGGCTGTTTCAGCGAAGGTACCAACACTGCCACCAGGGCTGTTTTCCATCATCCATTGCTGTAGTTTTTCCTGTTTGGGATGCCGTGTTCCGATCATAACGGAGTGGCCTAAACGTACCAGCCCCTGGCCTATGGTAGTACCTACCACGCCAGAACCAATGATGCCTGCCTTCATACTGCATGAATTTAGTATTGAAAGTTAAGCATTTATTGCAGGTAACTGAGGAACTTTTGCATGCCCTGCCGCTTTGCAGGCGTTAAACGGTAACTGATGTTCTGGGTATAATAAGTGGTGAGGTCGTAATCCGGACTGCCGTTCTCTGATACTACCATCGGGAGATTGTTGAGCCCGATCTGGTTGGCATCGTTGAACTGCTGGATGAATTCCACAGGCAGCGGGCGGTTGCTGATCCAGGCTGCGAACACAAAAGGCAGGCTGGTGAAGCGGACCCAGGCTTCGCCGAGATCATATATATAAGGGGAAACGAGGCGTTGTCTGAGGGCACGGTCTCCAATTACGAGCCCGGCGTCGGTTCCTTTGATCAGGTCCTGGTAATCTCCGGTGGTTTCCACAAATTCCACGTTCAGTTTCCAGTGTTCCTGTACCAAAACCTTCAGAAGGGCTACAGAAGTACGGCTTTGATAGTCGAGGTAAATGCGTTTGATCTCCTGCAGGGGTACTTCGCTGAAAAGGCAAACAGAGGCAACAGGGCCTTCCGCACCAATGCAGAAATCTGCGATGATATGGTATTCTTTCAATTTTGGAATAATTGCCACCGGCACCAGGGCCAGATCTACTTCTCCATCAATCAGCTGGCGGGCTATCTTAGCCGGATAATCCATTGTCAGCTCCATGGAGCGTAACACTTTATGATCCCTGAAACCATATAATAAAGGTTTCGTATTCAAATAACTAACTGCCGCTACTTTTACTTTCCGTTCCAATTTCCGTAATTTTGAGCCTGCAAAAATAAAGTAATTCCTGCAAACTAAATGCTGGGGCTATATTGACTGGTTAATTAAAATATGATGCAATTACAAGCTTTAACTGCTATTTCCCCGGTAGACGGGCGTTACAGAGGACAACTGGAAGAACTGGCTCCCTATTTTTCCGAGTTTGCGTTGATACGCTACCGTGTACAGGTAGAGGTAGAATATTTCATAGCCCTGGCGGACCAGAAGCTTTTTACACTGCCAAAAGCCAAGATCCCTGCTTTAAGGAACATCTATCAATCTTTTACCATTGAAAACGCTCAACTGGTAAAGGATACAGAGAAGATCACCAACCACGACGTTAAAGCGGTGGAATATTTCCTGAAGAACGAACTGAAAGCCCTTGGCCTGGAAGATAAACTGGAGTGGATCCACTTCGGGCTTACTTCCCAGGATGTGAATAACACCGCTACTCCCCTGCTCTGGAAGGAAGCAGTAGAGCATGTTTACCTGCCTGCCATCTCCAACCTGATCATTCACCTGAAGAAACTGGCAAAGGAATGGAAAGCCGTTCCGATGCTGGCCAGAACACATGGTCAACCCGCATCTCCTACCCGTTTGGGCAAAGAGATACTCGTGTTTGTGGAAAGGCTCGAAGGCCAGATCAAATTATTAGGCCAGATACCTTTTGCAGCTAAATTTGGTGGTGCAACGGGGAATTTCAATGCGCACCATGTGGCTTTCCCTTCCATCAACTGGGAGAAGTTCGGCAATAAGTTTGTAAATGGGGTATTGGGCCTGCAAAGGATGCAATACACCACGCAGATTGAACATTACGATAACCTCTCTGCGCAATTTGATACTTTAAAACGTGTGAACAATATCCTCGTGGATTTTGCGCGTGATGTGTGGACGTATATCTCCATGGATTACTTCAAACAGAAGATCAAAAAGAACGAAGTGGGTTCTTCTGCGATGCCGCATAAAGTGAACCCCATCGACTTTGAAAATGCGGAAGGAAACCTTGGCCTGGCGAATGCTTTGTTTGAACACTTAAGTGCTAAACTTCCTATCTCCCGCTTGCAGCGCGACCTCACGGATTCCACTGTACTCCGCAATGTTGGTGTGCCAATGGCGCATACCATACTGGCTGTTAAATCCCTCGAAAAAGGTTTGGGCAAACTGATCCTCAACGCGGCGAAATTGCAGGCTGACCTGGAGAATAACTGGGCAGTTGTTGCCGAGGCGATACAAACTGTTTTGCGCCGTGAAAATTATCCGCAGCCTTACGAAGCGTTGAAAGAATTAACGCGTAACGGTGAGCAGATCACGCAGAAAACAATGCTTAAATTCATTGATGGCCTGAAGATCAGTGCTACCCTGAAGAAAGAGCTGAAAGCGATCACCCCTCATAATTATACCGGTATCCATTGAGCCTGATCATCCTGTTTGACGGTGTTTGTAAATTCTGCAACGGCAGTGTGAACTTTGTGATCAGGCATGATAAGCACAACCGGTTTAAGTTTGCTCCTTTGCAGTCTGCTGCGGGGCAGGACCTGCTGCAACAACATGGGCTGAAGAATAACATGGATTCCTTTGTGCTGATAGATAACGATAAGGCCTATACGCGGAGTACGGCGGTGTTGCGAGTGCTTCGGCACCTGGGTTTTCCTTATTATCTGTTATATGCAGGAATAGTGATCCCGGTTGGTTTGCGGAACTTATTATATAGCTGGTTCGCGAAGAACAGGTATAGGTGGTTTGGGAAGAAGGACCAATGTATGGTGCCGGATGAAAAGGTGAGGAAGAAGTTTTTGTAGAGAAGGGGTGCATCAAATTACTTTTGGTACGGCCCTTCTTTTTTATTGAAATAGATTAAACCTTGCCCCTAAATTGAAATAATGGTATTCCATTTTTACTTTTCCCCGGTCGGGTACCTCAAAGCTGTAATACGGGATGGATAAATCAATAATGGCATTAAGATACAAGGGTATTCTCTTAAAAGGCCTTATTTCCAGCCCTTCATTGAATCCGGTAAATAGTCTTGCTTTTGACCAAGCTTCACCTTTATTAATATATTTATTTTCAAAATGCACATTGGCCCACATAGCAGAAAGCCCAAATGAAATCCCAATCCTGGCCCTTGTCCAAATATATTTAAAACGTATGGCCATTTGTGCAGGAATATTGACCTTATTGACAGTTGAATTGCGTGATATCGGAATTCCGATCGAAAATTCCCCATCCATAAGACTCATTTCTCCCGTTCCGTCTTCTTCTTGCAGAGGTAATAAATTAAATCCGAGGCCCAATCTTGTTTCTCTATGATCAATGGTGCCTATATCAGGAGGACCATTTTCTCTAAAAGAAAAACTACTAGTCTGGTAACTCAAATGCAGGGATAAAAACGAATAAGCCAAATGCCTTACAGTAATTTTCTCTGAATTGCTACTAAGATTCCCCTCTCCGGATACTCCCACAGAATATACTTCCTCTACGGTTTTATTCCGGGGGGTCTGAAAATAAAGCTTAAACCCCAGGGGCATTCTTTGAGCCACAACTGTTGTGTCCATAGCATCCCGCTGGAATATCTGGTCAATGTTACGCTTCAATCTTCTTTTTCCAAACGGAAGGGGCGAAAAGTATTCAACCACCAGTGCTAGCGTGTCCTTCCTTAATCGTTCATTTATTAGATATGGCGTGCTGATGACGCGAGATGAACAAAAAATTTCAAGGGTTCCTGAAATGTTTTTCTTTTTTTCCCATAAATAATTCACGTATGCTGTTTTCACTGTTTTATATGGGATATGTATAATTGGTCTTTGACGGATAATGAAATCTACGGAATCTACCGCTGAATAATCAATACCATCAAATACCTGAAGAAATACCCGGTAGGAACCCACTCTATTGGCAACAAAGCTGCATCTTCCGTTAATATCAGTAAGTACTTCCTGATAGATATCTTCATCAGGGCCAAGGCGTTCTTCCCCGATCCAGGAATACTTTAATTTCCCTCCTACAGGGTCCAGGTCCCGACTGAAACCTCCATTAAGTGTTATTGTATCATTCAGTGCAACATAATATTTGGCACGTCTGTCAGATCCATACATTATAAATGCCAGGGGAGATTGATTAGTAGCAGGAAACTCTTCGCTGATCATCTTTTTGACTTCCAGGTTAAGGATATCCTTATAATTGGAATTATTGATGTCCACTATGAAACTGGTAAAATAAACTGGTTTAACAATATCATTTTGGGGAAATTGACCGGAAGTACCTTTCGTAAAAGCTTTTGAATTATAGAGGTAAAATTGATATTCCAAAACATTATCGATCCTGTTTATATAAATGCGAAGGAATAGATCGTGGGCTTCTAACTGATCCGCCACTTTTTTAAGGTAAATCTTTGCATTATTTGATACAGGATAGCTTCTGTTGGAAAGACGTTGAATGATTTCCCTTAACACTTCATCTGATTTAATGGAAGCATTAATTTCATTGAGATTGGTAACAGTTGAAAAAACAGGGGTACCTTCTATGGATAATTCCCGCAGGAATTTTTCTATAAGTGGTACCAGGAATTTTTGATCATTGGTGTAGATCAAAATACTTTTGCCGTTTTCCTGAGCAAAAGATGGTATAGTTAATGTGGCTATCAGCAGCACACAGCCTATTATTCGAAACATTTGGCAATTTTTTGGGCAATAACAGATGTGTTGTTCTTTACTATTTCATTGATCTTTTCCTGGATCCTATCAGATACGTAGCTTGAGTCGTTGCCAGCGTGAAATGTGCCTTCTATTGGAAAACCCAGATTTGCATGACAGCCTGTGGCTGGAATCCTGAATTCCAATGTGCCGCCTGGATAATAATAGAGACCATTGTCTAACTTTTTTATTTCATTGGTCTGCTTCACTTCAATGCGCAAGGTGGAATTGTACGCGTATAAAAGGCCGGTATG
This sequence comes from Chitinophaga niabensis, assembly GCF_900129465.1. Taxonomy (NCBI): domain Bacteria; kingdom Pseudomonadati; phylum Bacteroidota; class Chitinophagia; order Chitinophagales; family Chitinophagaceae; genus Chitinophaga; species Chitinophaga niabensis. The sequence continues at coordinate 1,830,267 of NZ_FSRA01000001.1, read as the reverse complement.
TGATTGTATAAGATTTCTCAGTCCTTTATGCGGGATATTTATACCAAATGTTTTCGCTGGTGGTGGCGGAGTATTATCTTCCCGAAATTCGACATCGCCAAGTATTAGGTCGTGGCTTTTTCCAGGCTGCAGCAAAGCCTTGATATCCTCATGTGTTGAATATTTTAGAACACCATCGAGTGTAGCCTTAAGATAGATCACTGCTTTATCTGCCGGAAGCTCTACATTTTCAATATAAAAATTACCATTCATGTCGGTCTCAGAACGCTGTAATGGGCTTGCATTTCCAAGACTAATGGTATATTGGGTAAGTACGGTTTTCCTGCCATCTTTTTTCAAAATAGCAGTTCCCTGTATGGTATAAAATGATCCCTTTTCGACCTGCTGCTTTTCTGATGGCCAATATATTTTAAACAGTATGAAGCCTGTCCCTGCCAACGCCAGTAAAAACAGTATTTTCTGAAGCCATTTTGGAAACAATTTGAGTAGATCACTGAAAAGGCTATAGGGATTATCAGGTGCTTTTTCGGGCACTTTTTCAGGTATATTTTCAGGCATGCTGTCGAATTTAAATAATTAAATATCATGGCGATTGTGATCCAGTCCATTCATCTATAGCACATGATAGTCTATGGAGCATCTCCAGCACAAACAAGTTCACCAGGAAAAAATCAGAACTTAATAATGGTCAATTCAGAGGATTGGAGTTAAAGTTGCGCAAACATCGCAAAGCAATACTAAACTAAAGGAACCTTTTTAGATTTCCAAATTTTGGCGTGTTGTATTGGCTTAGATTTACAGATAAAGAGGGCACCCAATAGTTAGGCACCCTCTTTATTAATGGATTAGTAATTCACAGGGATATGATCTATGTATAGTTAGTTTTGAATCACGTTTGTATCTCCATGGAGCAGATGTTTCCTGCTACGTCATACACTAAGACCTTCAATAACCCGCCGGGTTGTTTGTTTTCGTACTCCCACTGTTCATTTTTAAATACGGCGAAGTGCTCTCCCACTTTTACTTTCTCTATACGGTGTTTCCCTTTTGTTTTGACGATGATCTTTTGGTCTTGTTTGGAGACCTCCACTTCCGGTTTATGATAAGCATCCTGAAAAGCTGCGTTGAAAGCACTTTGGCCGGGTTTGGCTATTGATTTGTAGTATGCTTTTTTCGCCGGGTCTTTAATGGCTGCTTTTGCGAAGTTGTTGGCTTTTTTGAAACGCTCCTGGTTGGCCAGTTGGTTGGCGGTTTTAGGTGGATATGGCTTGGGCATCTTGCACATAACGGTTTTTCCATTCCGCTGGCGCAGGACGAATTCGTTTGCGAAAGTTCCGCTTGCCCCGCGGAGTATTACACTTCTGGATATTGCCATAACAACACTAAGGTAGATATTATATTTTACTATCACAAACTTATTTTTAACCTGATTTAAGCCTATGTCAAGCCTATTTAAGTAATCTGAGTGAGCTTTGAATGAGCATGGAGGGTGCTGCCGGGGATGGGGAATTGGATTTTTTTGAATTGGGATGCTTTATGGAATACCAGCTTCCGGTTGATTTTTTAAGGGTGAATAGGTACTGGTTTGAGTTTTAGAAGCCTTTCTGGCATACCTTTGCGGACCTTCGGGAATTCCGGAGGCTTTTTTATATGACCACCTGTTCTGCTTTTCGTCCTTTTCAAACATCACTTCCTGTACATCAGCTGGCGGAAGGGCTTGCGTTTTCGCTGGATAATGCCCTCCACCCTCTCAGCCTCCTCGCTGTCAGCGAGTTGCAGTTGCAATTACAGCACCAGGAGGAATGGACGGGGAAGATGTTTGGGGTGTTGGTGGTAAGAACGGAAACGGGGGAACTGGGTTACCTGTCCGCTTTTTCCGGGAAACTGGCGGGGGAGAACCACCATGCAGGATTTGTACCACCTGTGTTTGACGGGCTGGTGGAAGGCGGGTTTGTAAATGAAGGAATGACGAGGCTAACAAAGATCAACGAGGAGATCAATTCTCCCGGAACGGACGAGGAACAGGTGCGGTTGTTGAAAATACAGCGGAAGGACCATTCTGTTTCTTTACAGCACAGGATCTTTGAACAGTATCATTTTTTAAATAAGTTAGGAGAATCTAAAAGCCTGATTGAACTGTTTGGTTATAAGACCCCTCCTGCGGGTGCCGGAGAATGCGCCGGGCCGAAGCTTTTGCAATACGCTTTTCAACATAAGATGGAGCCATTGGCATTGGCAGAGTTTTGGTGGGGAGCCCCCACCCGGTCTGATCACTGGAAACATGGGGAGTTTTATGCGCCATGCCGGGAGAAATGTTCTTCTATATTAGCGCATATGCTGAGCTAAGTGATATCACATCTTTTTAAAATACCCTTTTTCTATGGTAGCATCACCAAAGCCCAGATCCAAGTTGGTGAATCCCAGCTTTTCAATCATTAGTTCCTGTAGTTTTCGTTGATATAAAAAAGGTTCATGGCATGTATAACCGTATTCCGGATCTATATAAACCAGCCATCCTCCTTCCTCTTTATCCAGCCTATATGTTACTGCATATTCCCATTTCAGTTCCTTTCGTTCCGGCGAGCCAAAATTAATGATTGCTTTACCGTTTCTGTTGAACAGCTGTCTTTTAACTTCTCCGTTATAGATAAGCGAGTAGGAATAAGACTCACTGGCATCATACTCTTCAAAGGCAAAGACAAAGTCAGGGTTTGAAAAATAGTCCAGGTATTTTTTTATGGTGGATGTTTCCTGGCTTTTGAAAAATTCCCCGGCAAAGCCTGAATTACAGAGTACGATCAGGTCTTTGGTCTTTACGGCAAATACACTGTCCGGGCGTCTGATATCGAAGAAGTCACCATTGTGATCTTCAAAGGATCCTCCAAAGAGCTCCTTCACTACTTTTTTCAATTGGAATTTTTCGGAGTTGACTTTGAAAGCAACACCTGCGCCATTTGTGCCCATAGTCTAATATAAAGCAAAAAGGACTGATCTTCAAGATCAGCCCTTTTTGCTTTATATCTGTTAACAGATTACTTTTTAGGTGCAGCAGCAGGTTCAACAGCTGGTGCGGGAGCCGGAGCTTCAGCAGGTTTAACATCCACCAGTTCTACGTTGAAAACGAGAACGCTGTTGCTCTTGATGGTTTGACCCTGGCCTTGTAAACCGTAAGCCAATGCAGACGGGATTACGATAGTAGCTTTAGAACCTTTTTTCAGTTGAGCGAGTGCATCGTCCCATCCTGGAATAACACGGCCCTGACCAACAGGGAAGGTCAATGGTTCTAATGGCATACCCGGGCGGATAGTGGAATCAGTGTTAGAATCAAACACAGTACCATCCAGCAGTTTGCCAGTATAGTTTACAGAAACCACATCTCCGTTCTTAGGTTGTTCGCCGGTACCTTCCTGGGTTACAGCGATATAAACACCTTTAGGGGATTTTACGGTTTTCAGTTTATTCTTATCGATATACTCCTTAATAGCTACTTCGTCTTTAGCAGTTTGCTTAGCTGAAGAATAGATACCTTCCACGATGAAATGAACATTCATTTTGTCGCCTGGTTTTGCGAATGGCGGTCTTTGTTCTGCTGGCATAGAATCGATCGGCAGAACGAAGATTGCGCTGTCTCCTTCAGACAGTTGAGCGAAACCGTCCATCAGATCCCACTTAATAGTAGATTTCTGAACGATCATAGGGATAGCGTTAGGAGATTGGTCCCTTGATTTCATCAAAAGGGAATCATTCAGGTAAGAGGCAAAGTATACCAGGATGGTATCACCTACTTTCAGTTTGTCTCCTTTACCTTCTTTCGCAACGGTATATTCGATACCGCTCGGTGTTTTTCTCGGGCCGCTTTTACCACAACTTGCCAGCAGCAAGCCCAGTGAAGCAAAAAGTAACAGGTTGTTCTTTTTCATTTGATTGTATTAAGTGAGTCTATTGCAATATATCTTCATTTTCATGCATGGCTTTCAGAAAGCGCTGCACTGTTCTTTCGAGCGAATCGGTGCTTCTGCCACCGGATGCATGAAAATGACCACCTCCTTCGAAATATTTACGGGCGAAAGTGTTCACGTCAAAATTACCTTTTGAACGGAAAGAGAGCTTTACTTCTGAATTCCGGTCGATAATCAGAGCCGCTAATTTAATGCCTTGGATGGACAAAAGGAAATTTACCAGGCCTTCTGTGTCTCCGGTTTGCAGATCGAACCTTTTCAGATCGCTGTAAGGGATGGCCATGATGGCTGTATTGGCCTCGTAATAGACTTCCATGCGGTTCAGCAGGCTGTGGCCGATGAATCGGAGCCTGTTTTCCAGGAAGTTATCATATATGGCCTGGTGGATGAGTTCGTGTTCGAGGCCTCTTTCCAGCAGATCGGCCACCATGCGGTGAACACGGGCTGAGGTACTGGCAAAACGGAAAGAGCCGGTATCCGTCATGGTGCCTGCGTAGATGCATTGGGCGATGTCATTATCTATATAATGCTCATCTCCAAGGCGATAGATGATCTCGTAGACCAGTTGAGCAGTGGAAGCGGCGGTGGTATCGCTGATACCGTAGTCGAAATCCGGCTGGGGTTCCAGGTGGTGGTCTATGAGGACTTTTACGCATTGGAGCTTTTCCAGGTAGGGCTCCATGGTTTTGGTGCGGCTCATGGTATTGAAATCCAGGCAGAAAAGGAGCTCCACTCCTTCCAGGGCCTTGATGGATTTTTCCTGAGCTGACTCAAAATCGAGGACGGTATCGCTACCGGGCATCCATTTGAGGAAATCAGGGAAATTAGTAGGCGATATCACCGTTACGTCGTGGCCTTTGCGGCGGAGGTAGTGGCACATCGCTAATGACGAGCCCATTGCGTCTGCGTCGGGCTTCTGGTGCATGGTGACCACCACTTTCTTGGGGCTTTCCAGTAACGGTTTAATTTCCTCGATTGGCTTCATTCCAAAAAAACGCTAGAATTTTAATTAACAAGCTGTTATAAATAGCCTGTTTTCGTTCAGGCAAATGAAGTGCGAAGTTCTTCATTTGAGCCAGTATTTCAAAATTTTTTACTGCTAAACAAAAACTGTTTACTTTTGCGCGCGAACCCCCTTTTACATTAAATCTGAAAAAACGACTAATTCACAATATGAGTAACAGAACATTTACCATGATCAAGCCGGATGCCGTTGAAAACGGACATATCGGCGGTATCCTTGATAAGATCTGCGCGGCAGGTTTCAGGATCGTAGCAATGAAGCAAACGAAACTTTCTGCTGAGAAAGCGGGTGAGTTTTATGCAGTACACAAAGAGAGACCTTTTTATGGTGAGTTGGTTGAATTCATGAGTAGCGGGCATATTGTTGCTGCTATCCTGGAGAAGAGCAATGCCGTTGAGGATTTCCGTAAACTGATCGGGGCAACAAATCCTGCTCAGGCTGAAGAAGGTACTATCCGTAAGATCTATGCTGAGTCTATTGGCAGAAATGCGGTGCATGGGTCTGATTCTGACGAGAATGCTGAGATTGAAGGGAACTTCTTCTTCAGTGGGTTGGAGAAATTCTAGTTTGAAAGATAACTTTGTTGAAGAAGCTCCGGTGGGATTCCATCGGGGCTTTTTTTATGCTGCGGGCTTATTAGAAGATAAAAAAAGAGGGTGTATCCGTTCAATTGATACACCCTCTTTTATTTTATGCATCCAGCTCTACCACCAGATCGTCCTGCTGGACCATGGTGCCTTCGCGGAGATGGATTGTTTTTACTTTTGAGTCGCGTGTAGCCGTTACGGTAGTTTCCATCTTCATGGCTTCGATGATGAAGAGTGGTGTGTTGGCGCTGATGCTATCTCCTGCTTTTACGAGCAGTTTGGAGAGCTTACCTTGTAATGGTGCGCCTACTTCTATTTCCGGGTTAGCTACTTTTTTGTTTACGGGTACTTCGCTTTTTACGGCTTTATCCCTGATCTGCACACGGCGGGTGTAACCATTCAGTTCAAATACCACGGTGCGCATGCCGCTTTCGTCTGCTGGCAATACATACACGAGCTTTACGATGATGGTTTTGCCTTTTCCCAAGGTGATGAGGATCTCTTCACCGAGGCGCAGTCCGTAGAAGAATGCAGGTGTTGGGATGGCTTCCACATTACCATATACCTGTGCATGTTCATAGTATTCTTCGAATACTTTCGGGAACATGTGGTAGCTGAGGTAATCGAGGAATTCAGCCAGCGGGTATTTGAGCTGGAAAGCCGCGAAGTCACTGTCGAAATCAACGGGAGGTAAATGGCCGTTGGGTTTTCCGGTGAGGGCCTTCTGCCCTTTCAGTACGATCTTTTGAAGTTTCTCGGGGAATCCGCCATAAGGGAAACCTATTTCACCTTTGAAGAAACCCTGTACGGAGGCAGGGAATGCCAGGTTGCGGGTTTCGTCCAATACTTCTTCCGCTGTGAGGTTGTTGGAGGTCATGAACAGGGCCATGTCCCCTACTACTTTAGAGCTGGGTGTTACTTTTACGATGTCGCCGAAGAGCTGGTTCACCACGGCATAGTTATGCTTGATGGTTTCCAGTTTATCTCCAAGACCCAGTGATTCAGCCTGCTGGCGGAGGTTGGAGTACTGACCACCAGGGATCTCGTTCTCATATACCTGGGCCGTTCCGGCTTTCATATCTGATTCAAAAGGATAATAATATTCGCGTACATCTTCCCAGTAATTGCTGTATTCATTGAGGGAATGCAGGTTCATGTACTGGCTGCGCTCATGCCCTTCCAGGATAGCGGCCATGGAATTGAGATTGGGCTGGGAAGTAAGACCACTGAGAGAGGCAATAGCGCAATCAACCACGTTCACACCAGCTTCGATGGCTTTCAGGTAGGAAGCAGCCTGAACAGATGCGGTATCATGTGTATGCAGTACGATAGGGAGTTTTACAGCATCTCTCAATGCACCTACCAGTACGGTTGCGGCCTGGGGTTTCAGCAATCCTGCCATGTCTTTGATGCAGAGCATGTGTGCGCCTGCATCTTCCAAACGTTTAGCGAGGGTGATGTAATAATCCAGGGTATACTTCTTATTGTCTTTATTCAGCAGATCGCCGGTGTAGCTGATAGCTGCCTGTGCGAGGGATTTGGTATTGTTGCGCACGAAGCCGATGCTCGGCGTCATGGCATCAATATCATTGAGGGAATCGAATATGCGGAAGATATCGATACCGTTCTCTGCTGCTTTTTCGATGAACTTAGCGATGAGGTTTTCCGGATAGGCGGAATAACCTACTGCGTTAGAGCCACGGAACAGCATTTGCAGCAGTACATTGGGCATGGCCTGCCTTAAGTTCTGTAGTCTGCGCCATGGATCTTCGTGCAGGAAACGCATGGCTACATCAAAGGTTGCACCGCCCCATACTTCCATAGAAAAGATCTGCGGGTTGTTGCGGGCATATCCTTCTGCTACAGCTAATATGTCTTTAGAACGTACGCGGGTGGCGAGAAGGCTTTGGTGGGCATCCCTGTAAGTAGTATCTGTAAAGTAAACAGGTTTTTCGTTGCGCAGCCATTGTGAGAACTGCTCGCGGCCCAGTTCTTCCAGTTTGTTGCGGGAGCCTTTTGGAACAGGCGCCAGCGGATCGAAAGAAGGAATGGTGGGTACGCGGAAACGTTTATTGTCGTTCTTTCCTTTTACATCAACATGCCCGTTCACGGTAACGTCTGCCAGGTACATGAGGGTTTTGGTAGCCCTGTCCCTGATCGGCGAGAGTTTAAACAGTTCGGGATGTTTGTCGATAAAGCTAACGGTACAGTTGCCTTTGCGGAAAGTGTCGTGTGTGATCACGTTTTCCAGGAAGCGGATATTGGTTTTTACCCCGCGGATCCTGAATTCCTTCAATGTACGGTGTAAACGGCCGGCGGCACCTGAAAGGGTACGGCCTGAAGCGGTTACTTTCACCAGCATGGAATCAAAGAAGGGGGAGATCTTTACGCCGGAGTACGCACTACCTTCATCCAAACGGATACCGAAGCCACCTGCGTTGCGGTAAGCGATCACTGTTCCATAGTCTGGAGTGAAGTTGTTTTCCGGGTCCTCTGTTGTAACGCGGCACTGGATGGCGAAACCATTCAGCTTCACGTCTTCCTGGTTTTTCAGGAAGATCTCGGGATCGGATAAGTGATGTCCTTTAGCGATCAGGATCTGGGAACGTACGATGTCGATACCTGTTACTTCTTCTGTAACGGTATGTTCCACCTGGATGCGGGGGTTCACTTCGATGAAGTAAACTTTGTTCTGGCGGTCTACCAGGAACTCTACCGTACCTACGTTATTATAATTTACGGCGCGGGCCAGGGCTAACGCGTATCCGTAGATCTCTTCTCTTGTTTCCTGGGGCAGATTGGGTGATGGAGCAATTTCTACCACCTTCTGGAAACGGCGTTGTACAGAGCAATCCCTTTCATAGAGGTGAACGATGTTGCCATGGTTGTCTCCCATGAGCTGCACCTCGATGTGTTTGGGTTCTTCAATGAACTTTTCAATGAAGATGGTGTCGTTACCGAAAGCTTTTCCGGCTTCGCTCCTGGCTTCTGAGAAAGCTTTTTCCAGCTGATCTGCTGCATGTACAACACGCATACCACGGCCGCCGCCGCCGAAAGCTGCTTTTAAGATGATGGGGAAACCAATACGGGCGGCTTCCTTTTTCACGGTAGCCAGGTCGTTCAGTTCTGCTTCACTGTCTTCGATCAGGGGTACTCCTACTCTTCTGGCAAGGGTCTTAGCGGCAACTTTGTCGCCCAGCTGGTCCATTACAGAAGGATCGGGGCCTACGAAAATGATCCCTTCTTCTTTACATCTGCGGGCAAACTGAACGTTTTCACTGAGGAAACCGTAACCGGGGTGAATCGCATCTACCTCCTGGGTTTTGGCCAGGTGGATGATGGCTTCAATGTCCAGGTAAGGTTTGAGTGGTTCATCGTCTTTTCCGATCTGATAGGCCTCGTCCGCCTTATAGCGGTGTAGCGAGTAGCGGTCTTCATATGTGAAGATGGCTACGGTCCTGATCCGTAATTCCGATGCTGCTCTTAAGATCCGTACCGCGATCTCTCCGCGGTTTGCTACTAACAGCTTTTGTATTTTCTTTAGCGATGAATCCGACATAACTGTGGTTGAAATGAAGCTTCAATATAACATTATTGCTAAAATTCAGCGGGCATAAAAGTAGTAAAAGAATCAGGTTTTTTATTCGTTTATTTCTAAAATTAAGAGGATTTTAATTAATTTTCTTTAACCGATTTCGATTGGCGAGCCATTTTGTACAAAAAAAAGCGGCATTCATCATATTATATTTATTCTGTACTTTTAGGGTATGTGGGAATCCAACATTAAGGGCTTTTCTATTTATTTGAAAACGGAACGGTACCTGGAGAAGAATACGATCGAGGCTTACGTGCGGGATATACAACGGTTGACAGAATACCTGGTGGCAGTGAACAAGCCGGTATCACCCGGGAGCATTACGCTGGATGACCTTCAGGCCTGTGCCCAATGGATTGCTTCTTTGGGGATGACGCCTGCTTCCCAGGCGAGGATCATTTCGGGGATCAAAGCTTTTTTCAGGTTCATGCTGAGCCAGGATATGATCAGGGAAGATCCTACGCAGTTACTGGAAGCGCCCAAAACACGCCGCAAGCTTCCTGACTTTTTAAGTTTTAATGAGATAGAAAGTATGATCAGCCAGATAGACCTCAGCAAACCTGAGGGCCACCGTAATAAGGCTATCCTGGAAATCATGTACAGTTGTGGATTACGGGTCAGTGAGGTGGTGTCTCTGAAGATCTCTCAACTTCATTTTGAAGAGGAGTATATCCGGGTAATAGGAAAGGGTGATAAAGAGCGGCTGATACCGATCGGGGAATCTGCCATTAAGTATATCCGGTTATATTATAATGAAACGAGAAAAGGGATGCTGCCTAAAAAGGGCCAGGAAGATATCCTTTTCCTGAACCGGAGGGGCAGTGCGCTCAGCCGGGTGATGATCTTCCTTATTATAAAGGAACTGGCCGCCCGGGCAGATATTCATAAAACCATCTCGCCACATACCTTCCGCCATTCATTTGCCACACATCTTGTAGAAAACGGGGCTGATCTGAGGGCGGTACAGGCGATGCTGGGGCATGAAAGCATCACTACTACCGAGATCTACACGCATTTAGACAGGCAGTACCTCCGCGACACGCTCCAGCATTACCATCCAGGTTTTTAATGTCTTAAGCTATAGGGAAGAAAAAAACAGCTACCGTTGGAGGCTTGGCTGAGGGTAGGTAGCTGTTTTGTAGATATTGGGGCTTCCAACATTGGGCGAAGACCTACATGACGTAGAGGTCTTTATAATGACTTTTTGTTTTGGTATTACTGATAAAATCATTGAACCAACCGGTAAGCCTTGCTGCTTTCTTTTCACTTCCCGGAGGTTTAATGAAAAGATTCAATTTTGTACAAGGTGGTATATGCCGCCGCTCAGGCTGTAAGGCCATATCTTTACTTTCACTCCAGATCAGCTGGTTCTGGTCATACACCTTAAAATAAACATCAGGTCCCTGGTTATAACCTGTTTTATCGTCCTTTATAATATACAGCAACCTGCTGCCACTAATGTCCTTTCTTGAAAAGTTCAGTTTATACCTGCCACATTCATTGCTCAGGCACCAGCCCAGCAATTTATCGTTGTGTGCGTTATAAGCTTCGACTCTATAAGTACCGAGCCCTTCGTAGGTCTCGTTGTGTTTCACCATTCCAGTGATCACCCAGGCTCCAAAATCTTCGCGGATCCTGCTCCACATGTCAGAAGGTACCACGTAGGCGAAGGCTGCGAGGTACTTCTCTTTAGATCTTTTCCAGTGCGGCACAAAGGTGCTCAGGTGGTACTGGATCCAGTCCTGTTGGCCGCTGCTCTGTTTGCCGGGTACGCTGTTAAGACAAATATCCATTTCCAGCGGTTCGGTGAACAGGTGAAGGTCTTCCCAGCCAAGGCTGAAATTTCCTCTTTCATCCAGTTTCGATTCGGCCAACAGGCGTTCTGCTTTGGCTTGCACATCCCTTTCAGACAGCTGCCGGAGATCTTTAAAAATGCCGCGCGCCAGGTCTTCACTGTTGTATTCAGCAACCGGTAAATAGATCCGGATCCGCGCGTTTGCTAAGGGTTCAATACATTCTTCACTGATCAACGCAGAGATGTTTCCAATTAATAGATAACTCATAGCGACGACATTTTGGTTCTTCAATTTTGGGGGTAACCAGTTTTCGTTTGCTGGTTTCAGGGTAACCAGCCGACCCTCTGCATACTAACGAAACAAACATTGGTAGAAAGGCCCGAGTGCGTGTAAAATTTTTGGAATTAACACGGTTTCAACAACCCTCCTTTTTGCCCTTTTCACGCTACAAAGTTTGAAAAGAATAGTATTGCAGTCAAGCGTTAAGACCCTATAAATACGGAATGCGTAGAAATACGCATTTTGAGGGGGAAACCACGCATTCAGGCTACCCATTGGGTAGCTGACCAGCAGTGAAGAACCGCAGCAGTAAAGATTCCGATTGATTTTCAATGCCCTTTTGGGCGCGTTCCGTTGTAACCAGGGAAGTATGATAAATGAGAATTTGTAATAATTTTAATGCCGATAACTTTTTTTCACAGCTTAAATTGACACGCATGTCTAATTTTAACAAAGACGCCGGGAAGTTTATTTCCCTGATAAAAGGCGCCAAGCTAACACAAGCTTACCGGATCGATCAGGTAGATCGTAAAAAACACAAAGATCCGCTTCTAGCAGGTTTTTTTGGTCTGAACAAGATCAATGAATTATTAAACAAGGACAAAGCCACCGGTCTCCGTATCTATTATGGACTGGACATTGATGGGGATGGCAAACGCGATAAGAAATTTGTGCTGGTAGCAGTAGATGCTGACGGTAACGACATCCTGCCTTCTGCCGAAAATCAATTCGCTAAGGATCAGCCTGCGGATGACATCCTGGCTACCGATACTTATTGTCCTTTTGATTGCCCCAAGTCCAATCCCCTGAATTCAGATAAAGAAGACGATAACGGATAAATAACTAGATGCATCTTCATCATTATATTTTTTATTTCATGGTGGGGATCGAAGTACTACTTCTGATCCCCTTCTTTTTACATTACCGGCTCCTCAACAAGGAGCAGCGGGTGATCTTTGCCTATGCTATCTCCAATGCCTTTACAGGTGTGGTTGCTGATATTATCGCGAGGATCTACCATAACAACATGGCTTTTACTGCGGTGATGTTCCTGGTGCAGTTCTTCATTTTAACGCTGTTCTACATCCATGTTCTAAAACATCCCAAAGCCAAAAAGATATTACAGGTAATGCTGGCGGCTGCCGTTGCTCTTTTTGCGGTAGACTTCACTTTCCTGGAAGGCCCCCTGCTTTTCAACTCCATTTTTATCTCTTTCAGAACTTTTGTGCTGATCATTTACGGCGTTATATTCTTCCTTCAGCTGATGAGGGACGAAAGCCTGATAGAACAATCCATCTATATTAATACGCTTCCTGCTTTCTGGTTCAATGCCGGTCTTTTTGTGAGTTTATGCTGTTCTTTCCCCCTCGACCTCTGTTTTAATTTTCTTCAGCGGGGCGGCACGCCTGACGATAAACTGCTCTCTATTTTCAGGATCACAGCGTCTTTAACATGGACGGGAGGTGTAATTCAGGCAATTCTTTTCTATATTGGACTCTTAAAAGTTAAAGGAGTCAGAAGATGAACACGCTGCAATTAATATTGATAGGCACCATTGTTATGCTGAGCCTTGGTATTTTTGTTGTGGTAATGGTTGTATTACAGCAAAAGCAGGTAGTTCAGTATAAACTGAAGCTGAAGGATAAGGACCTTCAACTCCAGAAAGAAAGGCTTGTTGCCGTATTACAGGGGCAGGAAATTGAGCGTAAACGGATAGCGGAAGACCTTCACGATGAAGTGGGCGCGCAGTTATCTGTTCTGAAGCTCAACCTGAACCATCTTCAGCAGCTGGCCAGCAATGGAGAAGTAGAACGGATCAAGGAAACCAAGGAATTTACAGATACCATCATACAACAACTGCGCTTCATCTCCCAAAGCCTCCACCCTACTACCCTCGAAAATTTTGGCCTTAGTCATGCGCTGGATTCTTTCTCCAGCCTGATGAACAAGAATAAACAGATCCTGATCGCTTTCAGTACGGACGGTACAACTTACCCCGTAGACCGGGAAAAAGCCCTGAATGTGTACAGGGTTGTGCAGGAACTGATCAATAATATCCTCAAACATGCAGAGGCGCATCATGTTCAGATCACTTACGAAAGCTCTCCCAACCTGCTCACCGTTCGCGTTGTTGATGACGGAAACGGCAAATTAGTAGCGGACCTCGCGGAATTCAGCAAAAAAACAGGACATTTAGGTCTGAAAAATATTGAAAGTCGCTTGAATATTATCGGGGGAAATATCAATTTTGCAAATAATTCACCCAAAGGCACTATTGCCGAGATCAGGGTGGATAACTATCAGCCTGTTTTAGTCAGTTAAACTTATACTCTTTATGCAACCGCCTATCAAAGTCGCTATTGCGGACGACCATAAAATATTTCGTAGTGGTGTGATCAATACGCTCACGCCCTATGAGAATATCAGCGTGGTATTTGAAGCGGAAGACGGAGAACACCTGCTGGAGATCATGCAGCAGCAACAGCCTGATGTAATTCTGATGGACCTGAAGATGCCTAAAATGGATGGCATCCAGGCCACGATCAAAGTAAGGGAAAAGTATCCCCATGTAAAGGTGATCATCCTCACCATGTATGAGGACGATAATTTTATCGTACACCTGGTAGAGAATGGCGCCAATGCCTATCTGCTCAAGAACAGTGAACCGGAAGAGATCTACGAAGCTATCTGCACTACTTTCGATAAAGGGTTTTACTTCAATGAGAACGTAAACCTGGCGCTGCTTAAAAAAGTACTTCACAAGAACAAGCAGCAATTCAAACCTACTTTCAAGAACGAGGTACAGCTCAGCGACCGGGAGCTGGAAGTACTGAAGCTCATTTGCAATGAGTTCACCACACAGGAAATATCCGAGAAGATCTTCCTGAGCCCACGTACGGTGGAAGGCCTTCGCCAGAAACTGCTGGAAAAACTTAACGTAAAGAATACAGTAGGCCTGGTATTGTATGCATTCCGTAATGGATTAATAGAATAGTTCAGCTGTGTTGTTTTCTTTCCTATTTTCGCGGAGAATTCTTACCACCAAATAACACACTATGAAACAATTTCTATCTGCTGTAGCAGTATGCCTGGTAGCGGCGTCTGCTTCTATGGCCCAGGGTATAAAAATGCCGGCGCCAAGTCCTACTCAAACCATCAAACAACAATTTGCGCTGTCTGCTGTGGAAGTTACTTATTCCCGCCCGCTGGCTAAAGGCCGTACCGTAATGGGCGACCTGGTGCCGTACGACAAATTATGGCGTACCGGCGCTAACAACGCTACCAAGATCACTTTTGGCGAAGATGTTAAACTGAACGGACAACCGGTAGCTGCAGGCGAGTATGCACTATATACGGTTCCTTCCAGGAATGGCTGGGAAATTGTACTTAACAAAGGCCTGAAGAACTGGGGCGTTGATGGCTACAAAAAAGAAGAGGATGTGCTGCGTTTCCAGACGGAATCACATGATCTGCCTTTTAATGTAGAATCGTTCATGATCTCTTTTGAGAATGTTCGTCCAACTGCCATGACGATGATGCTGCTTTGGGAAAAGACCATGGTACCCATTGAGATCACGGCAGACATTGATGGCAAAGTAATGGCACAGATCGATAATGCCATGAAAACCGCCGAGAAGAAACCTTATTTCAGCGCTGCCATGTATTATTATGAATCAGGTAAAGACCTGAAGCAGGCACTGACCTGGGCTGATATGGCTACGAAGGAAGATGCAAAAGCTTTCTGGGTATTTCACCTGAAAGCAAAGATCCAGGCAAGACTGGGTGATAAAGCCGGTGCAAAAGCTACTGCACAGCAGTCTATTGAACTGGCAAAAGCAGCTAACAATGCTGATTATGTTGCGTTGAATGAGAAGCTGATCGCTGGTTTGTGATCTGCATCCTGCAATTAAAAGCAGCTGGGCTGATTATATTGCATGGAATGAGAAAGCGGTTTTATAATTTCAATTTATTACAGGGGCTGGTCTGCGATCAGCCTCTTTTTTTGTGGTGCAATCAATTGCCACAACCAGGCAAAGAGCATTACAAACACACATCCTATCACGTTCAGCCAAAGGAAAGAGATCACATCCATCAACCAGATGGCCACCACGCCTATTTCCGCTATCACGGCTCCCCAGAAAGCTGCGTTCCCCCTGATCTTTTTCATCATAAAGGCCACTACAAAGATCCCCAGGATAGTACCATAGAACAGGGAACCCAGGATATTTACAGCTTCTATTAAACTGCCCAGGTTGGTAGCGAACTGTGCTACGGCTATGCAGAATATTCCCCAGCCCAGCGTTACGTATTTGGACATGCGCAGGTTCTCTTCATCTGTGCAGGCCGGGTTGATCATCCGTTTATAGATATCCACCATGGAAGTGGAAGCCAGTGAATTGATAGCTGCTGCAATACTTCCCCAGGAAGCCAGGAAAATGATAGCGATCAGTAAACCCACTAATCCTTTAGGGAGATTGTTCACCACGAAATGCAGGAAGATGTAATTGGTATCGTTCCCTTCTGCACCGGGAAGTGCCGTACGGATGATCTTCCGGGCGGAATCCCTTGTTTTCATGGATAAGGTATCTGCGTCTTTCAACAACACCTGTACGGTCCTTATTTCCGGTTCATCCTTCTTTTCCATCGCAGCCGCCAGGGCTTTAACATGCGCCTGTTTTACATTGAACAGGGAATCGTATCTCGCTTCCTGCTCAGCCATTAAAGGGGCATATTTTGTATTGTGCACCCTGTCCAGCTCTCCTTTGTTGAAAGTGATAGGCGCTCTGAAATAGAGATAGAAAACAAAGACCAATGCACCTATCAGCATGATGAGGAATTGCATGGGTACTTTCACGAGGCCATTCATGAGCAGGCTCACGCGGCTTTCTGTTAAGGTTTTGGCAGTGAGGTAACGGCCCACCTGGCTTTGGTCTGTTCCAAAATAAGAGAGTGCCAGGAAGAACCCTCCTATTACACCACTCCAGATGTTATACCGGTCTTTCAGGTTGAAGTCGGTCACAATTACATTGAGCTTCCCCATCTTACCGGATACATGTAATGCTTCGGAAAAACCGATGTTCTCCGGTAATAGTTTCACCACCATCCAGCCAGCCAGGAACATGCCCGTGAAGATGATCACCATTTGCAGGGATTGGGTGTAGGACACTGCTTTGGTACCGCCGTACATTGTATAGATAATGAGCATGCCGCCCATTACGATATTGGTATAATAGATATTCCAGCCGAGTAAGGAGGAAAGGATAATAGAAGGTGCATAAATGCTGATACCGGTAGATAGCCCGCGTTGTACGAGGAACAGGAAAGAAGTGAGGGTACGTGTTTTCAGATCAAAACGCTGTTCCAGGAATTCGTATGCGGTAAATACTTTCAGCCTGTGAAAGATAGGAACGAATACAATACAGATCACGATCATGGCCAGCGGCAGCCCAAAGTAATATTGCACGAAGCGCATCCCGTCAGCATAAGCCTGCCCGGGTGCAGAAAGGAAAGTGATAGCACTGGCCTGTGTGCCGATGATGGACAGCAGCACAATATACCAGGGCATGGTGCGGTTTCCCAGGAAGTAGCTGTCCATATCCCTTTGCCCGCGGCTTTTCCAAACCCCGTACAGGATAATAGCAGTTAACGTGAAAATTAGTACGATCCAGTCCTGAAAACTCATGAATATGTTTTGGTGAACACGTAGAATAAAATGATCAGTGAAACAAGCCAGACTGCCACCAGCAAATACCAGGTGGACCAGCGTGGAAATAAAGGTGGTTTCTCGTTTGGTTCAGTCATGATCAATTTCTTTTAGATAAAAAAGCCCCGCTGAGCAATCCTAATGCCAGGCCGATCAGTAATCCGATGTGTACGCGTTTCATCAAAAAACCTAACAGCAGTCCTAAGCCTATGCAAAAAAGGGCGGACAGTCTAAAGCGGGTGAAATCCTGTTTGCTACTCATAACTATTTCGATATCATGTTCACGAATAAACGGTATGCACCGGGAACGCCGGCAGGCAATTGACGGAAGAAGGCTAAGCCGGTATATACGTATTTGCCTTTACCGTAGTTGGCTATAATAGTTGATCCATCCAGTGAGCGTTCGCCGGGATCATTCATTTCAAATGGTTTCAGGTATTCACTGTTCACATTAGCAGGGAAATACAATCCACGCTCCTGCACCCATCCATCAAAATCACGTTGCCCGATCTCGTTAGGATAGGTGAATACTTTATCCTGTGGCAGGAGGAACTTTACGGGGGCTGCCTCGTTGGTTGTTCTGTCCCGCGAAAGGCTGAACGGGAAAGGGCCCAGTTGATCTGTGGCCAGGTTGCCGCTTACGTTGTATTGGATGAGCAGTGTGCCGCCATTCTTTACGTAATCCAGCAAGCGGGGTTGCCAGTAACGGAGGCGGTCCTGTGTATTGTAAGCTCGTACGCCGGTGATGATGGCATCGAATTGAGCAAGGTCTCCCTGCATGATCTCTTTCTCTCCGAGCAGGCTTACTTCATATCCTACCTGGCGCAGTGATTCTGCCACCTTATCTCCTGCTCCCGGAATGTAACCGAGCTTGCGGCCATTGTATTTCAGGTTCACTGTTACAAGCCTTGCGCTGGCTGCGGGAAAGATGGTGATGGAAGGGATATGATCGTATTCGATGATGGTCATGCTGTACGTGTACTCCTGGCCGTTAGTGGACACTGCTACCGTCATGGTATCTACAATGTTCTGGCCATTCACTTTTACAGGCGACACGTGGAATACTACTTCTGTTTCATCTCCTTTTCCTGAAAGGTTGTAGGGAATGGACGTTTTGTCTGCTTTGAACCCTGCGGGCAATTGCAGGCTCACGTTGCCGCTTACATTGTTCTTCATGGAATGGACCTTCACCGGAACAGCCTGTGGTTCTGCTTTGGTAAATACAAATACCTGGTTGCTGAGTGATGCGATCACGGGTGGCGCAATTACCAGCGGGCGGTAGATCTCTCCTTTTACGGGATCGGTGTATTTATAGATGAAAGGTCTTTCCACGGCGATCACTTCACCTTCAATCTTTAAATAGAAAATGGCGCTGAGGGAAGGAATATTTTCAGGGTAACCTATCATCATCGGGTCTTTGATCATGTAAGTGCCGATGGGATGCGGTTCCTGTAACCAGTATGGTTGTGAGATATTTGTTGCTGCGGGGACTGTTAACGTTTTCTGGAAGGTGGTGAACTTATTAAATGCCAGGGCTTGCTGCAGCACGGTATCCTTTCCATTGATCCTGATCTTTTCCAGTGTTACGGCTGCATTACTGCGGTTGATCAGTTGCAGGTTGCTGCCCATTGTTTCTCCGGGCACTACTTCTGCTGAGGTACTGAAAGCCTCTGCCCAGAAACCTGCGCAGGCCAGGATCAGTTTATCTGTTTCTTTCAGTTTTAATGTTTTCCAATATCCATCCGGTAATGCCTGGATCTTTTTACGGATCTGTATCAGTTGCGGGATAGAAGCAGATGGGTCTTCCGGGTTGTAGCTTTTGGTAGTGTTTGCCACCAGTTCCTGGATGCCGGTTTCGTTTAACCGCAGCCAGTCAGTTTTAACACCTTCCATCAGGCTGGTTTTGGGTTTGTCGCCCTTGATGGTTTCAAAATATTCTAAGGAAGTACCCCTGGAAGAAGGTACGCCGAATCCCTGGCTCTTGTGCTGGGAGCGGCTTTCAGCGGCTATTTCACCAAAGCCTTTTCCAAGCAATGGATTGTAAGCGCCGAGGTCCATTTTGAACTGATCTTCCGAGGTGGTGTTGTTGCCACCGAAGTTGAAGGTATTCCAGAAGAGGCGTTTGGCCTGCCATACTTTTACTTTCGTTAGTTGCTCAGGGTATTGTTTTGGATCTGCGGCGGCTTCAAATGCTTCTGCTGCCAGTACTGCCGAAGCAGTGTGATGTCCGTGACCGGCGCGGCTGTCAGCAGGGAAACGGCAGATGATCACATCCGGCTGGAAATTGCGGATCACCCATACTACATCTCCCAGGACCTTTTTGCGGTCCCAGATGGTGAAGGTTTCCTGCTGGTTCTTGGAGAAGCCGAAGTCGTTGGCACGGGTGAAGAATTGTTCTGCTCCATCTATACGGCGGGCGGCGAGTAATTCCTGGGTGCGGATCAGTCCTAATTGCTCAGCCTGTTCGTTGCCGATCAGGTTCTGGCCACCGTCTCCCCTGGTGAGGGAAAGATACCCTGTGCGGTAGAGGCTTTCTTTGGACAGGAAGCCCAGGAGTTTGGTATTCTCATCATCCGGGTGTGCGGCAATATATAATACGCTTCCGAGCGTGGAGAGTTTCTTAAGCTGTAGCTTTATCTCAGCGGCATTCCATGCCGGAGCTGTTTGTGCAAATGTGCTGAATGAACCTGACAGCAGTACGCATGTCAGCCAAATAAAGTTGCGGATATTTAACATGAAATAGTTACCTGATTTTGTCAAGTTGTCAAAAATAATCATAAATCCGGTGAACGGTGTACCGCTTGTGGATTTAACGGGCTGTTAATTTGCAGAGCCGGTGGTGTTACCATGGCCGTAACATCAGGGCTGTGCCTACACGGTTCTCTGCGGAAATATTGGAGAGTACCACGATCGCTGTGCCTGATTCCGGCTCTACTGCTATAAAGGAATGATATCCACCGGTCTGCCCGGTATGTGTTACCCAGTTCTTACCATCTTTGCTGAAGAGCAGCCAGTTGAGGCCCACGATATTTGCGCCGGAAAAGGTCTGCTGATGTGTCAACACCATGGCTTTTTCCAGTACAGTGGGCTGTTTGCTCATATTTGCGCGCGCATAGATGAGCATATCGTGCATCGTAGAACGGATACCGCCCATTCCTGCAATGTCCTGAAAATCCCAGGGGCCCTGTAACTGCAATTCTTTAGTATATCCCTGGATAAACCGGCTTTTCATGGATTCCGTGAGTTGCACTTTGGTATCTTTCATTTGCAAGGGCAGCGTGATCTCCCTTTCCAGTAAAGCAGCATAAGTGGTTTTTGCATTGCGGGCCAGCAGTACACCCAGCAGGCCTGTGCCCACATTGGAATACTCGTACTTATCTCCCGCTTTCCTTTGCAGCTTTAAGTTCTTTACAAAGTGGAAGAGGTTATCGTTGGTAAACTGTGCGTAAGGGTTGCGTATGTCAACAGCGTCTTTGAACATATTGGTGGCTAAACGCGGGAATCCTGAGGAGTGATTGCTCAGGGACACCATGGTAACCGGCACGCCATCAAAGACAGGCTGCGGAACCGAATCCGGCAGGTATTTACCAATGGGATCATCCAGTTTTATTTTTCCGCGGATCACCTGCAGGGCCAATAATGTACCGGTGAATGTTTTAGATACTGAACCTATTTCATACACGGTCTTTTCATTCGGTAATATGTTATTGCCTTTCACCGTTTCACCATAACTATATATGGATACCTGGCCGTTCTTTATGAGGCCTACTACCATTCCAACAGCTTCACCCCTTGTAAAAGCAGCACGCACGAGTGTGTCTACTAACTGATCCTGTGGATTTTTAAGCGGATTATCTGTTGCCTGGGCAAAGCATAATAAAGTGAACAGGGAAGAGAGCCCTGTAAGAAGGATATTTTTCATAGGTCTATTTCTTAAACATAAAATATACAGCCCCTAATAAAAGAGAAAAGGATACCAGGTAATTCCAGCGCAGGGGCTCTTTCAGGAAAAAGATGGCAAATACGCAAAAGACGGTGAGGGTGATCACTTCCTGGACCATCTTTAACTGGAAGCCGTTAAATCCTTCCATATAACCTAAACGGTTAGCCGGCACCATGAAGCAGTATTCAAAAAAAGCGATACCCCAACTGATCAATACCACTTTCCATAAAGGCACACCTGTATGTTTTAAATGACCGTACCAGGCAAAGGTCATAAATACATTGGAGACGAGCAGTAATAAAATCGTACGCATACAGCTAAACTAATCATTTTTTGTTGTTCTCCACCGAACATCAAATGATCATTATCGAACACTTGGTAAATAATATACATCTATATGTCTTTCAGTTAATGGACCTCCCTTCTCTGGCATTCACTTTGTAAATTTACGTGCATGATCCGCAACTACCTGCTAACTGCCTACCGGAATATCATCCGGCACAAACTGTTCACCTTCATTAATATATTCGGCCTGGCGCTGAGTATGAGTATATGCATGAACGTTATCATCGGTATCAGTAAGGAAATGAACTATGATAATTTCCATCCGCATCCGGAGCGTACTTACCGTATTTTAACGGAAATGCGGAACCCGGAAGGGAACAGCTGGAAATTAGCCAGTACTCCCCTGCCGTTGCGGGAAACACTGCTTGGTAATAA
This sequence comes from Chitinophaga niabensis, assembly GCF_900129465.1. Classification (NCBI taxonomy): domain Bacteria; kingdom Pseudomonadati; phylum Bacteroidota; class Chitinophagia; order Chitinophagales; family Chitinophagaceae; genus Chitinophaga; species Chitinophaga niabensis. The sequence goes on along the minus strand of NZ_FSRA01000001.1, from coordinate 1,808,660 downwards.
CAACCTGGCGGAAGATGCTGTGCGTTTGTATCCTGCACTGAATGGTAAGGTTACGGATGGCTCCAAGACAATGGGGTTAAACGGTGCATATACGGAGCCTTCTTTCTTTAAAGTATTCGGATTTGAACTGGCAAAAGGCAATACTGCCACGGCATTACAGTTGCCCAACAGTATCGTATTAAGTGATGAAACGGCTACCCGTTTCTTTGGTTCCGTGGACCCTATGGGTAAGATCATTTCCTTAGAGGATGGCAGCAGTTACCAGGTGACGGGTGTACTAAAACCAACACCTGAAAAGTCGCACATTGCTTTTGATGCATATGGTTCTGCCAGCAGCGTTGATAAAGCAGGTCAAACCTGGGACCCTGGTAAGGCATATACTTATGTGCTGCTGAAAGAGCATGTAAGTAAAAGTGCTATAAAGAGCGAGCTGGAACGGATTGCCTCTTCGCTATATGATAAAGATGCAAAAGGCAGCATGCATTTCCAGCTGCAATCGCTGGGCAGCATTACGCCTGCATGGGAAGAAACCTATAACAATATGCACAACGGCGGTACCTGGGCCAAACACATGGGCGCGCTGGGTATTATGCTTATCATCCTGATATCTGCCTGCTTCAATTATACCAACCTGTCTATTGCCCGCTCTTTAACAAGGGCAAAGGAGATCGGGATCCGTAAGGTGTCTGGTGCTACCCGTAAACAGATCTTTGGCCAGTATATCTTTGAAGCGATTGCTATTTCTCTTTTCGCATTGGGGTTTGCCTACCTGTTACTGATGCTGATGGCACGTTTTAACCTTTTCAACAGTGGGTATGAGAACGTACATGCCGTGAATGCCAGCTGGCGTTTGATCCTGGTGTTCCTGGTTTTTGGGGTCTTTACGGGTTTGATGGCGGGCGGCCTTCCTGCATGGCTGCTTTCTGCGTTTAACCCTGTGCAGGTATTGAAGAGTATGCCGGCCTTCCGGGTATTCGGACGGATGAACCTGCGGAAAAGCCTGCTGGTTTTTCAATTCGTCATTTCGCTGGTGATCACTGTTTTCCTTTCGGCCTTCTATCAGCAGTTTGCGTTTATGGCGAAAGCGGATACCGGGTTTAATCCGCATCGTGTAGTGGCGGTGCAATTACAGGGTAATAAACCGGAATTATTAACACAGGAATTGAGTGCTATCAGCGGTGTAGAAAAAGTAGCCGTTACTTCTGCCAATTTTGGAAGATATGAGGGCGGGCGTTTGCCCCTTACCGTTAGTAAGGCACAGGAGCCTTTGCAGGTGAGCTATTATCATGCAGATGCTGCTTTCTTATCCATCATGGACCTCAAGTTTATTGATGGTCATAATTTCACCGGGCAGCAGATCATTTTAAATCAAAATGCGGCGGAAAAGCTGAAAGTGAAAGCTGGCCAGCAGATCTGGATGAATGATTCCACGCAGGTGGAAGTAGCAGGGGTCGTAAAGGATTTTCATTTTGAGAATATGGGCAAGCCCATTGCTCCACTGGCCTTCCTGCCTTCTTCTGCGTACAATACGCTGGACCTGAAAGTGAATACAGATAACAAAGAGGCACTGAATAAACAGATCACAGCAGTATGGAATAAATTATATCCGGGTCAGCCTTTGCAGATCAGCTGGCTGGAGGAAGCGCTGAATGAAGGCCGCTCAAACTGGAATGATATATCCTTCCTGGGTTTCCTGGCGGCTATGACCATTGTTATCGCTGCTATGGGATTACTGGCGCTGGTGATCTATAACACGGCGGTACGCAGGAAAGAAATTGGTGTAAGAAAGGTAATGGGCGCCAGTATCCGGAGTATTATCGTTATGCTCTCCAGGGGCTTCCTGAAGCTGATCCTGATTGCGGCATGTATTGCTTTGCCTATTGGTTACCTGGTGAGCCGGCTGTTCCTGCAGAACTTTGCGATACGCATTCATTTTGGCATGGGTAGCTTACTGATCAGCCTGGGTATTCTCTTGCTGGTAGGATTGATCACCATCATATCACAAACCTGGCGTGCTGCCAGGGTGAACCCGGTAGAGAGTTTGCGGAATGATTAATTAAAAACGGGTTCTTTGCGGGCAAGGAGGTATAAGACCGCCATTCTTGTAGCTACGCCGTTTTCCACCTGGTCCAGGATAATGGACTGGCCGGAATCTGCCACATCTGAGCTTAATTCTACTCCCCTGTTGATCGGGCCGGGGTGCATGATCACGATCTCTTTCTGGAGACTGTCCAGCAGTTGACGGTTCACACCATAAGCCAGCGAGTATTCGCGTAAGGAAGAGAATAAAGGCATGTTCTGCCTTTCCAGCTGAATGCGCAGTACGTTTGCTACATCACACCAGGCCAGGGCTTCGCGGATATCGTAACTCACGTTCACGTCCAGCGCCTGGGCAATGTGTTTTGGAATGAGTGTGGGAGGCCCTACCACGGTTACTTCTGCACCCAGTTTTTTGAGGCAGTAGATATTGGAAAGTGCTACGCGGGAATGCATAATGTCTCCACAGATGGCTACTTTTTTCCCTTCCACGCTGCCCAGCTTTTCCCTGATAGAGAAAGCATCGAGCAATGCCTGTGTGGGATGTTCGTTGATACCGTCTCCGGCATTCACGATGGGTACATTGATGTGTTTGCTCAGGAAGTGAGGGGCCCCTGTTGCGGAATGCCGCATTACCACCATATCCACTTTCATGGACAGGATGTTGTTGACCGTATCGATCAGTGTTTCTCCTTTGGATACGGAAGAACCGGATGCGGAGAAGTTCACCACATCAGCGCCCAGCCGTTTTTCCGCCAGCTCAAAAGAGATGCGGGTACGGGTGGAATTCTCAAAGAAAACATTAACGATAGTGGTATCCCGAAGTGTGGGAACCTTCTTGATCGGACGTTGTAAAACCTCCTTTAACTGATCGGCCGTTTGGAAAATAAGCTCTATATCCTGACGCGTCAGATCGCGTATACCTAGTAGATGTTTAACAGACAGTGACATTCTAAGGTGCAAATATAAGAGGTTTAGGCAATCAACACAACTTCGTCTTTTCCATCGCGTTCTTTCCAGAGGACCTTTACGCGTTCTGTTATGATGGCATCGATGGTTTTTCCGGTGTAATCAGACTGGATGGGCAGCTCTCTGCTGAACCTCCTGTCTATCAGCACAAGCAGCTCCACGGCGGCCGGGCGGCCAAAATCAAGCATGGCGTCCATGGCGGAACGGATAGTTCTGCCGGTATACAACACGTCGTCTATCAGCACTACCCGCTTATTTTCAACGGAGAAATTAATATCCGTTTCATTGGGTGCCTGCAATCCTTTATCACTTTTAAAGTCATCCCGGTAAAAGGTAATATCCAGCTTGCCATAGGCAATATGGGTATTGGGAAGCAGCTTTTTCAGGTTATGGTAGATCCTGTCGGACAAATAGATCCCCCGTGGTTGTAAACCAATGAGTACCGTATCCTTGAATTCAAGGTGGTTCTCAATCAGCTGGTGGCTGAGCCGGTCGATAGTGATAGCTAATTGCCGATCCGTCAAAATAGATTTCAAAACAAAAGTGTTTAAGCACCAAAAATAAGGATTAATGCTCCAGATTAAAAACTATGATTTCTTTAGACGTATGTTAGTTTAACATTATATTAAGAGTTAACCTGTTATACTTGTACTGTTAATCTATTCTTTCAAAAATTACATTTATGAAAAAACTTTACGGAACCATGTTTGTGACAGCTTTATTTTCAAGCGCCACTGTATTTGCGCAGGATGCACCTGCCAAGAAATTTTTCATCGGAGGAACTGCGGGATTCAGCAGTGTCAAAAATGAAGTTGTTTACAACACCAGTCCGGCTGGTACTCCTCCTAATTTTGTTGTGAGTGAAGGAAGCAGCACTAATACGTTTAACATTGCTCCTGAGTTCGGCTTTTACATAAAGGAGAATGTTGCACTCGGTATTAAATTAGGTTATAGTCACACAGGCGGAAAAAATCTTCAGAGCTCCAATAGCTATGTGGCTGCTCCTTTTGTTCGTTTCAATATTCCTATTGGAAAGAGCCGGTTCTCGGTGTATAACGACCTGGGCCTGGCTGTAGGTTATAGTGCAACTAACGAGCATTTAGCTGATGGCCAGCCTGCCGATGCCAAAACTTTAAACCTGGGTGCTTTTTATGAGCCGGGGCTGCAATTCAGGTTGAAGAACAACATTAACCTGTTAGCCACATTGGGGAACCTGTTTAATTATGAGTATCACTCTAAACAAGTAAAGCCTGAGCTGGACCCTACCAAAAAAGCCACCTCTAGCGGCCACTTTGTTGGTATCAACAATGATTTCTTTGCCTTCAATTCCTTCAGGATCGGTGTTAACTTCCTGTTTTAACATTTCTGAATGATCCCTGTTTTGTAGCTTTGATACTACAATATCAAACATCATGAAACTCATAAAAATTATGCTCCTCACCCTGGCAATCTTCGGATTTGGTTCTGCTGCCAAATCCCAGGTCAAGAACGGCGAAAAGATACCCGACTTTGAATTGAAAGATCAGAACGGGAATAATTTCAAATTGTCTTCCGCATTGGCGAAAGGCCCGGCAGTTATTTACTTCTATCCGAAAGATGATACGCCCGGATGTACAAAAGAAGCCTGTTCTTTCCGGGATTCGTTTGCGCAATTCACAGATAAAGGTGTGCAGGTGATCGGGATCAGTTCAGACAATGTAGCTTCTCATAAGAAGTTTGCGGAAAAATATCATCTGCCTTTTACCTTGCTCAGTGATGAGAAGAATGAAGTGCGGAAGTTGTTTGGCGTGCCTAAGACCATGATGATGCCGGGGCGTGTTACTTATGTGCTGGACAAGAATGGTACGGTTGTACATCAGTTCAACTCTATGACGCAGGCTACGCAACATGTGGAAGAGGCTATTGCGGCTATTAAGAAGATATGATCAACAAGGAAAATAAGAAGGGCGCTCTTTGCGGAGCGCCCTTTTTTTATGCAACTGGTTTGAGTATATTTAAACTATTAAGCAGAAACCACGTCCAACGTTAAATTAAAAAGAATGACCAGGTTGACCTTCCTTTTATTTGCCTGTGGTGTGATCACAACGGGAACTACTACAGCACAGAAGCGCCCTAATATTATCGTTATCATGGCAGATGATCTTGGTTTTGCTGACCTGGGATGTTACGGTAGTGAAATACCCACACCTAACCTGGATGCGCTTGCAAAAAATGGTGTGCGGCTGACCAATTTTTACAATACGGCCCGCTGTTGTCCTTCGCGGGCCGCACTGCTTACAGGGATCTATCCGCACCAGGCCGGTGTGGGACATATGATGGAAGATAAAGGCCCGGAGCATCCTGCTTACCGTGGGCGGTTGAATAACAATAATGTTACTATAGGTGAGGTGATGAAAAATGCCGGGTATTTTACAGCCATGGTGGGTAAATGGCACGTAGGGCAAGCCCAGGGCGTAGTACCCTGGAAGCGGGGATTTGACAGATCGCTCAGTGCGCCGGCAGGAGGTTTTTATTATGGTGATCACCCCAATGCAAAACTTTTCCTGAACGGGGACCGCTTGCCGAATGATGCTGCTGTATTACCTCAAAACTGGTATAGCACAGATCTATGGTCCGATTACAGTTTGCGGTTCATAGATGAAGCGTTACAGGAACAAAAGCCTTTTATGGTCTACCTGGCATACAATGCACCTCATTTTCCGCTGCAGGCACCCCTGGATGAAATTGAAAAGTTCAGAAAGAAATACCTGGAGGGATGGGAAAAACTACGGGAGCAACGATATAAAAAACAGCTTACTCTTGGATTGCTCGAGCCATCGGCTAAACTAACGCCTTTTAATCCAAATGTTCCGGATTGGGATAAGCTCAGCCCGCAGGAGAAGGAAAAGTTTGATCATATCATGGCGATATACGCGGCGGTTATAGCTCATATGGATAAGAGCATCGGGGACCTGGTAGCTGGTTTAAAAAAGAGGAATGTGTTTGATAATACTGTACTCCTCTTTGTATCAGACAATGGTGGTAATGCTGAACCAGGAGCGGAAGCAAGATACGATGGCGCTATACCCGGTTCTTCCCGGTCCGGCGTGTTCCTTGGGCAGGGATGGGCAGAGGCTTCCTGTACACCGTTCTGGGGATATAAACATCAGACGCATGAAGGCGGAATTTCCTCTCCCTGTATTATTTCCTGGCCCGCCGGGATACCAGTTTCCAGGAATGGTGCTTTTGAACGGCAGCCGGCACATATCACTGATATTATGGCTACATTGGTGGATTTAGGTAAAACGCAATACCCTTCAACATTTGGCGGCAACTCCATTCAACCTTTAGAGGGAACCAGCATGGTGCCTGCCTTTGCAGGAAAAAAAATAAACAGGGTAAACCCGATCTTCTGGGAACATGAAGGAAACAAGGCCGTACTGGATGGCAAATGGAAACTGGTTGCAGAACATACAGAACAATGGCAGTTGTATGATATTGAGAATGACCGGTCGGAACTTCATGATCTTTCTTCGGCACAGCCGGAGATTGCCGGCAGATTGAAAAGTGCATACGAAAAATGGTATCAAAAAGTAAACGCAGAGCCCTTTAAACGAACGTTTAAATGGTTCTATAACTACACAGATGCTAAATCAGATCTTTAATAAAAAAGCAGTTCCGGGAATGGAACTGCTTTTTTGTTTTATGTAGCTTAATAAACTTATGCTTCGTTCAGGAAAGGATACCTGTAGTCTGTTGGCGGAACCAGTGTTTCTTTCACTGTTCTCGCACTCAGCCAGCGATATAGGTTCAGCTGTGAACCTGCTTTATCATTGGTGCCGGATGCACGGGCACCTCCAAAGGGTTGCTGACCAACTACAGCTCCTGTTGGTTTATCGTTGAGGTAGAAGTTCCCTGCCGCATTCACCAGCTTTTTAGCAGCCAGTTCCAGTGCGTAACGGTCCTGCGCCAATACAGCTCCTGTGAGCGCATAGGTACTGGTGCTGTCTACCAGGGTCAAAGCCTCTTCATATTTCTCTGCATCGTATACATATACGGTGAGTACGGGGCCAAAGATCTCTTCGCACATGGTAGTGTATAAAGGATCAGTGGTTTCGATCACAGTTGGTTCGATGAAGTAACCTTCTGTTTTATTGTAGTTACCGCCAGCAATGATCTTAGCTTTTGCATCGTTCTTCGCATTATCGATATACTTAGCGATCTTATCAAAAGAACGTTCGTCGATCACGGCATTGATGAAGTTGGAGAAGTCCTCGGTAGTACCCATTTTCATGGTCTTGAGGGCTGCAGCCAGTTTGGTTTTGATCTCTTCTGCAATATTGCTGGGCAGGTAAGCGCGGGAAGCAGCAGAGCATTTCTGGCCCTGGTACTCAAAGGCGCCTCTTGCGAGAGCGGTAACAACAGCATCTACATCAGCAGACTTGTGAGCGATCACAAAATCCTTACCACCGGTCTCTCCTACTATGCGTGGGTATGTTTTGTATTTGTGAATGTTGTTGCCAATGGTTTTCCACATGGTTTGGAATACACCGGTAGAGCCGGTGAAGTGGATCCCGGCAAAATCAGGATGTGCGAAACATACATCACCGATGGTTGGTCCATCTGCATAAACGAGATTGATCACCCCATCCGGCAAGCCGGCCTCAATGAGTACCTTCATGAAAAGGCTGGCGTGAAATACCTGTGTATTAGCTGGTTTCCATACCACCACGTTACCACACATGGCAGCAGAAGTAGGCAGGTTACCACCGATAGCGGAGAAGTTGAATGGCGTTACAGCCAGTACGAAACCTTCCAGGGGGCGGTATTCCAGCCTGTTGTGCACACCAGGTGAACTGATGGGTTGCTGGCGGTAGATCTCAGTAAGATAATGTACGTTGAAGCGCAGGAAGTCTATGAGTTCGCAGGCGCTGTCTATTTCAGCCTGGTAGGCATTTTTGCTCTGGCCCAACATGGTAGCGGCATTGGTATGCGCGCGGTATTTGGTGGCCAGCAGTTCTGCTGCTTTGAGGAAGATGGCTGCGCGATGCTCCCAGGGAGTATCTGCCCATTGCTGGCGTGCAGCCAGTGCGGCGTTGATAGCATCTGTAACATGACTGGCATTACCGGAGTGGAAATGACCCAGTTTATGTTTGATCTCATGTGGAGGACGAATGTCTACCGTTTTACCGGTACGTACTTCTTTTCCACCGATGTACATGGGAATGTCCTGCTCAACAGCCTTATATGCGGCCAGTTGTTTTTTAAGTGCTGCTCTTTCCGGGGATCCCGGAGCGAAGCTCATAACCGGTTCATTGCTTGGTGCTGCAAAGTCAAAATAAGCGTTATGCATGGCTTAGATTGTTGTTGTTTGTTATAAATATGGTTGGTGTTCGGATCAACCTTTCTCTTCTTCTTTCTGCATCATCAGGTACGCTTTGATGAATCCATCCAGCTCACCATCCATTACCGGGCCGATATTTCCTACTTCGTATTCGGTGCGGTGATCTTTGATCATTTTGTATGGATGGAAAACATAAGAGCGGATCTGCGAACCCCATTCGATCTTGCGTTTATTTGCATTCGAGGCATTCTTCAGTTCTTCGCGCTTGCGGATCTCTTCTTCATACAACCTGGACTTCAACATGGTCAGTGCCTTGGTACGGTTCTCCCCTTGTGTACGTGCCTGCTGGCATTCGATGATAATACCGGAAGGAATGTGTTTCAGGCGAACGGCGGTTTCCACCTTGTTCACGTTCTGACCACCTTTACCACCTGAACGGTAGAATTCCCATTCCAGGTCGGCAGGGTTAACAGCTACTTCGATGGTATCATCTACGAGCGGGTATACGAATACAGAGGCAAAAGAGGTGTGGCGGCGGGCGTTGGAATCAAATGGAGAGATGCGCACCAGACGGTGAACACCACTTTCGGCTTTCAACAGGCCGTAAGCAAATTCCCCGTCGAACTCCAGTGTGGCAGATTTAATGCCTGCACCGTCTCCGTATTGCACATCGATCTCGCTGACTTTCCAACCCTGCTTTTCACCGTACATACGGTACATGCGGAGAAGGATCTCTGCCCAGTCCTGGCTTTCCGTACCACCGGCTCCGGAATTGATGGTGAGAACACCCGGCATTTCATCTTCCGGCTGATTGAGGGTGCTTTTGAACTCCAGCTCATCCAATGCCGCGGTGGCATTATCATAAGCTGCTTTCACTTCTTCCTCAGTTGCTTCACCTTCTTTTTGGAATTCCAGCAGAACGGCGCTGTCTTCAATGGCGTCCTTTACCTGGTTGTAAAGGTCCACCCAGAATTTGTTCACCTTAATTTCTTTCAGGATAGCCGTCGCCCTTTCGTTATCATCCCAGAATCCCGGGGCGAGGGTCATCTGCTTATCATTTTCTATTTTGTCTATGCGGTCCTGTACGTTAAAGAAAACCTCCCAGGACGTACAGACGGTCCCTCATAGCCTTCAATTGTTCTATTGTCATAAGTCCGCAAAGATAAATTAATATTCAGTAAATACGAAACAGCAATATCGCCTAATTATGGTTAGATTTTTGCGGTTCAATTTCAAACCAAATGTTATGGAAACCCGTCAGAGCGTTGGCCATTACCGTCAGCAAGCTATCTTCAATATCCTGGCCCTGCTCATTGTGATAGGTGTGAATGCCATGGCCAATTTGTCTCAATTGAACGGTAAGACCACCGGTGAGGTCTCCGGTCAGTATCCCAACCTATTTGTACCGGCGGGATTTACTTTTTCTATCTGGAGCATTATTTACCTGGGCCTGCTGGGTTTTGCGGCCTACCAGTACCGGCTGGCATTCTTCAAAGGGCATACCATAGAGTTACAGGCCTTTATGGTAAGGATGAAAGGATGGTTCCTGCTCAGCTGCCTGGCTAATGCCTGCTGGCTGTTTGCCTGGCATTACAATATGATCTTCCTTTCCTTCTGCTGTATGCTGTTGCTGCTGGCCAGCCTGATCATGATCCACCGTAAATTCCGTATAGGCCACCCGGGAGCATTTACGCCGGAGAAGGTGTTCATTCATTTTCCGTTCGGCATCTACCTGGGATGGATCAGCATTGCCACCATTGCTAATCTCACGGCTTTACTGGTAGCCTGGAACATCCCCTTTCCACAGGTCTCCTGGACGATTGTGATGATGGGATTGGGTACCCTGCTGGGAGTGCTGATGGTTTTCCGGTACAACAATGTGTATTATGCGCTTGTATGTATCTGGGCTTTTTATGGCATTATCGTTAAAAGGGAGTCCATCGGCGGACGGGAATGCGCACCCATCGTAGCTATGGGTACTATTGTTATCGCCGTGTTAGCTTTATCCATTCTCATGCAGTTAGTTAGAAAAAAGATCACTATATAGCTTATTTTTGAGGCACTAATCTAATCAGAAAGTATGTTCCCAACAGTACACCCAACTGCGACCAAGGCCTGGCAACAGTTACAGCAGCACGCAGCAGATATGAAAAAAACGCAGATGCGTTCCCTCTTTGCGGCAGATCCGCAACGCTTCCAATCTTTCTCGCTGCAGTTTGAAGAGATCCTGTTCGATTATTCCAAGAACCTCCTCAATGCCCAAAGCCTGCAACTCCTGCAGGACCTGGCGAAGGAGTGCAAACTGGAAGAAGCCATCAAAGCGATGTTCCGGGGAGAAAAGATCAATGCCACGGAACAGCGGGCTGTACTGCATACCGCATTGCGGAATGTTTCCGGTCAGCCGGTATTGCTGGATGGCAGGGATGTGATGCCGGAAGTGAATGCCGTACTGAAACAGATGGAGGATTGCTGTAACAGGGTCCACAAAGGAGAATGGAAGGGATTTTCGGGTAAACGTATCCGTTATATCGTGAACATCGGTATTGGTGGTTCAGACCTGGGACCTGTAATGGTAACAGAAGCCCTTCGCCCCTACTGGGTTCCCGGTATTCAAACCTATTTTGTGTCCAATGTGGATGGTACGCATATTGCTGAAACGCTGAAGAAAGTAACAGCAGATGAAACCCTCTTCCTCATTGCTTCCAAAACTTTCACCACACAGGAAACTATGACCAATGCACATTCTGCGCGTACCTGGTTCCTGGAGAATGGTGGTTCGGAAAAAGATATTGCCCTGCACTTTGCGGCGCTTTCTACCAACGAAAAAGCGGTGAAGGAGTTTGGTATAGATACAAAGAACATGTTCGCGTTCTGGGACTGGGTTGGAGGACGTTATTCCCTCTGGTCCGCTATCGGCCTTTCTATTGCGCTGACCATCGGGTACAGGAACTTTCACGAACTGCTGGCAGGGGCACATGCTACTGATGAGCATTTCCGGAATACGCCTTTTGAAAAGAACATTCCCGTGATCATGGCATTGATAGGCATCTGGTATGGGAACTTCTTTGATGCGGCATCTGAAGCGATCCTTCCTTACGATCAATATATGCACCGTTTTGCGGCCTATTTCCAACAGGGGAATATGGAGAGCAATGGTAAAAATGTAGACAGGAATGGCAAGCCGGTTGATGTACAAACCGGGCCGGTTGTTTGGGGAGAGCCAGGTACGAATGGGCAGCATGCTTTCTATCAGCTGATCCACCAGGGAACCAAAGTGATCCCCTGCGACTTTATTGCGCCGGCGATCAGTCATAATCCACTGGGGGACCATCATCCTAAATTGCTGTCTAACTTCTTCGCACAAACGGAGGCGTTGATGAATGGGAAAACAGCGGAGGAAGTGAAGGCGGAAGGAACTGCGGAAGAGCTGGTGCCTTTTAAAGTGTTTACCGGTAACAGGCCAACGAATTCTTTCCTGCTGAAAAAAATTACACCACGCTCCCTCGGTTCGCTGATTGCGTTGTATGAACATAAGATATTTGTGCAGGGAGTGATCTGGAATATCTACAGTTTTGACCAGTGGGGTGTGGAATTAGGGAAACAGCTGGCGAATAAGATCCTGCCTGAGTTGAAAGATGATGCAGCGGTTAGTTCGCATGATACTTCAACGAACGGGTTGATCAATGCTTATAAGAAATGGAGAGGGTGATGCCTGCGGACACCCTGCCGTGCCGCAGAGGGCGTTGGGGATTCAAATGGCCTGAAGTTTATTCATATAATTAGAAAACCCCGCCAATCGGCGGGGTTCTTTATTTCAACCAGGTATTGTTACTCGAGTGCCTCTCCCCTTTCCAACTTCTCAATATTCGCCTTCGTATCCGCATTTGGCTCAAGGCCTTTGAGCTTTTCAAATGCAGCCGTAACAGCAGGCGACCAATTTTCCTTACCCCATTTATTCAACACACGCAGGGAAAAATTACGATGCCGGGTTACGCGGCTGTTCAGTGTGGCTATAAGGATAGGTTCTCCTTTTCCGGGATGCCTTTCTAAGAAAGGCAATATGAAATCCAGCGATTGGAATTTGGAATAATTGGGGCCAAGGCCAAGTATATCTTCCGGACCAGTGGCCAGTTCATCCAAAGGAATAGTTTTAACGGCAAGGTCTATAATATCATCCACATGAGGTTCCATGTATTCGTTGAGCACATCATACCACAGCGAACCTTCGTGCGGGCTGGCTAAAAGCCTTTTCCAGTAAACATCCCATACATCCAAACCCAATAAACGGGCAGCCTGCTTTCCACTCCAGTAAGTAGTATTATCTGTGCTGTTCAAAGCTTCCCATGTTTTTTCTTCCCAATCCTGGCGATGCAGGATGGCGGAAATATCTATCAGGCAGTTGGAGATAATATCCTGCGTCCATCCATTCTCAGCATGGTCTGTCATATCATCCTGTATATCCTGTAAGAGGTTAAAGATGCTGCTTAATACTATGTAGTTTCCTACTTCCGTAGCATGTTCCTGGGAATGCCTTGCATATTGTTCAATAACGATGGAAGCAGATGTATAGTTGGAAATATCTTCGGCAGGGCCTCCTGCAATGAGTGCTTCTATGATCTCACCTGCGGAGATGTACATAGCCCTGTCTATTTTCTCCAGGGAAAGTTTTTCATCCAGTTCTCCATGCACGGCACAGGTATAGGCAAGGTATTCGTACATGATGTCGTTCTTATACCCTTCCAGCAGCAGCCAGTCTTTTATAGCAGGTTGTGTGACCATATTGGCGAGCCTGTCTACCGACTGGATCTTTCCCCATCCGTTCACTTTTTTAGAAAGCTCCCAGAGATCCCCTTCCGGATCATCAGACAGGTTGATGATGGCGATGGTGGTATAGAGGGTAAATTCGTCGTGCAGCCCCAGGGTTTTAATTTCATCCAATACATTTTCCCGCTGGCAAACGCCCAGGATGGCAATGCCGAACTTTACGGCATTCCGGTTAGCAGCTTTAAAGGAAAGGTCCTGTGCAAATGGAAATAAATATGGTTCGATGGGAACGCTTAGTTTGCCCATTTCTTCCAGTACCGGATCAATGAGGCTTACGATATTGTCATTATTGGCAATCAGTTCATAGATCTTCAGATCGCTTTTTTTATCCCCGTATTGGGCAAACCGTTTGATGATGGACGCCAGCTCGTTGATCTGAGCGGTGCTTTCTTCTGATTCGCTGTTATTAAATAAGGTATCGCTTAGTCCGGCAGCAAAGCGGAGATCGTTCTCCCCTTTCTTCTCATCGGGCAGTTCCTCGGCAGATTCTTTCAGTTTTCCGCTAGTATCAATATTGCTGCTAATGAACTGATAAATAGACTGTTCATTACGCCATTCCTCAAGAGTAGGTTCTTCGTTCGTATTGAAAATATTCTTTATCCAATCCCTCATACTTAGTGGTCGTTTATACCCAAATATAATGGCCCTGATCCGATTTAAATAATTATTAGCCTGTTAAAGGAAAATGACCTTTTCCGTTTTGCGTAACTCTTTTTCCCGAATACGTAAGAACGGGAAACTTGTCCAGCCTACCTTCGCCGGACAATTCATAACATGCGTAAAATCTACTGGCTTATCATCTGCATTATGCGGACGGGGCTTTGCTTTGCCCAAACGGATTCCGTGAGCAGCAGCAGGGAATTGCAGGAAGTGGTGGTGACCGCTACCCGTAATGAGCAGCTGGTAAATAAAGTGCCTGCTCCTGTTACCGTTATCAATAAACAACAGTTGCAACGCATGGGTGCAGTATTACTGCAGCAGGTGCTGGCAGAGCAAACGGGATTGTTCATTACTTCCAATCACGGTACCGGCGTGCAGATGCAGGGCCTGGAATCTCAATACACGCTCATCCTGCTGGATGGTGAACCGCTGATAGGCCGTACTGCGGGTACTTTGGACCTTTCGCGCATCATGATCAGTAATATTGAAAGGATAGAGATCATCAAAGGCCCTGTTTCTTCCTTATATGGCAGCGATGCCCTGGCGGGTGTGATCAATATCATTACCCGCGGGCAGCAGAAAGAAGCTTTCAGCAGCATCGGCGGCAGGTATGGTTCCAACAGTACTTATAATATAGACGGCGAAACGAGGGTGCCTTATCAGAAAGGGATGTTCACTGCTAATGCCGGTTATATGAACAGCGGAGGGTACACATTGGGAACAGGGAACAGCTCTCCTACCATTGCTCCTTTCAAAGCCCTCACTTTACAATCGTCCTGGCAGCAGCAATGGACCAGCAAATGGCAGACCATCCTGAACGGGCGGTATTACCAGCAACGCTACGATAGTTATTTCCAGGATGCAAACGGTATGGTGGATGATATTGGCAAGGAAAAGGACGCCAACATTTCACTGAACCTGAAGAACACGCCCAATAAGCTTTTCACGCAGGTGTTCAGGATGTATTACTCCTACTACGATACAAAGGAGAACATGGTCTACCAACAGAATAAGGATGTATACGATGCTTCCTTCTTCACACAGCAATACCTGAAACCGGAATACCAGTTCGATTGGCAACTGCATCCAAAACACCAGCTGACAGCTGGCGCAGGGTATGTGCATGAGTCTGTGGAAGCTACCCGTTACGATGATAAAATGGCTTTTAACACCGGTTATATTTTCCTGCAGGAAAACTGGAAACCAACCGATAAATGGAACATCCTCCTGGGCGGGCGTTTTGATATGCATAATCAATATCCTTCCCAGTTCAGCCCCAAGTTATCACTGGCCTATGAATTCCTTCCGCAATGGAGAGTATTAGGTTCTGTTGGCCGCGGATACCGTGCGCCGGACTTCAGGCAGCTCTATCTGCATTTCAATAATGCGGCAGTAGGTTATACAGTTGCAGGTACCAAACTGGCAAAAGAAATACTGCTGGACATGCAGGAGAAGGGGCAGATCAGCCAGCTGAATGTAAACCCGGATGATCTGAAGGAACTGGATGCAGAAAGCTCCTGGTCCTACAACCTGGGCGTGCAGGGCAAAAGCGTAAAGGTCAATGCTTTTTATAATAAAGTAAAGAACCTGATAGATACCAGGGCCATCGCCGAAAAAACAAACGGGCAGCGCGTGTTCAGCTATGTGAATGTAAGGAGCATTACTACTTATGGCGCTGAAGCGGAGTATCATCAACCCATCGGTAAATACTTTCAGGCTTCTGCAGGTTATCAATACCTGCGTACGGCAGACAATGAATTGTTTAAGCAGGTAAAGGAAGGAACAGTATACACCAAAGATAAAAACACCAATGAAACAAGGGCGCTGAAACGCAGTGAATACTTCGGCCTGTTCAACCGCTCTCATCATTCCGCCAATCTTAAGCTCAGCTGGGTCCATGCGCGTTTAGGGCTGGATGCCAATGCACGGGCAATCTACCGGAGTAAATACGGATTTTCAGATGAGAACGGGAACCAAACCCCTGATCTGAACAGCGAATTCGTGAAAGGATATGCTACGGTGAACCTGGCTGCAGCTAAAACTTTGTTTGCGCAGAAATTACGCATACAGGCCACTGTCGAAAATCTTTTTGCACATACGGACGCAGTACATATTCCTACCCTGCCGGGCAGGTTATATACGCTGGGTGTTTATTTTAAATTTCCTCATTAATCAATTTATATGAAAGCAGCACAATTCTTCCAATTCGGCGCAATGGCGCTCTCTGTTACATTCTTTGCCTCTTGCAGTAAAGACGATGCACCTGCGAAACCAACGATCGTATCCACTACCTCCGCTAATATAGATGCAGATGTGGCAGGCACTAACAAATTCACACTGTTCAGCCTGGCAGAAAACAAGGTGATCCCTAATTCGGACTCTGCGACTACAAAATGGGATATCGGTTTCAGGGCTACTACTATCATTGTGAACGGAGGTACCAGCGGCCCCGGTAACGGAGCTGCGCAGGTTCTTGCCGGTGTGTACAACGACCTGAATACAGCTCCGGAAGCAGGTTATGTAACAGATGGTACTACAAAGGCCATCACCGGCTGGTATAACTATAATATGGAAACACATGTGATCTCCCCTGTTACCGGCAAATTCATTGTATTGAAAACAGCCACCGGCAAATATGCCAAACTGGAGATCACCAGCTATTATAAAGATGCGCCTGCGGCACCGTCTGTTACTTCCGTGAGCAGGTTCTATCATTTCAGGTTTGTATTGCAGGCTAACGGCACCCGTAATTTTAAATAAGCTTAATTATGAAAAGACTTTTCTTATTCGCCATGGCTTTTGTTGCGCAGCACAGCATGGCACAGCAGAAACTATCGCAGGATAAAGCAGCCATCAAGAACATGTGCGGCTGCCACGAAGTAACTTTCGAGTATACTGAAACATTCCCTGCGGACAGTACTTATAAACCAAAAGGATACAAAAAGATCACAGATGCGGTAGAGTATATCACCGTAGCAGCAGAAGGTGATAAACGTATTGTATTGCAGCACCTGCTGATAGCTGAGGGCGATGTGATCAAACACTGGACGGAGGATTGGCAATATGAGAACCAGACCCTGCTGGCCTTTGATAAGGATAATACCTGGAAAAAGGTCCAACTGCCGGCCGCACAGGTAAAAGGGCAGTGGACGCAGAAGGTATTTGGTGTGGACGATGAACCCCGTTACGAGGGTTCCGCTACCTGGGTCCATGCAGATGGCCGCCATTACTGGGAAGCGGCCAGCGATGCTCCGCTGCCACGCCGTGAGTACACTACCAGGAATGATTACAATGTACTGCACCGCATCAACCACCATGAGATCACTGCTACCGGTTCCGTGCATGAGCAGGACAATAAAAAAGTAGTAAGAGCAGATGGAAAAGACAAGGTGATCGTACAGGAGAAAGGTGTGAATACCTACGATCGTACTGATGAAAGCAAATGTGCCGCTGCAAAGGCCTGGTGGGAGCAGCATAAACAGTTCTGGGCTTTGGTGCGTAAGTACTGGGATCAACTTTATGCAGCGAATACTTTTGTTACCCTGCAAAAGAAGGTGAACAACGAACCTTTGTATAAGGCCATGAACGCGCTGGAAAAGAAAGCTTTTGATAAAGCGCTTACCGGTGCGGCGCTGGAGAAAGAGATTGCAGCTACCCTGCAGCAGTTTGCGGCGAATAAGGATATGGGATTGAAGTAGTACTATGGCAAAATGCATATATCAAACCGCAGCCATTTTTCTTTTAAACGTAAAGGCAGGCCTCCGGAATTCCGGGGGCTTTTCTTATTATTGGGCACTGAATTTGTGTTCCTTCTATAAAAAAGCCATGGCAACTACCTTCTCAGAAATGATCAACAGCAGTAAACCGGTACTGGTAGACTTCTTTGCCACCTGGTGCGGCCCCTGTAAAACAATGGAGCCTATCCTTAAGAACGTAAAAAGCGAACTGGGAGATGCTGCCAGTATCATCAAAATAGATGTAGACAGGAACCCTGCTGCCGCGCAGGCTTACCAGGTGCAAGGTGTACCCACCCTGATCCTGTTTAAGGAAGGAAAGGTACTGTGGCGGCAATCCGGAGTAATACCCGCTAAACAGTTAGCGGCAATCATCCGCCAATATGCCTGAAAACAGGTATATTTAGTTTATGACAGAACTACCTAAAAAGCAAACTCCGCATTCCGGCAGGAACTGGAAAGAGTATTTAGGCGAAGCGATACTGATCGTATTCAGCGTAGTATTGGCATTATTCCTTACAGAAGAGATCAACAACCGGAAGGAAAGACAACAAACGAATGAGATCATTAAAAACATACAGGAAGAAGTAACCCGCAATAAAAAAGCGGCGGAGGAACAATACCACTACCACCTGCAGGTACTCCGCAACATTGATTCCGCTTTGAAAACACCCGCCTTCCTGCAACAGATCGTTACCAACGGAGAATTTCATTTAAACCTGATTGCAGACCAGGGCGTATTATATCGTTACCTCAACAAACCTGCCTGGGAAGTAGCCAAGAGCCACGACATCCTCTCTAAAATAGATTTTAGTACAGCAGCCCTGCTCACCAGGATATATGATGAGCAGGACCGGATCATGAAGGTAGAGGATGAAATAGCACAGGTGATATTTGACCGGGAATCCCGGAAGCCCACCAATACCAGGGAAACATTGCTCCTGATCAGGGACAATTACCGGGGCTGGGCGGTAGACAGGGTGCCGGTGTTGTTAAGATCATATGAAGAAGCGGTCAAAGACCTGGCGCGATATTAATTTCACATAGCTTCCGCGCTAAAATTCACTACTTTACATACATGCTCATACAAGCCTCCTGTTTGCTGGACCTTACCTGCGAAACCCCGGTTCCTACCACTTTTATGCTTCGTGCAAAAAGCGGCGTTGGCCAGTTTGTGATCAAAGAAGAAATGCACACCAGCCCCTTCTGTACCATGACGGAGTTCACGGACAATTACGGCAACCTCTGCCAGCGCATAGTATTACCTGTAGGCAATTTCCGTATAGAAAGCAGTGTGCTGGCAGATTGCGTGGACACCATAGAAGTAGATCATAACGCAGGCTGGACGGCGATTGAATATCTCCCTGATTTCATGCTCCACTACCTCCTGCCCAGCAGGTATTGTGAATCTGATAAAATGGCGGACCTGGCTGCAGCGATCACAAAACATGCAGGAACAGGTTATGAACAGGTAGCGGCTATCTGCCAATGGATACAAAATAATATCCGTTATCAATATGGCACTACCAACAGTTCTACTTCTGCCTGGGACATCCTCTCTGCTAAAGTTGGGGTATGCCGGGATTTCTCACACCTCGGTATTTCCCTTTGCAGGGCATTGGATATCCCCGCCAGGATGGTAACGGGTTATCTTTTTGGCTTAAAACCCATGGACCTGCATGCCTGGTTTGAAGTATACCTTACCGGACGCTGGTATTGCTTTGATGCCACACAAACAGAACCAAAAGGCAGGCGGATCACGGTAGCTTATGGCCGCGACGCTTCAGATGTTGCTTTTGCCAGTCACTTTGGGCCGGTACGCTTAAACGAAATGCTCGTGAAGGTAAACGAGTTTGTACCAGCCTAAAGACTAACTGCCGCAGTAGTTTTATCGATATAGATCAACCAGTCAAACAGATCTCCCAGCTTCCCCGGTTTTTCAGGGAACTGATATTCCGAAGCAAATACGCCTATACTCCTGAACTTCCCTTCCACCGGCACTTTTTTCAAGGGCAGCAGGAAAACAGGGATCCCCGTTTGATGCAGTATATACTCTGCCGTTCCGGGGCCTGCCGGTATCAGCACATTATCTGTTTTCATATTCTCTGATTTTTCAATGGCTGCGCGGTAAGTGCCTGTGCTGGTAGCAAAACCTATACAGGTATAAGACTCGCCATAATGCCGCTTTAAGTTTGCGCCCATTGTATTGAACTCCACGGTAAAGATATGCTGCCGGCCAATATGGCCATTATGTGCCCACAGCATCATCTTCTCCCCGGGATGCAGTTTGATAAGATGATCAATATTCAATGCCATCATAGAATCCCGGGTGTTTAGTGCCTGCAGGAAATCTTTTTTGTTGAACTGGTGCAATGCGGCAGAAATGTTATTGATCATCCAGGTGGCTTGTTCCCAGGCAGTGTCAGGAACAATAGCAGGTTTGGGAGGAAGGCTGTGTAAAACGCTGTCTACGATACGGCTGGCCATGTGCATGGCATCGTTGATGCTGTCCACTCCTTCTCCGTCATAATCTGTGAACGGGGTGAAGATATTTGTTTTGTATTGTGTTTCAAATGTGCGCAGGGCACGAACATAACTATCCATCTGCTGAGAATCAAAACCAGCGAAAGTGAGTTTGCGGGTATGCTGCGTATTGTAATCTTTCATCCATTCTATCAGGTCCGTCAGTTCCTTTACCTGCCATACGGAATGAAATTCATCTTTCAATATTTGCCGGGGATCTCCCTGGCCGGTAAGGATATAATTGTTGATCAGGTTGGCTCCATAAATGCCATCTTCAATTGCAAACACGGTATAGCCCATTTCTTCTACCAGGAATTCAAACACCTGTTGTTTCATGGTAAAGCATTCATGTGAGCCGTGTGTAGCTTCTCCCATACCAACTATCTGCGTGCCTGCCAGTGCTTTTTTCAATGGTTTGAGATCCGCTTTTCCGTTTAAGGGAAAAGCTGCCCGGCGAACAGATTGTGCCAGGGTAACAGAACAAAGCAGGCATAACATGCCCATTAACGATAGGTACATTCGTTTCATACATAAACTATTTTAAATGATCATCAGATACCGCGCAACTCGCGGAAGAGGATGGATTGCCGCCTGGACACAGGTATTTTAGTGCCGTCCGTTAACTCCAGTTGCAGCAGGTATTGGTTCAGTGCGGTGATATGCAGTACGTGTTCAAGGTTTACGATATGTTTACGGCTGGCCCTGAAAAAGTGCTGGGGATTCAGCCGTGATTCCAGCGATTGCAGGCTGCGGGCCAAAAGCGGCGCATGTTTCCCGAAACAGATGCGTGTATAACTTCCGGTTGATTCCAGCAGCCGGATGTCTCCCAGGGGAACAAACCAGCAACGTTCCCCATCTTTCACAAAGATCTTTTCCCGGAGGTCGGGGTATTGCGTTGTTGGTACTGTTGGTCTTGTTACCTCCTGCAACCGTTCCAGGCTTTCGGCCAAACGTTTTACAGTGACGGGCTTCAGCAGGTAATCCAGGGCATTTACTTCAAATGCCTTGATGGCATAGGCATCATATGCGGTGGTAAAGATCACTTCAGGTACAGTTTTGAGTTGTTCCAGCAGCGTAAATCCATTTGCTTCCGGCATTTCAATGTCGAGGAAGATCAGCTGCGGAAGGGTACGTTCAATGAGCTGCAAAGCTTCTGCCACATTAGATGCTTCACCCGTTATGGTAATGAAAGGGAACTGTTGTAATACAGTACGCAGGTCTTTCCGTGCCAGCCTTTCATCATCTACGATCACTGCTTCTATCATGCTCTGGGTAATTTTACGGTAGCATGTACGGTATGCTGCCCTGTGTTACGGATAGAGAAAGTTGCTTTGTTCCCGTACAAAAGCGCTAAACGTTTAATGGTCCCCGTTATGCCGAACCCATTCTGCAAAGTATCTTCTGAGATCTTCCCGGTATTTTCCACGTGAATGCAGTAATGTTTGTCTTCCATCTGTGCTTTGATCCTGATATCTCCGCCTGCCGCCTTTTGGGAGATACCATGTTTGATGGCATTTTCCACAAGGGTTTGTAATAACATAGGCGGCATGGATTGCTCATATGCGGCGGGATCAATTTCATACTGCACCTGTAAGCGATCTTCAAACCGGATCTTTTCAATAGCCAGGTAATGCTGCACTACTTCCAGTTCCTTTGCAAAAGAGATCTGTTGCTGATGTTCCACCAACATGGCGCTTCTGAGTACTTCCGCCAGTTCTCCTACTGCGTTTTGTGCACGCAGCGGATCTTCAGCTATGAGACTGCGGATGCTGGTGAGGGCATTGAACAGGAAATGCGGGTTTAGTTTAGACTTCAGTGTGTCCAGCTCTGCCTGTTTCAAACGGTTTTCTGCTTCCAGCCCTATGCGTTTGAACCTGCCTTGCAGGGAACTGAAATAAATGATCACCCAGCCCCATACCACCAGGTGCCATACCATCCAGATAATACCCATGATCACGATGAAGGTGGTAGTTCTGCTGGCGAATGTTTGTTTAGCAGCATCCATGGATACCATGAATTTATCCCAGCCACCTGCTATGATGATCTCATAAGTGAGGAAGGTAGCGGTGATGCCCAGCGATGTGAGGAACACACTGAACCATAATTTCAGGAACAAAGCGCCGAAGCGGTAACGGACCAGGTTTTGCCTGCGCAGGTACAGGTGTAAGAGATGCGTGTAAAAGATACCGCTGAGGATAGCGCCATAGAACTCAAGGTCACTAAATACATCCAGGCGGAAGGCAAACCCATCTGTACGAATGTTGTTGTAGAGATAAGTGAAGGAAAGCCATCCCACAACCTGACAGATCCAGTAACGGTAGCGCATTTTCATACAAACAAAACTAAGTGATGTGGTTTAATGTTGCACAATGAACCTGATCGAACGGAATATTTGGGCATTGAATGGAATATTTCCCGGCCAGGTGCTTTAAAATAAAAAACCCCCGGTGTATTCCGGAGGTTTAAAAGAGTTCTTATTTGGTTGACAGGGAATGTATTACCATTTGTCTACATCCTCGCTGGATTGAGCGGGGGCTGCTATTTCCACTGCTTCTGCTGCAGGTGCAGATACTTCAGCGCGTGGTCCGGCAGACTCAGTGCCTTCTCCACCATCCTGCTCTTCTTCACGATTTTCTGAATAGTCGTGATTGTAAGCATCAAAATCGAAATCTGGCATCAACTCAGTTTTCACATAGTTGATGGTTTCTGTTAAAGCGTTCAGAAACTTATTGAAATCTTCTTTGTACAGGAATACTTTGTGCCTGTCGTAACCGTTGTCGTTGAAACGTTTTTTACTTTCTGTGATAGTAAGAAAGTAATCGTTACCCCGAGTTGTTTTTACATCAAAGAAATAAGTTCTTCTTTTACCCGCTTTCAATCGCTTGGAAAAGATGCTGTCGTTGTTTCTTTCCTGTTGATTGTTGTTTTCGTACGCCACAGTTGATAGATTTAAGTGTTAACGAATCAAATCCTGTTTGAATGATCAATAATCAACAAATATACTATTGTTTTACAAATATCAAAATATTTTTAAATGATTTTGAAAAAACATCTTATATTTCGCGTAAACCTTGATGGCAGCGACATACAACGGTATGAAAACTACCCGTTTACACTTTCTTCAGCCCCGGTTTGCTGCCTGGCATATAGCTCTGCATAGTATCCGTTAAGTGCAATTAATTCATCGTGCGTTCCGCTTTCAACCATCTTTCCCTCGTCCAGAACGATGATCTTATCGAATGCAAATAAGGAGAAGATCCTATGGGTGATGATGATGGCAGTCTTGTCTTCCAGATAGGCATACAGGTTACCTATTATCTCCTTTTCCGTACGGGCGTCTACGGCAGAAAGGCAATCGTCGAACACCATAATGTTGGGGTTGCGGATCAGGCCACGGGCAATAGACACCCGCTGTTTCTGGCCACCACTGAGGGTTACGCCCCTCTCTCCCACTATCGTGTTAAAACCTTCGGGGAACTGCAGGATGTCTTTTTCCACGGAAGCCTGCCTGGCTGCCTGCTGTACGGTTTCCTCTGTAGCTGTGGGTTCGCCGAAGCGGATATTATTACTGATGGTATCTGAGAACAGGAACACATCCTGCGGTATGTAACTGATCTGCATCCGCAAACTGTTGAGTTTCAGGTTCCGGATATCTTCCCCATCCATCTTTACCTGCCCGCTCTGCGGATCATACATTCGTATGAGTAGCTGGGCCAGCGTGCTTTTGCCGGAACCGGTCCGCCCGATGACCGCTATTTTCTGACCGGGTTTGATCTTCAGTTCAAAGTTCTTCAGGGCCTGGATGCCGGTATGCGGATAAGTGAAGGATACGTTTGAAAAATGGATCTCCCCTTTCAGCGTAACATCTATAGCACCCGGCTCATCTTTGATCTGTGGCTTTTCATCCAGGAATTCATTGATCCGCTGCTGTGATGCCGCAGCCCGCTGGATCATAGAAGCCACCCAGCCAATAGAAAAGAAAGGGAAGGTGAGCATGTTCACATACAATACGAACTCCGCCAGGTTACCCACGGTGATATTCCCATTGATCACCTGCATACCGCCAATGAAAATGGTGAAGATCACACTCAGCCCTATCATTAGTCCCATAGCGGGTTGGTAGAGGGCATCGGTTTTGGCAAGACTGATAGAGCTTTGTTTATAGGCTTCGCTGGCTTCCTCAAAATGCCGGGCGCTGGGTTCTTCCTGTACGTATGATTTGATCACCCGGATGCCGGAATAATTCTCCTGCGCAATGGAGGTGATATTGGATAACTGGGATTGAATGCGTTCACTTTTCTTGTGGATCACCCGGTTCACAAAGTAAATGGTGATGGCCAGCAAAGGCAGCGGCGATAAGGTGTAGAGGGTGAGCATAGGGTTCACTTCCCACATGAGCCAGATGATCATTACCATCATAATAATGGTGCGTGCTGCATACATAATGGCCGGGCCTACATACATGCGTACCCGGGAGACGTCTTCCGTGATACGGCTCATGAGGTCGCCCGTGCGGTTCATTTTAAAGAAGTTCAGGTCCAGGCGCTGGTAATGCTGATAGACCTCGTTTTTGAGATCATATTCGATATACCGGCTCATAACAATGAGGGTCTGCCTTTGCAGGAACATGAAAAATCCGCTTAACAATGCCAGGCCCAGGATAGACACCCCGTAGAAAGCCAGGCTTTTGGAAAAGGAACTTCTGAAAGCCTCTTTCAACCCCGTGTCGCTGATCATGGGATAGTTTTTCAGGTTCTGCTCCAGGAGATCAAAGATCTGCCGCACGAGAACGGGCTGAAAAACGTTGAACGCAACGGATACAGCGGTGAACAACATGCCAAGAAGGAAGCGCCATTTATATCGGACGAAGTACTTGTTTAAAACTGCCAGGTGTTTCATAATGCTTTACAAATGTAGGCATTGATCCCATGCGCTCAGTTTTTCCCTTTATACTTTAATATCTGCCGCCCCTGCAGGATGAGCTTAAAACCGCTGCGTTTAATGGAAATAGCGCGCTGATATGCATCATTGTCCCTGCGGTTTTGCCGGTAAGCTCTCAGGATCATCTGTGCATCGAGCATGCCCAGCACTTCCTGTTTATTCTCTTTATTTACGACCGGCAGGGTGTTGATATTGTAGCGGCCCATGATGTCTATTGCCAGGCCCAGCCTGCTTTCAGGATACACATAGATCGTCTGGAAATTTGCGGGCCGGCCCTGTTCCTGTTTCTCCATCACCGTTTCCACAGAGAGGTGCTGCAATACATCCGGCTCATATTTATCTGGTGTATAAACACCCCTGCGATGAATCTTTTCCGTCATAATGGAGCTCTTCATCATAAAAAAGGATACAAAATAAGAAGCTGTGCAGGCGCCCAGCAAGGGTAACAGCCCATGTGGCTGCATAGTGCATTCAAATGCAAATACAATAGAGGTCAGTAATGCCCTGGCAGCTCCGGCAAACATGGCCGCCATTCCTATCAATGCACAGGTAGGCAGGTTGATGGAGCTTTCCGGGAAAATGCTGAGCACCAGCATGCCCAAAGCTATGCCCGTGGCCCCTCCTATGGTAAGCAAAGGAGCCAGCGTACCACCGGATGTTCCGCTGCCGAGGGATACAGACCAGGAAATGAATTTCAGGAAACAGAGGCCCAACACCAATTGCAAAGGCAAAGAACCGGAGAGCAGATCGGTGATATTACTATAGCCCACACCCAGGGTATAAGGTGCAAAGTACCCCGTTACCCCTACTGCCACTGCTCCTATAGCCGGCCACCACATCCAGTGGATGGGGAGCTTTTCAAACAGGTCTTCTATGAAATATACACTTTTGGAAACCCCTGCTGCAATTACGCCGATCATTGCACCCAGCAAGAGATACCAGAGCATATCCTGGTAAGTGGGCGATGGAATTACCGGCATGACAAATACCGGTGCCGTATCAAATAAGAGGTAGTGCATGGCGGCACCTGTTGCACAAGCTAATGCTACAGGGATAATGGAACGTGGCGAAAATTCAAACAGGAGTAATTCTATGGCCAGCAGCACAGCAGCAATGGGTGTTCCGAAAATGGCCGCCATACCGGCGGTAGCACCAGCCGTAAGCATGATCTTCCTCTCGCTGGGGGTGATATGCATGATCTGCCCTGCAAAAGATCCAAATGCACCACCGGTGGCAATGATGGGGCCTTCCGCACCAAAAGGACCTCCCGTTCCAATAGAAACGGCGGCAGACAAGGGTTTGAGGATGGTGATAATTGGTTTGATCCTGCTTTCATTGGTGAGTACCTGCTCCATTGCTTCGGGAATACCATGCCCCCTGATAGCTGCAGAACCGGTACGGGCAATGATCCCAACCAGTAATCCGCCGATCACGGGGATGGCAATTACCCAGATGCCTAATTGATTGGCAGCAGGACCATGTTCCGCAAAAGAGAACCGGCCGTAAAAGGAAATATTGGTGATCAGGTTGATCAATGCCACGAGGGCCTTAGCCACAAAGCCTATCACAATAGCATTCAGTACAACCTGGATACTTAAAAAGAACACCCGTTTGGAAACCACGTTTTCTTCTGTTATATGGATATCATCCACCAGGGAAGGTGCAACGGGAATGGACTCATCTTTGCTCATACCTGCATGATTTTACCAGCAAAAGTATTGCATAAACAATATTTTATAGTGATTATTTAAGTAATTTTGCCATAATTATATGATTTAAACAATGAATGGTCATCCAAATTGTTTCCTGTGCAGGCATAGTTTACCGGAATGGAGTGGCGCCATCGCCACACATGCCGGCATTGTTCATTTCAAAAAAGGGCAGCGCATTTTCCAGGAAGGAGAACCTGCTACCGGCTTTTACTTTTTGCATGAAGGCAAGGTGAAAGTGCATAAACAATGGGGCGAAGAAAAGGAACTGATCATCAAATTTGCTAAAGAAGGTGATGTGCTGGGGCACAGGGGAATGGGGCCGCAACAGCTGAACCCGGTTACTGCCACTGCCTTGGAAGCGGGCAGCGCCTGTTTCATTACAGCAGGATTCTTTCGCACCACGCTGGCCGTGAACAATGAACTTACTTACCAGATGATGTTATTATATGCGCAGGAATTACAGGTGGCAGAACATAGTATGCGGAACATGGTGCATATGGATGTGAAAGGCCGCATTGCAGATGCCCTGCTGAAGATCAGGGATTTCTTTGGAACGGAAATGCTCCTCACCAAACAGGATATGGCATCCTATGCGGGCACTACTTACGAAACCTTGTTTAAAGTATTGAATGAACTGGTGCAGGAACAGGTGATCACGGTGAACGGAAAGAAGATCCAGATCAAAAAGGAGAAGAAACTAAAGGATTGTATCCGGTATAGTTAAAATGAAAAGGGGAACATTGCTGCTCCCCTTTCTTATTTATAAACTTTTCAGTGTGTCGATGATCTTTTTCTCTGCATCAGCTGGTGCTACATCTTCTTTTTTGAATGTTTGCCCGGTGATGTTCTCGAACAGCTCAATGTAACGGTTGCTTACGCTTTCGATGAAAGCATCTGTCATTTCCGGTACCTGCTGGCCTTCCTTGCCCTGGAAGCCGTTCTCCATCAGCCATTCCCTTACAAATTCCTTGCTCAGCTGCTTTTGTGCTTCGCCGGCTTTTTGTTTGGCTTCGTATCCTTCTGCATAGAAGTAACGGGAAGAATCCGGGGTATGAATCTCGTCTATCAGGTAAATGGTGTCGCCGATCTTACCGAATTCGTATTTGGTATCTACGAGGATGAGGCCACGTTTAGCTGCTAATTCACGGCCACGCTGGAACAATGCCAGTGTGTATTTCTCCAGCTGCTCATAATCTGCCTTGCTTACTAAACCGCTGGCAATGATCTCGTCGCGGGAGATATCTTCATCATGACCTTCGTGTGCTTTGGTGGTTGGCGTAATGATCGGTGTGGGGAAATAATCATTTTCCTTCAGGCCTTCCGGCATGGTTACACCGCAAAGTACACGCTGGCCGCTTTTGTAAGTACGCCATGCATGGCCGGTGAGGTTACCGCGTACAACCATTTCCACAGGGAAGGTTTCGCATTTCAGACCAACGGTAGCGCTTGGCAACGGTACGGATTTTACCCAGTTAGGTACGATATCCTTTGTAGCATCAAGCATAATTGCCGCTATCTGGTTCAGCACCTGGCCCTTGTAGGGAATGGGACGGGGTAATACCACATCAAATGCAGAAATGCGGTCACTGACAAACATCACCATCCACTTATCTTCAATGGTGTACACGTCCCGAACTTTACCTTTGTAGAAAGCGGTTTGATTCGGGAAATTAAATGTAGACTCTAACATGCCGGATTATTTTAATAGATTACGTATTTTTTTGGTGCTGCAAAAATACGCTGACCGGCGTTAACTTTACAAAGCATTTTTTATGGAAGGGTCAGAAAAAATATATCAGCCTATAGATTGCGATTATTATGATCGCCTGGAAGCCTGGGCTACCATGCATACCATTTGCCTGTTGGTGTTCCGGGACGAAAACGGGGAGGAACAAACCGTTTCCGGCCGCATAGAGGACCTTTATGCTTTGAATAAAGTGGAATATTTACGGATGGACAACGGGCTGCTGATCCGTTTGGACCAACTTTTGTCTGTGAATGGCACGCCTCTGCCGGGCGCCTGCTGATTAAATTACCGAGTATGCAAAAAATCCATGAATTACTGCTGGACCCATCTTTCCAGGAAATAGGTTTCACCCGTTTACTGATTGCCCTGGCGGCTGGTTCCATCCTGGGGCTGGAAAGGGAATTTCAGCGCAAAGCTGCCGGGATCCGTACCATTGCACTTATTTGTGTAAGTTCTGCACTATTTACGATCCTCAGCGTGGAGATCGGCGGTGCTGCCACAGGAGACCGTATTGCTTCCAATATCCTTACAGGTGTTGGCTTTATTGGCGCCGGTGTGATATTCCGGGGAGGATTTACCATAGATGGTATCACTACCGCCACTGTGATCTGGATCTCTGCGGCCATCGGTATGGCTATTGGTGTGGGGGAATATAGACTGGCCTGGGCAGCAGTGGGTATTTCTTTACTGGTGCTGTGGGGCCTTACCTTCGTGGAGAAGTTTATCATGAAAGAAAGGGAACGGAAATACTATGCTATCAAATACCGGGAAGATTCCATTTCAACCGCTGAACTGGAAACCATGTTTACCAGTAACCGGCTTCTGGTGAAGGCGCTTTCCACTACCAAAACACGGGAAAACCAGATGGTGGTGCTGGAAGGAAAATATGAATTAACCGGCCCAATTACCAGGTTAACAGCATTAAATGAGCTGTTGCTTAAAAACGAGCATATCCTCCAGTTTGAAGTGGAACTAACCAAGTGATCAGTGTTTCTTTTTAACTTTGCCCACCGTCATCAATACCACCCCGCCAATTACGATCACGGAACCAATCACCGATTGCCAGGTCAGCACCTCGTCTACGATCAGCCAACCCAGGAAGATCGCTACCACCGGATTCACATATGCATAGGTAGCTGTTAAATGTGCAGGCGCATTATTTACCAGCCAGCTGTAAGCAGTATATCCTACCAGGGATCCAAAGATCACGAGATAGGCAATGGCGGACCATGCCCTTATTGTCATTGTCTCAACTGTATGCCAATCATGCCGTTCCAGCAAACAACTTAAGATTATACATGAAACCATACCTGCCAGCATCTGGATGCCGGAAGAGGTAAATTGTTTCGGCGTATCCAGCCTTGGAGAAAGCAGGGAACCTAATGCCCATGCAATGGAACCAACCGTTAAAACCGGGATGGGCCATAAGGGATAAGACCTTGCGGCACCGCTGCCTGCAGAGAACAGGTGGAAAGGATCGAAAATATAAAAGAGGCCCGCAAAACCCAGTACCAACCCCCATAGCGTGAGGGGTTTAGGGCGTTCTTTACTGAAAAAGGCCCAGTCCAGCGCAATGAACCATGCAGGCAAGGCAGCAATAAAAAGGGCTACAAGGCCTGAGGGCATGTATTTCACGGAAAGCGCCACGCTTGAATTGCCAATGCCTATCAGTAAGATCCCGATGAGCGATGCATTCAGCCATTGTTTACGGGTAGGCATTTCCTTTTCCTGCCAGAAACCCACACTCAACATAATGGTGCCGGATAAAATGAACCGCATGGCAGACAGCAGGAATGGCGGAACTGTTTCAGTCCCTATTTTCATTCCTAAATAGGTGGATCCCCAAATGATATATACAAGCCCTAAGGCTATGATGAGTTTTGTTTTTTTGGAGCTGGTGGTCATGGTTTCTTTCGTTCTTTTTTCTTGCGGTGATAAGCCTGTTTAACTTTTGAGACGTCTCCACAGGTAGCCATACTGCACCATTTCCGCGACTTGTTCTTACTCCTGTCCAGGAACAACCAGTAGCAGGACGGGCATTTTTTCAAAAGAGATAACTCTTTGCCAGTCAATAATTCAGCTACACTTTGCAACATTAACCATGAAGGCTGCTCCAGTGCCGGGCGGGTATAGATCAGCTTCATTTCTTTGCTGGTTTTGTCAAAATGCAGCTCAAGGTAACTCAAAGCATTGGCAAGCTGTGTACTCAATTGCTGTAATTCCAGTTCCGGTGGTTTGCCTTTTTCTATCAGCTGGCTGAATGCCCTGTAAAGCAATTCCCGGAGGGCGATGGTTTTATCGAATTCCTGGCGGGCCTGATCGGGGTAGGCTTTGGCCAGGCGTTCCAATACCTGGCGGGTTTTAGCCGGCATAAGTTCAAGCCGTTCACAGAGGTCCAGCAGATCGCGGTAGTGGCTGAGGTAGTCCATGCCGGTTTCCTTGCTCCGGTTGTCTTTTGTATTGACAAAGTTGAGACAGGCAATTCCGCCGTCCAGGCGCATGGTTTGTATGGTTTTCGCT
The DNA here is from genome assembly GCF_900129465.1 of Chitinophaga niabensis. NCBI lineage: Bacteria > Pseudomonadati > Bacteroidota > Chitinophagia > Chitinophagales > Chitinophagaceae > Chitinophaga > Chitinophaga niabensis. The sequence continues at coordinate 1,777,670 of NZ_FSRA01000001.1, read as the reverse complement.
TCAGACATCTGTAAATACTAACCGGCTAAACTGGTTTTGCTGGTTATACAAAGGTAGGCATAATGTGTAGTTTTCCAAACCCAATGTCTGACTTTAAAGAAGAGGGGTTTATTTATTGGGAATGAGTGTGTTAAGCAGTATTTTTCCAACGGTGTATTGCAGGGCCACTGATAGGATTTTAAGGTGCGGGTGCAGGTCAAAAGGTAGCAAAAATCATAGTTGACAGCCACCAATCCCGTATCATTCCCGTATCAATCCCGTATCAATCCCGTAGCCATCCCGTATTAAGGTGGGGTACCTGTCAAAAGAACATCCCATGCGGCAGAAATGACAGGGATAGTCCTTAAAATAACTGTAAACAGCATTGATCTTCAGCAGCTTCCGCCAGTAGCGAATCCGCACCATTTCTACACCTAATAACTTGAAGATCAAACTATCATCCCTTCTTCTTTCATATAAATGTAGATTTTGAAATAAACTACACTATATATTTGATCACAAGCGATTTACACAGTAATTCACAGGTCTGGTAGTATATTCCTGAGATTCATTGTATCTTGCCGCGCATTAATGTTTAATCCCGTGGAATATCTGAAACTATTAAGGCCAAAGCATTGGGCGAAGAACTTATTCCTGTTCATCCCCCTTTTTTTCGTGGGCGATATCTTCAATACGCAAAAGCTTCTCGTAGTATTCGGCGGGTTCATCTGTTTCAGCCTTCTGGCCAGCAGTATTTATATCATCAACGATTACCGGGATATGGAGGCGGACCGGGCACACCCTACCAAAAGCAAACGCCCCCTGGCATCCGGCAAGGTCTCCAAAAATGCTGCGTTGATCATTTTTGCCTTACTGGTGATGGGCGGTTTTGGGTTTGCTTATTTCATTGACCAGAAATTTACCTTCATACTCAGCCTGTACTTCTTCCTGAACCTCGCTTACTCCTTTGGGCTTAAGAACATCTCCATCCTGGATATCTTCATTGTGTCCGTTGGTTTTGTATTGAGGGTAAAAGCAGGTGGCGTACTTTCCAAAGTAGCCGTATCCGAATGGCTCATGCTGATGGTATTCCTCCTGGCCCTGTTCATGGCTATCGCCAAAAGAAGGGACGACATTGTACTGAAGATGGCTTCCGGAAAAGATATGCGGGTAGCTTCCAAAGGGTACAATATGGACTTCCTGAATACCTCCCTGGCCCTGGTGTCTGCGGTGATCATTGTCACCTACCTTATGTACACAATGGACCAGCATACCATGGCCCGTTTCAAAACATACCGCCTTTATTATACGAGCATTTTCGTAATTGCCGGATTAATGCGATATTTACAAATAGCGTATGTAGAGAACAATACAGGTTCGCCAACTTCTATCCTATACAAAGACAGATTTATCCAGATAAACATTCTCCTCTGGGTGTTGAGTTTTTACGTAATCATTTATCTGCCAACGAATAAGAGCTTTTTTGAATGAAGAACGTGATCGCTTTCTTTGATTTTGATGGTACCATAACAGCAAAAGACACCCTTTTTGAGATCATCCGGTTTCAAAAGGGCGGCGCTGCGCTTTACCTGGGTATGGCCCTGCTATCTCCATTACTGGTGCTGTTCAAAATGAAAGTGATCTCCAATCAGCAGATGAAAGAGATAGTGCTCCGCTTCTATTTCAGGAATATGCCCGTAGAAGTATTCCAGCAGGTATGTAATGATTTCTGCCGGCTTCGTTTACCTTCCCTGTTACGCCCCAAAGCATTGAATGCAATCGCCTGGCACCAGTCCGAAGGCCATCATGTGTACATTGTTACGGCCTCTGCAGAGAACTGGGTAGCCCCCTGGAGCGAAACCCTGAAGATACCCTGCCTGGGTTCTGTCCTTGAGATCAAAGATGGCCTGGTAACAGGCAGGCTGGTGGGCAAGAACTGCAATGGCAATGAAAAGGTGTGCCGGATCAAGGAAGCCGTACACCTTACTACCTACGCTACCATTTATGCTTATGGCGATAGCAGTGGCGACAAGGAAATGCTGGCACTCGCGCAGCATCCCGGCTTTCGCACATTTGAGTAGAATATTGCTTAAATTTAAGCATGCCTGCAAAAAAGAAAGTTCCTATTGAATACTTCACGGAAGCACCTGCCGTGTTACAGGTACTTCAGCAATTAGCAGAAAGGTTTGATGAACCCGGCTCCTCCCGCAATTACAAAAAACTGGAGATCTCAGACACCCTGGATGGGGAGGGATATCAATACGTAAACCTGGTCCAGGAAGGCGGTGGTGTATTGGGTATTGCGCTGGTAGGTTATACCTATGTGCTGGAAAAAGTGGGGATCCGCTTCATGCGATTGGCGGGCACCAGCGCGGGAGCTATCAATACCACCCTGATGGCTGTTGTGAAAGCGGACGAACGGACCAGCTCTGAAAGGATCCTGGAATACCTCTGTGAGAAACCGTTCTTTGATTTTGTAGATGGTCACCCTTTCGCCCAAAAGCTCATTAAATGGGTGGTAAAAACAGAAAACTTCGCCAAACGTATCAAACGCTGCGGGCTTTGGCTGGGTATTATCCTTGCCCTGCTTATTGTATTGGACATCCTGAGTGTGGGTTTGCGTTTTCATTACCCGGTGTTCAGCGGAGTAGCCCTTGTTAGTTTTATCTTAACGGGCATTGTGCTGATGAGCCTGGGGCTGGCAGGAGGATATTTCGGCTACCTGATCCAGCGGCTCAAGAACCGCGGCTTTGGCATCAATCCCGGCAGGAACTTTACGGAATGGATCAAAATGATCATGGAAAAGAACGGGGTGAATAATATTGACGACCTGGAAGCAGTATCGGAAAAGATCCCGGAGGGTTTACACCTGAGGCCTGGGATCCAGATAGACAAGAACCTGGGCGACAATCCGCTCAAAGGTTTAAAACCGGATATCACCCTGATCACCTCTGATATCATCACCCAGAATAAAATTGAATTTCCGCGTATGTGGAACCTGTTCCGGGAAAACAAACACGAGATCCATCCGGCAGAATTTGTGCGGGCCTCCATGAGTATTCCACTCTTCTTTGAATCACACATCATCCGCAACATTCCAAGGGACCTGCCCATTATTCAAACCAACTGGCGCAATCACCTGCTGCTGGAACCAAAAGACATTCCCACAGCGGTGCGTTTTGTGGACGGCGGCGTATTATCCAACTTCCCCATCAACGTATTATACAACCCGGAGGTGACCATTCCCCGTTTACCCACGCTGGGTATTGAACTGGATGATGCGGAACCCGCTGACAATACCCGGAACCAGGCAGATAACCTTAGCCTGGGCGCTTATATGGGTAAGCTTTTCAATACCGTGCGGTATTATTATGATAAGGACTTCCTGTTAAAAAACAGTCTTTTCCGCAAAGGGATCGGCGTGATCAAAGTAAGTGAATACAACTGGCTGGACTTTAATATCTCAGATGAAAAGCAAAGGGAATTATTCATCCTCGGCGCACAGGCCGCCGCTAAGTTCCTGCTGGAAGACTTTAACTGGCAGGAATATAAGACCGCGCGGATCATTGTACATCAGCAGGTGAACACTTCCCGGAAAGATATGCGCGGCGTATCTGATCTCTTAACACAAAGCAGGAAATAAGATGATGTTATACTTTATGCTCTCCTTCACCCTGATGCTGTTCACTGCTTTGTGGATGCTGCTGCTCGGCAAAAAGTTCAGCTACCGGGATGCAGCCGGCGTAGAGATCCCGTTCAGCATCCTGGACCTGCAATTCCCTTCATCAGAACAGGAGCTTTGCAACATTATGAAGGGGCTCTCTCCTGTTGCCCGAAAAGCGCTGCGTGCCCATTTGTGGGTAGATTTCCTTTTCATGGCGGGTTTTTACCCTTCCATTGCCATTCTCTGCATCATTGTGGGGTACAAAACCGATGTGGGGCAGTATTTTTTCTGGCTGCTGGCTGCTTTGCAATTGGCGGCCTGGCTGTTTGATATACTGGAAAACGGTTATTGCCTCCGCAAACTGCGTAAACCGGTGGTGGCCCCAACCAATAATGCTTTTCGGAGTTATTCCTTTTTTGTATATGCTAAATTCGCCCTTTGCCTGGCAGGGGGGCTTTCTGTTCCGGCGCTCTTTTATTGCTGGATAACAGGGGATTTTGAAACGGGCTCCCTGTTGTATGGCGGGATTATAGTAGCAGAGATCCTCATTGCTTTATGGATCAAAGCAAAGGCCTGATACAATATTTATCCGCCAGGATCGTCTTCTCCCTAAGGAACGCTAACTTCGCAGCCGTATGGAGCAACAGACAAAACGTGCAAAGATCACATTTTCAGGTATTCGCAATGCATTAAGGCTTTATCAATATGCTAAACCCTACCGTTGGCAATTCGGACTGGGATTGATCATGTTGTTATTATCCTCCGCTGCCAGTCTTGCTTTCCCCAAACTCCTGGGCGATCTGATAGATACCAGCCATAAAGGGCCGATGATGCAACATATACAGCAGATAGGCCTGGTCCTCATAGCGGTATTGATCCTTCAATCCACCTTTTCCTATTTCCGCATCCGGATCTTTGTATCCGTTACAGAAAAAACACTCGCCGCGCTGCGGCAGGCCACTTATAGCCACCTGATCAAACTCCCCATGAAGTTCTTTGCGGAACGCAGGGTGGGAGAACTGAACAGCCGCATCTCCTCAGATATCTCACAATTGCAGGATATGTTCACCACCACGCTGGCAGAATTCCTGCGGCAGGTGCTCATGATCATCGGCGGCATCATCCTGCTGGCGCTTACTTCCGGCAAACTCACCCTTTTTATGCTGGCCATTCTGCCGGTGATCTGTTTGCTGGCGGTGTTCTTTGGTAAATTCATCCGGCGCTTCTCCAAACAGGTGCAGGCACAGGTGGCCGAATCCAATACTATTGTGGAGGAAACCCTGCAGGGCATTTTTAATGTAAAAGCTTTCGCCAACGAGTATTTTGAAATAGGCCGGTACAGGACCAAAACCAACGAAGCCGCACGCACAGGTATTAAGGCCGGCGTTTACCAGGGCGCTTTTGTGTCTTTTATTATCCTCGGCTTGTTTGGCGCTATGGTAGCGGTTATCTGGAAAGGGGCACTGATGATGTCTGCAGGTGAACTGGAAGTAGGGCAACTGTTTTCCTTCATCCTCTATTCCGGTTTCATTGGTGGTTCCATCAGCGGGCTGGCAGAGATCTATACCCGTATTCAAAAAGCTATTGGTGCATCTGAAAACCTCCTGGAGATCCACGATGAACCAACCGAAGATATTCACCTGCTTTCCGCTGAACAAAAAGCGCCGGGCATTTCAGGAGACATCCGTTTTGAAAGTGTGAGCTTCTCCTATCCTTCCCGGAAAGATATTCCTGTATTGCAGGATGTTAGCTTCCATGCGCAACCCGGATGGCAGGTAGCACTGGTAGGGCCGAGCGGGGCTGGTAAATCTACCATTGTTTCCCTGCTGCTGCGTTTTTATGATCCGGCCAACGGCGCTATCTTCTTTGATGGTAAAACAGCTTCCGCCTACGACCTCTCTGTGCTGCGTAACCAGATGGCGGTTGTACCGCAGGATGTATTCCTCTTTGGGGGAACCATCCTGGAGAATATTGCTTACGGCGATCCGCATGCTACAGAAGAACAGATCATGGAAGCGGCGAAGAAAGCCAATGCCTGGGAGTTCATCCAGAAATTCCCTGAGGGTTTGCAAACTATTGTGGGGGAACGGGGCGTGCAGTTATCAGGCGGGCAACGTCAGCGGATAGCTATTGCAAGGGCTGTTTTGAAAGATCCGCGGATCCTTATATTAGACGAAGCAACTTCTGCACTGGATTCAGAATCAGAACGTTTAGTGCAGGATGCGCTGGATAAACTGATGCAGGGACGTACTTCTATTGTGATCGCACACCGTTTGTCCACCGTGCGCAGAGCAGATATGATCCTGGTGATGGATAAAGGAATGATCGTGGAAGAAGGTACGCATGAAGAGCTGATGGTCAAAGATGAAGGATTGTACAAAGGGCTGAGTGAACTGCAGTTTACGGTGTGATCCATTCCTTAAAAGCGGCTGCTTTATCTTTGCTTACCATTACGGGCAGCGGTTTTGCCATCTTCAGCTGCAGGTTTAATTTCCCTGTATCATCTGAGCGGTAGCCACTTAGAAAAGCCTTCTGCACAATACACTGCCGGTTAGCACGATAGAATTCCTGCGGGTCCAGCAGGTCTTCCACTTCATCCAGCGAACGGAAATCGGTGATCCATTGCCTGCCATCCGCCTGGTGCAGATAGATCAGTTCCTGTTTCGTAAAACATACGATCTCTCCTACCGGTACCACATACACGCTGCGCCCGTAATGAACCGTGAAGCTTTCTTTAAAGGCCTGTTTGCGTTGCTGATGCTGCACAAACTGCATGAGTTCCTGCAGGTATACCGGGTTACTGTACTTTTCCCGTAACAGTGCAAATTTCTTAAACGCATTCTCCAGTTCCTCCACATCCACCGGTTTCAATAAATAATCTATGCTGTTGATCTTGAATGCCCGGATGGCATAATGATCATATGCTGTGGTGAAGATCACCGGGCAGGCAGGCTGCAGATGATTGAAAAGATCGAGGCTGATACCGTCTGATAACTGGATGTCTGCAAGGATCAGATCAGGATGCGGGTGCTGTTGCAGCCAGGCGTTTGCTTCCCGTAAACTTGCCAGGGGGCCTGATAATTGCCAGTCTGGCTGCAGCTGATGTACCAGTCTCACTAAATGTGCAGCTACCAGCGGTTCGTCTTCAAGGATCAGTACTTGCATATGGGTTGGTTTACAATAAGGGCAATGCTACGGTAAACGTATCGGTTTCATCTTTCACTATTACAGGCCGTTCGCTCAGGAAAGTGTACAGGCTTTTTAACTGTTCCAGTCCTTGTTTATCAGAATGTGCCAACTGCCTGCGGACCTGTTTGTTATTCGTTACTTCCAGGTAACCGTCTTTCTCCGAAATATGAATGTGTAAAGGGTTTCCGGGGTGTACTTCATTGTGCTTCACGGCATTGTCTATCAGCATTTGAAGTGTTACCATGGCAATACCTTTCTCCCGTGCTGCTTCATGTACCCGGATGTCAATCACCAGCGCTTTATCAAACCTGATTTCCAGTAAAGCGATATAATGCGCGAGGAAATCGAGTTCCGTTTGCAGGTTTACTACTTCTTTATCCCTGTTCTGTAATACATACCGGTATACTTTAGCCAGGTGACCAATGAAGCGGGAAGCCAGGTCCGGGTTCACTTTCACCAGACTGTCCAGCGAGGTGAAAGCATTGAAAAGGAAATGTGGGTCTACCTGGTTCTTCAGCTGGTGGTATTGGAGCTGCACTTTTTCCCTTTCCAGTCTTTCTGCTTTCACTACCCCTTCTTTCCATACAGCCGTAAAATGCTGGCTGATCAGGGCCATATTCACGGCCAGCGACACCAGGTTATTGATGGTGGCAATCATGGCCCTGCCCAGGTTGGACAGCTCAAATTGCGGTAACTGTTCCAGGCATGCAAAAACAATCGTCCTCAAAATATATACCAGCACAATCCCTATTACAACCTGCAGGATCACACGGGCATAGATGCTTCTGGAAAACGGGAGGAACCGGTTTAACAGGCGGTGAACGGCAGAGAGGATGGTCCAGATGATCTGTGTAACAATGATCACCGGGATGGAAAATAACAGGTGCCGCCCCAGGGACATAGGGTCGAACAGTGCAGCCCTTATGCTCCATGCCACTATTACAAAAGCGATGGTGATGGCGATGCGGATAGCATGTTTTCTGAGAAATGATTCCATAGTATTATCCTAAGTTACGGAGTTGTTTTTTAATAAGATGTCCTTTCCACATCCATAAACCACTTAAAACAATCAGGGGGAAGATGATGAATTTCACGGCAAAGGCCGCACGCGGAATCTCTGCCACAGGGCCATAAATATACCCTATCACGGGAATGCTGATGATGATGTGGAACCAGCGCATGATCTTTCTTTCTGTTGATGCTTTCATGATCGTAAAATTTAGCAGTTCCGTTTTTTATACGGAACCGCTATAAGGTTATTTAATCATTTTTTCACAATCTGCTCTTCCCCATTGCGGTGCAACGGCTGATGCAGGTTTTACTTCGAATTGTTTGAGTGCCTGTTCAAATAATTCCTTCGCTTTCTTTTTATCGCCACCCCACATAGCCGGTGTTTTGAATTTGACCAGGCCTTCGAGGTATAAGGCACGCGGATTGGTGGGGTCCAGCTGCCTGGCTTTGCCCAGGTGTGCCCCGGCTATGGGGCCATATTTACGGCCGTTCGTCATCGGATCTGCTTCTACCCTGCTCCTGTTCATGAAGCTGTATACGGTATATACTTCCGCGAGTTCTTTCTGATTACCCCCGGGTTTCACAATGGCTTCTGCTTTTTTAATTTGCTCTTCTGCGATGTTGCTGAACTGCATGGCCCGTTCAGCATCTTTTTGCAGGAAAGCAAGTTTAGTGTTGCTGTATGCCGCATAATAAGCCGGCAGCCAATGTGCAGGTTCTGCAGCAGCCATTCTGCCAAATTCATTCGCCAGCTGCTGGTAATCTGCAATGGATGCAGCAGTGTTCAATTTGGCTACAGCGGTTGCCAGTTGCTGATCCTGTGCCTTTACGGTGTTCAGCATAAAAAATACGGCGATCAGGGAGATCATTTGTTTCATGGTTTATTGTTTTAAAGGTTATCATTCATAAAATCTTCTGTTCTGTCTATTCCCAGGCTCATAAAGATGCCAAGGAAAAAACTTCGTGCAGCCGGTAACGTAACAGGTACTTTCCGGCTTCCATTATAACTGTATTCATATCCGAATACTTGGTTAGTACCCAGCAGGTTATTCACGCCAACAGCAATCACGGTGAAATCCTTTTCCTTCCATTTCGGGAACATGGTGAACATGTGATAGAGCCCCAGGTTCAGTACATTGTATGACTTTGTGGTGCCCTGATCACGGATCTTTCCATAAGGTGTGAGATCGTAATAAGGTCTGCCGGCTGCATAGGAATAAGAGATGCCTACGCTGGTGCGGATAGGTTCTATGAACCGCCTGGCCACCAGGGATGCAGTATGCGGTGCAGCAAAAGAAGGCTCCATCTGGTAAGGGAATTCCAGGTGCTCGCGTTTGGTAGCGAGGTAGGAATAGCTTACCCAGTAATCCAGGCTTTTGATGGATGATCTATCCCGCCAGAACAGTTCAAATCCTTTTGCATCGCCGCTGCCGTTCATACTAATTGTGGGGTATGTTTTCAGCAGCCGGTCGTAATGTTTGTAAAAGACCTCTGCCCTGAATAAACGGCCATTGGCACGGTGCAGGTAGTTCAGGATGTAATGGGTAGCTTTTGCCTGGGGCAGGTTATGATGATCCAATAAGAACCTGTTCTCCGGTTTCTGGTAAAAGATCCCATAAGCGGCGTTGAGGGATGCACCATTCGGTAAACGATATGCCATACTTACACGCGGCGCCAGTTCTGCTGCTTTCAGCAATTGATCATACTCAAAACGCAGGCCTGTACGCAAGGCCAGGTTGTGTGCCAGCCGCCATTCAAATTCCGCGAAGGAAGCATAGTACTGATCGTCCATGAACCGGTCGTGCGTGAACTGGTACTCCGCTCCTGCTTTTAATACATGATGCCCCGCAAAAAAATGGCTTAGCACAAAACGGCCTGTGAAGTAATCTTCACCCAGTTTAAGATGCTGGTTCTTGTTCACATAGGGTGTGTCCGGAATGATCACTACTGCTTTGGACGCATCCAGCAGGTTATTCCGTATGTCCGTGGTGTTATGATTATATCCGGTGGCAAGGTCCAGCTGCCAGTTCTTTGCCAGCTGGCTGCGGTGGCTGATGTTCACATACAGGTTCCTGTCTTCCGCCGCAAAACGTTTACGCAGGCCGGCACTATCGATATCATCTTTTGTGAAGTCCGTTTTATTGTAGCCGAAATTCGCATAAACTTTCAGCAATCCTGTTTTCCCGGTTTTGAGACGGACGTTGAGGTCATTCATGAGGTAAGCCGGGCCTGCTGCAAAGTCCTGCTCCTGCGGGATCACCTTTGTGTAGGCATTGTTATTCATGTACCTGGAATAGAAACCCCAGCTGCTGCGTTTATTTTTTGCCAGCTTTTGCATACCTGCCACTGCAAGCGTGGGCGAAAGACCAATAACCGCAGATGATTTATCATGCATATCTGTAGACTCCATTACCAATGCGCCACTGAGGCCCTGGCCATATAAAGCAGAATACCCGCCGCTGCTGAATACAATCCCGTTAAAAAGAAAGGGAGAAGAAATGCGGTTGAACTGCGGCAGGCCTGGCAGCGTTACATAATAAGGCCTGTTCACCAGTATACCATCCACAAACTGCCGGGTTTCTTCACCCGAACCACCTCTCACAAAAAGCCCTTCCCTTTCACCGATCTGCTGTGCGCCGGGAAGCGTACGGATGGCATTGGCCACATCTCCTCCGTTACCGGGAACGGATACTACATCCATAGCCGTCATTACGGCACCTTTACTTTTATCGCTGGCTTCAAAACTGCCTGCGGAGATCACTACAGGGTCCAATGTGGCAGGGTCTTTTACCAGTATAAAGTGAACCGGAACACCTTTGGTGACCGGTAATATTTTCGCTTTGTAGCCCATGTAAGTGGCCACGAGCATTGTTTCGCCGGTAATATTGGCCTCAAAGCTGAAATTGCCGCTGGAATCAGTACTTGTGCCAACAGCAGTACCTTTTATGGAAATACTGGCGCCTTCCAGGGGCTGATCGTTTTTATCTTTCACGCTGCCAATAATTCGTTGTGCAACGGCGTTATTAAAGGCTAAAACCGCCAGGAGGCAAAGCATCAGGGAAGTTTTCATAAGGTGTTGTTTTACAGCAAAGTAAATTTGCCCGCCCGCCCTGAGCAACTGGAATACAAGGAGGCGGAAGAAAACAACAACGAAACGGAAACACCCACATTAAATGATTATTTTAGAGCAGCATTTTCAGCATAAACGTATACATTGACGACTATATCTTTTCCGCAGTTCCTTGAAACTGCCTTTCAGAACGGAGCCTACACAACAGATGACGTGATCGCAGCGGTGTTACCGCTTTTCAAAACTGTTTTAGCATTGCACGACAGCGGCCTTGTTGCACCCTTCGGCCAGGAGGATGTATTACAGGTGCAAAACCGCTCCGTGATACTGAACACAGCATTGGCACATCCCCCGCTGGATGCTTATGAAAAAGTAGCTGCGCTCTACAATAACCATAATCCACATTTTCAGATCGTAGATAAGGTAAAGCTCCTGGCGGACCAGGCGGAAGCCATCAACCTGCAGGTACATAAAGATGTATCTCAGCCACTGCTGCATGGCGCATACATTCCCGGATACCGCAGCTATGAAATGTTACTGGGGCATCATGATGCGCAGACAGATATCTTTTGCCTGGGGCTGATCCTGGCAAGCATTGCCTTAGGGATTGATCTTCATGCACCTGAAGGATTAGATAAACTGGTGGTGCAGCGCACACATCCATTAGCCTATCGCCCTATTCATCCGGCACTCGGTACCATCATCACGGAAATGACGGAACTGAACCGTACACAAAGAGCGCAGGACCTGCATGAACTGATCCACCGCCTGGAACATTACCGGGATTTTGACAGCGAAAAACAACTGGACCTGGGCCAGATGGCAGGATGGAAATACCAGGAACGAAAAGAAAGACAAGGTTTCATCCTCAATAAATTACGGAACCGTTTATTTGACGTGAGCAGACGGAACCGCCTGCTCTACTATAAGCCCAATTCCCGCTTTGCCAACCTTACCCTGAGCAGCGTGCCCATGGTATTACATCATCAAAGCATCCGCCCTGAACTGTTATTCACCTGGAATGAAGAGATCGCAGAGAAAGTGATTGGCATGAAAGACCTGTCCCTCAATAAGTACCTGCGTTTTGAAGATCATCCGTATCTGCCGGGTGTGCTGAATAAAGTACGGCTGGAAGCACAGAAAGATATCCAGGAATATGGTTTCAGCCAGCTGAAACTGGTGGTGGCCTTCCTGAAATGGCATAACCTGCGCGAAGACCCGGAAGAAAGTATGATGAGCCCGCTGCTGCTGATCCCCGTTGAACTGAAAAAGAAGAAACAGGTAGGTGAAGACCAGTATTCCCTCAGCATCACAGACAATCATGCAGAAGTAAATCCCGTTCTCGCCAACCAACTGCGCGACCTGTACGGCATTGAACTGCCGGACATGATAGACCTGGAAGAAATGAGCATGGACCAATTCTATCAAACACTGCAGAAACAGATAGAAGGCGCCAACAGGGGCATTGTGCTGCAATACATGCAGAAACCCAGGATCAAACTGATCTACAAAGAAGCAAGGGATACCGTTAATCAATATCAGAAGAAATTACAGAAAGCACCGCTGCCTGATCATGAATCCTATGAAGTGACCGAAGGCACGGATAATCCTTACCGCTGGGATTTTGAAACCTGCCACGTTGTACTGGGCAATTTCAATTACAAGAAAATGAGCCTGGTGCAGGATTATAATTCTGTGATAGATCAGCCACAGCAGCATGAGGTATTTGAGCAGCTGTTCAGCGCACATCCCAAACCCGTGCAGGAAGAAGAGGACATCGCAGCTTTCCCGGAAGCTGAATGGTTCCATGTGATACAGGCAGACCCCACACAAACCAAAGCCATCCTGCAGGCACGGAAAGGTGAAAGTTATATTATCCAGGGACCTCCGGGCACAGGTAAAAGCCAGACGATCACCAATCTCATTGCAGACTTCGTAGCCCGTGGCAAACAGGTATTGTTTGTATGCGAAAAGAGAGCAGCATTGGATGTGGTGTTCCATCGTTTAAAACAACAGGGGCTGGATGAACTCTGCTGCTATATTCACGACAGCCAGGCGGATAAACGTGCTTTCATTAAAGACCTGAAACTTACCTACGAAGCATTCCTGCGCCCGGCGGAAAACCTGCACAATATCACCGTACGGCGAAATGCTTTACTGCAGGATCTGTCGCAGCAATTACAACTGCTGCAGCAGTTCCATGATACACATGCACATGAAACAGAAAATGCAGGGATAGCCGTACGTACCCTGATAGAGCGGGTACTGGTATTGAAGCCTTTATTGCAAACCGTAGCACCTGCCGTGGAAGAGAACGTACCCCATTATAAACAATGGCTGCAGTTCGGCAACATTGTGGAACTGCTGGGAGAAGCATTGGAAGAAAGTGGTGCAGATCCTGTATTTGCCACACATCCGCTCAGTAAAGTGAATGAACAGGTGTTTGCTGCCGAGCAGCCCCATCAGTTGCTCAATAGCCTGATCGCCAATAGCAGGGCGTTGCTGGACCTGGTGACCCGTGTTATTTCTTCTGTTGACGTGCATGCAAAGACCATTGAAGAACTGCGCCAGCTGGTGCTGAATGCTACCTTATTATTGCCCCTGGCAGAAAGCGGTAACTTATTGCTGATAGATGCAAAGAATCCTGAAGCACATGCATTTGAACAGGCCGTAAAAGAAAGTAAAGTTTTACAACAAGCTGCAGAACAGGCAGCCCAACAGAATATACACTGGCACCGGAAGTTCAGCGAGCAGGATACCCTGCAGGCCATTGCCATTGCAGAAAAACACCAGGATTCTTTCTGGCGTTTCCTTTACGGCAGCTGGCGCAGGCTGAAGCGGCAAATGCAGGAAAGTTATGATCTGTCCCAACACGCCGTAGTACCTGCTTTCAGCAGCATCCTGTTACTACTCAAGGCAGAATATGATGCTGCCGGTTCTGCGGAACAGGCACGCCAAACCATCCGGCAACAATACCGCATTGAGAACATCGATCTTACCTGGCTGACCATAGAAAGATTACGTGTGCGCCTGAACGAAGCCCCCATGCAATACCTCCTGCAACATCCGCAGGCACAGCAGGTAGTAGAACAACTGGCCCGCTTGCATGATACCATTCATAAGCTGGACATCAGTTTATCCAAAACATTGCAGGACCCTCCTGTGCAGGATTTCATAGAACTCACAGACCTCCTGGATTCCATCAACCTGAACGCCCCTGCCCTGGAAGAACTGTTGCCGGTATTAGGCAATTACCTGGAAATGCCCGGCGGCCTGAAGCTCGCGCTACGCACACTTCCCTGGACGCCAGTGGAAATGGAAGCCGGTATGGCACATAAAACACTGAAACAGATCTACCAGCAGAATAAACCCTTTGCCAATACCGGCAGCCAGGTGATAGAAAAAGCAGTAGAACAGGTGAAACATTGCTACGGGGAATTATTGAAGGTGAATGCGGCTTTTATAAGGGCCAATATCCGGCAGCGATTCGGGCAGCATGTACAGCTGAGCAACAAAGCACTTTCACAGGTACCGGAAGAAGAACAGCCCTTTGCAAAGAATTACGGCGAAGGCAGGAAGATCCTGGAGAATGAATTTGCTAAAAGCATGCGGTATAAAAGCATCCGCGAACTCACGTCCCGCAGCAGCGGCCTGGTGCTGAAAGACCTGAAACCCGTATGGTTAATGAGCCCGCTCAGCGTGAGTGATTCCCTTGCACTGGACCAGCCCTTCTTTGATGCCGTGATCTTTGATGAAGCCAGCCAGATCACTTTGGAAGAAGGTGTGCCCTCTCTCTACCGCGCACCGCAAACCATCATTGTGGGAGACGACAGGCAGATGCCCCCTACTGATTTCTTCACTGCCAAAGCCGGTGATCCGGACGACCTGGAGAGGAACGATGAAGAAGATGAAATACTCAGTGCTGATGCAGACAGCCTGCTTACACAGGGTGCCCGGAAAATGAACAGCGTGATGCTGGGATGGCATTACCGCAGCCATTTTGAAACACTGATCAGCTACAGCAATCATGCATTCTATGGCGCGAGCCTGCTCACTATTCCTGACCGCAGTATCCATAACGGAGAGAAACCACCTATCAGCATACAACAACCATCCGATGCGCTGTTTTCTGTATCTGCATTATTTGACCGCAGCATCAGTTTCCATCATCTGCCGAACGGCACGTATGCCAAAAGGGGAAACACTGCTGAAGCCACTTACATAGCACACCTGGTGCGGGAATTATTAATGAAACGTACGCCGGAAAGCATTGGTATTGTGGCTTTTAGCCAGGAGCAGCAACATGCCATTGAAGCCGCGCTGGAAGCATTGGCCGCCAACGATAAGAAGTTCGATGAACTGCTGGATGATGCTACTGAGCGGACGGATGAAGGACAATTCACAGGATTGTTTGTGAAGAACCTGGAAAATGTGCAGGGAGACGAAAGGGATATTATTATCATGAGTGTTTGTTATGCGCCGGATGCAAGAGGCAAAATGTCCATGCACTTCGGGCCGATCAATAAACGTGGCGGGGAAAAGAGGCTGAACGTTATTTTCAGTCGTGCTAAACAGCATATGGCCATTGTAAGCAGTATACGGCATCACCAGATCACGAATGTATATAATGCGGGTGCTAATTACTTACGCCGTTTCCTGCAATATGCTGAAACGGTGAGCACCGGTAATATGAATATGGCGCGTAGTATACTGGATGGATTATCCAGTGATAAGCAAACGCGGCGTCACCGCTCCGGGGATACCGTGATATTGCAGGAGATCAGGGAGCAACTGGAGCAGCAGGGATTTACCGTATCTGAACAGGTAGGGCAATCCGGCTTTAAATGTTCACTGGCAGTGAAAGCGCAGGAAAGTGATAAAGCATATGCATTGAGTATTATGGTGGATGATGATAATTACTATCAGCATTCCGATGTGCTGGAACAATATTATCAACGGCCTGCCATACTCGAAAGCTTTGGCTGGCGCACGATTACAGTGTATGCTAAGGACTGGCTGCTGCAACCACAGAAGGTAATGGAAGAGATCCTCAAACGGCTGGACCGTTTGCCGGAAGCGGCGCCTCTCTCCTCTCTGATACCACAGGAAGCAACACCAGCGGGCACTACGCGGTTAATTTCCGGAGAAGGGAAAACAGCGAAGTTCTGGGAGATTGCGGTGAGTGGCGGAAAGTTGTTCATCCGGCAGGGGCGTGTAGGTTCAAAGGGGCAGATCCAGGTGAAGACCTGTGCGGATGCTGCGGATGCAGAGAAAGAAAAAGCGGTTATGGTGCAGGAAAAGATCGCTGCAGGCTGGAAAGATAGTGTGAGTAATACGAATGAGTTGTTTTAAACGCGGGGGCTTGCATTGTTCTTATCCTCCCACCGCACTACGCGCACCCGCATGCTGGCGCAGCAGATTGAGGATGAATTCATTTTCAGGATACTGCGTCAGCCAGTCCTTCAACATATTATTATCCGTAACGGCCACATCCCTCGGAACGTATCCCATACCATAGAACTTCCCTTTCTCCATCAGGATGCAACTGCGTTCTGTTGCTTCCCTTCCGCTGTCCACGATTACAAAAGAGGGCTGTTCTGATTTCAGGTGCTCAATAGCTTCCATTACACGCTGATTGTACTTAGCGGGTTTTTCTTTTTTATCACAGGCACCCTTGCATGATTTTTCCGTTACACCAACACAGGTATCATTATCCGTTTGCAGGAAACAGAGTTTCGGGCAGAGCTTGAATTCGCGCACCAGTTCTCTCATGCGCTGATGCCCTTCTGTGAGCAGATTAAAAGTATAAACCGGTGTGGAATATTTCCTTCGCTTTTCAATGGCCAGCCGCAGGTAACCGCCCTGATCTTCAAAAACATAGAACCCGAACCTGGACTCTATTCTTTTTTGTGCATTGTTATAAACCGGCCATAAACGGCGGATCTCAACAGATTCCAGGATGAAAGCCATCAGTTCCGTACCCGTTTTTTCAAAGGAAATGCCGTGTATGTTCCGGATGAATTCCTGTTTCCTCCGGCCGGAACTATTCCCTGTAAAATGACTGGTAACCCGTTTCTTGATATTCCTCGCTTTCCCCACATACACCACTTTCCCCTTTTCATTGTGGAAGTAATAAACTCCCGGAGACATGGGCAGGTCCACCACCTGTTCCTGCGGCAGATGCAAGGGCAGCCATTGCTCTTTGGACCGGACGTTTAAAGCGGCTGCGATAGCGCCATCTTTATCTGCTGCCAGGATCCTTTCAAATAACTGTACGGTGGCCAAGGCATCGCCGGTAGCCCGGTGGCGCTGCTGGATATTAATATTCAGCTGCCGGCATAAATTCCCCAGGCTGTAAGAGGGAAATCCCGGGAAAACCTTACGGCTCAGGCGTACGGTGCAGAGTTTCCGGCTTTGCAGTTTATAACCTGCCGCCTCCAGCTGGAATTTGAGGAAAGAGTAATCGAAATTAACGTTATGGGCAATGAAGATCTGGCCCTGGAGGAGGGTAAAAACCTGCTGTGCCACCTCTTCAAAAGGAGGTGCATCAGCCACCATTTCGTTTGTGATGCCGGTCAGGGCCTGGATATACCGGGGAATGGGCATGCCTGGGTTCACGAGGGTTTCGTATTGCTGTACAATCTGCATCCCGTCATGAATAAAAATGGCTATTTCCGTGATACTTCCGGCGCTGGCATGGCCTCCCGTGGTTTCGATGTCTACGATGGCGTACATATCGCAAATATAGTATATCGTACGCAAGGTATGTGCGCAGGGTGAGTAAAGAATTACCCGTTTTTCTCATGGTTCAGATTTTGCGGCATAATCAGTGGAAACAAATCTGTTCATCCTAAAATTTCTACTTATGCAATCGCCTAAAAAAATGACGCCGCAGGTGCCAAATGAGGAATTTGTTGATTATGAAGACATATCCGAAGAAAAACGGGAAGAAGAAGTACAGGAGGCGGAGGATGAAGACCTGGAGGAAAACGACTTTGCCGGAGCAGTGCGGGACAGTATAGAAGATGCTCCCGGCCCCGATGAAGAGGAAGACGATGAGGATGAGGATGAAGATGACATTGAAGAAGATGAGGACGAACTGGAAGATGAACTGGAGGATGAGGAGGAAGAAGAAGAGGACGACGAAGTAGATTCCCGCCCGTAAAATGAATGAAAATTAAAAAGGTTCCGTGTTATAGCGGAACCTTTTTCTTATTGGGATATTTTTAAAATGTAGTCTACCGGAGCGCATAGCTGTTTCTCTCCCTGATCTTTCCGTTCCTGCCATGAATAATCACCTCAGCAAGTTGTTTTTTAGCAATGCCCTTAGCATAGGAAATAGCTTCAGATTGGCGGGTTGTAATTACGGAAACTGTTTTACGGCCTTCTGCAAGTACTGCCCAACCATTTCCAAAAGGAACTACATGCTGACTTTTCTTTGCCATAATTTAATTTTCACAAATTTAAAGATTTTCAATGATAATTTTACAGTTTCTGATAAACTCAGCTGCAGTGGCCTTCCTTACAATTTTTGAAGAATATCTGTGATTTGGCCCCCAGTTTAATATACCTGCCCATTCACTGGAACATTTTGTAAATATAGTAATCTCTTTTCCTGAATACCTGAGTAGTTCAGCTAAATTATGATGTTTTATCTGCTTTAGTTTTGCAATAGCCGTTGAGAAAAATGCAAAGCTCGCTGCATCTTTACAGGTATTGAATTCAATTTCATTCTCCGGGAATCCATGTTTAAATCTAAATATGTGGCAAATTTTTAGCTTAAGCATTAATTCAATTGCATACCCTGCCAGATATATCGCCGCGTTATAACGTTTATTCCGCAAAAGAACATTAGAATCTTTGAGTCGATTTTCAGCAATTCTCTTTAGAACTTTTTTTAATAACATACCCTTCCCTGTTTAGTTATTAAAGAAGAGCCTGAAAATCAGAAAAGAGGGGATGGAAAACCCCGATAATATAAACAGTCCACCAATTAGTATATCAGTGGACTGTTTAATTCGCAGTATAGTTTAGAATTAGCTATGCTCCCTTTTACCTTCTACATAATTTTTAAAATTCCTGATATCGCTCTTCACCATAGCGGCGAAAGCCGGATTCAGCAACCTGGCCAGCCCTGCTCCTGCATAACCTGCCGGTGGTCTGTAACTGATCGTTACATGTAATTCCGTTGCACCATCCGGTGCATCGCGGAACATCACTTTACCGGCATTCGAAATAGCAGCACCTTCTGTTGAACGCCAGCCCAGTAATTCATTTTCCTCTTCTTCCACAATTTCTGCATCCCATTCCAACTCAAGACCGCCGGTGAGTTTCACCGTCCAGTGGGAATGTTTTTCGTCTATTACTTCCACATCGTGCAAATGGGCCATAAAAGCGGGTAAATGGTCTAATTGGCGCCAGTAGGCGTATACTTCACTCCTTGGACGGTTTACGATGTATTTTGTGCGGATATTTACGGCACGTGCATGCTGTGGGTTGAGATTATCTTCTACCATCGCAGAAATGGGGCAATTGCCGGAAATACCTCTGTAAAGAAGATACCCTCCTGCCAGCATTTTGTAGATGCTATTCATCGGTGATTTGGAAAAATTAGCGCAGGCCAGGTATAATAACGCGGCACCTGCTCCTGCAGAGATCATTCTTCCGGTTTTACTGACGTTGATCACGGTTGAACTGTCGTACAATGATTCCGGACGTGGGTGGTGAATATCATGCTCCATAATACTTGTTTTGTGTTATTTTATACTAAAACCCTGCTGTTTTTAAGATCATTTGATCTACAGCAAGTTATCATTAGTTTACGGTAACGATAATGGGTAGGAAATTACACATCCGGGGTGCTATTCAGCACAACTTCTTACCGTATCAGCAGGCCCACCATTATCCCAGTGAGTGAACACCACGGGACCTGGCCAAATGTTGCCCTTCGGCAATCTCTTCAATCATCTTTTTACAGAAAGCGGGCAGGTCTTTCGGACTGCGGCTGGTAACAAGCCCCATATCCACCACCACTTCCTTATCTTCCCAGGTTGCACCGGCATTGATAAGGTCTGTTTTAATGGATGGATAGGAAGTAACCGTGCGGCCCTGCAATGCGCCGGTTTCTATTAAGGTCCATGGGCCGTGGCAAATAGCCGCAATGGGTTTCTTTTCTTCGGTAAAGCCGGTGACAAATGTTACGGCATCTTTGTTCACCCGTAACAGGTCCGGATTCATTACACCTCCCGGAAGCACCAGTGCATCATAATCTTCAGAAGAAACTTTGTCTACTGTTCTATCCACGCGGTATTCATCTCCCCATTCCTTTTCAGCCCAGGCTTTCACATGGCCTGATTTCAGGGATACCACTTCTATTTCAGCGCCTGCGTTCTGCAAGGCTTCCACCGGAACGGTGAATTCTGATTCTTCAAATCCATCTGCTACGAGGACGGCCACTTTTTTACCTTTCAGAGATTGCTGTTCCATAATTCATTGTTTTACAGAATATGCAGCAAAAAAGAGTCCGATATGGCCAGCACAGGTTTCCCCAGGTTGTTTGTGTAGTTATTTGCTCAATATGGGGTTAATCATCGTCCTTCCCCTTCCCTAGTTTAAATTTCACCTTCCCATCCTCTCCATCCACTGCCCGCAGGTTAACAACAATACCTTTTTTCTGCTTTTTGGTCAGTTCAACGGCATCGCCGGACAGGTCATCATTCTTGGGGTTACGGAGCGGCACTTTCATCTGTATATCCGTTCCTTTGGGCATGCCGTACGTTCCTTCCAGCTGAATGTTCAGCACACTGGAAGCGATCACCATGGGGTGGATCACAATCTTGCTGCCTTTTATATCCAGGGTATTGTGCATGTTCTCAAAAGTGATGTTGGACATATCCCGTTTCCGGAAAATGAATTTCCCTAATTTTTCCAGGGGCTCAAAACCTACCAGGGCACCTTTATTCAGGTCAAAGGTTACAGAGCCGAACATCGTATGAGGTTTGATGCTTGCGTCTTCCTTCATCCCTCCTCCTATTTTTGCGGTAGCCGAGAATACACCTTTCAGGTTTTTTGCCTGGATGCCATCCTGCCCAAAATTTTCGAAGGCACGGAATAGCTGATCTACCTGTACCTTGTTTACCCTGGCATCTACCGTAAAGCGGTCGTTGCCATTGCTGGCATTGAAGATGGCACCATTGAAATTGATCTGTCCTCCTGCTGCCTGCAGTACGGCATTATCCAGCTTAACACCTGTCTGACTGAGCTGGATACCTGCTTTTACATTACTCGCATTGAACTGGCGGTATTTTACTTTTTCCAGCACTACATTCATGTTCACGCTGCAGGCTTCCAACACCACATCCAGTTGCTTCATGATCCGCGGTTTGGCATGGTGTACAGGTTGTTTTTTAGATACATGTTTACGCCGTTTGCCAAAGAATGACTGGAATTCATTCAGGTTGATCATCGGGCTATGAATAGACCAGTCCAGCGTTATCTTCTCCGGTGCAGCAAAATAGAAATTGAGGATGTTGCGGATATTTCCTTCCATTGTTACGGCGCTGCTGCCGCTTTGCAAACGGATGTTGCGGAAGTAGAGGTCCTGCCCCGTAAAATCAAGTGTGGCCAGGCATTGCTGGAACGATTGGTTACGGGGTACGTAAGTAAATGCACCGTCTTTGATCTGGATGATACCGTTTACGAATCCCGGCACGGTATCTTTCGGATTCCAGGTACCGGCGTATTCAAGATCCACTTCGGCCTCGCCTTTTGTGAATTCAAAAAGATGGGCGCCTACAATATGTGTGAGGCGGGTAAGCGGGAATTTGGATCTAAAACGTCCCGTAAGTACCGGCTTTTGGAGATTGATGATCCTGAGCGTATCAGAAGTAACGGGGATACTGTCGTACTCCCCTTTGAAATTAAACAGGCTGAGCCGGGAATTGGCATCGTTGTGCCCCATGCCAATCACCACTTCATTGAGGAATGCACCGTTGAAGCTGCATTTTTCTAAGGTAACTGCTTTTGCTGTGAGGATATTATCTTTTACATCCCAGGTAACCCTTACGTAAGGGGTATCCCTGAATTTCATATGCCCCCTGATATCTGCATGTACATCGATCGGTTTCCCGAAATCGATGCTGTCCATCTTATGGGAAAGGGTTGGTGTGAGTAAAGAGGCAGCCTGGCGGAACGGTATCTTGTCTGCTTTGATCGCTAATACAAATGCTGCAGGTTGCTGGCTGAAATTGAATTCACCACCGAAAGAAACAGGCTGTTTGTCGAATTGCAATAACTGAGGCGGAATGCGTAAGGTTTTGGAAGTAGTATTGTATTGCAGCGTAAGATCGCTTTGCAGCACCTTATTCTGTGCAAAACTACCCTTAGTGGTATTGAATTCCAGGTTCCGTATGTGCATGTCCGTATTCAGCTTACAGGTCCAGCCACTGTTTTCGTAATCCATTTCACCGCTGAGCGACCGGATATCGAACAGGAAGTGTTTAAACTTTTGCAGGTTTTCCATGGAGAATTGAATGTTCTCCATGCTGAAATATCTGAAAGTAGGTTGTTTGCCTGTTTTCTTTTTGGTGGAATCCCCCTTAAAGAGATAAGTATTGGAATAACCTGTGCTATCCGTATAGATGCTGATATTCCCATCTTTCAGTTTCACTTCTTTGATATCTACTTCCCCGTGCAGGATAGCAGCGGTATTCACTTTCACATATACTTCCTTTATGGCCAGCAGCGGGCGTTTATGCTTTTCGAATAAACTATCCTGCAGGGACACCTCTTTTAAAGTGATAGATACATTCGGAAAACTGCGGATCAGCGAAGGGTCCATATCCCTGATCACCAGGGTACCATTGATGCGGCTGCTTAGCTGGCTGGAAATTTCTGTAAGGATGCGTTGTTTATTATTCCGGATCACAAGCGCCAGGATAAGCCAAAGTATAATGACCAGCCCTATCAGGCTGCCTGTAGAAATTAGTAAGATGCGTAACCAGCGGGGCATGGGTCAGTTTTTAATGGTTCAGGAAGATAAACAATATATCGCGAAAAAGGTTGACATTTGATCTATGGCATTCGTAATACCTATTGTTATTTTCGCGCTGCTTTTCTGGTGGTTTTACCGTAAACCAAAGACCCAATCCAAACATCAGGCCACAATCGCCGGCATATTGGAAAGCAACGTCAGATACTATCAGCAGCTGAGAGTGGAAGACAAACCGCGCTTTGTAAAAGAAGTCAGTGAGTTCATGGACAGCGTGACCATTGAAGGTGTAGGGACAAAAGTAGAAATATTAGATAAGGTGCTGATAGCAGCCAGCGCCGTGATCCCTATCTTTTCCTTTCCGGGATGGCGTTACCGCAATCTTACTAATGTTATCCTGTACCCGGATACTTTTGATGAAAAATACCAGTTTGAGGGTGACAGAAGGAATATACTGGGCATGGTGGGCAGCGGGCCGTTAAACGGACAAATGCTCCTCTCCCAGTCTGCCCTGCGGCAGGGATTTTCAGAGCATAATGGTAAGAGTAATACCGCTATTCATGAATTCGTTCACCTGGTGGATAAAACGGACGGTGCTGTGGACGGTATGCCGGAATCCTTATTGCGGAACAGTTACAGTATTCCCTGGCTGAAAGTGATGCATGAGGAGATCAAAAGGATTGAAACCGGAGAGTCCGATATCAATCCTTATGCAGCGATGAACCAGAGTGAATTCCTGGCGGTAGTAAGTGAATATTTCTTCGTAAAGCCGGATACGATGAAGGAGCACCACCCGGAGCTGTATGCTTTGTTATCCGGGATGTTCAAACAGGATCCTAATGCTGCAGCGCAGTAACAATGTTTTCTTCCGGCCTTAAGAGCCTGGCTACTTCTTTTTCCAGCGTTTTCCTATCCTGCGTGCTAACGTTTACAATAGCATACCGGGTACCGCTTCGCAAAGCATCCCAGCGCCAGTTTAGCTGGGAACCGGTTTGCCTGGTGCCGTTATCATACCACCAGGCAGTATATAACTGCTGTGTTCCTTTTTGCAGGATGCTGGTAGACACTGTTTTCCCGGCTATTCTTTCTTCCCTGATATGTTTAAATTCAAAACCGCTGCCCCGCCAGCAAATAGTGGGATGATGATCGCTGTAATAAAAACCGGGAATGGTCTTTACATAGATCAATGCGGTATCATTCTCCACTTTAACCACATTATCTCTCATGGCGGTTACTTTGAAACCTTTTACCCGCGGCAGGTTTACAGGGATCACCTGGTTCAGGCCCGGCAGCATGGTTTTCCAGGCTACCATTCCCACACAGGCAGCAAGGCAAACATGTGCCATGATCACCTGTAAGGTATTAACAGTGTGTGCAGGAACATGGGTTGTTTTGGCTTTGCCTGAATGGGTTACCATCCGGGGGATCAGCCAAACCAGCGGTAAGATCACATACACCGCCAGGCAGATGATGCCTGTGAAGCCGTGCATCGGATCTTCCGGCAATATCACCAGTATCACCAGCAGTACCATGCGGAACAGGTTGGCGATGATGTTCAGCAGGGCAATGATGCCCATTAAGAGGCTTACTTTTATAAAAGAAAGGTGCAGGTCCATTTTCTTCTGGTAGAAACCCAGGATCATTATCCCGCAAAGCATGGAAGTGATCAGCATGTTCAAACCCATACAGGCAGCATCTACAGAGAATTCATTACCACCAAAGAAAATAGTATTGCCTTCCACGTTAGCAGCCACCCCAATCATTTGCAGCAAAGTGCCGGCCCATGACGTTAATTGCAGGCGTATGGGGAAAGTGAAGATATTGGTGATATAATCACAAATGGGCGCCATCAATGCCATGGCCAGTACAGGCAGCAGGTTGATCTTCCCCAAAACATTATCGATCAGGAAACAGAGGGCTAATACCACGGAGGCATAGAGCAGGGTTTTCACCGGCAGGACCCATCCGAGTATGCAAAATATCAATGCGGTATAATAAAAACGCAGACTTTTCTTTTGCAGCGGGTCCCTGTGCAAGGCAACAGGGATGGCTATCAATCCCAGCAGGAATCCGGGAGACCGCCAGGCAATATAGTCCTTCAATGCGTATTGCACAATGAGAACGTATATGCCTGCGATCAGTCCGGCACCCAGAATGGCGGGGATCAAACGTTTACTTTGATCCATTTCGGGCGGAGTTTAACATAGGTGAAGGTGAGTAACACAAGTATGATGAGGACCCATTCGTGCGGTTCTGGCACGGCGCCGTTAGATTTCATAGAAGCATTCTTCAGGCTGTTATCACTGTCTTTGATCTTGAACTTATCGTAATCTGCCTGCGATTCCAGTACAATTAAACTACTGATGGGAGAAACCACGTAAGCCTCCTGTGCAATGGGTATCAGGCTGTCCTGCCCTTCCTTTCCGGTGAGCAGGCCCTTCCCTGCTTTTTGGAGGATGTGGTTATAAGCGAAAAGGCGCATCAGATGGTCCGGGGCATCGCCTGTAGTAACACTGTCTGCGTTTTGTTCTATGGCAATATTCGCTTCATCCATCACCACCTTATTATCTGATTCTGTATCGCTGGCAAAGGTCCTGGTATCCATTAAGATCTTCAGTAAGAGAAGCCCTCCTTTCTCATAGCGGAATACGCGGAACTCCTTGAGGGATTTCAGATAAGGAGATAACTGTGTACCCAGGTCCAGCAGCCTGATCTTTGGCAGCGTTTCCTGTGAGAGCCAGGCAGACAATTCTGTTTTGAACCTGCTGCCTTCCAGCTCATCCAGCGTGGGGGAAACGCTTGTGCTTTTGGTGATCAGCAAAGCGCTGGCAGGATCCTTTATCTTATAGACCGGAAAGAGACTGAAACGTTGTTTCAGCAGGTCTTTTAATAACTCTTTGGTAGCCGGCACCATTTTTTCGCCGGCCCATACATATACGGGTGTTTTGCCAATAAGCAGCAATACTTCATGCAATTCCCTTTCAGACCATGCCTGGTTCACATCCAGGTAAATGGCATTGGTTTGTACGGGCTCGCGCTCCGGTATATAAGGTTTAATAGTATATCCTTTTCCGTTAAAAGCAAAAGTATTCGATTGGATATTTTCGTTCTTAAACGTCAGTTTCCAGTCAGCCCTGTAATTGCCTTCATAGTTAAGCGGCTGATCAGGTTTTACCGGTTCCGTAACAAATTCTATCGTACGGTCTTCTGCAGCGCGCTTAGCGGTTGGCCCGTCGAAATAAACATTTTCATATACCAGCTTATCTTCGCTGACCTTTAATGGTGCCGTAAATCCGATCTTAAACTGGCGGGAACCATTTGAAAGCACGGGGAAAACCCTCACGCTTACGGTATTCCCTTCCTGCCAGTGTACCACAGAGGGATCTCTTTGCTCCACTCCCACTATTTCCCGGTAAGCTGTATCTGCTTTATGTTTTGTTGTGAGAATGCCTTTTTCTTCTTTCCCGTTAATCCATAAGGAAAGAGCGGTTACCACAGCGCCTTCCGGTAAATGGAAAGTGTAAATACCTTCTTTTTCACTTCTCCATCTTTCTCTCCCGGGATTCACTACAGTGATCACCTTTTCCGTGTAGGCAAGGTGCAGCTTTGGCCAGATCCGCACTTTTGTGTTCACATAATCCGTATAAAGGTCTTCTCCGGACCAAAGCCGCTCCTGTGCTTCATGACGGGCATCAAACAATGTTTCCAGGATCTTAATGCGCTCTTCATTAGACGCTATGATCTTTGGAATGAAACCCGATGCGATCACCACCAATGGGTCGTGCAGGCGGGAATCGTTGAAATTACGGGAGGGCATATCAAAGAGCCTCCAATCAAACCACCGGGGCAGCAGGTAAATGAAATCAGCTTTCAGTACCCGGTCTTCAATCCAGTTGCCATCCATTTTTTTTGCCGCTTCGGCCCATGGTGGTAAAGCACTGATACCTTCTGCACTGGTCCTGTTATAGATGCGGTTCAATTGTTTCACTTCGCTGGCCATGGCCATGGTGAATACGGTGATCACAATAATGGAAAAAGTAAACCCGGAAAGTACACTCCACCTACCGGCTTTGAAGTGGTACCGGATGTGCATGTAAAACAGGTACCAGATATGGATGAGCAGGAATAAAGGAATAAAAGCATGGATGGAAATACCCAGGGCCAGTATAGCAGGAACGGCCATACCATAAATAGGTACCAGGTAACAGGCCAGGTAGATCATGACAACAAAGCTGACGCCCAGCACAAAACACATAATGGCACGTACAGGCTTTGGCATATTCTCATAAAAATGGAATAAAAGCAGGTTGATACCGGTAATAACCAATACGGCACTGAACCAGGCTGTGTTCTCATGGAAAATATTCATTACCCTGTTAAGACTGTAGGCGCTGACGAGGAATAATAACAACACCGGCGTAAGGGTACCTTTACGCTCCTCCTTCTTCGTAAAAGCCCTCGCTATAAAGGCAGCTACTGCACAGATGTAGTGAATAAAAAACAACCGCATCACCAGGTCCTCATTCTCCGAATAAGTGTTCCCGATGACGTAAACGATAAAATTAAGCAGTAAGAGGGCAAGCAGGCTGATGTACCTGTAGTTCAGTAATTTGTCTTTTACAGTTTGCATAATGATAGTTTAAAAGCACTTTGCATTTCAAAGTATAAGGGTAAAAAAGAAGGGATCTTACTCCCTCTTTTTCACTTTGAGATACAAAGTAAAGTCAAATATCTGAACAAACCAATAAATCCTACAAATTTCCGTCCACCTGTACTTTGATCACGGTAGCAATGTCGTTCAGGGGTTTACCGCTGAGGTCGATTGTAAGAACATCCCCACTGGTATTGGATTTGAGTGTGTTTTTTGTACCAAGTACACTAATGCTTTTTACCTTGTTCTTCAGGCCTGGCACTTCCAGTTTTCCATTTGCGGGCCATTCAAATACAGCGAGGTAGAGGGTGTTTTGCTTCCGGGTGATGCGGCCCCATTGTACGGGTTTTAAAGGATTGCCTTTTGTGCCATAAATAGCTTCGCCGTTCACCTTCATCCATTCGCCGATACCTTTCAGGCTTTGAATGCTTTCTGCGGGGAACTCCCCTTCTGCAGTGGGTCCAACATTCAGTAAATAGTTGCCGCCTTTAGAAGCGATGTCTACCAGGTTACGTACCATTGTGGAAACACTCTTCCAGTTATGATCATAACTTTTGTATCCCCAGGTGCCGTTCATGGTCATGCAGGTTTCCCAATCACGCCCGTCCAGTTCACTCAGGTTGGGGATCTTTTGTTCCGGTGTTTTATAATCTCCCTGGAAATTAGGGCGTTTGAGGCGGTCGTTGGTGATGATGTTGGGTTGTAACTTAAGCTGTGCCTGTAATTTAGTGGCAGCGTCGTCCGTCATATTAGTAGGGGTATCCCACCAGAGTACAGCTACTTCCCCGTAATTAGTCAGCAATTCTTTCACTTGCGGTACAGCTACATTATCAATATACTGATCAAAGGTCTGCGTCATCTGGGCAGGATCAAAATGCCCGTTGTTGGCTTTTGTATAAGCATCCACTTTAGCAGAATCCGGGTTAGGCCATCCCTCGCGCATTTCTTTACGGGCCACAGAGCCGCCCGGGTTATTCCAGTCCTGCGCCTGGGAATAATAGAAGCCCAGCTTGATGCCATGTTTTTTACAGGCTGCCACCAGTGGTGTGAGCAGGTCTTTCCCATAAGGCGTAGCATCTGTAATATCCCATTTGCTGGCTTTGGAGTTGAAGAGGGCAAAACCATCGTGGTGTTTGGCGGTGATCACAATATACTTCATGCCTGCATCTTTAGCCATCTTCACCCAGTCTTCTGCATTGTATTTAACGGGATTGAATTGTTTGGCATAAGCCTGGTATTCTGCCACAGGGATCTTGCTGCGGTTCATGATCCATTCTCCCCCACCCCTTGCCATGGGAAAGCCTTTATAAGTACCGGCAGGAACAGCATATACGCCCCAGTGGATGAACATCCCGAAACGGGCTTCCCTCCACCATTTCATACGTGCATCATTTGTTGTGTTGTTTTGTGCCATGAGAGACTGAACGGTAATGAGCATCGTCAGCAGGCAAGCCATCTTTTTCATGAGATCAGTTTATACGTGTAATTCGCAATCGTTTGCATAAGTGGAACAAAAACAAGCGCCGCAGCGCTTTATCGGTCTCAAGGTCGTACAAAAAAACACGTGGTTTTAGGCTCTTTTTCTCTATTTGTTGTAGTTTTTTCACTGGCTCAGAGGAGCCTGGCCAGCAGCAGGTCCCGGTCTACCTGGGTACCTACTTTGAAGGAATGTTCCCCAAAGGCAGAGAACCCTTCTTTCTCATAGAATTTCCTGGCTTTTAAATTATGCTCCCATACGCCTAACCATAATGTACGCACGAAATGTTTGGCAGCCTGTTCATAAGCAAAACGTATCAGCTGTTTGCCGAACTTTTTACTTTGGAATTCACTGCGCACATAGATCCTTTCCAGCTCCATCACGGGAGTGGGTAACAAAGTGCCGTTATCCGGCTGGCGGTGGAGGTTCAGTTTAATAAATCCTGCGGCTGCAGTTCCTTCCCAAAGGATGTAGAAAAAGGAATCCTTTTGTTCCCATTCTGCCTTTAAAGCGTTGTCGTTCTTTTTTTCCCGGAGAAAGTGTTGCAGGTCTTGTGTTGAATAAACAGGCTTAAAGGTTTCCGTAAATGTATCCCGTTCCAGCTGCATCCATACCTGAAGATCCGTTTCCGCTACCGGTCTGATATGTTGATCGTTCATGATTACTGTAAAATACGTTATTTTTGTATTATGTGGAAAACCTTGCTCCTCCTTCCGGTATTATTACAACAAACTGCCATAGCCCAAACGGTTCAGCGATCAGATTATGTGGTTGCCAGTGATCCCGGCGTACGCATCGCTATCCGGGAAGTGGCTACACGCAAGCGTAGCCGCAAACCTCCTATCCTCTTATTACATGGTGGCGGAGCCGGTGGTATTGCTTCATTCGATCTGCCGGTGGCCGGAGGTTCCTTTGCGGAAGACCTGGCTAAAGCAGGGCTGCATGTATTTATTATGGATGCACGGGGCTGGGAAAATTCTACCCGTCCTGATTATGATACTACCAAACGCTGGGTGATCGCGGCCTCTTCTGCCGAAGTGTCCAGGGATATTGATGCGGTGGTAGATTTTATCAGGGAAAAAACAGGCAGGAAAAAAGTGGCGCTGTTCGGTTGGGCCACAGGTGGCAGCTGGATGGGATATTATTCCTGCATCTATCCTTATAAGACCGCATCACTCATTATGCTCAACAGCCTGTATAATGTAAAGGCGCCCTGGATCTTCACCAAATTATTCCGTAATCCTTCTGATACCTCCCAGTTTAATTATGCTTCCACACAGGTGCTGCGCAGGGCAACGGCTGCACAACTGATAGAGAACTGGAACAACTATATACCTGTAGCAGATAAATCGCAATGGTATGATACCGCCGTTGCAAAAGCTTATGCAAGAACGGCGGTGAGCTTTAATGAAGATAGTATCCTGGAAGTACCCGGTGGTTACAGGGCAGAGAGCTTTTATACTGCACAGGGAAAAGGCATGTGGCATGCAAAAGATGTTTCTGTGCCTGTGCTGGCCATCAGGGGTGCTTATGATACCTGGAGCAGACCGGAAGACCTTACCACTTTACAGGAGAAACTGGTGAATTCCCCGCGCAAGCAATTTGTGACCTTGCCTGAGGGCACACATATGGTGTTCCTGGAAAGGCCGGAGAAAGGAAGAACACAACTGATCAATGAGATCGTTGCCTTCAATCTGAAAGCGCGCTAAGTACAACGGCGTGCATTTACTATGAACTTTTTTTACAAAAATTTGGAAGGAATAAAAATATTCCTATTTTTGCACCCGCTTTGATGGTCATCACAGCGATGATTCTGTAGCTCAGTTGGTAGAGCAATACACTTTTAATGTATGGGTCCTGGGTTCGAGTCCCAGCGGAATCACAAGAGGCGCACTATAATGCGCCTCTTTGCATTATATCCCATCTACGTCTACTTCCACTATAATAATCAAATCAAATCTGATCATATTAAATCGCATCAAACGGTTACCGGTTCGGTTACCGTATTGTTTGCACATCATTGAGTAAATTTGGTAACCGAATAGTTTGCAAATAGTTGATTGTTATGGTTTTAAGTCCTCTCTGTGATTTCCCACAACCCAGCGGGAAGAACCGATTGATCACTTAAAATTAGTACACTTGAAAAGCAAACAAAAGTTATCAATTCTGTTATGGCACAGGCTGAACAGAATGGAAGATGGGAAAGCTCCCATCTATGTAAGAATTACTATTACAGGATTGGGCCGCGCTGAAATTGATTCTGGTAAATATGTTGCCCCTGATCATTGGGATCAGAAGAATAAAAAAGTATTTGCGCCTGCGGAAGACTGGAATGATATTAACGATCATTTAAAGGAGATGAAGAAGGAACTTGCTGCCTTTTTTCTTGTGTTAAGTAGAAAACACCCAAAGGTAACGCCTGCCATGTTAAAGCAGGAATATGAGGGTGAGCCAGTAACAGTAGAGCGCAAATCCGAAGTTCCGGTTCCTGTTCCAGTAGTGGAAGAACATACGCTTCTGGAAGTAGCTGATCTATTAATAAAGGACTTTGAAGAAGAAGTAAAAGCTGAGAATAAATCCTCAGAAACATTAAAGCAATGGAAAGCCACCAGGAAAAAAATCATTGAGTTTGGAAAGTTCCGGGTGAGCAAAAATGGAGAAATAAAAGCTGTTGATCTGGCTACTGAAGAGAATGACGAAGACAAATACCCCATTAAGCTTAGTAGCATAGATAACAATTTTGGAAAAGATATTTATAGATACCTTACCGTCAAAAGGCTAGACTTCCTTAAAGGTACGATACAGAAAAGACGGATTTCCAATTTACAGGAACTAGCAGCAAAGGGGCAAATCAAGAAAATAAAGCAATTGCTTTATTTAGCTGAGAATAAAAATTGGCTGCCGGAAAATCCGATTTCCAGATATAAATCCAGTGGTGGGGATAAGGAAGTTCAACCGCTTGAATTGTTTGAAGTTTTCAAAATCTATAATAAGAAAATAGATATTGAAAGGCTGGATAGAATACGAGATGCATTTATTGTGCAGTGCTTCACAGGATTTGCCTTTCAGGATATCGCAAACCTTGCGCCTGAAAATATAATTAGGGTTGGCCTTAATGGAGAAAGATGGCTAATTAAGGATAGAGGGAAAACGGAAATTTCCGAACAGGTGCCTATTCTCCCGGTTGTTGAAGATATCATCAAGAAATATCAAAATGATCCTTTTTGTATTGCCAATAACAGGCTGTTCCCCATTCCGAGCAATACAAAGTACAATAGCTATTTAAAAGAACTCGCTGACATATGCGGAATAAACCGTGTGCTTAAAACGCATTTAGGCCGCCACACCTTCGCAGATATCATGCTCAACATCTGCAATGTGCCTCTTGAAGATGTAAGTAAAATGTTAGGGCATAAAAACATCAGGACAACGATGCGTTATTGTAAAGTGCGTAAGATCCGCATATCAGGTAACATGAAAATAGCCCGGAAAACGCTTTTCAGCAGTGCTGGAAAACTAAAGAAAGTGGCGTAGAGCTGTGATGGTAGAAAGCATCAAAGCCGGAAGAACTTCCGGCTTTGCTACATATTGATGAATAAGAAATTATACAACGGCCATAAAAGGAAAGGTCTCATCAGAAAAATTCATTGGGAGTATCACCGTAACTACTGGCATTCCCCCACATTATTTTCTGTATGACCCTTGCCACTGACAGCGCCGGGCTGCTTGCGAAGGTCTTCGCCTAAAGCGCCAGGGTTGAGGCCGCTGCCCGTATACCACCACCCTTTGGTACGGGGCAGATTAATGCCCCCGGCACTGGTCACATCGAGCACAAAATTAGCACAGTTATAACTTTCGATATTATACTCAGGGGCATGGCTAATGGTAGCCTGTATCATCTTATCAAACTGATCTGATGTAAGGTTGGTTTCCCATTTGACATTGTACTCATGCGTGGAATCGTTACCAAGTGTACCGGGAGCCGATTTATTGTAAAACGGATCTACTTTTGTCCCATTATAGAACCCAACTGTGCGTCTGATGGTATTCCCATTCACATTCTGCTCGAAACTCATGTATGCATGGCCAATCCCACCAAGAATGCTAAACGGTTCCGATGTACCTGGCACCGGCTGATCCGCATAAATAATCACTTTTGCAGGCTGAGAGGTATCGAAACAGGAGAGGTATTTTTTGGGATCATTGATTGGAACTTGTGGAGGAAATACCTGTACTTTTTGCAAATCCTCCGGCGACGATGGGATATTTGGGTCAGCCCCTCCGCCACCAGTTTCGTAACCTCCCCCCATATCGTAACCAACATCATCGGATTTAAACCAGATGGTCTCGCTTACACACTCTGTAAAATAGTAGATCTCCCCAACACAATTCCCATTCCCGTCCCCGGTACAGGCAGACCAGGAATAACAATTCGTTATCGTAATGACAGCTGCCAGTTTCTTTTGTTGGATGGGTGCCATTTTCCTACTTCCTTTGTACTGCTCCAGCTTTTTGAGTTCCGCTTGGGGCAAGCCTTTTGTAAGGTATACCTTGCGCCCGAAACCAATATTGTTTAAGGCGTTCAAAGCGTGATTGATTTCAAATAGGGTTGGATCACCTGCCTTTGCATTTGATGCATAGGTAGAAAAACTGTTCGCATCAAAAATCCTGAACCGAAGGGCGCTATCCAGTTCAACGGCCATAAACCGCTCAAAACTGTTTTCTTCCTCCTGTTTTAAGGGAATGAGGGCAACAACAGTGTTCCCACGCAGGGATATCAGTGAATTATTCCATGCTAAATCTCCCTTACCATCAATTGAAGTACAAAAGTCGGCCGTGATCGTAGGTTTACTCTGTACCGCTTTGATGATTTTCTGAAGCCGGAGGTCCAGTAACTGAAGGTTTTCCGGGGCAGGAAATGCCGTCAAAGGTTTTTCCCGCTGAAAATCCTGATCTTTCCTGGAACAGCCGCTCATAAAAATGAACAGGCTAACTACAATTAACAAAACAATGGTTAAATTTTTCATATAATAATTTAGTTAAAATTTGAATTTATAGGGTTAAAAAAGCAGACATATGAAACGTTGGGAAGATTAAGATTATAAATACCATATCCATTGCCAAGCAGCCGTCTTCCAGTTGGTAAGAGTAATGCCCTGCGGGTTTTTCCATTTGAGATTGTCATAGTATTCATAAAATGAGGTACCTTCCACAGCGGTGCTTCCTTGTTGGATAAAGTATATCAGCACATGGGTTTTGTTAGGGGGCACGTCTTTGCCATGCCCCTTTCTGTTGTTCATCACCATTGTCATTTCAATGCTGGAGTTTTAAGCTGCTCAAACATAGCTTTGATATCATCCTGATCATAATAGATGTCACCTCCGATGCGGGTAAATGCCAGTAGGCCCTGATCTCTCATTTTTTGAAGTTTACCAGGGGAAAATTTGTAGCTCTTTACCAGCTCAGAGGTCTTGATCCATTGCTTTGCAGGCTGACCTTTGCATTCTTTTAATAACTGCTTTACACCGTCTAACAATTCCACTTTGAAATTATCCAGATCCTCCAGCGTAATCAACTGCTCCTTTCTCATCCTTCACTCTTTCACTCTCACAATTAAAGTACAGTTCACTAGCCTTGCCTTTATAGAAGGAAGGCGTATACCCGATGTAACCAAACTCACATAAATCCTTCAGCAGCCTGTGATAGGTAGAAGCAGCTGAAATCTTTGCCAGCGGCATGACTTGCTGGCTGAAGGTTCTGAAAGGAACGGGGTAACCTGACTTTCTCCAATGCAGAAAAAGTGCCACGTATAGTGCGAGGTGCCCTTTACCTATTCTACAATCATGTTCGGACACCGAAAAGAAATTCATAAGAATACCACAACTTTCCATCTTCACTATCTTTTTACAACTTTCATATGCGGTTTCCTTGGTGTTTTACCAGCTTGCCCGGCTTTGTTGGCGGGGATCTTCTGCCCGGTATTTGCCTTATAACGCACTTTTAATGAGCTGCCGGTATTACCCATTTTCACGGTAGTATTCCCTGCCCCAAGTGATTTTACGATTAGTGATCTTCCTAAAGGATCTGCCCGGACACGAAATACACGATCACCGTCATTTTGGGAAACAGTCAGATCAACCACATTTCCGTTATGAAGCTTTTTCGTCAAGGCCGCTTCAGCGTTTTCCGATAGCTTATCTTTAAGTGCTGAATGTTGAATGGCATCCCTGATGTTAAAGTCATCACCGCTAACACGCATCATCTGTGTATTCCCGTCCTTATCCTTATCAAATTGATTCAGCTTAAGCCATACTCTATTCCCCTTATGATCAACATGTAACACTGGTTCTCCTGATGCCAAGCCATATATTTGTTCTCTATTCAACCACTGGTGAGACCTATGCTGAAACGTTACTTCTTTTACATTTGAAGGATCAACTGTAGATAAAATCCGGACTTTATAAGAGGTCATGTTAAAACCATCGTCACTTCTTGTCAGGTCAAAACTGGAATTCATAATTTCAGTCGGGGACATCTGATAATAGTCGTTATTTGGAATCTTAATTTCCCTTGCCCCTAAAATATACTGAGGTTTGAAATCTTGACCCTGGTTTGTCTGGCTAAGAAAAGACCTGACCTGATCATAATCCTGCTCATTCCTCACCTGGATACTTTTTACAAAACCCCGGAATCGAACAGCATCCTTAATCTTTTCCCAAAGCCGGGAGAAATACCCCTTATGAAGTTTGCTTTCCATTAATTCTATCTTGTTCTTCAGGTTTTTCAGCGCGATATCACTCCGGTGTTCCTTGATCGCGTAATATTTCAGGTATATTTTTTTAAGCTCCTTTAGCTGATCGGATTGATATTTGGTAGTTGCACGTTCTTCAGGTGAGTAAATTTTGGCATCTGCCACATTCCTTTCTTCCCAAACCCTAAGATCATCAGCTATCCTATCATTTAGATTTTCCATTTTGCTTCATTTACTGGTGCCACATGTACAGGGGTTGGGGGATTAGCCCCCAACTTTTGAGCCTCGTCTTTTTTTAGAAGCAGGTTTCCCATTTTTTATTGCCGGCTTCTTCGGCACCGATGCTGTGGAAGCAGCCTTTCCAGTTTTTATATTCTGCTTCTTTGCTGCTGCAGGCTTTCCAGTGACCTTTGCACTGGAAGAGGGCTTTGTTTGCTTTGAACCTTTTTGCTTTTCCTTGGCATTATCCTGCTTAACCTCCGGTACAGACTGCTGCAACTCCTTTTCCTGTTCTTTCTTTTCCTTAACTGACAGATAGCTGTCTGATACTTTGAAATTTTTATACCTGGCATTGAACTCGATATACCGTTTGTACTCTTTTCCATCAGCTACAAAAGTCACTGGGATTTTAGGGTCACCTCTCCTTAATGATTTCATTAAGGCTGCTTTCTGTGCTGGATTCTGAAGGTTTTTCAATGGCATTTCGTTGAGCTTTCTTTCGAAAGCGTCAAGATGATCGCCTTTAAACGTTTTTACCAAATAGTTACCGTACTTGTCCTTATCTGTAAGGTCTATCTCCAAAAATGCAGGCTCAATGACCTTTGTAGAATTTGCAATTGAAAACTCCTTAGTATCATCTTTTATTTTTCTCGAAACATGCAGTTTCATTACAAAACGGCCACACAGGAAATTCACAGCCTCTTTCAAAGTAAAATTTGCATTTAGGTCAGGATATTGTTCCCGGAGCTTTGGATCATAGGTGTTATCCACGTAAAATTTCTGAGAGAACTTTTCATCCCCAATGTTCGCGGTAACTTCCATTGAATTGAAAAAATAATTCCCCTTATCGCTTTTTTTGAAGTTATATTCTGCATCTGCCTTGACTTCGCCATAGGTTTTTGTGTATGGCAATGAGAATTCGTCCAAACCCTTTTCCATGTTAACTCTTAGTGGTAAATCTAAATCGTTACCCACACCGGTAGAAAAAACCCTTCTTTCTACGCCCACATAATTCAATTCTTCCATGTTATTATTTTTTATTAATCTATTTGTTTTAGTTGTTTGCAGTTGATAAACTGTTTAATTCACAGGCTTTGCCTTTATAATCGACCTGTTTCCAATTTTAATAGAAACGTTCCTGCCACCATTTTTTTCTAGCAACTGGACATTTAAGCTTTGATTGAGAGGTATGGTAAATTTTTCAATTGCATAAACCAATACCTGACTGGACTGCGGTTCTATCATCTTTCGGTTTCCGAATACAAATAATGGTATTACCTGAACCTCCTGTGAAGATGTGCGTTTGGACTTCTTCTGGTCCCTGATAAAGAAGCGGAGCTGATCAACGGTATACCTCAGGTTGCTGTTATTCATTAAAGCCAGTTGAAAATACAGTACATCCCCATCAACATAGATACCTGTCAGTTCCATAGCGATATCAAAATTTCTGTCCCTGATGTTACCTATTACGGCTTTCTTTGTAGCCAGCCGCTCTGCAAGACTGTTTATCCTGACTTCGTTGAGGTCATCAGGGCTTAACAAGCCGGACGCCTGTGCGGTACTACCTGATTCGTTCACCTTTAGATTTAACACGTTAGGATTGGTGGTATAACTGACATTAAATGAATACAGCGATCCGTCATTCGTTGCTACAGTCAGGTTCGTCTCTTTTAAAGAATCGTTCCTAGCATTCACCATCAGCACGTTTTCCAGCCCATCAATCTGCAATACCGATAAGTCTTTATTTACCCAGTAGGCGCTTTTGATTCCGAATGGGAAGATAAGGTTGGTAGCTTTGTACCTTCCAACCGCAATCGAAATCGGGGCGGCAACAGACTTCAATTTAACAGCATCCTGGGCACCTGCCGATACTGTAAAGAATAACATGAATATCCATACCATCCTTTTTACACATTTCCTTTTCATGTTCATTTTAATTGTTTTTATGTTATTTGCTATTGTACTTCACTGCGCTGGTTTTCATCCTTCAGCAAAATCTTATGGCCAGCTTTTACGGTAAAAGGAATAAGTTTCGATTTTTTGCCGATCAGACCTTTGGTAAATTCAATACCAGCGGATGCGGCCTGGGCAGCAATAGAAGGCTCGAGCATTGGCAGGTTTATACCCTGAAGGGCACCTGCACCAGATTGTGTTGCTACATCACGCGACATAGCCCCTTCAATACGGATACCTTCCAGACCACTGAGGTCAAATACTGATAGGCTCACAGGAAACAAATGATCACCATACTGGATCTGCTCCACACTAACCATCAGACGTTCACCATTCAGGGTCGCGATACCGGTTATAATGTTGTCTTTAGGAATTTTAACCCCATTAATGAAGGCGGGCTTTAACAGCCTCATTTTCAGCTCCGCACCAGAAAGCAGGGTTTGTGTTCCATGTACCACAGCTTTAATGGTATTGGAAGGAAATTCTTCGTTGGATTTACGCGGCTTCAGGGAAAAGAATCCTTCTGCCGACGCCTCATTGTGTGCACTAGCCTCAGTTTTCAATAATGCCACTGGTTCGGGACGCGATTCAGCAGATACTGGGAATACCTGTTCTTTTTTCTTCTTAGAGGCAGCACGTATTTTTTCCTGCGCAACACCGGGGTTCTGTATATCCATAATGCGCTCCAGCATGGTATTCACCTCCTGCATTTCAGCATCCGGCTTTCTTTCTCCGGATTCCATCATTTTCATCATTTGTTCCAGCCTGTCCAGGTCTGCTTTTGTAGCGCCTTGACCGGCATAAGGATTCATTCCCTGATTAAATGGTACAGAAGGCTGCATAGCTGGTTGATTGAGGGCGGTATTAATGTCATTGACCCGCTGATAAATTGCTGCTTCATTGGCATTAAAACCATTTCCGCCAAAGCTGGAAGTATTGATGCCGGGCTGATTTATGCGCCCGTATATATTTAATTGATCTGCTATTCCAGTACTGGCATTGCCCTGGTAATAAGGGTCATTCTTCTTCAGTTCATTATTTGCAAGAGAATCGGCATTAGCCAGGTCATAATAACTCATTTTGTTAGCCGGATCTTGCTTTATATTAACTACGGGCAGTTCAGTTTTTATACCTTTTGTTATTGGAGCCTGTGCCACCACATTATTCCCGGTACCGCCTCCCAGCGCCCAGAACAATAAAGTAAGAAAGGGGATAACAAGCACAGGGAGCATAAACTGAAACCTCCGCTGCTGCATTTCTTTAGTTTGATTTTCCATTGTTATTGAGTTTAATGTTCTTTTGTTTATTAATAAATGCTGCCCAAAGAGAATCGACTAAAGCAGGATTCATTTCCCGGATTTTTTCCCAATCTGCATTTCTGGCTCTGTTCTGCTTTTGTTGCTGCACCGGGGCGCCTGATACAGGGAGAATATCCTTGGTGTTCGAAACTTTTCCAGTAGAAAATGTTCTCATGATGAGGCTAAAGCAAAAAACCGCTGCAAGTGCAGTACCTGTTACCAGTATTTTTTTTTGCGCGGAAATACTGAACTTACCCGCAAGAGAAGTCATAGTACCTGCCCATTTCTGTTGCACATAAATGACCCGCGCTGCAATCTGCCTGGCGATTTTGGCCTTTTGGTCTGACAATGGCTTTTCTATATTCCTTTTCATGACTGTTACCTGCTTTTAATATTGACATCCGTATTTTCAATTACATTCCAGCGCTCCACCAGGAATCCATGCGCGTTGTTTTCGCTTCTGCTGACATTCCGGAGAAAACCTTCTGTGACCAGCCTACGTTGCACGATTGAAGTTGGGCGGGTAAGTTCCTGGCTGGCAAAGCAGCGGAAGTAGTAGGGGTACTGCTGAGTATCCAGCATTACGGAATCTACCTGAATAGTCTGATTGACATTGCCGCTGATAAGATTGCTGTAATAATTCCGCTCCTTAAGGTCATCATACTGGCTCTTGGCAGATCGGTCTGCCAGGTACAAAGCCTTATTGATATTTTGCTGAATGGCCTTTTCATCTGGGCTTAAGGTGAAGAAATAGAAATGAAACATTTTTACATGATCACGGCCCTCTACACCAATGTTGTCTTTTCTTTCTGAAGCAAAGGCTTCCAATACCTTTCCTCCGGCAAGCACATAGATCCTGTCCTGGGTTTTACCGGCCAACTCATAGCTTTTATAAATGATCAATGAACAGATCACTATACAGCCACCAGCTGTTAACAAACTTATAGCTCTAATGTAGCGGAAGGCCACATCTACATTTTTCATCATTTTGAACATCACTCACACATTTCATTCTCACAGTTCAATTATTTATCACTTCATTTCGACTACTTTGTCAATATGTCATTATTTTAGACCGGGCAAGAGGAAATTTCATTTCTGTATTCTTCATAGTATTCTGCTATTAGTACATGCCTTTTTGAAATAAGCCAAATGAATCCAAAAGCCTTTTTTCCGCAATGCTGATAGATTGCGGATTCAATTCCAATCCTATGAAATACCGCTTCAGTCTTTTAGCGGCAATGGCAGTTGTTCCCGCGCCCATAAAAGGGTCAAGAACAGTATCTCCCTCGTCAGTTCCCGCAATAATGCAGGTCAATGGTAATTGTTCAGGAAATGGTGCAACGTGTGGCCCTGAGAATGGTTTTAAAGGGATGCTCCAGACCGATCTTTTATTTCTCACAAAAAGGCCGTTATCATCCAGCTGCCACCTGGGATGGGCATTTCCACTGAATGTTATATTCTGGCCTCTATATTTAGGAGAGCCTTTGCAAATGGTATCTTTCCGACCGTCATATGCAGCTGGTTCACGAATGGCCTTTGGATTAAACAGATAACGTGCAGACTTGCTGAAAAGAAATAGATACTCATGGCTCTTTGCGCACCGGTCAACAACACGTTCAGGCATAGCATTGGGTTTGTGCCAGATGATATCCTGTCTCAAATGCCACCCCGCATTACGCAAAGCAAATGCAAGTATCCATGGGATACCTATCAGATCTTTTGCTTTTAGATTGTCGAAGATGGAATCCTGAACGTCTATACTGGCATTGGACTGGCCCGGCTTTTTATATTTTGGATTGTGATGGCCATTTCTACCTTTTCGGTGAGCATCAGTCCAATATACATCGGCTACGTTCAGCCACAGCGTCCCGTTTGGCTTAAGAACCCGTTTCACCTCATTAAAGACTGCAACAAGCTGTTGAACGTATAATGCCGGAGATGCCTCCATGCCATATTGTCCATCAATATTATAGTCACGTGCTTTCCAGTAAGGGGGGCTGGTTACGCAGCATTGAATGCTGTTATCTGGAAGCTGTTTCATCCCTTGAAGGGCGTCACTTAAAAATATCCTGTCTTTCTCCATCACACATTTCATTTTCACAGTGCTTTTAATTCTTATCCAGTCACGTTACATTACTCACTTCGCCCGGCCAGACAGTTTGCTGTGCTGAAAACTCCCATCACCATCGTCAGTCTTAAATGCACGGCCGATAGCGCCTGAGATTCCGGTACCGGCATCGTATTTCTTGCCGTCCTGAAAGCTTTTCATAGTATCAATCGCAGAAGTAGCAGCAGAAACCGGCGCCCCTGGTATGCTGGACATCACACTGGTAACTTTAGATACCATAGCCCCGGCACCACCGGCATTGATGATATAACCGGCAACAGTAGGTACTGTAAAGTAGCCTACAATCCC
The DNA here is from genome assembly GCF_900129465.1 of Chitinophaga niabensis. Taxonomy (NCBI): domain Bacteria; kingdom Pseudomonadati; phylum Bacteroidota; class Chitinophagia; order Chitinophagales; family Chitinophagaceae; genus Chitinophaga; species Chitinophaga niabensis. The sequence continues at coordinate 1,736,000 of NZ_FSRA01000001.1, read as the reverse complement.
AATGATCATGAAGATGAGGTAACCGGTGTCGCTGGCACTGAAATAGGTATCCCCGGAATTCTTTATCTGATCGAGGTCGAGCTTGAGCATCTCTTCCTGGATTTTAGCGATGATGGCACCAAAGATATTTGCGACTGGTAGCCACATGAACACATTCAGGTACCTGCTCAACCATGCGGTCAAACTATGCTGAAAGCCGTCATACACTGCCAGACCAAAAACAAGGGGGCCGAGGATGGCCAGTACGATCAGTTGAAAAGTCCGGATGGTATTGATACATAATGAAGCCGCCTGAAACAGTACTTTTAAAATTTCCGACATCCATTCTTTTACCTTCTGCCGGAAGTTGTACATAGCCTTTGCCGTCATAAACTGGAGACTATGATCTATATACTCAGTCCAGTGTTCCTTTTTATCGCCATATGCATACTTGTACCATTTTTCTCTGTCCCCATTATTATCTTCTCCCACATACATTTCCCATCCAACAGTGCCTTTCATTGCCTGTTTCTTTTGTTCCAGTAGTACCTTTACTGCTTCATCAGTATTGTGAACCATTTCGCCTGTGCCGGTTACAATGGGTTTCATCAAAAAATTTACTGTATCGAGCAACAACGGGAAAAAACTGATACAAAATCCCAGGACAAATGGGCGGAACAAAGGATAGAAGTCTATCGGTTCTGCGTTGGCCAGATGTTTCCAGCATCGGCCAGCGATATACCACAAAGCCCCAAAACCTGCAATGCCCATAGCGACACTGATCAGATCCTTACACATTGGCATCATGGTTTCCAATAATTTATCCAGGATACCGTTCAGGCTATGTATCTTATCGGCCACATCCTGAGCCTGCCCGAGTAATGGCAATCCCAACAACACTGCTGCTACTAATACAGCTCTTCCACACTTCCTCATACCGCTATGCTTAATTCTTTAACCCATAAATCATTTCCATCCCTGCAATATCCTGCCGTTGCTTTGTCCGGCCCGATGCAAGGCTACCTGCCTTGAGATTAAAATCCCGCAGGAAGAATACTTTTTGCTCCATTTCTCCGAATAGGTGATCAATTGCGGCCAGCCGCTCATCATCACTCATTCGAAGCTTACCTGAGGTGATGACCATAGCCAGTTCATCCAGGTTCCGGAGACTGCTACGGATCAGGTTATCATAAGTCCTGGCCAGATAAACAACTTCATCAGGACTGAATAGATTGGTTTGTTTGAACTGCTGAAAAGCCCGTTTGTACTCCCGCACCAGCACAAGCTGATATTCAACGATACCTGCAATTTTCCGATACCGCTTCACTGTAGGGCTCACTTCCATTAGGCCATCGAGAAAAACCTTGTGGATATTGAAATTCCCCTCCGTTAAACTCTTTACAGTACCATAACCCTTACTTACAATTTCATAGCCTTTCTTCAGATCTCTGAGAATGCTTTTGAACTGTGCCAGCTTCTCTATGTTCAGGGCGAGTTGGGCGAGTTCGTTCGCCTGTGCCCTGGTCTTGCCGTTGCCCACTATGGACAATAGCAGCATTATTATTATACACCTCATATCTCTTCCACATTTCCCTTATAATAATCCCAGAGCCTATTTTATATCCACACCATGGAGACGCCTCTCCAGCTCCAGTTCCTCTTTCTCATGTTCCATGCAGGATACCTGATGAATTGCTTCCCTGCAAACCTCCTTGCTGAAAGCATGGGTACTAACCATTTCTTTATACAAATGATCTATGCGCTGTATGCGTTCGTCATCCTTTAGTTCCAGACGGCCATCTTTTACCAGATCATCCAGTTCTTCCAGGATCAGTGCACAGCTGTCAATTACTTTATCAAACACCCTTTTGATATATTCCAGTTCCTGTTCCCCGTACATACCTGAGCGTTCAATAAGAATCATTGTCCTGCGGAAAGAGATCAGCGTCTGTACCTGTATCAGGAGAATTTCTGCCACCCTGGAATACTTCCGTATATGCGGATTAACAGCCTTCAGTGAATTAAAGAAGGTCTTATGGATATTGAAATCTCCATTCTTAATATCGGTAATGGTATTCAGTCCATCCCTGGCAATCCGGTAGCTCTTTTTTAAATAGCCGGAATAAGTATGCAGCAAGGCAACCTGCTCTGCAAGCCGCTTTAGTTGCGTCCCTTTCTGATTAAATATACCCTGTGCATTCGTGCCAGCGGCACAAATAACTATTAATACAAACATCACAACAACACTTTTCATCATCTTTCCATTTTCATTCGTACCTAAATTCTCAATACTTTATACTGTTTGATCCATCTCACATCTTTATGCACTTCTTTTGCTTACTGACGTATTTAAAAAGTGCTTCTGCTTCTTTAGTCGCCCGCTCCTTGGTAGGAATATCATCTAAGCTTTTTATGAAGAATGATTTAGCTACCGATAAATACTGACTGTGCTTATGAATTCCCATTTCCATCACATTTGGGCCAGATTTACTACTGATATCAACAATAAAGTTTAATGCAGTGAATTCATTGTCAGATGCCCCCCAACTGGAAACACACTCAATTTCTGCGACTAAGTTATCTAATGGTGTGTTTTCTATAAACTCCAATAATATTTCTCCCAGGCGGCCCTCAATTGTTAAATGCCTTGCATCGTCATGAAGTGCAAATTTTGAGTATCCTTTATCTTCAAACATCTGCTCCAATTCTGCCACAGCTTTCTTTGATATTACCATTTCACTATCCATATCACAATTATTTTCTTTCCAATCCATACATCATTTTCACGGTTTCAATTTCCTGAAGGCTATGCGCACGCTTCAGGCTTTCGGATTTGTTGCTGGCAGTAAAGCGCCTCAGATCAGTAAAATTCTGCTCTACCTGGTCAGCTACCTGGTTAATGATCATTAGGCGCTTTGCATCACTCATTTGGGTTTTGAATGAATTGATCACCATTCCCAGCTGTTCCAGGTTCTGTATGGTTTCGTTCAGGATACCATCATAATACCTGCCGATATCGATGATTTCCTGGGGAGTAAAATGTTTATCATTTCTGATCTGTCTCCAGGCTTGCTTGTATTCCTCTACAAGCGCAATCTGCATAGCAGTAATTTCGCGGATGCGCTGATAATAGGTAATCAGCAGCTTTACTTTATTCAGTTCTTCGAAATATTCTTTATACAGGTTTCGCTGCCGGGCTGTCCAGTCACTGATCTCGGTCAGCTTCAGTTTAGACATCGTATTTTCAATCACCTTCTGCGCATTCTGCAACCAGATGACTTTGTTCTGTTGCCGCTGTATGGCGAGATCTGCTGCCTTTATTGCTTTCTTTACCGCTGCTTTAACCACCAGCCACCAAATAGCATGGCTCTTTTGTGTTGGCGCAATCACCATTGCTGTCATCAAAAGGATAACCAATCCCCACCGTTTCATTTCCACCTCCTTTTTTCTATATTATTACATTCGTCTTTTTAGTTTCATTTTAACGTCTGATGCGTTAACAGTAGTGGTAGCCATTTTTTCTTTCTTTCTGATCCTTTCCTTATCTGCTTTGTCGGTGAGCAGAGCTAATTGCCGGGTAGTTGGTATCTCGCCTGGCTTAATCCGGACTTTTATCTCTGTAAACTCATAATCATCATATTCCTTTTTAACAACTAACTCCGATACGTGAAACCTGTGTTCAGGAGAATAATCAAGTTTAAAATCGACAAATGTTGTCACATTGGTTGGCCTCACCTTTGGAAGAGGCGCATATAAACAGAACGGAAAAAGATCAGCAGTGTCTCTTAAAGTACCATTGGCATTAAAGCGCCCTTGAGCTTCCATATGATTCTTCACCTCAGACAGGATAAATTGTAAAGTGGCATTGCTTTCCGTCTCTGTGAAGAAATCAAATTGTAATTTGATAAACCGGAAACCGCTCTTGCCCAATCTGTTCCATAAGCGCATCAGTTCTCCTTCTGTTTCTTTCCGATAGTCTTTCATCGCTTCTTCCTTTCCTGTTCTTTCATCTTCATCTATTCCTTTTCCATTTTACGTTCGCATGCTAACTTTTCTTGCTCTGGTTAAATCAACTTCTTTAATGATGCTCCCTCCAGTCGCTCTGATGCGCTGTTTATCTGTTTTATCCATAAGTTTCTTAAGGTCTTTAACAGCTGGAGGGTCGTCAGGCTTATGTTTGATGTTTATTTCAATATGGTCAAGGTTTTTGTAAGTTCTCATCATGTACATATTTGTAATGCATAACCCTTTTTCCGGAGTATAGTCCAGCGTAAAATCGAGAGAATCTAGCACCTCTTCTTTTTCCCTGCCCTGGAGGGGTACACACAGAAAGGTTGGAAAAAGATTCGATTTGTTTTTCAGCGTTCCATCATTGTTGAAATTGTTCGCATCCGCCGCATATTCCTTCCACGCCGATCTGATATTACTCAGCAGGTCACCCTTTTCTTTTCCCATGAGCCGTTGAAACTGATACTTTATTGGCTGGTAACCCTTTTTCTCTAATTTCCCCCACATTCTCACAAGAGCAGCATCAAAGTCTTTTCTAAAATCTTTCATTTCCTAATTGCTATTAAGTTCGCCAACAAGCCGTTCAATTCCTTTTTCCATACTGCCATAGCGTTCTGCATATTCCATCACCATCACGCGTTCTTTACCTTCAGTAGTAAACGCATAATATTCCTGCGGACACAGTTCATTTTTATACACCTTCTGCACTTGTCCTCCCAAATCAATAAACACTTCCCTTTGGTCTTTATTCACAGACAATAACATTGATTTTGCTTTTTCAGACAGGCCCAATGTGTCCTGAACCTTATCGAATTTGTTCATGAATTTGCGCATGTCGAGCAGGATCTTGACGTCGCAGTTGTTAATTATCGCTTCTTTAATGATAGGAGAACTGATCAGGTCATCTATCTCCTGAGTGATGATGTTGGGAATAGCGTTAAACTTGCGGAAGGTTTTCACAGCATATTGCATGAAACCAGCCATACCGGCGTTCATGATAGCTTTCCATGCTTCGTCAATCGTCAATACCTTTCTTAATCCTTTTAGCTTTCTCATCTTGGATATAAAAGCCTCAGTGATCAGTAGCGTTACAACACTAAAAAGAACCGGATGCCCGGCCAGGTTATCTAATTCTATGACGATAAAGCGTTGATGTAACAAGTTCAGGTTTTCTGTTGCATTTAACAGGAAGTCAAATTCTCCATCTTTGTAATATGGCCTGAGGACATATAGGAAATTATTGAGATCAAAGTCCCTGTCTTTGACATTATGGGATTTCAGGATTCCCTGATACTCATTCAGCAGGTATTCATAAAAGGTATTGAAACATGGAAATACCTGAGGATTTGTCTCCAGGAACAGGAAGTACCCACTCAGAGCATTGGAGAGGGCTACATATTCACTTCTGTAAACACTTTCATTTTCCTGCTTCCAGAGAGCTACCAGCAGAGATTTCAGGCTTTCTTTTTTCTCCGTATCCAGCATTTCCCCCTCTGAAAGATAGAAGGGGTTAAATTTGATCGGGTCATGTTCCTCGTATGTAAAGTAATACCCGCCCAACATGGAACAAAGCCCCCTGTAACTACCTCCAATATCAATTGTAACGCAATGTGCGCCTTGATTATAGAGAGAATGCAGCATCGTATTGGCCAGCATGCTTTTACCAGTTCCACTGGCACCTACAATGAGTGTGCCCATGTTACTCGTGACACCTGCTTCACGAACGGAATCATAAAGGTCTAAAAAGATGGGTTTGGAGGACAAGCGTTCACAGAGGCGAATACCCTGGTGTGGAGGTGCTGATTTCGGTTCACCTTCACAGTTCAGAAAACATGTGGCCTGTTCAAGAAAGGTGTCAAATGTATCATTTTCTGGAAAATCTGCGCTGTTACCGGGAATGCCTGCCCAAAAGATTTGCGGGGCACCAGCTGTTTCCTGTTTGGCTACGGCGTCCAGCTGCGCAAATGCTGTGCTTACCCGGTTCCGTATTTCTTTTATTTCTTCCGGCTCATCTGTCCAGGCCAGAATATTGTAATGTGCTTTTACCGGTAAGCGCTGTTCCGATATGGCCTCGTTCAGAAAATCGTTGGTCGCATCCCTTGCAATGGCATTCTCGCGTGAATAAGCGGATAGGGATTGCAACCTGAGCCTTTTTGTTTCCAGCCGTTGCAAAGTCTTCTGGCCATCACCAATAAATATATATTGGTTGTAGATGTGATTGCAGGAAAGCAGCTGTCCAAGGGAAGCAGCAAAGCCAACACTAAATTTTGTTTTATCCGTACTAAATTTATCGTAATTTATTCTGCTGCCGCAAAGTGATGGCAGATCAGCAGCATCACCCAGCGTATATAACTGGCATTGCTGCTGACCTACTTTAATAGAATCCCCGAATTCAATATCCTTTATGGTCATCGGTTCTGGGTTTTCCAAGAGGAAACAATATCGCTCTATCAGGCCCGCCTTTCTGTGCTGACTACTGAGTTCAGCATTAGTAAGCCGCTGAAGCTTTACAAATCCGGAATCCTCCATGATTCTTTTGAACTGTCCGCAGCTATCCAGGAACAGCTTCAGTGCATCAGCTTTCAGGGTTTGCTCTGGCACAATACTTCTCCTGAGCAGACTGGAGAACATAGAAGAACTGGGTTTTCTGCCATCTGGTTTTTTTGTAATTGCAATGTAACAGGTATGAGCTATGTACTCACGACCTTTAAAATGTTGATCAGCAGCATGCTGAAGATAGCTGGGTTGCTCCGTCTTTAAAGGAGTATATGCCGAACGCATATACCAATCCTGTTTATGGAATACGGAGTGTTTGGGCAGTAAGCGGATTGCCTTTATCCACGCATGATGAAATGCCTCATACTCTGTATCAGAGAGCGTAAATATCTCAGGCAACTCAGTCTTATACACAACAGTTATATCACCCTGACCTGACAATATACAATCATGTTCAACCCCCATGATGGGGAATATCTTTTCCAATTTTTTTTCCATCTCACAATTTTCTCTTTCACATAGAGGCAATTTTGCCCCTGATATATTGGTTTGTTTTTTCTGCGCTGCTAGTTATTTAAAATTTGCGATACCCACCTAGCCACCCCCTTTTCTCTGCTTTCCAGGTTTCTTTTTACGTTTGTTAACTTTTACTTGTTTTATTACCCATGAATCTCTTACAGCACGTTCTATCTTTAGCGCTTCCTCCCTGGAGAGCTGCATCTTCTCAATACGGGTAGGGTCTGGTTCCAGAGGAACCGTACATACCAAGACCGTAGGGGAAAGACCGTACTTTTTCCCATATCCAACGATATCAAACTCGTTTAATGGGGGGAATTTAAGCTGGACGGTATGTTCAGAATAATCTGAAAACACCTGGTCAGCATGAATTTGCATTTTACTATGGGTGTCATAATATACCACTGAGGGCTTGGAAAATGCTTCTGGCCCAAGGCTAATTGTTTTTGAGAGGTCATCTGTTTGTATGAGTTCGCACTTTTCTGCATCTACAATGTACTTCAGCCCATCATATTCCAAAGAAGGCAATACACCGTTTAGTCTGTCAGATAATGCTTTGCCTACTAAATAATACCCTAGCTGATGTTTAATGCTTATGCTGTTAAATGTTATCCGCGTATCTTCATCCACATTTTTCCATTCCTCAGAATAGAGCTTTGGAACGACAAAAGTTTTAAAACTGCCATATGCATTTTTTGCATCTGGTGGAAGCAGCTTTTTATTGACATGATCATAAATACCATTTATATAAAAGATGCCGACATCAAGTGCTTTAATGTCCTGTTTATTGGCTGGATTTCCATATTCGAAAATGAAATCTCCGGATTTATCAAACTGAAAAAGATCGCCGTGTATGACCACCAGGCCGGTATAGTCTGTTATATGCTGTTGCTCTTGTCCCATCTTTCAATTGTTTCTTTTCCTTTATTTGCCTGATTATGATAGCTTTCGTTTGTTGCCATTCTTCCTCGTGTATTTTTCAGTTTGTTTCTCCTTTTGTTGAGCTGACTGTTTGATATCATCCGGCCGTGTTACCTGCGGTTGTTGCCGCAGGTTTTTCAGCAGAAGACTAGCTATATCCACATCTTTGAGGTTCATAGTCCGAATTTTGCTTTGATCCGGTTGCCATGGTATTTCACACACCATAGCTGTCGCTTTCATTTCGGATAGCTGGATATAACCGATCATATCCATTTCCTGAAGAGGGGGAAATAAAATGCACTCGACATCCGGATGAAATTCTTTAAGATTAGGAAACATGACCATGGAATTGACATTTACCTGGGTGTGTCTGGAGGTGCTATAAAATATCTCTGAACATTCAAACATAGCCCTGTGGGGAAAACAGATCTTGTTTTCCGGAAGATCTACCTGAGACAGTTCCCTTTCCTTAATATTCAAAATAAAAGAGGTCCCGTAGATGTCTATGGTAGGTAAATCGCCATTTAACCTGTCAGACAATGCCTGATCTACATAATAGAACCCATGCTTCCACTTCAGGCTGTCATTATTTATAAGATTTATGACACGATCTGATAGTCTTTCACCTTTATGGACAATGGCAACCGGAATTTTAAAGGGGTAAGGCTGCTTGTCTGCGGTAGCATATATCAGGGCCTCTGATGAACTAATAACCTTATGACTTCGGATATCATATAACCCCTTCAGGTAATACCCGCTTCGCTCAAACACCGAAAGATCATACCTGTTTTGTTTGTTTTCCTGATCTATCAGGTACCGGCGCTGCTGATCAAACCTGAAAAGGTCGCCATGCAGCACAATCATTCCTTTATAATCCACTCTTTCCATTTTCACTAATCCTCTATATCTGATATAGGTGTACTGTCCAGGTTATTTTTGCCTTTTGACGCCTCTAATTTTTTGATCTTTTAATACTCCGGCCTTCTTCTCCAGTTCCTGTTGTTTCTTGTTATGAAGGTTAAGCCTGGTGATATTTACATCCGACAGTTCTATAGTTTCAATTTTTGTCTGATCTGGTCTCCATGGCATTGCGCATAAAAGTGACGTAGCCGGTAAACCTGACATTTCTGCCCTTGCAATGATATCAAGTTCCTGAAGTGCCGGAAATTTCACACCTACCACGTTAGGGTATAATTGTTTCTGGCTCTCATTCATTTTCACTTGTGAGTGCGTGCTGATATCATAAAGGATCACAGAAGGTTCAAATAAATCACAACGGTTAAACTGAATACTCTTCTTAATTCCATCAGCTGGGATAAGTTGTGCATTTTTTATATCGACATGATAATTTTTTCCATACAAGTCAATTATAGGAAGTGTTCCATTTAACCTTTCCGACAACCCTTTATCAACGTAGTGATATCCATGTTTCCGGTTAAGGCTAAGTTCATTATACTCCCTGATATCTTCCTCTGTTAGCTTTTCTCTTTCGTCAATGATTCTGACAGGAATTATGGTGTTCAAAGTCTTATTAATATTTCGCAGGAAGTCCACTACATCTACAAAATCTTTTTTCTGTACGCTGTAACCACCGCTATAGGAACCCCAGCTTTTGTCCAGATGCTGAAAGGTCAATTTATGTGAGGGATCGCCATATAAGCTAATGCCATTCCCTGATTTCGCAAACTCATAAAGATCTCCGTGAATGATAATCATTCCCTGGTAATCAACTATTTGATTTTCGTTACTTTCCATATCTACCTCAATTGCAGTTACTATACAAATATGATCCTTATCCCAGTTTTTTCCGGTTTCGGACTTTTTGAGCCTTTTTCATCTCCTTACTTTCTTGCTGCTTATGATCTTTTACATTTCCCGATGCATCCGGTGCCAGTGGAATGCGGATGGAGGGTTTGTGCCATGAAATGGCATGTCCGGTTTTATGATCATGATACGAACCCATGATTGCCATTCCGCTGAACGGTACTGTGTAAACATCAAAAAACGTTTTCACAGGTATATCTTCAAGATCAACCGCAGAAATGCCCTTCATCTTAACGTAAGTAGGGTAATCCGGTTCTTTATCTGGTGGGAGTACGACAGCATATATTTCAGCATAATCTATCTCTGCTATATTGTGGAACTTCACAAAGCACTCCTCACAAATGTCAAAATAGCCCATGTAACACCCGCTCTCCATCTTTTCTAAATCAGCAAGGTATACATCATCTACACCCGTAGTCAAAGCCCAGAGCTTTCCGGCGCGAATGTCTATCTGGTAGTCTGTGCCCTTGATTGCTAAGTAGGGCAGTTCATCCCAGGGTGTTTTTTCAGTTTCCATCTCTAACCTCTCTTCCTCAATTTTGTTTTCTTTTTTAGTGCGGGAACTTCTCCCGGAAAGCCCGGTTTCTGTGCCCTCCCCTGATGGGTCTTTTCTTTTAGCTTTGCCCTGTTCTCATCAATGCGGCAAGCCATATCAGTTTCATCCAGTGGTATTAGCGCGGCAACAAATTTCCGTTGTGACATTTGGTTGGGAGGAACAGGTAAGCCGTTCATCAATGCAAACCGCCTTGGGTCTAAATCTCTCAGGCGCGGAAAGGAAATCGCCACCACATCTTTTGGAAATTCAGTGATGTCTTTTGGAAAGGTCTTTACCAGTTCCTTTTTTTTCAGGTTATAGTAACCATAATGGGAGTAATTATCATACCTCATAATCTCAAGTCCTGACAGCTCCAGCTCCTTTACCCGGCTGTTACGGTCAACTGGAAACCAGTAATAGCTTCCGATATTGATCTTATATTCAGTTCCGGCAATATCCAGCGTCGGGAAGTCAAACGACATTTCAGAATTATCCATCGTATTCATTTCTTGTTTTGAACAATCAGGTTTCGGAAAACCGCTCTGCTATAGCTTTTTATTACTTTTGGTACCATCTTTTTTGCCATGGCCTTCATCATTCCAAATTCCCCATACTTGTTGCTCAGGGCATAAACCTTTAACACCAAACCTGTTCCAGCAATCACAATGATCCCCATAGCGATATAAGAATTCAGCCCTATGAAATACATAATGGTATACAGCAGGAACAAAAGCATGACAACACCGCCAAAGTACCAGATGTACTGGGCTTTTAGCCCTTTAAACTCGATACTTTTATTAATGCCTTTATTTATAGTATATACACTGCTCATATTTTATTTATTAATGGATAAATACAGATACATTTAAGGGGTTTTCTGGCTCCATTGTATTGCTGCGTTATTGACCGGATGCCACGGCATTCCACGCCGGCGTTAGGTGATTAAATGCGCGAACGGGTGGAAAGCACATACCTTTTTACAACAGCCACAGCAACCTGACACCCGTCATCTTCGTTACATTTAGAACCAGATACTATACTAAGAATCCTTTAGATTTTTACGAAGTGAATTCTCTATTCAACGCTATATACCCGAATCAATTAAATAATCGTGAACAACCACTATGATTGCAATCCAAAGCTGATTGCTGTCTTTGTTGTTTTCAGAAAAGCCATAAGCATCAAAAACCTCATCACATAAGCGGATAAGGTCCACCACATTCTGGGTAAGTGTTCCGACCTTATTCAGTGCATGGTGTTCTTTTGGAAATTCTGTTTTTAGTACTTCCCGCAGGTAATCGGCCTTTGATGGGCCTAACTTTTTGATCATCTCTTTCATGCAGAGGTCTAATACCTCATGTTCCGGCTTGCCCTGATCCTCCAGGTACTGAAGCGTTGGAAGTATGGATTGCATGCTTTCCCTGATGTACTGACTTAACGGGTATTCCTGCTGATTACGTAGGATCAGCTCAGGATGATGGGTTACAATGTATGCCCTGAATTGTTCTAAGAGTTGTGCTTCCATAGCTGCCATTATTTTACGCCGAAAAAGGATTCAATTACTGTTGCAACGATGACCAGGAAGATACAGCTGCCGAACCACGCTGCTGCTACTTTTGAGGTATCCTGATCCCCACCATTCCACTTGGTATACACTTTTACCGCCCCGATTAGTCCTAAAACCGCTCCTATGGCATACATCAGGCTAGTCCCTGATTTGAAATAACCTCTTACTGCTTTATCCGCTTCCTCTATACCGGCCTTTCCGTTTTGTGCTTCCACTGCAATTGTGATCAGAACCAAAACCACAGTCAGCATAATTTTCTTGCCCTTCTCTACAGAAGAATCTAAATTCTCTCTCCACATATCTCTCACACTTTTAAATTTCTCCTTCTCAAAACCCTGCTGATCCTCCCTGGGCATGGCCGCAGGGAGGGGCAGGGAACCGCCAAACCAATGCTTCTATCAATCTCACCACAAGCTCTACAGCACTAAGCAGGTTGGGGGTACGTTCTTCTTATCAATTCATTGGGTTGAAAATCTGCCTTTGCCTTCCCGCCAACCAAGGCGGGAAGGGAGGCAGACGCTCCGCACGCTATTCCCACAACCCATCTACTTCACGCTCACTCAGCGTTACGGAGCTATTCCTATCACACTCTGCGACAATCATTTCATTAATGGCTGGTCTGAAAGCATCGATATTCAGGGATGGATAATCATCCAGATGACTTTTGACATTAACCAGCAGTTCTTCTCTCTCTAGCCCTTCATTGGAGGCGCGAATAAGGAATGCTTTCAGTTTGGCAATCAGCTCTTGTGCCTGGGTAAACAGATCTTCCGGAATGGAATCGAAATCAGGTTCTTCAGTATATTCCTGTTCCTCCTGATGCGCATCTTCATATGATCTCTGTGAATCATCTTTTGTACCGGCCTTTGTACGTTTGTAATAACGCAGTAGCAGGAAAGCATAATAAGGAACAAGGATCAGAAAGACTGCTGTAAAGTATTGCAGCCAGGTAATGTTCTTTAGCATTTCTTTTACGTTTACATTTCACATTTCCAACCTTCGCATCTGCTAAGGGTTGTTGTTAATTGACAGGTCAAAGGAACACCAAACGCAAAAACTGCAAAAGACCGATTTAGGGAACAACTTTTATTGTACTTATTGTACTACGTTCTTTTTCAATAGAATAAGGGTAAAAAAAATACGCCTTGAGGGCGTATTTTTTTTACTATTTTAAGAAAAAGCGGAGCAAAAAAAATACCCCATTCAGAGAATGGGGTATTATAAAATACAATTGAATGTGGCCATCAGTAGCTTCTGATTAGCCGGATCAGTTCCTCCAGCTTTGCGATCACAATCTGTTTGTCGCTTTCTTCAGCAACGTAGGACTTTGTTCTGGCATTGTCCCAATTGATGTTTTCAGTTAAAGGCGTTGACAGGTATGGTGTGATGGCTTTAAAGGCTGCACTCATGCTTTTGGCCAGTATAATACGAAGATCAAATAAGGCCCTTAAGATCAGACTCAATTGGTCAACAGACATGGAAACAACAGCTTTAAAAGCATTTTCTTTCATCTCCTTCCTGGCTTCTTCCCGTGCCAACGGCACGAAACCTTCCAGCCGGTTTTCCCGATAAGCAATCTCATTGTTCAGCCATTTGTAACAATACTCCTTTACCGATGGGAAATCAGGGTCCAGCACAAAGTTCTGCCGTTCCGGTATGATGTCCAGCTTCTTGCTTTCCAGTTTCAGAAACGCTAGCTTTTCTTCTTCTGTTTCTTTGCTGTCCATCAGCATCTGTGTACCTGTGGTAAAGTACCGGATACAGTTCTTGCTGTTTAAGTTCCAGATAATGAGTAGTTCGTTGATGGCATCACATCCGGTGATGGAGGTGAGATTGCCATCTATACTTAACACGTCATGCATCAGTTCTCTTATATAACTGGATTCCCGCAGGGTGATCGGAACCCTGTTATCTATTTTGGAAATATAATCCTCTATCACCTCCATTACTATATCTACCGGGGCCATGCCGTATTCCCCTGTAGCAAGGTTTTTTCTCATATCGTCTGCGCGTTCCAGGATCTGCGTTTTCTGTATCAGTAGTTCGGTGATCGGAACAAGGTTTTCTGTATTCAGAAAAGAAGAAAGTTCCTTTTCAAACAGAAAGAGGATATAGTGCAGACGGGCGCCGATAAACTCGTGCAGTTCTTTCAGTCCTGAGTGCATCACAGCTGGATGATGCAAGTGGCTGTAGTTCTTGGTGATCATCAGCACCAGGTCATCATGATACTTCTTTACCAGTGACCTGCTGGCAGCTTCATCCGGAACGCGGAATAAACGATTTTTCAAACGGGAAAGAACTTCACGTTCTTCTGTTTCAATGCGCTGTTTAATTTTGTTGGTTTCTTCACTGGACAAGTCTTTGCTGCCCTTCACATCTGGATTCAATTGGATAGAAACCACATCATCCAGCCATTCCAACTCATACTGATTCTTCTTCATACCATTCTGGTTAGGAGTTAGCTAATAATTAATAATTCCAGCGGTTAGAGAGGTGAGGCTTCAGGAACAATAGGGTTGATGTCACAAAACAATTAACGTCTAATTCGCTGATTAACAATAAACTAATAACGTATAATGTTTTGTAATGTTTTATTTTTTTAGAATAAACGCATCATGCGCGTTATTGCGTGACTGTTTAGAGTTTTCTAACGGAGTTTGATTTTAGGCAAAATTAACCAGGCATTTATACATTGTGTGTGATTTTCGTCACGAAATCAGGGGACAAATAATGCTGGTGGAGGCGTTCCTCATTTTTATTTTTTCCTTAGCTGGCTTCTCAAACGGCTGAGGGTTTCCCTGGCAATGCCAAGATAGGTGGCCGTGTCACTTACTGTTGTCTTGGTGACAATATCAGATCTGTGGGTTAATATATACGTGTACCTTGTTTCAGGATCAGCATGAAGGAGTTCAATGCGGTCTAGTGCCTGCAACAAATATTTGTAGAACAACTGGCCGACCAGAATTTTAAAATGTGGCCCATCATTAACCAGTTCCAGGTATTGATCATAATAGAGCACGATACATAGCGTATCTTCCGCAGTAGTCAGGCTTTCTTTGCTGGGTATTTGCTCAAAATAGCTCTGTACGCCCATTGTGATTTCACCATCACCAACAAACCAGATGGCCTTTTCCTGACCATCATATATCAGCCGGGAAATAACATAACCTTTAATAATAAAGCAGCATTTACGACAAACATTTCCGTAGTCCAGGATGACGGTGTTTTTCAGATAATTTTCTATTACAGTTATCTTTCTGAAATGTTCAAGTACCGATGAAGGTATTTCCGGGTAAGCTGCTTTAAAATGTATGAATACATTCTGATAGCCCGCTTCAATTAGATCCTGCGGAATTTCAACTTCTTCGCTTAGTGGATTCATAAAATGATGGTTTCAGATAAGGAAATGGGTGTTCGCTAAATTGCTCGGGTTTCAGATTAGGGCTGACAGAATCTGCTGGATACAATTTAAGATATTTTTGGAAATTAAATTTTAAAGAGCAGTTGTCACCATACGTGCTGGCCTTGATACCTATAAAGGGGCTTTCACCACCGGAAAACATTAATAAAACTTTATTCTCCAGGATTGCGACAATAAAGGGAAGTGGCTATATTTAAAAAAAGATAAGTATGCGCTTTGCTTTGATCAATAACGAACCTATAGAGGCGGCACCCGGATTACAAGGTAACTGTCGAGGATGCGGGCGGCTTGTCATTGCAAAATGCGGGACAGTAAGAGTTCACCATTGGGCGCACCAAACAATCAGAATGTGCGATAGCTGGTGGGAACCGGAAACAGAATGGCACCGCTCCTGGAAAAATAATTTCTCCCGTGAATGGCAGGAAGTATTTATGCCGGATGTACAATCCGGAGAAAAGCATATTGCCGATGTGCGAACCGAACATGGGCTTGTTCTTGAATTTCAGCACTCACATATTAAGCCCGAAGAACGTACTGCCCGTGAAAAATTTTATCGGAATATGGTTTGGGTTGTGGACGGTACGCGTCTTAAGAGAGACTATACCCGCTTTTTGAAAGGGAAGAAGGATTTTCGCGCTACCTCCAAACCAGGCATCTTCATGGCCGATTTTCCTGATGAATGCTTTCCTAAAGCATGGCTTAATTCATCTGTGCCTGTTATTTTCGATTTCAAAGGGGCTGGTATTGAAGGGGAACCTGAAGACCCAGGTGATCCCCTTTACTGTTTATTCCCGTATGAGGGACTTTTTGACGCCTATATAGCAGAAATTCCAAAGAATGCTTTTATAAATACTGTTCAGAATGGTGAATGGGGAATCAGGGTTCAGAGTTTTATGAACGAAGTAAACGAGAAGAGGAAGCATCAAGAGCGCCTTCGACAAAACCCCAATAATGGCATATCCTATCGGAAGTTCATTTTTCCACGTATATATATAAGGAGGAGACGGTTCTAGTTATTCCTATTTCAAAAGGGAATATGGAGGTACACCCAGCGAATCTGCAATGCGAACCAAGAAAAGCACATCAACATTGTCATACTCACCCTTAAGTATGTTTTCCAGCCGGGTCTTATCAGCATCACTTAGCTCCAGGTCTTGCATGCTGATGCCCTTCTGCATGTAAACGGCCTTTAGTTTTTCCGCAAAAGCCTGAATGATATCTTCCTGCTTCCCCATACTGCGAAAATACAGCACTTTTAACACATAAAATGCCACTAATCGCTGCACTTTCCAGAAGTTCCTGCTTTAACTGATCTGACAACGCTTAAGCTCCCTTATCGATTTGGCTTGCGGTTTTGGGCACTTCCCGCACGACATCCTTGGCCTTTTTATCTTTCCGGAAGCCGAGAAAAGTTGCTGGCTTACGGATACGGCCAGATTTAGTCCAGGTCGCAAACTCAAAATTAGCTACCAGCTGGGGTTTAACCCAATGTGTCTTTGCGCCCTTGGTATCGAGCACCTGGTTTACAAAAGGCGATTTTTCTGTTTCTATCGCCTGTAGCTTTGCGAGTATGCCGGGCATTTCACTGTGCTTATAGCCACCGCCTGAGCGGCCTATCCATGTAAATTTGCCGTTTTCATAAGCACCAAAAAGCAGGGATTTAAAAGAACGCACCTTATCGGATTCCGCCCAGCCACCGATAACAAACTCCTGGCGCTTGCGGGTGGGTATCTTAATCCACAGGTTGCTGCGGTTGCCGGGAAGGTATGGGCTGTCCTTCTTTTTCCCTACGATCCCTTCCAGGTTCTCCGCCAATGCTTTAGCATACAGCTGCGGGCCGTTCGAATAGCTTTTACTGTATTTCAGTGTCCTACTTTTTCCTACGAGCGCAGAAAGCAGTTCTTTACGTTGCGCCAGGGGCAGATCTTTGATATCTGTACCATCCAGTTCCAGCAGATCAAACACACAATACGAAATAGGTGTTCGTTTTCCGTTGTACAGCTGAAGGCTATCGAAATCAGGTTTTCCATCATTAAACACGACTACCTCACCATCGATGACAAGATCGTGTCCGAGTTTCAGCAATGCTTCTGCTATCAGCGGATATTTTGCGGTGTAGTCCAGGCCTGAGCGGGAACGCATCACAATTTTACCAGCCTCTACAATAGATATGATTCGGTATCCGTCCCATTTTTGTTCATACAGATATTCAGTGCTATCTACAGGTGCATTTACCAGGGTACAAAGCATGGGTTCAATGTGCCCGCCCTCCTTATTTTTTCTTTTCGCCATACATCATTCGGGTTTACGCGCATTATGAAACAATTTATATGCCTAACAGAACAGCGGTCAGACCTCAAAGTTTTGGCTAAATCGTAGTACAGCATGCCTCAAATTTTACTAATCCGATGTTAAACTAGTCACTTAGATTTTATTTTACTAATATTATTAGTACTATTGCTAAATAATTGAGCAAACATATTTGTGAGACATGAGCGGCAAAAAGGAAGTCATCGAGAAATTGCAGCGGGAAATCCTTTCTCTTCAAGGCCATAAAAGCCTTGACAGCAGCGAAGATCCCCTTGGCTTAGGGCCTTTGGAGGCTTCCTTTCCCGGTGGTGTATTCCCCAGGGCAGCGGTTCATGAGTTCATCAGTAATTCCCCGACAAGAGCCGCCACAGCAGGTTTCGTGAGTGCAATATTGGCCAATCTGCTGAAAAATGGCAGCGTTTGCCTATGGATAGGTGTTGACAGGACAGTGTTTCCGCCTGCCCTTAAGGCATTCGGGGTAGAGCCCGAGCGGGTGATCTTCATCGACCTCAAAAAGACGAAAGATGTGCTTTGGGTCATGGAGGAAGCATTGAAATGCGAAGGGCTTGCTGCCGTAATTGCCGAAGCGCCTGATGTGGATTTCAATGCATCCAGGCGCCTTCAACTGGCCGTAGAAAATAGTAAAGTAACCGGGTTCCTGCTCCGCAATGATCCCAAATCCATCACAGCTACAGCCTGTACCGCCAGATGGAAGCTCTCATTTTTACCAAGTGAACTGGCGAACCGTATGCCCGGTGTCGGTCATCCCCGATGGGCGGTTGAATTATTAAAGGTTCGAAATGGAACTACCGGTTATTGGGAGTTAGAATGCATGGATGGTCAGTTTAATCCTATTGCCGGAAAAGCAGCGGCAGCAATAAATGAAAAATTACGAAAAATCGGATAGTGTGGTATGGAGAAAAGATTTGTTGCAATATGGTTCCGTTATTTAGAAACGGATTGGATGATCATCCGCCAGCCCCGTTTAAAAGGTATTCCTTTTGTTTTCTCCAGCAAAGTTCATAACCGCATGCTCGTTGCCGCTGCAAGTCCTGATGCAGAGCGGCATGGCATTTATCCGGGCATTCCATTAGCTGATGCAAAGGCCATTCTTCCGGCGCTGGAGGTTTTTGATCAGAAACCGGATAGAAAGCAGAATTTATTAAAAGGCATTGGGGAATGGTGTATCCGGTATACGCCTATTGCGGCTGTAGACCTGCCTGACGGCCTGATACTGGATGCAAGCGGATGTGCCCATTTATGGGGTGGTGAAAATGAATACCTGAAAGAGATCACATGCCGCCTGCGAACAGCCGGTTATGATGTAGCAGCTGCGATCAGCACTACCGTGGGTACTTCCTGGGCAGTTGCCCGTTTCGGTAATGAAAAGATCATTGCGCCTGGCGGGCAGCTGGAAGCTTTAATGTCCTTGCCTCCAGCCGCACTCCGCCTGGAAGAGAGTATCCTTCAGCGACTGAAGAAATTGGGTTTCTATCAGATCAGCAGTTTCATTACTATGCCGCCATCTGTACTAAGAAGAAGATTCGGGCAGCAACTGCTGGACCGCATAGCTGAAGCGGTAGGCAACAAAGCGGAACCCATTACGCCTTTACAGATCATAGCCCCTTATGAGGAACGTTTACCCTGTTTAGAGCCATTAAAGACAGCCACCGCCATCAAAATCGCTATTGAACGATTGTTGCATGGCCTATGCCACCGCATGAAATCTGAAGGCAAAGGCGTACGCAGGGCCAGACTAAAATGCTTTCGTATAGATGGTGAAATTCAGCAGGTGGAAATTGGTACCAGCAGGGCATCGCATCATGTGGAGCATCTTTTCAAACTATTTGAACTCCAGGTACAGACCATCCGCCCGGCATTGGGCATTGACCTTTTCTTATTAGAAGCGATCAAGATTGAAGAGGTCAGCCAGGCACAGGAAAAACTATGGGCAGGGCCTCCCGGCCTGGACAATGCCAGGGTATCAGAACTGCTGGACAGGGTAAGCAATAAGGTGGGTTCCGATGCGATCCACAGGTATTTACCGGTGGAACAGAACTGGCCGGAACGCTCTTTTAAAGTGGCGGCTTCGCTGGACGAAAAGCCTTCCACAGCATGGAGAACGGATTACCCGCGACCGGTACTCATTTTACGGCAACCGGAACCCATCCAGGTTACCGCGCCCATACCGGATTACCCGCCCATGAACTTTCGTTATAAAGGTGCTTTATATGAAACGAGAAAAGCCGATGGCCCTGAACGTATCGAGCGGGAATGGTGGATAGAAGAAGGGCAGCACAGGGACTATTATGTTGTTGAAGATAAAAACGGCCAGCGTTTCTGGTTGTTCCGCTCTGGCCATTATTCTGAAGATCAGACACAGCAATGGTTTATACATGGATTTTTTGCATGAGGAAGTAGATCATGAGTTATGTAGAATTACAGGTGACCAGTAATTTCAGTTTTTTGCGTGGTGCTTCGCACCCTGAAGAACTGGTGAACCAGGCAGCGATTTACAATTATAAAGAAATTGCCATCACAGACCGCAATTCCCTGGCGGGCATTGTACGTGCCCATGTGGCCGCACGGAGCTGTGACATGCGTGTGATCACCGGCTGCCGCCTGGATCTTACAGATGGGCATAGCCTGCTTGCTTATCCTACGGACAGGGAAGCTTATGGCCGCCTTTCAGCACTATTAACCGTAGGTAACCTACGGGCAGAAAAAGGAGATTGCCTTTTAAACAAGGCAGATGTGTACCAGCATAGCAAGGGGATGAAGTTCATTGTTGTACCCCCCTTCGCCTTAAACAAGTTGTTTGACTTTGAAGAGCCTTTCAAAAAAGATCTGCAGGAATACCGGGAAGCGCTGGGCACTGATCTCTATATGGGTGCCATCCGCACCTATACCGGGAATGACCACAAAAAGCTGTTTCAGCTCTCGCACTTGTCGGATCAATACGACATTCCATTGATAGCTACCAACGATGTGCATTACCATACCCCTTCACGGAGGGAATTACAGGACGTGCTGACCTGTGTGCGGGAAAAGTGTACGATTCACACTGCCGGTTTAAAACTACATGCGAATGCAGAACGTTTTCTGAAACCTGCAAATGAAATGATCCGCCTGTTCCGGCAACATCCTTCCGCCGTTCGGCTTACACAGGAACTGGCAGAAGCATGCAGGTTTTCACTGGACAGCCTTGAATATGTTTATCCTGACGAAATTACTTCCGAAGGCAGATCCCCGCAGGAAGAACTGACCTACCTGGCCTGGAAAGGCGCAAGCGAACACTTCGGGGAGCAGATACCGGAAAAGGTTACCAATGCCATAAACTATGAGCTGAAGTTCATCCAGGAGATGAACTATGCCGCGTATTTTCTTACCGTTTATGACATCGTAAAGTTTGCGCGAAGCAGGGACATTCTTTGCCAGGGTCGCGGATCTGCGGCAAACTCTACCGTATGTTATTGTTTGGGTATCACCTCTGTAAATCCGGCTAAGTTTGAGCTGTTGTTTGAACGTTTCATTTCCTCCGCCAGAAATGAACCGCCGGATATTGACGTGGATTTTGAACATGAAAGACGCGAGGAAGTGATCCAGTACATTTACCAGAAGTACGGGCGTGAACGGGCGGCTATTGTCGCAACAGTTACTCAGCTTCACCAGAAGGGCGCGATCAGGGACGTAGGAAAAGCAATGGGCTTAAGTGTGGATACGATAGATAAGCTGTCCAGTTCGATATGGGAGCTTACACCGGAGAAGTTTGATGATAAACGGGTTGCCGATCAGGGACTTGATCCTTCAGACCCTTACCTAAGTAAAGTATTAGACCTTACACACCAGATGATCGGCTTCCCCCGGCAGCTGGGCCAGCATACCGGTGGCTTTGTCATCACACAAGGCAAGCTTACTGATCTGTGCCCGATCATGAACGCCCGCATGGAGGACCGGACAAACATTGAATGGAACAAGGATGATATTGATGCATTGGGTTTTCTTAAAATAGATGTGCTGGCTTTAGGCATGCTTACCTGTATCCGCAAAGCATTTGACCTTTGTAAAAAACACTACAATATAGAGCTGACTTTGGCCAGCATCAACAAAGAAGAAGATCCTAAAGTATATGAGATGATCAGCCGGGCAGATACCATCGGCGTATTCCAGATAGAAAGCCGCGCCCAAATGTCCATGCTGCCCCGCATGAAGCCCAAGTGCTTCTATGATCTGGTGATCGAAGTTGCGATTGTAAGACCGGGGCCGATACAGGGCGATATGGTACATCCTTACCTGCGCAGGCGCAATGGAGAAGAACCGGAAGAATATCCGAAAGAAGAATTGAGAGAGATCCTGAGCCGGACAATGGGTATCCCGCTGTTCCAGGAGCAGGCTATGAAACTGGCTATTGTTGCCGCAGGATTTACGGCCACAGAGGCGGATCAGCTGCGGCGTAGCATGGCTACCTTTAAAATGAAGCAGGGTGCAGTGAATAAATTTGAAAAGAAGCTGATCGATGGCATGATGGCGCGAGGCTATGAGGAAGATTATGCAAAGCGGGTGTTCCGGCAGCTTCAGGGATTCGGGAGTTATGGTTTCCCGGAAAGCCATGCCGCCAGCTTTGCACTGCTGGTGTATGTCTCCTGCTGGCTCAAATATTATTATCCGGATGTATTTGCCGCGGCACTGCTGAACAGCCAGCCGATGGGTTTTTATCAGCCAGCCCAGCTGGTAAGCGATGCCCGTAAACACGGTGTCGAAATCCGGCCTGTAGACATCAATCATTCTGCCTGGGATAACCTTCTGGAAGCGCCATCCGGCAAATATTGCGCCCTACGCCTTGGTTTCCGTCAGATCAAAGGCATGCGGGAAGAAGATATTCAGCTCCTGATCAATAACCGTTATCAGGGTTATAAGACCATTCCTGAACTGAAAGATGCGGGGTTATCCCATGGGGCACTGGAGCGGCTGGCCGATGCAGATGCATTCCGGTCTATTGAGCTGGATCGAAGGCAGGCTTTGTGGGAAGTATCTTCCTTACATGATAAACCAGAGGCATTATTTAAAGGACAGCCTTCGCAAAGTAGTTATGAAGCACAGGTTGTACTACCACTGATGTCTGAAGCTGAACATGTGGTGCAGGATTATGCCAGTACTGCGCTTTCCCTTAAAGCACACCCGGTCAGCTTCGTTCGGAAGCAGCTGGAGCAGTTGCATATCCTGTCTACGCAGGTGATCAATAATGGTGTTGACGGAACAACGGTAAAAGTGGCCGGATTGGTACTCGTCCGGCAACGGCCAGGTACGGCAAAGGGCGTTTGCTTCATTACCATAGAGGATGAAACCGGCACCTGTAACCTGGTGGTGTTTGAAAATATATTTAATAAATTCCGTAAAGAGATCGTACAATCCAGGTTATTGATGGTGGAAGGCAAACTTCAGCGGGAAGGACAGATCGTGCATGTGATCGTATCCAAATGCTATAATATGTCAAAGCTGCTGCGTGTGCTTTCTCCACAGCAGACAGAAAGCCTTTCTCATGCACTGGCTAAATCCGATGAAGGTGCAGCGTTCCCGGCAGATTCCAAAGCGTCCAATAAAAGTGAAGGCAAACAGGAGGATATATTTCACCCAGGCCGTAATTTTAAATGATCGGTCCTTACTTTATTGAAAAGGTGCTATTGTTTGTTGAGTTAAGTAACTAACTTCATATTCATGACAGCAAACGAGTACCATAACAAATTCCAGGACTTAACCCTACCACCGGCACCGGTTAAATTGTTTCCAGGCGTTATTGTTACCGACGTGCATGGATTCATTGAAAAGTCTTTAAACATACTGCGTAGCGGACAGCACAAAAGAGTAACTGATCCGATTGAAGTACGGTTAAAGCGACTGATAGAAATTATAGAGCAACAAAACAAAGCTTAGTGAAATCGTTTTGAGAATTTAAAAAAATGTCTGTGCCAATGATGTAACAATTTTTACCTCCACTGCTTTATCTTACATTCCCAAATGGCATTTCAACTAATTAATAAATCATGAGCCAGAAAATCATTCAGGAACTGCTAGACCGTGTTCATTTTTTCTATTCCACTATCCAGGAAAGGGATTTTGAAGTTAAAGCCGGCAAACGTAATGCTATAACGGCAACGAAAATCAATAGCCTTATCGGAAAGGTAGACAGTCCTTTAAGGCCTTTGGAATTGGAAGCAAAGCAGCACTGGAAAAATGTGATGAGTTGCGATTATATGCAGTTTCCAAATTACTATCTGGGCATCAATCTGGACAACATAGACCAGGCCCCACATATTGTAGAGCGGCAGCGGCGGCTGGTACTGTGTGTGTCTTTATTGTGCCGTTATTACACTTTATTCTATGAAGAGGATTACATGTTTACCCAAATGCTAACTTATGAAGATATGACGCCGCCCATTTATCGCATTTACTTTCAAGATCTGGCAAATGACCCATCCGGGAGGTTAAAAGAAGATTTCAAAAAACTTCAAAGCATATGCGAAAAGCACTTCCCGGACTATACTTTTGTGGATCACAGGTGGATCATGACAATTAAGGTGCCTGATATGCAGACTGATACAGGAGAGCTTCAGGTTCCGGAACGCAGTATTTATTCCTACCTGTTTGATAATGTAACCATGAAGGTGCCTTCGGTCCTGATTTAAAACCCCATCTACAAGACACTCGTTACTTCTGGTAAATTGTTTTTAACTACTTTATCACTTTTCAAACCCCCAGGAATGGATAAGATCAAAAACAAATATGAAATCATACTAGGCTTTGCCGCGGTATTTATCTCTCTTAGTGCTTTTAAAGATGAACTGAAAAATATCCTGGTAGACTTAGGCTGGCTGCAATTCACGCTGGCGGATTACTTTTTGGTGGTCGTCCTAAGCTTTTCATGTAGCCTTTACTTGTACGTCATAGAACACATGGCCAGTGATACAAAATTTGGCAGCAAGAAACTGTTTGTTTTCCTTCCATATGCTGCATATTTCATTTTTATCATTACCCTTTGCACACCCGTAGCTATTGTACTTAATTGGGTCATATACAAGCTATTTAATTCGGAGTCCGAAAAGGCAGCTTCCAGTAAAGATGTGGTGGCGCCTGCGATTGGAATTATTATGTCCATGGTGGCAATCGTAATTTCCTACTATGTTACCAAATGGAACGCTCATTTTCAGCGATTAAAAATTGCTTACGCAATAGAATTACAAAAAATAAGGCACCTGGAAAGCGCATCAAGGTTGTTCCAGGATGGTTACTTTTCTCATTCGATCCTGGAGGCCCTGAAAGTCCTGGAAGGTCATCTTTACAAAAAACTTTTTGAAAAGAAAATCCATGTTTCACGAAACAGGTTTAATGATCTAATACGGCATGCCTTACAGCAAAATATTATTACTGAATTGGATATACCCGCGATTAACCAAATAAAGGAAATGAGAAATTCCGCCGCTCATTCGGACGTTGCTCACAACAAGGAACAGGCTCAGTTTGCGCTGGATTTCGTTCGGGAACTAATTAGCAGATAACATGAACTGCCTGCTAATCCGCTGGCGGCTTAAACGATAGGTTTTATCCACTTCGCTACACTGCTGCAATGTCATTGCGAAGAACACAGTGATGAAGCAATCCAACACAAAAGATTGCTTCGCCACACTCGCAATAACAACTATTATTTTAAATATAATTATGGCCGCTCATAGGAGCAGCCATATCTTTTACCCTAATAATTCTGTAGGACAGCACCTGAAAAATGCAGCCATTGCATACAGCTCGTCAATTCGTGGCTGACTTGCGTTTTTGGCCCAGTTGGTGATGGTGTTTGGACTGACCCCAATATGTTCAGCTAATTCTGTACGGCTGATATAATGTGCAGCCATCAAAGTTTTTAGCTGGTTGTACCTTAGCTTTTCTAAGCCATTAATTCCAAGCGCTTCTGCAATTTCTTTTAGCTCACAAAAAGCCTTATCATCTACTTCTCCCAATAAAATCTCCCTGACATACTCATAATCCCACTCTGCAATATCACCAAGGTCATGCCAGGTGAGCTTATTTTTCCTGCAATGTTCAATAATCAGATCAGCCATTAGCTGCTCGCGTGTTTTTTCTCATTTTATTATGTTTTTGGTTTAAACAGTAATGATAGGAATACTGAAGCACTCGACTGCTGGGTAAATCGCCATCTCATTACTTAGTGCCCTGCATGGCAGGTGCCGATGAAACACTCCGCATTGCGGAGATCAGCGTAAAAACATAAAAGGTTCCGGTAGGACAGTTGAAAGACTGATCTCCCTTTTTTGTTACACGATAAGTTTTTAGAACAGATGAAATATTTGCGTTATTTTTATTTAAACAACATTCAATTGATTGAATTTTATTTTGCGCTTCGGCCTTTATAACAATGAGCTGTGTCGGGAGCGCTTTCAATTCTACATTCAAATGAAGAGTAAACGAGCTGGCATACTTATTATCCTAACTTCAACTGGCTTCTATGTCCTTAAATGCTCAGGTTAAATTGAACGATAGTGGTTTTGGCGATGTCCAATTAGGAAAAAATATAAAGGCGATCAAGGGTGTGTCGCACTTTTCTTCGTTCCCCGATAGGAATTTATTCCAGGTTTTTCCTTCTGACATCGGCTTATATGTCTGGCAATCACAGGATTCTTTGATTGGTGGGACACAACTTCGGTATGTTTTCTTATCTGCTGATAGCAACGGTATTGTTATAAAGATTTCCCTTTGGATCAACGACTTAGGCCGCAAGGTGGAATCGTATCTAAACCGGATTTACGGGAAACCTAAATATAAGGCCGAACCCGCAGTCAATGGATGGAGAAACAGGGGTTCGGTCATCTGGGAATTATCTCCCGATATCTCCGCCTTCCTGGCACAACCTTTTGTAGTCGATCCTACACTAGGGTTTGAGGTTACAAAGTTGGAATTCTTTTACCCCCATAATTTAAAAAAGATCAGCAAGCACATCATAGCACCAAGATTTTAATTCTCTGTTCGGATACAATTGGTAGCTGGAAGCATATCATAAACAGATGCTTTGCTTCACCCGCAAAACAAAAGCTGATATACCCGGCATTACGACAACACCTGTAAATATAAAAGGCTTCCGGGATGCATTTAGCATCCGGAAGCCCATCCTTAAACTTGCCTTTATCGCTTTACACCTCTGCTGGATTGCATAATCAGTATTCCACCACAAACCACGAGTAATACAAATCCCCCAATCCCAAAATTCAGCATGGTGCTTGCACCATCCCAATGATTAACCTTGGCCAATAAGCTTAAAAGCACCAGCAGCAACCCTATAATAGCACCTGCCAAAAAGATTTTTTTCATCAGAATATCTTTTATGTCATAAATTACGATTCCACCACCTACATTTTCTTCCATCTTAAATTCTCAGGTCATTTTGAATAGCTGAGTGCACACTATCTGATCTTCCGCATCACAATGCCCGTAGGAACTGTACGTCCGGACATATATGCCGGGGGCTTATCCTTAAAATAGAATTCCATTTTGCTCCGGTACTCAGTTTCCCATATTGCAGCATCAGGTTTACCGGGTATCAGCTCCAGATGACCGGAAAACTCCCGTTTCCTGGTCAGGTCATGGATATAAATGCTAAGGGTCGAAGGTTTGGTGGGTGTGGTAGCGGTAATGGTGGCCACTTTAGCCAGCAGGGTATCCTCCATTTCTTTCAGCGGGGCTGAAGCTATCCTGTCCTGGCTGCTTTCCAGGAGTACCCCATTTTCATAGTAGGAATGCCAGCCAATGATCACATCTTTGGATTTGCCTGTACCTGAAAAGTGAAGTTTTACCTGTCTGAGCACAATGGTGAAAATAGTGCTGTCAGATTTCCATTGCCAGGTACCAGTATATTTTGCCAGTTCCGGATCTCTGGTATATCGTTCCTTGTTGCTGTTCCCTTTCGTTTGCCCAAAAAGCCGTACCGAAAAAAGAAGAGCTAACAGTATGATGGTGAGCCGCGTTTGCATATCTCAAATTTACTTATCTACAGGGAATAATTACGAATTCGTTATTGCCATCGCGCACAATTGGCCGCCAGCTGTCCAGGCTGCTGAAATTGCCTTTATAAAAAGTCAGCCCGGTATTGCTGTCAGCAAGCAGGTTCATGAATTTCTCCTGGTTATCTGCTGGCAGGTTATCATTTGAGATGCCATATTGTAGCGTATACCGATTTTCCAGGAGCACGGCATTCACATCATTGTTTAGCCAGTTATTTCCAAAATCCCTGAACCGCTGCACGTTTTCAATCCCCAGGGTATAGGTTGTTCCCTGGTTGGTAATCACAGTGAAAGAAAAATTTGCAGGATTTTCAACTTTGTTATAGCGCAGGAGATCATACATGGCTCTTAAATCACTCACCGAGAAAATCGAAAATCCCCCGGCAAAATGATTGTGCATCATTCCTTGAACAGAATTATCCGAAAAATTATTCATGTTCATCTGGATGTGGTGCTGATCGGGCTGGCCTGTAAAAAGGTTCCAGCCTCCGTTTGCTGGCTGGTTGGTATGTACCCAGGCAGCTTCATAGTTCATGTTCTGAGCGGCATATTTAAGTAGGGCCAGTTTGGAAATAAACACCGTATCATCTTTCAAACTTCTTGCCTTGGCACAAAGGTCCTGTTGCTGGTATTCATACTGTGTTTCATTGCCCGTACCGGAACCACCCCCGCCACCGTCACATACGGTATACAGGTACAGTGTTTCATAGATTTCCCCTGTTTCCGGGTTGTAGTATACTCTTACCCAGGTTACACAGTTACCAGTAGGATCACCTACAGCCGCAAGCTGATCTGGAACACCTGCTTTTGCCAAAGCATTCCGGCTTCTATCAGGTTGAACAATTTCCGCCCGCAGGAGCTTTCCCTTTTGCAAAGTATAGCTCAATAGCTCATGACCGCCATTGCTTAAAGAGGTTGCTTTGAACCTGCCCGTAAAATTGAGCGGCTTTTTGTTCAGGAAGTTTTGCAGTTGGTCCCCGGCCTTATCCCCGGCTCCCGTGGCATTCACTTCAATCAAAGTGCCACCTACTGGCTTATTGTTCTTGAATTCCAAGAGGACCTTCGCTGAACGGTTTGGATTGTTGCTTTTTAAGGGAGCAATGATCAGTTCGGAGTTTTTCCAGCTGATCTTCTTAATTCCGGACACATCCAGCTGCCGGAAAAGGCTATCGCCAAATTCATTACCCAGCCCTGGAACGACATACCGTTGGGAATTCAGGTAACTTTTTACTTCCTCTGCGTATTGGTATGTTTCGTTGGGTATCAGCTCGTGGCTGTGTTGCTGACAGGAAGAATAGAAGGCAATCAGGAATACCAGGGCTACCAGGCGTAATCTTGTAAAATAACTGATCATCACGTTAGGTTTAAAACAATTAAATAAAATAATTTGGGCGTACGATTACTGGGCGCATAAACGGCCTCTAAGGCGGTTTTCTTTACCCAGGTTATTTGCCTACAGCATTTTCGGAGAAATACATGGCGATAGCCATGCACTGGATGCAATATATTTACAGATTCCATAAGTATATAACCTGTTTTGATTTGAACGACATTTCCTCAGCGCAAAAATGCCTGTAAAGGCTGATCCGTTTTGCATTAAGCGCATAAATACGGTTAGCTGTTTTGAGTAGAATTACTTATTGAAGAAGTTATGCATACAAAGCCCGTCAATACTAACAACAAGTACTGAAAAAATCTAACCAGGGGATGGTATCCTTGAACACCTCAGCGATTTTCGATTGGGTTAAAGTAATCCCCCCAAAGTACCTTTGCAATTGTGAAGGAGGAAGATACGATGAAGGAGAAGGACTTTAAAGAAAGCTATTTTGTGCACGACCTTGCGAATGTAATGTGTAAAGCCATTGGTAATGGCACACGAATCTGGCAGTTTACAGTGGTGCTGCCAGGTGCGGTGATCGGACAAGAGTGCAATATCAACTGTAATTGTTTTATTGAAAATGAGGTTATTATCGGAAACGATGTCACCATTAAATCCGGCGTGCAGGTTTGGGATGGCGTAAAAATAGCAGATAATGTTTTTGTTGGCCCCAATGTTACTTTCACCAATGACCGTGTTCCCAAGTCGAAGGTCTATCCACAACGTTTTTTACAGACACACCTCCAGGAATGCTGTTCAATTGGTGCGAATAGCACAATTATTTGTGGTGTTACTATTGGTGCGTACGCATTTATTGGTGCGGGTAGTGTGGTAACAAAGAATATTCCCCCATATACCGTATGGTATGGCAATCCCGCTTCTCATAAGGGATACATAACGGAGGATGGTTTGCTGTTGGATATGAGCCTTTCCGATCCCAAAAATGGAGATCAATATAAAATATCGCCGGGTGGCCCTATTAAAATCGATGTGCCAGCTGGGCTTCCTGTTCCTTAAAGATTGCTTCGCGGCCAATGTCTTCTGCTAGAACACAATATTATTCAATTTCACGACTTCACGGTGAGGTCATTGCGAAACACGCAATGTCGAAGCAATCCATTTGCAGATTGCTTCGTTTCGCTCGCAATGACGGCAGATCAACCAAATACAGGCAGCAAGTATGATTTAAGAAGAGTAAAAAAGCGGTATGGCCGGGTGAATCTTTTAGGAAAATAAAATCTTCGCACTGCTGTTTGACCGCGGGTTATGATTTTAATTTTATGATGCCACCTCTCTTTTTATTTGATTGATAACAGTATATGTGACCCATGATGCTTTCTGACACAGATACCAAAACAATACACCAGGTCCGGCATTTAATCCAATGTAGGGTTTTCCAGCATATCAAAATAACTGACCTGCTTTTAGACGCTGAAATGAGAGAAAGCAAGCTTTCCAAAGGTTTCAGATCACTATATGGTGTGACAATTTCTCACTATCATCTGACAATATCTATGGAATATGGTAAAGCACTATTGGAATCAGGTGCTATGGTTAAAGAAGTCGCAATTAAATTAGGATACCGTACGACCGGCAATTTTTCCCGCGCTTTTGTAAAGATTTTTGGAAAGCCTCCGAGCAATTTTCAGGTGCACAAATAGTGCAGTGAAATAACGGAATCGGATAACTGTTTTTTCTTGGTGGTGAATACAAAGTGAATTAGTTTTGATCAAGAAATTAGAGACACAGTAACCATATAACACAGTAACCCTTAATTCCAATTTATGCATCGACTGATAACCTTAGCCCATATAAAAACATAATTCCTTTATACTTTCCTTTTTGTATAAATCAACGAATACGAATCCGTCTTGTTTACATTACCGGCGTCCATAGACTTAATGCCAAATGGTATGAAAAGAAATCGCCGTGTGGTTTCGTATTTAAAGTATCACCTGAAAAGCTATCTTCTTTGGTTCCCACCAGACAGAGAATGATAACCCACAATTTTAAAAAATGTTAAGAATGAAAGTTCAGCGCATCATTTTTGAAACCATCGTAGTTCTATTTATTTGCCTTTGGGGATACGCAGCATTCAGCAAGATCTTTGAATATGAAATTTTCAAGGGCCAGTTAGCGAAATCTCCGCTACTGGAATCCACCGCAGGATTTGTAGCTATCTTTTTACCTGCCATAGAAATAGTTCTTGCCTTGATGCTGATTTTCGACCGGACAAAGTGTGCCGGAATTTTAGCTTCACTGGCATTGATGACAATATTTACAGTTTACCTGATCGGTATATTAACTTTTTCCAAGGATGTGCCGTGCAGTTGCGGTGGCATTCTTCAGAATATGACATGGACACAACATATATACTTCAATATCGGGTTTGTTCTGTTGGCCATAGTGGCGCTAATAATCGTGAAAAAAACCATTTGGGGTCAGAACTTTAGGAGATTAGTTCGTGGATAACGTTCAAATTAACCTCATGAAAAGTAAATTATTATTAAAGGCCATTTTATTAATATTTCTGTGCGCTACGTTTGGTGGAATTCCTTCACGCTTTATTACCAATAAAGAACGTTCAGGTAGGGATGAAATACAGCATCAAAAAGGTGTTGCATTCGCAACATTTGAACTTGCTTCTGGAGGGAATCGTTTTGATCCATTAGATTATACCAGTCCGATTAGCGGAACTTGTACTCTTGGATTTGCAGAAATCTGTGCGCTTGACGTTCTGACAAGCGCAGAAGTATATACAACCGTCGAGGCACTTGTCAAAGGTAATGTAGCATTTGCGGGTAAACCCAAAGTTGATGTAGCAGGATCAAGTTTACAAACTGATATAAACGACGCACTTGCTTATACAATCTCTATATGGTACTTAGCACCCAATGGGAGAATGGTCTACAAGCGTCCATAATTTTTTCTAATATTCATTAATCATTAAAAACAAAAACACATGAAAAACAAATTTCTCGGTCTGGCAGTTCTCGCCATTGCAGCTGTAGCAGCTTTCGCTTTTAAAGCTCCTGTTCAAAAGACTTTCGCTTTCCAAACTTTTGAATTGGTTTCTGGTGGTTCACAATTGAATCCATTGGATTATGTAGTTTCAACAAGCCCATCTTGCACTGGTTTAGCACAAGTTTGTACCATTGATGCATTGAACGCAGGGGAAATTTACACTTCTTCTGAATCTCTTGCAAGATTTGGTAACACCCTTTACACAGGGAAACCCAAAATTGATGACGCTACAAACTACAGTTTCCAAAGCGATATCAGCGCAGCAATTGCAGACAATTCAAGTTCAACAATTACCCTTCCTAATGGTAGAGTTATTGAAAAGAAACCTTAATCCTTAAATGGATTTAAATAAACGATGGCGTATAGCATTTACGCCATCGTTTATCAGTTTTATGTGATTTTCAAGTTTGAGTACACAGCGTATATTGATTAGCAAAAATCCGTTTTAAAGTTACCGGGATGTATTCCCCATAACTTGCTTTTATAAATCACTAAAATATTTATTCAGATATTCCTCTAACCCTTCAGGAGACGATACCTGATCCTTATACATAATGACTTTTCCGTCTTTTCCAACTAAAAACGTCTGCGGAACTCCGAGCATGCCATAAGTTGAGAAAAGCGTATTATACTGATCGTTATTTAATAACATAAAAGGCCAATCTGCACCAATCTCATGATGAATCCTCATTATTTGTTGGTAATACTTTGGGCCGGAAACGTCTACTGATAGTACCGTAAAGCCTCTGGTTTTATACTTTTCATAGACCTTTTTTAATTTCGGCATCATGGCTATACAACTGGAACAGCCGATGGACCAGATATCTACGAAGACTAACTTGTTTAAATAGTCTTTTAAATCAATGTGGTTTGAATCTGGGGTTAGGCCTGCTAAGTTTAATGGAATATCTTTCAATGATATAACAGATAGTTTTTTCGCTGCAAATTCTTTCAGTCTCTTATCCACCTCTGATTCTATTATCATCTTAAGCATGTTCTTTTGGTCATCGACAGTCATATTTAAGAATCGAGGATGTTCGATAGGAACATACAATGTGCTAGTAATTTTATCACTTAAAACGGGCGTAGTTTTATATGGCTTGTATGGAATTTCTTCATAATAGTATTTTGCATACTTTAGAAGGTTTCTGACAAAACTTACATAATTAAAGTGTTTACGACCCTGATTGTCTGGATACATTCCCATCATGACGGAATTACTCAATTCTGCAAACTTCAACTCCCATTTCTTCGTCGATGTAACAATAGGTGATTCCATATATTCTTTACGGAACTTCTGATATTGCAACTCCCATTTTTGTTTAGCACTGTAATCGATTTTTGCTTGATAACTTTCAAGAATTCTATCTTGAGCAGCTAGTTTGGGATCTACGAAATACCTGGGAGAAATGGCCACGGTTTCCTCAAACCATGTAAAACGCCTTTGGTCATGGGGAAATGCCTTCCAAAAAGAAATTCCCCACTCTCGATATTCTAAACTCCGGATCTCTAAGTTTGAGAAGAATGTCACACGATCAGTCGAGATTTCGTATGTTAATTTTGGCCGGTCTGACCACATCAGATCCGCATTTTTTTGAATACTACCTTTCGGATATGTATTTATGTTCTGACTTTTGATCTGATGAGTACACGTAATTTTAAGTGCGACTAACATCAATATTTTAAATTTCATCCCCTTGATGTTTAATTAAGATAATTTACCTCTCGTTTTGTTGGATACCGCTTAGGTTAATAACTTCAGCTGGAATCAGCCATATCCAACGGTTATCTTTAGCTGGTAAATTATAGGTTACGCCATTAATGGTTCTTGACAAACTGATATTCGCTCCATCCTCATTTAATCTACGGAGGTCTGACCATCTTGTTCCTCTGAATATTAATTCCTTATTTCGTTCATTAATAAGGATCTGTATAGCATCCTCTTTGGAAGTTGTTTGAACGGGTGTGAAACGATTGGTTTTCCACCGCCTAACCAGGAGATAATTCAGATCTTTCAAACCGTCTTCAATTCGATTTAACCGTACCAAACATTCACTACGGATAAGATAAACTTCATCAGTCGCTATTCCACAATAACCTTGATTGCTTACAGATCTAAAGTAGCTACCCTTAAAAACAGCACTGCCGTCTGCATTTATCATAAAAAGCACTTTTTTTCGAAGATCATTTGTATGATAGGATTGGATCAAAATAGGATTTGCGGTGACAACTGCGTTCGTGCTAACGGAAGTCATTCCTGCGTCAAATGTGCTTTCAAGATTAATCCTCGGAATGCTGGGATTTGCTAAAGTGTCCAAAGTATTGTAATCTAATAATTGTGGGCTTTCAGCAAGGTAAAGGCTGGAATATTTCTCAGCTTCGGAATATTCTCTCATGCTCAAATACATTTTTGCAAGAAATCCATAACAGGAAATCTTACCTGGCAAATTAATCGCTATGTTTCTGAGCGGAAGTAAACCTATTGCTTCCTTAGTATCGCCAATGATCTTGTTATAAGTTTCTTGCAAACTCGCCCTTGAAATTTTCTCTTCAACATTAGGGGTTAACCGCAATGGTAAACCAAGCGCTGTTTGAGCATCTGGTCCATATGGCCGACAATACACCTGTGTCAATTGATACAAAGAAAATGCCCTGAAAAATAATGCTTGCCCCCGTAAATCATTTCTCTCAAATTCAGTACCTTCTTTGATCCTCTCCATTTCTGTAAGCACCAGATTTGCAGCATATATTCCTCTGTATGCACCCGACCATATGTCAAACAGAGCATCTTTATCCCAGCGGTATGCATTCTGAAAGTTAATTGCCATTGTAGAATAAGCGGAATTTGAATGGACATACTGATCTGCACCAATATTCACAAGGCCACCAAATGATATCATATTTGGCTGTCGAAGAACACCCTGGAGATCTTTTAGCGTGTTAATCGTTGTAATGGATTGATTTGGTTTTTCGTCCAAGAGTTTTGAGCAAGATGCCACAATTGCGGTCATGCTGAATAGTGATAGCAGGGATATTTTTATGTAAGTTGTTTTCATCTGATAAGGATTTAAATGCTACAGTTTGATGTTTAATCCGAAAGAATACGTTGTTGGTGGAGGGAACATAGAGTTTGCAAAATCGGGGTCGTAGTTACTTTTTGTTTCTTTCCAAAGAAGTATATTTATATTTCCAATATAGGTATACAGCTCAACTCCCTTAATCGGCCACCGAATATCCCCTTTGTTATTCCAGGTATAGGCAAGCCTGACGTCCTGTAGGCGAATGTGATCTCCTTTTTCGAAATTAACCGCCGAATAAGCATAAAATTTATCCCTGTTTGCATTAGCTGGATATGGCATTGACGGAATATTGGTTATCTTTTCATCGCCTGGCTTTTGCCACCTATTGAGATAATCACTGTGGTTGGCTGAAGAGTTATAAAGTGCATTGTAATCAATGCTTGGTTTTCTGAAATAATATTGAGCCCTATAGGAAATATTTGCACTTAATGAAAATCCAGAATAGGTCATCGTATTTAATATATTTCCATATAATAACGGCAGTGTGGAACCTACATATTGTTGATTCTTTAAGCTATCGTTAAATATCGCTTGATAGTTATTGCTTATAGTTTTTCCAATGTATCCCCTTGGATCACCATTTGTTGGATCTAAACCTGCCCATCCGTATGCATAGATAGCACCATAGATGTCTCCTTCTCTTATTATTGGTCCTGTCTGCACATTCTTTGTTTCCTGGAAGAATTTCGAAACGGTGGTCTTAGCATAAAAGACATTGAAATTAGTAGTCCACGTTATCATACTGCGGACATTTTGTGTTTGTAATGCAAAATCAAAACCTTTTGTAGTAAGATTCGCGGCATTCTTCCTAATTTGGCTACCAGTAATTCCTAATGAGGGATCAAGTGGGAACGCTGCTATCACATCTTTAGATTTTTTTCGATAAACATCAATGGTACCTGAAACTCTGCCCTTGAACAACCCGAAATCTATTCCCGCATTTGAGGTTCTAACTTCCTCCCAACGTAGGTTTGGATTAGGAGCAGTAAGGGGAGTTACATAATTTTGGCCATAAATATTAGGTGAAGCCACTTGTGAGATCGTTGCTAAGGCAGATACTGAGTTATTGGAATTTCCAGCGTACCCATAAGATAATCTTAAAGCCAGTGTTGGGAGCCAAGTTGCCTTGTAGAACATCTCGTTGCCAATGTTCCATCGTCCACCTAGTGACCACAATGGTTTGTATTTATTGTTTGTAGAAACGCCGAAGAGATTTGAGCCATCTTTTCTAGCGCTGAAATAGACCCCATAACGTGACTTGTAAGTATATGAGGTATTCATGAGAATAGAAACAAGGTTGTTATTCTGAAGCGCGAAATTTACATTATTTGGTATTTGTTGGGTTCCTCCCAGGAAAAGAGGATTTTGAATGGCATAATTAATTAAGGGCGAATATCGAAGTAATTCTTCATCATATCCATAAACAGTTCTTGTACTTTCATCTAATTTAGCAGCTGAGAATTCCCCGGCAACAAGTGCTGTGAAATCATGTATGCCATTCCAATTCTTCCTAACATTTAACTGTCCACGCAAATTATGGGAAGTAAGTTCATTTTCCCGTAGGTCTAATATTCCTCCAACCGGAATAGCGCGTGCATAGTTCGTTGGTGCTGTAAATTTATTAATCAAATCTCTGGTAAAGAAAGACTTGACATCTTGCATATTTCTTCCATCAAGTGTTTGCCGAGTATATTGATATTTTACATCTGCTGAAAGCCACGAGTTAACTTTAAGATTTGTTCCGAAGTTCATCCTTAGTAGATTTGTGGTATTAGTATTGTCAACTAAGTCTCTTTCATCCAATGGACGATAATTCCAGTCTAATAGTTTGTCAGCAGGTAAGGAGGCTAAATACGCTGATCCGAATGATGTAGGAACAGTTAAATGGTTATCATTTTCGTCTGCTAGTCTTGCATATGGATATAAGAAGCCACGTCCAGGAGATCCGGGATACACATTTCCATCAGCTGAATACTTATCATGGTTGTATTCTATGCCTAACATCAGTTCTAATGGCAGGATGGGTTTGAATCGTATATTTGAATTGATAGTGTAGCGACTCCTGCCACCAGGTCCTTGTAGGGTACTTTTATTATTATCCGCTCCAAATGACAAACTATAGTTCATTGTGTTAGACCCGGCAGATATATTTACAAAATTCTGATTGTTAATTCCTTGGCGGTAAACATGTTTTCTTGCTTCGTTACGGACATCAATACTTCGTAAACTATTTATCTGCTCTTGGGCCTGCGTTTCAGATATGCTACCTGCGCGCTGCTTTGCTAATATGTCTACCACTGGAGAAACAGAAAAAAAGGACGGAAATTGAATAGCCGTATTATAAAAACCTTTGCCAAAAAGGTTCATCTCCATATCAATAAATTCACTCGAACTCATTTGAGGCATATAGAAGAGATCGGGTTTCGTAGTAATGGCAACGTTAGAAGTAATATTGACGGACGCTTTTTTATTATAGCTTCCAGTTTTAGTTTTGATAACCACAACGCCATTACCGGCACGAGATCCCCAAATTGAAGTGGCTACGGCATCCTTGAGTATGCTGACACTTTCTATATCATTAGGATTGAGGTTAGCGATCTCACCTGTAAAAGGAAAATCGTCCAGAATGATCAACGGGTTTTGAGCAATCATCCCGTTCAGGTCTTGACTTGTATTTAAAGTAGATACTCCTCGCAACAGAAAGGAGGATAATGACCGCTTGTCAAAAAGTAATCCTGTAGTTCCATCAAGGCGTGATAAAAGATTGGTACTAACCTGCCGTTGCAAGATAGTGCTATCAACTACAGTTGCAGCACCAACAAACCTTTCGGGCTTGATTGCTTCATATCCCGTTTGGATCGTAATCTCTTTTAGTTGGGCGGTTAGTTCTGGAAGGGTTAGGTTAATCTCTGTTTGATTGTTGATTTTGATTTGTATTGTTTGGAAGCCAACAGAACTGAATACAAGCGAAGCATCTGGTTCTGCTTCGATAGAATAATAGCCATTTTGATCAGTTACTGTACCTATGTTTGTGCCACGGACACGAATGCTAACCGCAGGTAAAGGTATGTTCTTAATATCAGTAACCCTTCCCTTGACCCGTATAGGTTTTGCTTTTTCGGGTGTTGGCTGATTTGTTGGTTGCGCTTTCGGTTTGATGAGGATAGTTTTGTTTACAATTTCATACCGATATGGGAGGTCGCTAAAGATCTGGTCTAATGCTTCGGTCACACTGACTTTATTCAGTTGTATGGTCACCGGCTTGCTGCCAGCTAATAGGGCTACGCCATAGGCAAAACTGTAGTCCGTCTGTTTTTCTATGGCGCGGAACACGGTTTCTAGTTCCACCTGCTTCAGCTGGAGAGTGACCTTCTGCGCTTTGGCCTCTGAAAATGCATTCAGGCAGCAAATTGATATCAGAAAGGCGGCAATGTGAATCCTCATGATGACTTTCATTAATAATGTATAGGTAGAAGGATCTCCTTTAGATAAATGGATACACCTTCTCTTTCCCCTGAAAAAGGGATGAGAGCAGCAAGTAGATTTTTTCATACTTTTGCTTTGTTTGATGGTTAGTAAAATGTCGCTTGTCAGGTGATATGGTGCTTCCTCAAACATTTTTCCGGATACGTGGTGAGACACGTGTCCGGTTTTTATATATAGGAAGCATGGCGTGATG
The DNA here is from genome assembly GCF_900129465.1 of Chitinophaga niabensis. Taxonomy (NCBI): domain Bacteria; kingdom Pseudomonadati; phylum Bacteroidota; class Chitinophagia; order Chitinophagales; family Chitinophagaceae; genus Chitinophaga; species Chitinophaga niabensis. The sequence continues at coordinate 1,697,198 of NZ_FSRA01000001.1, read as the reverse complement.
GTCGTTATTCTTGTCTTCTCATGCGATTCGATTATGGTTAATTACTCTGTTAGTTTAGTTGTTTCAATTGCCTACAATCAGTACGGTTTCTTCGGATTGTTTTTCAATTCTGAATCTTATACCCATGCCTTCCAGGATGCGCAATAGTTCTGATAGATTGCTATCCCTGGAAATACCTGCGGTAAAACGCTGCTGGGAGATTGGACCTTCATACTTTACGGTTAGGTTGTACCATTTACTCACAACCCGCATAAGGGATGGTAGATCGCTGTTACTGAATTTTAGTTTTTTGTCTTCTTTCCATGCTACCAAATCTTCATCTAATGGCTTTACGATAAGCTTTTCCTTTTCGTTCTTGGTTTGGTGTTGTAATACGGCCATCTGGCCTGGCTTGAGCGTTTCGCTTAAATTAAGCTGAGTGGAGAATACACGGACAGAGCCTTCGCGGAGAATTGTTCGAACGGTCTGTTCATCTGGATAGGAATTGACAAAGAAGTGTGTGCCCAGCACCTGAACCTCTTGTGTCTTGGTTTTTACAATAAATGGTTGCTTTGCATCTTTGGCTACTTCAAAATACGCTTCTCCGGACAAGTATACCATCCGGTTTTTTAGGTTTTTGAAATTGGCTGGAAATTTAATCTCAGTAGCTGCATTCAGCCATACCTTGCTACCGTCTGAAAGATGGACGATATATTGCCCGCCTTTTGGTGTGCTGATTGTGCTGTTGACCATACTGGTAGGGGCAGAAGAATTGGAAGAGGTAAAGACCACTTCCCCGTTATTTCTTTTTTCTATGATAAAATAGTTGTTTGGGATATTTCCCTTATTGACTTTACTGAGGTTGATTTTTTGGCCATTGGGCAGCGTAAGGATGGCGTAATTGCCACCCGGAGGCACATCTTTAAGCTGCTGAACCGTATCCGGTATTATATCCTTATCTTTTCTTTCGCTGAAGAGGTACCCTACGGCAAGGGACATTACTACTGCTGCGGCAGTTGCGTACGGAATTAATCGTTTGAGCTTTGACTTACGGGAGATAGTGGCGTTTTCAATCATCGCCCATGAATCATGGGTTTCGGATCGGAGTTCATCTTCAGTATACTGTTCCGGGTTACCCTGTGACTGATCATCGAGCATACGCTCAACTATGGCTTTTTCCACAGCGGAACATTCGCCAGCCAGGTATTTATCAATTAACTCTGAAGCTTTTTTCTTTCGCATTTCTATTGGCCTATATATACTAGTGCCATGAGAAAGCGAAAAGTGGCAAAAAAAACGAAGTTTTTTTTAAAATAAGAAGAATCTTAGTTTTTGAAGTGTCAGCTTAAGCCGTTTTGACGCACGATAAACCTCACTCTTTACCGCATCAGTGCTGATATTGAACTGTTGGGCTATTTCTATTTGGGAGTATTTGCCAGTCCGGCTAAGATTGATGATTGCTTTCGTACGTTCAGGAAGGAGATTGATATGATATTCTATGATGTCATTCGTCTGCCTGTCGATCAAACATTTTTCGGGGCACGCAGCAGTTTCCTCGATTATTTTTTCCAGAGTATCCAGAAACCCTTGATGTCGTTTTGATTGTCTGATAACTCTTATCATTCGGTACCGGGTTACACCAAACAGGTATTTCAGAAAGGAAGAATGATACTTCAACTTCGAACGGGTTTCCCATACAATAGTGAAAACCTCCTGAAGTATATCTTTTGCCAGATCTTTATCTTGCAAAGATCTCTTGGCGTAACTATAGATCAAAGGAGAATAGCGGTCGTATATTTCAGTGAAAGCAAGCTTGTTGTTTTCGCGGAGTAATTCACTCAGTTCATTTTCTGATAATATTTTATAATCCCGTTTCATTACCCTATTAAATGAAAACCTGCTTATTAGCAATATGCTAATTTACAACTAAATTAACATTAATAAAAACAACTATGCGTTAATCAGCTTTTGGAAGAGGCCGTAGCTGAAAACAAAAGGGAAATTATACCTCCGATTACTCTCACTGGCATATAACCTATATCCGTACACGTTCGGTTTAAATGCCTTAAATTTCCTTCAGTCAATATACTGAAATTATTCAGGGCAGGTAGTAATTGTTAATTGCTATAACATACAAGCATGTATGAGAAGGCGGCCCAAAGCTTTGTCCGTTGCAGCATAAAGCAATCATGGAGCCGTTAACAAAAATGAGGTCATTAACGGGAGGTTAACACGGTATGGGTCGGTATATACTACCTCCATGTAAAAGCCCTGTCAGGAGTGACAGGGCTTTTTTCTTTTTTTCAATGAAATTTAATACTCCCAATAGCAATTGGAAGTACGAACAAAAATTTATCTCCAATTAAATTAATCTTTCAAATCTAAATTATGGAAGATTTACTTGATGTTAATGACAGGTTAATTCCGGACAATCCAATATCATTCTGCAAAGGTTTTGCTGGAATATTTTTGGAAACTATTCACCCTATATATTGAAAACTTCATCTTATGTATAACTGGGCAACCAGAATTTTTTCTATGATAAAAATATAGGCGCATTTCCAAACAGCGCTTGCAACTTTTTCTATGATATGAAATATGTACTTCTTAACCTCATTCTCATTTCATCAATTGCCGGATGTAATTCCTCGCTTGACAAGAGAGGAAGTATCCCTGTTCTATTGAATGCCGATAACAATAAGGATTCAAGTAATTATCTGTTAAAGCGGATATTTGGAGACTTCCCCCGCGGTGGAAGGTTTGGTGGCCATCCGGGCATTGCTCAAGATGGAAAAATCAATTTTCCACTTCTTTTTTCAGATACAGCAATTATTAAGGCAGATGGTGCGGTGAAAATCAGTTACACCTACTTCAATGGAACAGACTCTGTGACGGAGATTAAAGAAATTCATTTTGGCTTGCCAAGCTCCAACTGATCTTCCGTAACCAAATAACCTAAACAATCCTCGTAGACTATCCCCAAGGGGACAGTATGACTATGCGTATATCTGAATGAAATCTAACACATAATCGTATATGAAAATACTTTGGCTTTTGGGAATGCTGATTGGCCTGCTAATCGCCACCCTGGTAATGTACATTGTGGTTTCTTCTTGGAACAAAGATGGGAATGCTGCTATAGAGTACAGGCGAGATAATATCGGGGATCAGTCAAGTGGGTTGCGGGATAGGAGTATCACACTTGATGCAGGAAACTATTCTGCCAGAGGGCTTTTCGACTCAATTGAAAAGCGTGGATCTATGTATTTTAGCTACCGCCATGCTGATATTCCTGATTCCTTCAGGATTATACGAAAAATGGAAAACATAAGCATCCAACATACGCTCGAACTGATATCTTTAAGGATGCGGAAGTATGCTGGGTATATTTGGATGATCTGGTGCGACTTCAAAAACAAGAGATTGTTCCGCTTATTCTAAATCGGGGTTACGTGCCTTTATCGGCAAATGTGATTATCCAGTATTCGTTTGCTACTGAATATAAAGACCGACCATGCATTCTAGGCCTCTGGTAATTTTTTCTGCAAAATGCACTAAAATCCACATACCCTAAATGTCTTCAATTTGAAATTATAATTAGACAACTAACTGAGCTGAATACAGCATAGCTGTTTTCGGAATTGGCCAATCCTTTTTTAGAGCCGAATGGCAGAACGCCTACCCTCAAATTGAGGTTGCAGGTGCGGATTTCTATTGTTATTGCGGAATATTAAACGTTTTAAATAACCACAAGATGAAACCTAAAGTTAAGTTTGACAGCATTGTTATGGAATTTTTTCCTGTGCAAGGTTTAGCAATCATTAAAGCTGTAGTGGAAATCGACAGGCAACTGAGGAAAATATACCCACACTACGACGGGCCAGCTTCGATTGAGGAACATGATTGCCATTTCGCTATTGCCTATACTGTTTATGAGATCCACCATCATCGTTTGTTCGCTCAGGCTGTTCGCCATTATCTCGCCAGCGGTTTTACACCGTCCACAACCTCTAAAGGCAGTCTTAACGATGCGGTTCACACCCTTAAACAAGCAGGTTCTGAGCTATTAATTAAGATATCTGGATTATTGCGTGAACCCTGTTGCCACACCTGGCAATATCCAAATTACTATTGGAAAGAGGGTGAGCCTATAACTCCAAGCAAACATAAACAGTTGGACATCTTTATTACAATTCTTGAAACTCGAAGTGAAATAGAACAACAAACGAAACGACCGCATCTTTTAGTCCCCGATATTCTGGATTGAATGCGCATCCATCATGTTTCAAAGCACCTTCAGAAAAACACGCCAGACGGTATCCCATTATTCATATCAGAAAACATATGCCCATGAACAGGCTCACCCTTCTCTTTTTGCTTTTATCTTCTTCACTATTCGCCCAGGATTCTGCCACAATTACAGGTAAGCTGTTTGACGAGAAAACCAACACTCCAATAAAAGGCGGCAAGGTTCAGGTATTCTTACAGTTCTCAGGCGCTTTTGTTACAAACGCAGTTTGTGACAGCTTGGGGCAGTTTTCCATCAGGGCGAGCAGATCTTTGGAGGACGAGTTTCTAAACCTTATTTATTCCGGGCCTGGTTTTATCACTGAAAAATGGACAGTGACCGGAGTGAGGGATTTGAATTTGGGCATCACCACGTTGGAAAGGGCAAGACGCCGCAAGAAACATTGATGCCAAGCCTAAATATGGTTACCCCCAGATCAAAACTGTAATTCTTTCAAACCAACAATTAGGAACATGCAACGCTTTCTATTGATACTATTTATATGCTGTGCAATTTCGTGCAGGAAGTATAATATTGACAGTCTATCACAATCATCATCTGGTGACGGACCCACTTATCATTTCGCAGATGCCAGAGTTGTCCGTGTAGAGGGATGCGCTGAAAAACCTGTGTTACTGGAGTTTTTAGGTGGGAGCTGGAGGTCTGTATTCTCAATGAGCTTTGGATTTAATGCTAACGATGAATATTGGAGCTTTAACGTGCCAGATAGTTTGAAGGCACCTGGGCAGGAATTGGAAGTGTATTTCAGACCTATACATGCAAAATACTGGAAAGTGTGCAGCTATATCCCCCCTCCAAATCAGATTGAGTTTCGTACGATAAAGCCAGCACTCCATTGGTCAGAGTTTGAGGTAATTGGCATCACTATGGATTGCTGGAAAGCTATTGTAAAAATAGACCCGTCCTTTAAATATACCTATGGCACCACAGTCCTCTTAGTTAATTTGCCTGACTCCTTAAAAGTCATTGGAAAGCGGGCTGGAGGTTACCTGAGATATGCCTCGATGACCGAACGGGTAAAATGCAATAGCGCTGTTAATTTTAAACAGGTAATGATAAACGGCCTGATAGCTTGGTAATTTGATGTCAGGAATGTGCCACCTGTCACAGATAAGGAGACGAAGAAGGGGAAACTGATGCCATCGATCCCAAAGTAGACGAGGAACTTATGGAACTGGCAGAGGTCATTAAATCCCTTCATGACGACCATAGATATGTACTTTGTAAAATTAGATAGCTTATAAAGATGATCATATGAAAGCAGGAGTTAACATACTCTTCCTTCAGGAGAAAATAGGCGTTTTACAGGCTACCCGCGAATTTGCTTTTCAGCTTCAGAAGTCCAGAGATAGCTTTGACTATAAGGCAGCGCTGAAATCTATGGGAAATAAGGCGATTGGCATAAAGTATTTTTATGAACGATCCCTCAACCTGGTAAATTGGATTTACTGCCACAGTACCTTCAGCACAGTTCTGAAACATCACAAACAAACAATCTGCTGCGTCGAAGTAGGATCTCCCGCAAGTACCCTGACTTCATCGTTTCTGCTTCTTCAGGAATCGGCTTTGACATTATTGGGTTTGCTAAACGACGATTTAGAAAAGCTGGAAAAGGAATATGCCTCCACCGGATTGAGGTGGACAGCGCGCAACCACATGAAGGAGCACAAACTAGGGATTGATATTCTGAAAACCATCGTTCGTACCAGGCCAGAGCAATTCTGGAATGATATGTATGAACAGGGGTTCAGAGATAGTTCCATATTTTAAACTATAAATATCATGGTCAGATGGTAATGACAGTTAATCAAGTTTTACCATAATAACCCGATTGCCAATTTTTTGAGTTCACAAACCTGCTTTTACCGGCAGGTTTTTTTGTTTTAATACTGAAAGGTCGCTTCTCCTAACAATATCCAGCTCTTTTCTGATAGGCCTTTGTATAACACAAGCTATTATCACTTGCACTGCTGCTTTTTATTTTTTTCATAGCCCTTATTCTTTCCACTCAAAAGGGTTTCTTTTTTCCCCGCCCCCTGGCTGGTATTCGTCCCAGGCAGACCGGTATGTAGTGCTGCAAACATAAAACACTTGTGCGAAAAGTGCTTCCTTAAATGAACGGCAGGGGCTACGCCTCAATCCCGCCGTTCACCCCCCGTAAAGGGGGGCATTTATCAGCACATATTCGCCCAAGTATTTTATGTAGCATTCTAATAACCGGCCCGCCATGGGAGAAGATCTTCCAGGTGGGGGCTGGGGAAAAAAGAAAAAATTTTTTAACAAAAAAAACAAAACAAAATGAAAAAAACAGCAAAAACAGGAGCAGCCGCTAAAGTAGCAGCAACTCAAACCGGAACAAAACAAGCAGTGCAAAACAACTCCGCGCCCGCAATGAAAGTTGTAAAAGCAGAGGAACCCGCAAAAGTACCGGCACCAGCGGAAAAATCCAAAGCTGAACTGAAACGCAATGTTGTGGTGCGAAACGTAGATGCAACGGAAAATATAGTACAAGACCTGTACACTCGTGTAGTTCACCGCAGGGCGCTAACTGAGACGATCAACAGGTTCGATAAATTCACGTTCAACCTGAAAGACAATGTTGATCATGACAAGGAAAACTATTATACCGGTTGTACTGTCACCATTAAGGACAGCAAGGGAAATGAGTTCTTTACCCGTAACCCAAAGTTGGTTCAAAAGGTAGCCTTGTTTACACGCAATCTTTGTGTAGACAAGCTTGGTGAGATTGAAGCCGAAATTGTACTTCCGGCAGCATAATTAAACATTGCCCCTGCATCCCTGCAGGGGCATTTTTTTAATCTTAATATAATTAATATGGGACATAATATAAATTTCAACGAAAAGACGCAAAAATACAGTTTGTTCGCTGTAAAAGATCCTGCTTGGGGTGGACTTGGGCAGGTCATCGCTGACTATCCCACTAGCGCGGAGGCAATCAGTCATGCACAATTGGATTTTACAGTTGAAAAGCGCCCTTTGTTTACCTTTGATACCGAGAACAACCGCGGAAACCTTGAAAAGGATACATTAATCCCTGAAATAGAAGTTCCCGACTATTTTGCTACCGTAAGGACTGATACAGATCAGGTCTTGGGTGTTGTTGGTAGTAAATACAAGGTATTCCAGAACATTGAAGCGTTCAACTTCATGGACACCCTTGCAGGTGAAGGTGTTCGTTATGAAACTGCCGGGGCATTAGGCAACGGGGAACAAATTTTTATAACTGCCGTTCTTCCTGATCATATCACTATTGGCAGGAATGACGATATTCTGAATTATCTGTTTCTAAAGGCCTCCCACGATGGTAACGGGCTGGTTTTAGGAATTACACCTATCCGAATTACATGCAGCAATACGTTGAATGCGGCTATTAAAAACTGTAGCAACCTGATCAGCATCCGGCATACGGAGAATATGGAAACCCGTTTAGAGGATGCCCGGAGGGTATTGACAAAATCCGCTGAAGTGTCTGCGGCCTATAAGGAGATATTCAGCCGCTGGGCAAAGATTCGCATTTCTGATAAGCAGCTAAAGAAACTTATCAAAATGGCAATGGCGCCCAATCCTGAAACCTTGGAAAGCGTAAAACAGGATGAAGAGAATTTTAGCAGTCAGTTTATAAATGTTTGCGACCAGGTTCTGAATTACCACTTTGAAGACCATGCGCAGCAGATGGAAACAACAAAAGGTACTTTGTTTGGTGCATTCAATGCCGTAACGGGCTATTTCCAAAATGTAAAGACTTTCAAAAGTTCCGAGGAAAAACTAAAATCCATTCTTTACGGTGGTGCCGCACAGGTTAAAGCGCAAAGAGCTTTTGACCTTTGCAAAGATTTTGAAAAGTGGAACGATTTTTAAACTTAATTATCCTTTCAGGGAGGCCCGCCTCCCTGACTTAAACATATATTATTATTTAACTGTTACACTTTGGTGTATCTGATGTTGTAAACCCTTAATAAGTAATGTCATGGAATTTTTAAAAGAACCGGTTGTAGTATTGATATTGGGTGTCATCTGTATTATAGCAAGCTGGCTTTTACGTCATTTAGTCAAACGCAGGCGGTTTAATCGCAGGAACGGTGCAGGCGTGCAGCAGTTTAGTACATATGAGCAGAAGTATATTAAACAAAAAAGTGAAGTTCTAATAAGTTTGTTAAGCTTGCTATTGTTTGTTGGAGGGGCTTACCTGATTATTCTTTATTTTATCAGTAAGTAGACAACCCGAGACAAAGCTAAAATAATGATTAAAAAATGGCAATTGTGCCGCGTTTCTTTCCCGGCGGCAAAAGCCGTATTCTCGTTCCTCGAATCCAGCTTTTGCCGCCTCCCATATAGCTTTGTTTTTTTCATTTAGCTCTTTTCTTTTATACTTTAGCTATGAAATTGTAAAGCCGCTTGTTTTTGTGCAAGCGGCTTTTTCTTTTTTTACTTCTGTCCTGGCAGGCCTTTTAGCTTTTGCGCAAGCCCGGTGAGTTCTGCCTTTTCCAGAAATTCCTTGCTGAGTTCTTTAAGTGCTTCTGCCTCTTCAGGAAGGAAGCTTAATAGATCCGTTCCTTCTCCCTTCTTCCTGGCAACCGCCTGGTCAATGATCTGGCTAAGAATCAGTACCAGTTTCCTGCTGGGTTGCGTCGTCAGTTTTAGCTTCAGTTCCATCCCCGGAATACTCACGACTGTATCATACAGCCATCCAATCTCTTCTCTTGTCATACACTCAGGTTTATATTCAACTTTTCATCCCCAAAAATAGATTTTTGCATCTAGCTTCACCTATTGCAAAATGCTTGTGGTCAAGGTTTTTGGCAATCAGAACTTTAAATTTGTATCACTGTAAATGTGAAATTGAATATGAGAATTAAGGTAAACAGGAAAACAATGAATTGTGCGGAAGCCAATTCATACGATATGGTCGATTATCTGGCGAAGCTTGGTTTCTATCCAGACCCTAAAAAAAGCAAAGGGAATGATTACTGGTTTAATTCCCCATTAAACCCGCCTGACACAGATCCTTCATTTAAAGTAAATCTACAAAAGAACACCTGGTTTGATTTCATTTCTTGGGAAGGTGGGACCTTAGTTGATTTCGGAAAGCTATACCACAAATGCAATACCATCGAGGAATTTCTGGAACGCTTCAAAAAGGATGTTCTTTCTTCTCCCCAGCCGGTTAAGTTATATACGCCGCCGCCTGCTGTTGCAAGGAACCATTCTGAGATTTTAACCGTTGACCCGATAAAGTCTTCCTCCTTAATGCGATATCTGGAGAAACGCATGATTGATCCGAAGGTGGCAAAAGAATACTGTCAGGAGGTAACCTACAGGATTGGTGAAAACACATATTACGGAATTGGCTTTAAAAATAATTCAGACGGCTGGGCCATTCGTAACCCCTTTATGAAAAGCGGTGTTCAGCCCATGGATTTCACCACCATTGATAAAGGATACAAAAAAGTGGTGGCTTTTGAAGGTTTTTTCAATTTCCTTAGTTATGCAACCATCTACAAAGGCAGGCCCGAAATGAGAGCCAACTTCTGCATCTGGAATTGCCTGGGCATGTTTACCAGAGCCAGGGCATTTATGGATCTGCATGAAACCAAAGACCTCTACCTGGACCATGGCAAAGGTGGTGATGATTATACCCGTCAGGCCATCGCCCTTAACCTAGGTTACAAAGACAAACGGGCGCTATATAAAGGATACGATGATTTTAATGACTGGCATATAAAAACCGGCGGTGCCCTGAAGCAAAGAAAGCGTCTGCGCAGATAACAGCTATTATTCAGCGGCTCCCATAGTATCTCATTAAAATAGATAAGGGCATTCCGCTGTAGCGAATACGGCAAGATATCAGCTTGTATCACAAGCTATTTTACCGCCACCCTCCGAAGTCGGGGCGGTTTGAAGAAAGAGAACATTGTTCAACGGTGAAGATGGATAGGATGAAGAAAGAGAACAAGAACAAATGGCTGCATCTGCGGCTTTCAGAAACAGAGTATAACCAGCTTCAGACAGCTTTTAAAAAGACTACAGAACGCAAGATCAGTGTTTACAGCCGCAAGATTTTATTGGGAAAAGCCATGATCAAAGGCACCCGTAACCTCAGTGTAGAATCCCTGATCACAGAGTTTTCCAAGCTCCAGAAAGACCTGAACGGGATTGGGAACAACTTTAACCAGGCTGTCCATAAACTCCATACCCTACAGCATCCAGAACAATTTCAAAAGTGGCTGACCATCTACGAACTTGACCGCCGCAAGCTCCTGAAGGATATTGAAACCATGAAGGATTTTATGAATCAAACAGCTTCTACATGGTTGCAAGAATAACACCCGGCTATTCCATCAGGCGTGCCTTTCACTATAATGAGAACAAACTTAAGGTTCTAATTCCTGTTCCCGGTCAGGTAATCTTACCCGGTAAAAAAGTGGAAATGATGCCAGCGGCCTGCTTGCTCCATGCGGTGAACTATCCAATGGATCTCTCTGCTATGAAGGAAGGTCATAGGATCAATATGCTGCTGAAACTCGCTGAACGCAATACCGGAGTAACCAACAACAGCATTCATATCTCTCTTAATTTTTCCAATAAAGATAGCCTTACAGATCAGCAGATGTCTGTTATTGCGGAAGAATATATGGACGGCATGGGCTACGGCAACCAGCCGTATCTGGTCTATCGCCACTTCGATGCGGGTCATCCACATCTGCATATCGTAACCGTCAAAGTAGACCATAATGGTGACAGGATTGAAACTCAGGGTAACTTTTACCGGTCTGAGGTCATCAGGAAGGAGATAGAAAACAGGCATGGCTTAACACCTGCCGAACAGCACAAAAGCAGCCTGAAGGAACATTTTCTACCAAAGCCACAAAGTTTCCAGAAGGGTGTTTATGGTAAATCTGAGACTTATAGAACGATAGCAAACACACTGGAGCATGTGATTCTAAAGTACAAATATGCCAGCATAGGTGAACTCAATGCAGTACTTAGCCTTGGCGGTGTTTGCGCCGAAACTGGAGCTGAAGGCTCCCGGCTAAAGCGATATAAAGGGCTTCAATATCGTTTGCTGGATAGAGAAGGAAAGCCTGCTGGTATTCCAATCAAAGCCAGTATTTTTCATAGTAAACCTACCCTAAAATTCCTTGAAAAAAGATTTTTGATCAACGCGACAGCCAGAAATACACACAAAACAAGGCTTAGAAGTATCATTGATTTTGCCCTGAAAAGTAAGTCCGTCAAAACCCTTGACGACCTGCAATCCGCTTTAAAAAGGGATGCTGTGCAACTCATTCCACGCATTAATGAAAATGGTTTTGTATACGGCATTACTTTCATCGATCATGAAAAAAAATGTGTCTTCAATGGCCGTAAACTAGGACCGGACTATAGTGCTAAAGCTATTTCTGAACGATTGAATACTGGCAATATCAGTCGCGAAAAGCTCACCATCAAAGACCCAAACCCACGAATAATATTCCCATTCCCACAGAAAGAAAATCCAGATTCTCACAATCATCTCCCATCGTTTCCTTCCACTTCAACTCACACTGAAGGTATCGTTGACATTCTGTTTAGATCAGAAAATGCCGACGAACCTATTCCTTATCCACTCCGCGCTAAAAAGAAGAAAATGAAGAAAAAACAGAATGAATAACACTTAACCATGAAAGATTATGTCACATCAAACAGGTGAAAATGAACAGGCGCTAAGGAAGATAATTGATATGACAAGGTTGATCAGCATCACGATACTGCTCATCCATTTTTACTACTATCTATACGGAGCTTTCCAGGAATGGGGGCTTGTTTCAGGCTTCACAGATCGTTTACTGGGTAATATTGCCCGGTCAGGATTATTTACATTTTTTCATAAATCCAAACTTATTGCCCTGGGGATATTATTGGTGTCTCTGCTGGGCGTTAAGGGGCGGAAGGATGAAAAGTTAGGCTACAAAACAGCATTCGCCTACATCATTACCGGCCTTCTGCTGTATTTCATCGCTTACCTGATCTTAATCCCTAAGTTGCCGCTGACCATTCAGGCGGGGCTGTACATCTGCATCACTTCCGTAGGTTTTATACTGGTGTTAACCGGGGGAACACTGCTCACCAGGATCATAAAGGATAGCCTGGCCGATGATGTTTTTAACAACGACCAGGAAACCTTTCCGCAGGAGACGCGGCTGCTCACCAATGAGTTTTCCATTAATCTGCCAACCAAGTTTCGATATAAAAAGAAATTGTTTAATGGCTGGATCAACCTGGTCAGCCCAGCACGCGCATCGCTCATCCAGGGCAGTCCGGGAAGTGGAAAATCGGCCTTTGTCCTCAGACATTGTATCTCCCAGGCATTAAGCAAATCAGAGAATGGCGCTGAACCCTATACGGCTTTAATCTATGATTTTAAGTTTCCTGACCTCTCTATTATTGCCTATAACTACTGGCTGAAGAACAAACACAGGTACAAATCAAAAAGATCTGATTGCCTGTTTGTCAATTTTGATGACCTTACCCGATCACACCGGCTCAATGTTTTTGATCCGCTTGGCATGTCGGACATTACTGATGCCGCCGAATCTGCACGTACCATTCTCCTTGGTCTTAACAGACAATGGCAAACCAAGGGTGGGGATTTTTTTGTGGAATCGCCAATTAATTTTGTTACTGCGGTAATCTGGTTCCTGGTAAAATACCAAGAGGGTAGGTACTGTACATTACCGCATGTCATAGAGTTAATTAATTTAGACTACGATACGCTCTTCTCAATTTTACAGCTGGAGCCGACCATAACAGTGCTCCTCTCTCCGTTCATCCAGGCATATGTCAACGATGTTATGGAGCAGCTGGAGGGGCAGATAGCCTCTGCGAAAATTGCTCTGGCAAGGCTGGCATCTCCTCAATTATATTATGTCCTGAGCGGGAATGACTTCAGCCTTGATCTGAACAATCCCAATCATCCGAAAGTCATCTGCATGGGGAACAACCCGCAGAAGATCCAGACCTACGGGGCGGTTTTGAGCCTATACCTCAACAGGATACTGAAGATCATTAACCAGAAGAACAAGCTCAAGTCTGCGCTGATACTGGATGAATTTCCCACCATTACCACAGATATAATCCCAACTATCGCTACTGGCAGGAGTAATAAAGTTTGTGTGTTTCTAGGTATCCAGGATGCCAGCCAGCTACGCAAAGACTACGGCAAAGAACAGGCGGATGTGATCCTGAATACTGTCGGAAATATCATATCTGGTCAGGTTTCAGGGGATTCTGCCCGGCAACTCAGCGAAAGAATAGGCAAGATCAACCAAGACAGGCAAAGCCTTTCCATTAACAGTGCCGATACTTCTATCTCAAAGAGCAAGCAGCTGGAATCAGCAGTTCCAGCCAGTAAAATAGCCGCTTTGTCCAGCGGAGAATTTGTGGGTATGGTTGCTGATACCCCTGATCAGAAAATTGCCCTGAAGGCTTTTCATTGCGAGATTCAGAATGATTTCGAAGCTATCAATAAAGAGGAAGCTGCCTATAAACCTATCCCTGTCATCAGGCAGGTGGATCAGAAAATGGTGGACCTTAATTTCCAGAGGATACGTGAAGAGGTTCAGGAAATTGGCCGCAGTGAAATTCAGCGCATGCTGAACGACCCGACGTTGGAACACCTGGTCATCAGGAAATGACAGCTAATAGATTTATCCATCCCCTTATTTTTTGTTTTAAAAGGACGGCATTTATGCCGTCCTTATTCTTATTAGTACGAGTAGTCTTTAAAGTAAAGGGCGAATCGAGATCAATATTTTGCAGCTATTAGCTAAATCCTGAGCTAAAACCATTGTTCAAGTTCCTCCCATAAAAATATCCCTAATCCAGCGTCTCTGATCCATTGAATATGTGTAGGTGGAAGACTCCGCTGGAATTCGGGCAGGAACTTGTCCTTTCCCGCACTTTCATTATACAGTGTCCTATAGGGATCTTCTGATTGAAATGTCTTTAATTCTTCATCAGATACGCCACCAGGAGTACATATAAACGCAATGGTCATTTTGTAAAGCTGGTGAGCAGGGTTATCGTCAACATTCGCAAAGTCAGACATACGGGTGAAAAGATTGCCCATAAATATTTTTGTTTTGGGTTACTATTAAGAGGTAAAATATGACTTATCGGGGTGAGCCTATGCTGTCATTGTTTCATCACTATTTCCTTACCAGGTTATGATCCCTCAAAGCCGATTCAACCTGCCTGTAAATTAACAAAAAAGCGCATTGTGTGATCGCCTATTAACTTGATCACCGAAGGATTTCTGACCTCTATGGCGTACCTTTTCATCAATAACAAGTAATTAACACGATTATTCAAAGACATGGATGTTCAATGAGATACAGGCTTAGGAACCTGTTCATTCGAGAATAAGGCATTAGAATATACTAAGGCAATCAGCTTTCCCTATCCGATAAATACAATATATTCTTCACATCTAAAACTTAGAAAATGAAAGACATGTCAAACGAAAATGCTTTACAGTTCGCATTTCCGCACGCGGTAAATCCAGCCGGAAACGAAATGGAAGTCTTTATTGATTCTTCAATCAACGAACATTATTACTTTCTCCCGGCAATTGTCCGGAAGAAATACTCGGCTACAGGCATAGGGCATTGCGCAGCCTGTACGTACCCGAAGGCCGACCCGAGCGACCTTAAGATCATTTGCGCAGGTTTCCTCTGGTGCTTTACTGTAGATGATCTTTTTGAACATTCCTCATTTGAGAAGATCCAGGAAGTAGAGCGGATTTCACTGGAGTTCCTTCGTTTCGGAAAGCTTGTTAGTGATGATCCCTTGTATGCACCGCTAATTGCATTCAGGAAAATCATAATTGACAGGTGTGGAGAGGAATGGCTGCAAAAAAGGATATGCCACAGCCTGGAACTATATTTTAAAGGTATGAAAGAAGCTATTTCATACCGTAAGAGCAATGTGTTTCCCTCAATGGAAGCTTTTTATGATATCAGGGTCAACGATGTAAATGTCTGGATAATGGCGAGTTTTGCAGAAATGATCACTGGTACAATTCTTCCGGATGAAATTATAAACCATCCATCCGTTTACCGGTTAGGGCATCTTACGGCCAGGATTCTGTCATGGGAAAATGATTATTTTTCCGCCCATCATGAGGATGGTAATGAGGTTTTCAACCTGGCGCTAATCATTAAACACTACTCAGGTTGCTCAGGAGAGCAAGCGAATGCAGAATTACTCAAGATTCATGATCAGGACGTTCATGAGTTTGAAATAACCAGTGATGGCCTGCCAGATTTCGGGAGATACAACGATGCAGTAAGAAGTTATGTAGATAATCTTAGATACATGATATCGGGATATCTTTTCTGGACCTTGGAATTAACGGCCCGGTACAAAGCAGGAGGCCACCCGTCAATTGATATTAGAAAAGTTGCTTTAACGCAGTAAAATCTTTTGATTACCTAGCCGGCATTTACAGCAGGTCTTCTGTGTAAATGCCGGTCAAGTGCGTTCTTAATCTCAAGAAATTGTTGGTTCGATTTGATGATAACCTGATCAGCTCCTGCTGCAATTAGCTGATCAATATTCTCTGTGAATCCATCTCCAGTAAGAATAATAACCGGAATGTTTTTATAAGGGCTGTTTGGTGATTTTAGCTTTTTAAGTAGTTCATTCCCATTCATAACCGGCATGCGATCATCAAGAACAAAACAATCCGGCACTTTAGGATCTGTGTGTAATAGTTCCAGCATTTCCTTTCCATTTACACAAGTTGTAACATTACACCCTGCATTTTTTAGATATCTTTTGGTAATCATATTATCCATTAGGTTATCTTCTGCATAATAGATTTCTGCACCATCAAGTGTTTGAGGTTCCCCAATTATCTCTGAAATATCAACTTTCTTGCCTGGAACCAGTCTTAACCTAACGTAAAATGTAGTTTCAGTATCGTTGCTGGTTACGCCATAAGTACCGTTGAATGCCTCTACCGTTCGTTTTACTATATGTAGTCCGATTCCATTTCCCACAACATTTTCATCCCTCTTTGCCGTATAGTGTTCATCAAACAAACGCGCTAGTTTTTCCTCCGGGATACGCGGGCAGCTGTTGGTAACTGAGATTGTAAAATGATCCATATCTTTTGATACCGCTAACTTAATCTTAGTTTCTTTATCCGAATACTTAATGGCGTTGGAGAGGAAGTTGATCAATATAGTGTTCATCCTGCCCAAATCGCTCACGACATACTCAGGCATTTCTGCATCATACCAATTAACAATCTCTAACGAGCGTGAATCAGCACTTGCAGAAAGTGTTTCGATAACGTTTTTAATGAGGTCAATCAAACTAAAAGTTTCATCAAAAACGTTAATGGTGATTTTGTTGCCAGCTTTATCCAGGATATTGTTGATAATGACACTCATATTTTCGTTAGCGCTGGAAACTTTATTAACCAATAACCTAATACGCCCTAAATCGGGAACCTTTTTATTGAGTTCCGATTTTAATTCTATTAGTGTTTGTGAATTTGAGACAGTTACATTTCTCAGATCATGAACAACATCGCGTACAAAGTCTTTTATCTGTTTATATAACCTTTTAATTTCTATGTCATAGTAATCCAGAATCATTACAAAGAAAAAGAGAAAACTAGGCAAGGCAATCCAGCGAAATATCCACTGGCTTCTTTCCGGCATATCCAGCGGCTTGATAATCCCCAAATATGCATTCGCTTCAATAACTATCAAAGCCAGTGCAATTGCTGTCATGGAAACACCCCTTTGAAGTTTATCTTTGTATATCAAACGACATAAGCCGAACAGAAAGGCGAGAATAATAACTACATTAATGCGGGAACCAAGTAATGAGGCAAAGTAAACTGCACATCCAAGATGCACAATCAAACAGGAGAATGAAGCAAGCCGACGGAGTTTCCAAACATTTAAAAAGATAATAAGGCTAAAAAGTGAAGCTTCAATTGCTGCCGGAATAAATATTTCCTTCAGCAATCCGGTAAGAAGATAGAATAAAAAACCAATTGATAATGCCAGAAATGCAGTTATGGCGCAAATTGAATTAACAAGGCGCGTTCGCTTTAAATCTTCTTTATTATCTAATCCGGCAGTCCCGGCTAAAAGTATTTTTTCATCAATGAACTGAAAAATTCTCTTACCATTTTTTACCATAGAATTATCGGGCAGGGTTGCAGGCTCCATAAAATCAGAGGTTTAGAATTGAAATTTTCGCCTTGAGGGTTCGTATGGCTGTAATTTACTGAAATTCAGAACTCAAAATGTTAACCGTTTGTAAATGGATAAATGACCAATATATTATATGCGATAATTAATATATTCTTTTTGTGCCATAAAGATTTGATGTTAAATCTATTATGGACCTTTGACAAAGGTGTTTATTTGAGGATACAAATATATTTGTGTTATTCATTTTTAAATACTGGTAAAATTTTTCTGTTTATCAACCTAAGTTTCCATTATATTAGTCCTTATAGCTTAGATAATTAAACTAATATTTATGGGTGCCCCTAAACATCAACATTTTATTCCAAAATCTTTCCTTAAACAATTTGCGACCAAGGCTGAAGAAGGGCGGTATCTTGTTGACACTCTAATGAGAGGTTCTGATGAAATTAAAACCTTAACAACTACACAAGTCTGTGTACAAAAAAATATTTATACATTTCCTCCAGAAACACCAGGTGACCGCTTTAGCCTCGAAAAGCGCTATGCTAGTGAGGTAGATGATATTTACCCCTCAGTGTACAATCTTCTTATAGATACAGAATTAACAAGTTTATCGAAAGAACAAAAACGGTCTGTTCTTAATACTATTCTAAGTCTTTATTTCAGGACGCCCTTTTTCCTTAATGACGAGAATGAAAAATTAGACAAAAGCTTTGATGGGTTTAATGATCGGCTTAATTCAGGTGACGATATAATAGAATACATTGATGAGTGGAATGAAGCCCACGTTATTAATATGGAGAATATTGAGGAGATTAGGGCAGCCCTAAAAGTAAAGAACAAGCTGTTTTTTCTTGATAATCATCTGGAACAATGGAAGCGTTTTGTTGATTACAAGATGGAATGTGGTATAGAAGTGATGGAAGTTCCTGCCGAAGTTCCTCTGATTTCTTCTGATAATCCTGTGCTTATTCTTGGACCTGATAGTAAACCTAACCCACATAACATTTTTGATCAACATAACATTATCGAGATAGCTTTAGACAGGAAGCACTATTTGGTAATCTATCCCAATGCAGTTTCTGAAGGTGAAAGATTGGAACTAAGGCGGGGAAAACGAGATAAACGTTTTGCAGCAGGCGTAAACTTACGAACAGAAGAAACCTCAGACGGTAGGATTTTAGGATATCCGGGGGATGTCAAAGCCCATTTCGAAAGTCAAAAAGCTTTAGGAGCGCATACTGAAGAAAATATTAAAGATTTTAAAAATATTCGCGACAAGGCTACCGGGCTGGCTGAACTTTTTATTATCGCCAAAAAAACAGGCTCAATGTTCTCTAAAGAATCGATTGCGAAAGCTAAAGAAATAAAGGATTCGGGAATTATGGACAATGATGATGCATTCAAAAAACTCATGGGCACTTACTCAGCTATGGGGATAAAGCTATAGCCCAGTGGTAGAGGATTTCAATTCTGGAAAGGGCGTACGGTGAATATTTTTTGATATTATTTGTAATTATGCTGATTATCAGTATATTTGCTTTGTCACAAAGAAGTTCTTTAAATCGTATTAAATCAATTCAAATCAAAACGGTTACCAGAGCGGTTACCAGATTGATCAGAAAATAAAAGTGGGCCACTGTGGCCGATATAGCGTATTTGTTGTGATTCCAGCGGAATCACAACTAAAAAACAAACAAACGCAAAGCCGCATAGATCGCAAGATTATGTGGCTTTTTTGTTTTCAGAAATAAAGTTGATCTCGCTTCTTCCATTTGTATCTATGCATCCAATAGGAAGCCTTCATTGAAAGGATACCTATCCCCGCTCCCAATAATACATCTGAAATATAATGGCGGTTATTCGCAATCCTGAGCGCGCCCACTGAACTGGCCAGTCCGTATGCGGCAAAAGGCATCCAATGGAAACGGTCTTTATATTCCTCACTTAAAAAAGTGGCCGCTGCAAATGCCTGTGCGGTGTGCCCTGATGGAAAAGAATTGTAGGTGGAACCGTCCGGCCGCAATTGATGAGTGAGTGTTTTCAGGCCGAATACCGAGCCCAGCATAAGCAATTCCCCTTTCAAAAGAATAGCCGTCCGGTTATGGATATCTGTTTTTGAACGTATCCCCATAGCATCCAGGCCATAGGCAATTACAAACGGAGAGAATTGCAGGTAATCATCTATACGCGTATGAAACCCGGAAAAATGCTCATTCCTTTCCTCGGCCAGCTCTTTTTTAAAGGACTCCGGGCCGTTTCCGTTAGCTGCTATTCCCATTACACCTAAGACCAATGGTACATGCACCTGCCTGAAGCTGAACTTCAAACGGCTGCTGTAGTGGAGGCTATCTGCATCCTGGCCCCTGGTAATCATTGCTGTTACAGAGATAATAAGGCACAAGCTCAACTTTTTCATTATACAAAATTGAGGAACGATTTTGGGGAAATTCTGTGCTTGTCCAAAAAGAAAACAGAATTCAACAGTAAATTTGTACCATGAAGATCTTAATCATTGAAGATGAAGTGGAACTGGCCAAAAGCATGGGGAGCTATCTTTCAGATGAAAGTTACCTCTGCGAGTATGCATCCACCTATGCTCAGGCATTGGAAAGGATTGATTCTTTCGATTACGATTGTATCCTTCTGGACCTGATGCTGCCCGGTGGCGATGGATTCCAGATCCTGAAGGAATTGAAGCTGCAGAAGAAAAATGATGGAGTGATCATCATTTCGGCCAAAAACTCGATGGACGATAAGATCAACGGCCTGAGGATCGGTGCGGACGATTACCTCGCCAAACCTTTTCATTTGCCGGAGCTGGCTGCCAGGGTATACTCATTGATCAGGCGGAAACACTTTGGAAGTGTAAACGTTATTGAACAGCAGGAGATCCGGGTGGATGTTTTGGGTAAGGCAGTTACGATAGGCGGAAAACCCATGCTGCTGACAAAGAAGGAATTTGACCTGTTGATGTATTTCATGATCAACAAGAACCGGGTTATCTCCAAAGCAGCCCTTGCAGAGCATCTTTCAGGAGATGTGGCTGCCCAGTTTGATAGTTATGATTTTGTGTATTCGCATATCAAAAACCTTAAACGTAAACTAAATGAGGCGGGTGTTGGGCAATATCTTAAAACAATGTACGGGAGCGGTTATAAATGGGAGATATGAGTAAGCTGCTGAACTATTCACTCAAAAGGATTGTGATCTGTGCCGCCATTGTGCTGGCCTGCAGCATCCCCATCTATTACCTCGCATTAAGCAGGCTGTGGCAATACGAACTGGACGAGCATAACGTGATTGTGACACCTGAAGCCATGCGGGAAGACAAATTACTGATCATCGGTGCTGTTACCCTTTTGAGTGCCCTGTTCTTTGCCATCCTTTTAGGCGCCCTCATCCTCCTGAACCGGAGGTTATCCCGTGGCATGTGGCAGCCATTCTATCAAACATTGAAACAGATCAAACAATTTGACCTCGATAACCCTGATAATATTCATTTTGAGAAAGCAGGCATTGCTGAGTTTGATGAACTGAATGAAAGCCTGAAAAGATTGCTGCAGGCCAACATCGCCGTATATAACCAGCAAAAGGAATTTGCGGATAATGCTTCTCATGAACTGCAAACACCGCTGGCAATCGTACAATCCAAGCTGGAATTGCTTTCCCAGGGCAAAACGATGGATGATGATCAGTATAATTTAATTGAGGCTGCACAGGCGGCACTCATAAGAGCGGGCCGCATCAACAAAAACTTACTCCTCCTCACCAAGATCGAGAACAAACAGTTTGCTGATAAAGCGTCAATAGACCTCTATGCGTTGGTGCAGGACCTATCTGTGCAGTTTGCCCCCTTCTTTGAAGAAAAGGGCTGTGAATTGCAGGTAGAGGCGCATGAGCCTCTTGTAGTGGAAGGGAACCGGATCCTGATCGAGATCCTGATCGGTAATTTATTGACAAACGCTATAAGACATACACAGGGGGCAGGCCATATCTATGTTAATATTAACGCGGACCGCCTGACTGTTTCCAACCCGGGAACTGAACCGCTTAACAGATCGCAATTGTTCAAACGTTTTGCATCTGCCTCCCAGCATTCACCTGGTACGGGCCTGGGCCTGGCATTGGTCAAGCAAATTGTGATCCGGTACCAATGGAACGTGGAGTATGAGTTTAGAGACGGATATCATCATTTCTACCTGGTATTCAGATGATCTGTGTTTCCGATAGAGCAGACCGGGTTGATCTGAAGCATTGAAAAGCCGGTTGATATATTCTTCCATTTCAACAAGTACGCTTCGCAGCCTCATAAACGAAGGGTTTAAAATTTATAATTATACCCCACCCTGATCACCTGTGTTTCGTAGTAGTCTTTACTCGTGTAGGAAAAACCGTTGCCCACTATTTCCCGCTTAATGACCATTGTATTAAGAAGGTCTGTAGCGTTCAGGAAAATTTCTCCTTTAGCTTTTTGTATGGCCTTTTTGATACCCGCATCCAGCGAAAAACGGGATTCGATCTTTCCCTGCGGAATAATATCCGGGGCCATGTATACAGCAGTCAGCTGCGCTTCAAGACCTCCGGCAAAACGAAAGTTATTATTCAGTTTTAAATTCCCTGAAACAATACTTTGCTCCGCTGCCGTAAATTGATGAGGGATAGGGTATAGATTATTGACAGTATATGCATTGAATTTATTCCTGTAGATGTTTCCATTTACGTTAAAGGAATAAGCAGGAGATATTTTTTCTTCCAGCACCGCTTCCACTCCTGTATTATAGCTTTTTCCTGCATTCTGGAAAATGGCGTAAACAGAGGCGCTTCCCGGTACTACGGTAGAGATCCTTGTAATGGTCCCCTCCGCAAAACGATGATAGCCGGCCACGTAGAAGCTACCCTTTGCCCAGGTGTTTTTGTAACCTACTTCAATGGAATTAGTGAACTGTGGCCTCAGTGCCGGGTTCCCTACTTTTATAATATCCGCATCATCATACTTGGGGAATATCCTGATGTCTACTTCATTGGGGCGGTCTACCCTTCTGTTGAAAAAGGCGGATAATTTGTTATGCTCATTTAATTTATAGCTTAACCTGAAATTAGGGAATGGCTGGGTGTAATTATACCCGTCGCTGCTATAGGTAGGGTGTTCCGGGTTAACATCATACTTAATACGCACATATTCCAGTCTGAGCCCAAGTTCTGCTTCCCATTTTTTGGTTTCAAACACATAATTACCGTAGAGTGCAGGAATAAGTTCCCTGTAAGTAGCCCAGCCACCGGCTGCTGAATCGATCACGGAGTTAACCCCGGGAATAAATTGCATATTCGTGGGGATGCTTCGGTCTCTCAGCTTTATACCGGTTTCGATCCTTCCGTACCTGAGCGGCCTTATATAGTCTATATTCAGGTCATACACCTGCTCGTCTGATAACAGCTTAAAAGCATCTGTGCCGGAGGAGGCAGGCAGGATATTATCATAAAAGTACTTTTCATCTTCCCGGTGGAATGTATAGTTGAAGGAAACGTTGAGCAAATGCCCCGGTTCCTGGAACTTACGCTGGTAATTGGCTGTGCCCATTACCGTGGTTTTCAGCTCATCTTCCAGGAATTGCCACAGGCGCAGCCTTTGTGACAGGTCTTTTTGGAAGAAAGGCTGATCGCCGCGGTCTATGATCTTTTCGCTGCCAAACATACCGGATACGGTGAGGGTATTCTTATCATTCATATACCAGTCGATACCTGCCCTTGAAGTAAAGAAGTTGGTATTCCGGTTCCTTTTGAGTTGTTGCTGCACCACTTCCCCATCATCATACGTTCTGGTCACAAATTCATTTTTATTCAGGGTTTGCGTGTACAGGTTATCTGCCTGTAAAAAAGCATTGATCTTATTTTTCCGGTAGTTCAGTGCCAGGGAGGGATTGATCTTTGGCGTCATTTTATACTGGGGCCTGATGGTAGGTAAATTCTCCCTTCGCTCCCAAAGAGAGCCCAGCCCCAGGGCTAAGCCGGCTTTACCGTTCCATCCCTCCTGTTTGTTCTTCTTCATTACAATATTGATGATCCCCGCATTTCCATTGGCATCATATCTCGAAGAAGGATTGTTGATGATCTCTATTTTTTCTATGGAAGATGCCGGGATATTATCCAGTCCATACTGGCTGCCAAAGCCGGTGAGCGCGGTTTGTTTACCATCTACGAGTATGGTAACCTTATCGTTTCCCCTCAGCTGTACCTTGCCATCCTGTACAGTGATGCCGGGAAGGTTTTGCATGGTTTGCAGCACAGATCCTCCTCCCTGGCTGATATTATCGGCCACGTTATATGTCTTTTTATCCAGCGCGGTGCTAATGGTTTGTTGCTGGCCGGTAACCACCACTCCCTGCAACTGTGATACCGTTTCTTCCATTTCTATGGCAGGGATATCTATAAACGGAGAAAGGTTACCCACGAATAATTCCTGTGCTTTTGTTTTTAAGCCCATGAAAGAGGCTTCGAGGATATAGTTATCCGGTTTTACACCTGTTAGTGTAAACAACCCCTTTTCATTACTGACGGTACCGGTAACAAAGGAACTGTCTTTCACTCTTTTCAGCAATACGTTCACGTATGGCAAAGGTTTCCCGTCTTTCTTTCCTTTTACGGTTCCTGATACAGAAACGTTGGCAGACTGAGCATAGACTATTTGCGAAACGATGCTGAACAGCAGCAGTAACAGATTTTTCCTTTTCATCGCATAAAAGTAGGACCTGATTTGGGAGGAATTCTGGACGTAGGATGAAAAGACCCTTTGTTATAATATAGAAATAAGCTACTTTCGCGTTGCATTTGGTTTTTAACATACGTTTCACAATGTTAAAATTAATAGGGAATCAGGTGAAAATCCTGAACAGACCCGCTACTGTAAGTTCTATTACAACACTTTGACATCTTCTTGCCACTGTTTTTAGTGAATAAAAATGGGAAGGCGCGTTCAAAGTGAGAACAAGTCAGGAGACCTGCCACTGCAAACAATTTTAAAGCTTTCGCGGATAGGGCTTTAAATACAGCCTGAAATGAGTATTTCAGGTATCTATTTGTTTTCGTGTATCATTCAGTAAGCAATCTGAAGAAATCTATTTACGGATGCGTATTTCATGCATTCTAAAAACGTTTTCCATCACGTTTTTAGGATTATTTATTGGCATTGGCCTGTACGGACAGCAACGTGCGGATACGGGGCGTATTAAGACATTGCAGGGTGTCACAATTTATACGTCCGTATATAAAGAAGTTATCCCTTCTCAGCAGCTCTCCGGCGCCAACCTGAAAAGTTTAAACAGCTTTTCTGTAGCAGATGCCATACGCTATTTCGCAGGTGTTCAGGTAAAAGATTATGGAGGCATAGGAGGGCTGAAAACCGTAGACATGCGCAGTATGGGCACTAACCATATGGGCGTATTCTACGATGGGATCCAGCTGGGTAATGCTCAAAATGGACAAATAGACCTTGGAAAATTTTCCATGGATAACATCGAATCCATCTCCATTTATAATGGTCAGAAAAGTGAGATCTTCCAGCCTGCAAGGGATTATGGATCGTCCGGCACTATTTATCTGCGGAGCCGGAAACCTGTTTTTGATTCTCTCAAAAGAACAAACTTTAAAGGTGTTTTTAAAACAGGTTCATTTGACCTGGTAAATCCCTCACTATTACTGGAGCAAAAACTTACGCAACACGTTAACTATTCCTTTAGCAGCGAATTCATAAGATCTTCCGGCCGTTATCCATTCCGTTACAAAAGAGTATTTCACGGATCCAAAGACGTTGCCTGGGATACAACTGCTTACAGGCAAAATGGGGACATCAATGCACTGAGGCTTGAAAGTGGATTATATGGCAACATAGATCGTGGATACTGGAATGCCAAAGCCTACTTCTACAATTCAGAAAGGGGAATACCGGGCGCCATCGTCAATAATGTATGGAAGCGCGCTCAAAGGCAGTGGGACCGTAATTTCTTTTTACAGGGTTCCTTTCAGAAAAATATCATTGGTGGTTACGATCTCCAGGTTAACGCGAAGTATGCCAATGATTATATGCGCTACCTGAACCCCGATACTACTTTAATGTATATCGATAACAATTTTCATCAGCAGGAATGGTATGCTTCTGTTGCCAACAAATACAGCTTATCGAAGAAGATCGACATCAACCTGTCTACAGATTTCCAGTATAATACGCTGAACGCTAACCTGGATGGATTTGTATTTCCGGAAAGATTTACTTCCCTGGTAGCATTAGCCGGAGCGGCAGACCTGGGAAAGCTAAAAATGCAGGCAAGTGTTTTAGGCACCTTTGTAAATGAGCGCGTAACCAGGGGCAACACTCCCACAGGGGATTCTGCCATCTCCGCTCCTTCCAAAAATGAGATTACCCCGGCGGTGTTCTTATCCTACAAGCCCTTTTCCAAAACCGACTTTAACATAAGGGCCTTTTATAAGAACATTTTCCGCATGCCCACTTTTAATGACCTGTATTACACGGATATTGGCAACATTAGTCTGAAACCGGAATACACACACCAGTATAACCTGGGGTTTGTATATCGTAAAAGCCGCCCGGGATCAGTTTTGAGCGAGTGGCAGATACAATCAGACCTTTATTTCAACAGGGTGACTGATAAAATAGTAGCCGTTCCCAAAGGCAGTGGTATGTACCGCTGGATGATGATGAATATCGGAGATGTGGAGATAAGGGGAATGGACCTTGTATCTGATCAGACCTTCTCTTTCCCAACCGGTATTTTATTAAACCTGAGGGCTGCTTACACCTATCAGACGGCACAGGATTATACAAAGCGAAAAAATCCTGAATTGCAGAAGTTAACCTATGGCGGGCAGATCCCTTATATTCCCCGGCACAGCGGTTCAATCATTTCAAGTATACAATACTATTCCTGGCGCCTGAACTACAGCTTTATTTATGTAGGGGAACGTTATCATAATTCAGCCAATATACCTGAGAATTATGAACAACCCTGGTATACCAGCGATCTCTCTGCCTCAAAGAACATCCAGCTTAAAAAGTATCACTTCAGGATCTCCGGAGAGCTGAATAATGTTTTTAACCAGGACTATGAGGTGGTAATGAACTACCCGATGCCCAAACGAAATTATAAGATCATTTTATCTGTTGAACTATGAGAAAGTATCCGTTATTCTTCATAGTGCTGTTGCTGGCATCATGCCGGAAGGACGTGGAGGTATTCATGAATGAAGATACTTCCCTGGATGATCCTTCGCAAAACGGATTCTCCGGCTTTTACCTGCTGAATGAAGGTAATATGGGCAGCAATAAAAGCACGCTGGACTATTTTGACTATGCTACCGGCACCTTTCAAAGGAACATTTATGCCGCCGTTAATCCAACGGTGCCCAAGCAGCTGGGAGATGTAGGGAACGATATTGCGATCTATGGCAGCAGGCTTTATGCAGTGATCAATGCTTCCAATAAAGTAGAGGTAATGGATGCAGGGACTGCCCGAAGGATCGGGCAAATTGAGATCCCTAATTGCCGTTATATAAAGTTCGATAAAGGATTTGCCTATATCACTTCTTACGCAGGGCCTATTGAGATCAATCCTAACTATGCTCAGAAAGGTTATGTGGCCAAAGTAGATACAACCACGCTTGCAATAGTTGATAAATGCATTGTTGGATTCCAGCCTGATAACCTTGAAATAGCAAATGGCAAGATCTATGTAGCCAACTCAGGCGGTTATATGGGGGCAGGAAACACGGATAAATATGAGCGAACAGTTTCTGTGATAGACCTGGCCACTTTTAAAGAAGATAAACGGATCGATGTGGCCTATAACCTCCACCACATTAAGGCCGATAAACGGGGCGATCTCTGGGTAACATCCAGGGGTGATTATAAACAACTTCCCTCCAGGCTCTACTTCATAGATAAAACCCAACAAAAGGTAACAGATACATTGCCTATTGCAGTCAGCAATTATTTCCTGGACGGAGACTCCCTGTATGTATACAGTACAGAGTGGAGTTACATTACTTATTCCAATGTGATCACTTATGGTATTGTTAATACCCGTACACGCGGGATAGTTACACGTTCATTTATCACAGACGGGACTGATAAGGAAATAGAGATCCCTTACGGCATTATGGTACATCCTGTCACTAAAGATATCTATGTAACAGATG
Source organism: Chitinophaga niabensis (assembly GCF_900129465.1). NCBI lineage: Bacteria > Pseudomonadati > Bacteroidota > Chitinophagia > Chitinophagales > Chitinophagaceae > Chitinophaga > Chitinophaga niabensis. The sequence goes on along the minus strand of NZ_FSRA01000001.1, from coordinate 1,669,466 downwards.
CGGGTAACTATGTTTCCCCCGGGATATTATACTGTTTTACGAAAGAGGGTAAAAAGAAATGGAGTGTTCGTACCGGTGATATACCTGCTCACTTTGCCTTATTGCCTAAACAATAAATATATGAAAAGAATTATTTTCCTGGCGTTGCTGATAGCCGCTATTTCCTGCAGGAAAGGACAATACCTGCCCCCGGCCATTTCCGGAGTCGGAGAAGATACCATCGTTTTGAACATTGGAGATAAAATGATACTGGCCCCCAATATCACTAACCTCAAAGGGAACAGTTATACCTGGTTAGTGAATGAAAAGGTGATCTCCTCCGGCCAAACCAATTATACTTTTGAAGCTACTGAACCGGGGAATTTCAACGTCACTTTTAAAGCAGGTAACAAAGGCGGTGCTGCTGAGCAATCCTTTAAGATATTTGTAGAGAAACCAATTGCTGTATCAATAACCGATCAGCTGGCAGTTTCCATGTGCAATGTAATTGATATTGCACCTACCGTTACAGGCCCTGACAGAACAGATTACCAGTATGAATGGTCTATCGGCGATTCTGTGATTGGCAAAACACGCAACCTGAGCTTCATTTCACCTGAAGCCGGAACATACGACCTTACATTCCGTGCTACCGCAGGTAAACAGACGGCAACATCCACCCGCACCATAACAGTGAAGGCAGAGCAGTATGTAAAAAATGCTTATACCGTTCTGGAATACGCGCCTGCTCCCGGCAAATTGCATAACTGGGCTATTATAGGAGATAAAATATTATGGGACCTGGGGTATGAATATCCGCTTCCTTACAATGCCTTTTTAGCCAAGGCAAGTGAGATGAGAAAGACCAGCAATGCAGCCGGGCTTTTCCTCGGCTCCTGGGGAAGCGCTGCCACCTTTAAATTTGATCATACCGTTGTTAATGTTGCCGGCAAAACCGATCTGGAGCTGACGGCTTTTTATTCCAACAAAGATGTTCCAGCTGTATACGTAGCTTATGATCGTAATAAAAATGGCAAGCCGGATGAAGATGAATGGTATGAGATCAAAAACGATGATTACGGATTAGAGGATACATTGACTTATGAAATGACCTTTACCTATAATAAAACCGAAACAGATACCAGGAGGGTGTATGTTTATTCTAACTGGAAAGATAACAGGACCGAACCTACCCAGGGAGAGCTCCTGACCAATAAAACTTTCGCCAGCTCTATGACCTTTGGTGGCGTTTTCTCTATCAGGGGATTTTTCCCCGGCCTTCACATGATCGATTTCAATACCAAACAGGTAGCTATGCTGGACGGATGGCCAACTACGTTCTCCCGCAAAGGAAAACGCATCATCAGGAACCTCTCCGGCGCCTCTCCGTTCTTCCAGAAACTGAATGTTGATATTGATATGGCCGTCAATAATAAAGGCGAAAACATTCAGTTACCAGGGATTGATTTTGTGAAAGTACAGAAGGTTGTTTATCCTTTTCAACAGGACAATACCACTGGTAATGTGCTGAAAGATGTGAATATGGAAGAAGCGCGGATGTTACAGGTGGGCGCCATATTAGACAGGCATCTCAAAAATTAAAAAGCCGGGCAACCCCGATTCATTCATAACCCAACAAAAATTAAAACTTATGAAAAAATCCCTTTTTAATAAGGCACTGCTGATAGCGAGCATTTCTCTTGTTGTTACAGCTTCCTGTAACAAGCAGAATGATGTGTTGCCGGACCCGGCTGCAAAACCGGAGACTAAAAAAGCAGGTGCAAACGGCTTATTATCCACTACCTACACCATCACTTTTGAGGGTATAGGCAGCAGTTATATGGCAGGCAATACCTCCTATGGAGACAATGCCTACTCAACCTGGGGCGGTACCCAGATTGCACCCTACGTACATTCCCCCAGTAATCTGCGGTTTGCGATCAAAGGTGCAGGCGGAGGTTCTCCGGTTGAATTCTATGATGGCGGTTTTGTGGTTTCCAACTGGAACTATAAGTCAAATATTCCAGGCCAGTCCGGTGATTGGTGGTACTCTTACCTCAACCAGTGCAGTGTTTATTCAGGCACGCATGGCACTAACAACGGAGGTTACGGCGGGAGCAGCAACTTTGCCGTAATGTTTGGCTATGTGGATTTCTTTAACTCCTCTTATGCTACCCCTCCTACCCTGAACTTTACATCTGGCAGCGGCGTGATAGAGGGAATGCAGATCTGCCTTTCTTCTTACACTTACGGTGTGATCCAGAACGGTAATGCATTTGGTCAGTCCGGCGTGGCAACCCCTCTCTCTGATGTAGAGAACGGAACAGGGTATTTCAAATTACTGGCATATGGTTTTGATGGTAATACGCCCACAAATAATGGCGACCCTGTTGAAATTTTCCTGGCAAAATACAATAACCATTTGCCTGTTGTATCCCCATTGATCAACTGGACTTATTTCGACCTCTCTGCTTTGGGTAATGTTACACGGGTTGAGTTCAACTTTGAAGGTAACGATTCAGGTACTTATGGGCTTAATACCCCAGCCTATATCTGTATAGACAATGTTGAAGTGACGCAATAAAACAAATGCCCGGCTTTTTAAAATAAATATCATGAACTATAGAAATAATTTCCTCCTTTACCTGGCCTGCCTGGCACTTTTAGTTGCCAGCTGCGGAAAAAAAGATGCTGAGCCAGCGGCACCTGCACCGGTTATTGCCGGACTTGAATCTGAGTACTACGTAGTGGTAAGAGAGAACATCTCACTTACTCCAACCATTGAAAACGGTGTGGATTCCCTTGTATGGATAGTGAACGGCCAAAGGGTAGCGAATGCATTGCAGTATACTTTTCAGGCGCCTGCCGATCCCGGTACTTATAGCCTGATCGTTAAGGCCTATAATGCCGGTAACATTGTACAAAAAGTTTTACAGATCACTACAGGCCGTTACCTGAACTGGCAAACAACAGCGAATAAGATCCTGGCCATTGAGGCATCACAGAAATTTGCGAATAAGACTGATCTCAAATGGGAAATACTGTCGGCTCCCTCCGAACGCTACAGGTTGTCAGACACCACCAATTCTAAAAGGGCCTTATTCACCTCCGTGGATAGAGGCTCTTTCAAATTAAAAGTTTCCTCCGGGGAACTGGTGGATACGCTGCTTATAACGGTGAAGCAGTCTGATAAGGCGCCCTCTCCCTATATCTCAAAAGTTTTCGATTACCTGCCTGCTCCCGGTCAGTTTGTAAACGAACTGCCCAAATATAATGCAGGCGACACCTATGAAACGATAATAGGCAAAGTAAGTAAAGAGCTGGTGGGAGAAGATGCCAATACCATCACCTTAGGTGGCTGGGGCGGCTATGTTGTGGTAGGGTTTGATCACACCATTGTAAATGTACCAGGCAGACGCGATTTCCGGATCCATGGAAATGCATTCGGCGCCAATGCCAACCCACGTCCCAATGCACCTTTCGGCGGAAGCTGCGAGCCTGCGATTGTGATGGTAGCATACGATAAAAATAAAAATGGTAAACCCGATGAAGATGAGTGGTATGAAATAAAAGGCAGCGGTAATTTTTCTGCTGAAAACGAACCATGGTATAGTGCTGCTGTAGCTAGTAAAAATGATGTGCGCACTTTCCGGAATTACGAAATGACCTATAGCCGCCCGGTAACGGAAACGCCTGGTACTCCCCAGGGCCACATCAGCATCCCCAACTATATTAGCTGGAGCGATAACCAGGGGCAGCAAGGTTACAAGATCAAAAACACCTACCATACACAAAGTTATTACCCAGGATGGGTGAAAGACGATCAGATCACCTACAAAGGCATCCGCCTCGCAAGGAATGGTATAGAGGAAAGTGGCCAGGGCAGCTACTTTGTGCTGTATGCTTTCAAATATGGATATGTAGATAACTATCCTAATACACATGATAACTCCGGCATTGATATAGACTGGGCCATTGATAAAAACGGTAATAAGGTATTGCTGCCGGGTATCGACTTTGTGAAATTATATAATGGAGTAGACCAGGAAAATGGCTGGCTGGGAGAAGCATCCACTGAAATATCCCGTGGGGAAGACCTGCACCTGTTAGGAACAAAAATTGCGACAATAAATCAATAAGTACATGAAAAAAAGTGTTTTGGCATTTGGGACGTTGATCGTCCTTGCAACAGTATCCTGCTCTAAAAAAGACAAAATTGAGCTGGTGGAGGCCCCCGAGGTGGAGATCGTAAATGTGCTTTCTCAAAACAATGTAGCACAGCAGGATACCTTGTTTTTCAAAGTAAAGGCAACCAAGGGGAGTACTTTTGCATGGTCTGTGGACAATAAAGATGCAGCGGCTAAAGATTCCATCTTTAAGTTTGTTTCAAATGACCTGGGAGAACATACGATTACTGTAACGGCTTCAAAGAGCGATAAAAAAACTTCTTCCCAGGTAAGTGTTACGGTATATGGAAAGTACAAATACGGCACATTTGTATTAAACGAGGGGAATATGACGTCGGAGAACGGGAGCCTGACCTTTATCAGCCCTACCGGTGTTGTTACCGATAGCGCCTATTCTAAAGTGAATGGCACAGACCTCGGAAATGTGGCACAGGATTTATTCATAAGGAATAACAAGATCTACATCATTTCTCAGAATGGCAAAAAGAACGCTGTGGGCAATTCATTTGAGAACGACGGCCTGCTTGTAGTAGCCAATGCCGAAACACTTAAAAAGGAAGCCGCTTATAATGATGAATTAGCCGCACTTAGCTGGCCTACGCACGTAGCCGTACTAAATGAAGAGAATGTGATCATCAGGGATAACAGCGGTTTATACCGGTTTAACACTACAACCAAAGCGCTTACGCTTATTAAAGGAACCAGGTCTTCTGCCAAGCTGACGATGGCGGTTTCAAATAATAAGATATTTGCTGCCGCCGGCACCAAGGTATATGTATACGAGCCAAATAAAGATTCCATCACTTTCGCTTTGGATATGAAAGCCTCCGTTAGCGGTGTAGTTAAAGCCAGTGATGGCAACATCTGGGTATCCACTACCGGATCTCCTTCTAAAATTTCCAAGATCAATTACAGGGATTATTCTTTAATAAAAGCCAATGATATTACTGTTGGTAGTGTAAGCGCCGGATTTGGGGCTACTCCTGGTATTACGGCAAAAGGTGATACACTTTATTTCAGTGGCGCCGGTACCAAAATGTACCGCCATATCTTCAGCATAGGCTCAACGGAGTTTATGGCAGATGCTAAGCCACTGGTTGAAAATGCCAATATTGTATATAATAATATAGCAGTGCACCCCCTTACAGGAGAAGTTTACATGAACACTATTAAAGGTTATGGCCTGGATTTCCTGATCAATAATATTAACGTCTTTAATTTTAGCAATGGCGCGAAAGTAAGTACTAACTACAAGAACTATACGAATTTTCCCGCAGGTATCTTCTTTACCTGGAACTATAATTAATATATAACCACATTTTTAAAAACCTGCATACTCCGTGCAGGTTTTTTTATTTTATGTAACTCAATTTTTAATATATAGAACTATTACTACAAAAAATTACTACAGCAAACTTTACTTTTACCCCGCCCAAGCACTTGAAACCGAATTATATCCGTAAGGATTAACCAATACCAGTCCTATGTAGAGAGAAAAATTACTTTCCCGAAAACATATTGTGAATAACCATTTACCACACTTCCCTGCAAGGTGGTGATGCTTTTTTATTGTCCCGACATATCCGACACCAAGATGAAAAAACTAATTCTGCTTAGCACAATCCTGCTATTATTTGTATCCCGTTCGTTTGCTGATGACTACTATTGGGTAGGCGGCGCTGGTAACTGGACAGAAACTACACACTGGGCTTCCGTTTCAGGCGGTACACCTAATAAGTCGATTGTGCCGGGCGCCAACGATGATGTGTATTTTGATGCGAACAGTGGCCTGGCGGCCGGTATGGTAGTAACCCTGCCCACCGGCGCTCATGCTTACTGCCGTAATATGTCCTGGGCGGGTGTTACCACGGCCGCCATATTCAGGAACCTTGTTACCACCTTCCAGCTGCAGATAAGTGGTAACGTGGAACTTTCATCCACCGTGCGGTACGCCATGTCAACCATCAACTTTGTTGGTAACTCTAACGCTACTTACAAAACAAACGGAGCGGCAAGGCTCGGTGTCGGCTATTATAATCCTATTACAATTACTAAAGGCACCGGTTCACTCACCTTCCTGGATGGGATCAACGAAAACACGTCGATATCGAACATTGTACTGTACACAGGTCTTTTGAACCTATCCGGCCAGACACATACGATCGGCAGTCTTTCTGCAGGTGGTACAACCACCAGGAGTGTCAATATCAGTAATGCTTCGGTTACTTGTCTCGGAAACTGGGATACCAGGGGCTCAAACTTAACGTTCACGGCTACAAACTCCACTGTCACAGCGGATATGTTCCACTCTACGGGTCTTACTTTCGATAAAGTGTTTGCGAACAGGGATAACCCTGATATGGATATCAACAACAACACCTTCAGCGAGCTGACGCTTGCCAGCCCAACGTCTCAGATAGGGACACAGCGGATAGGTGCCAATAATATAATAAGCCGCCTGGAATTCAAGGGCGGCGGCCGTATTGCAGGTGCCGGCAATGTGATCGGCCAGCTGATACTGGCGCCGGGGAAAGGTTACATTTTCCATGGTAATAATACGATCAATACTTTAATGCAGGCAAATACCGCTGACTGCGATGCGCTGGGTGAACTGAGGGGGGCGGATGCAAATGCCAGGCTTACGTTCGGAGCAGGCGCAACAGCTGATATACGGAATGTTTTGATCACCAGCCTCACGGCTGCAGGCAGCATCATCCCCATTTCAGTCGTGGGGGTAGATGGTGGCAGTAATACCGGTTTCAACATCACGCCACGGACAGGAGGCAATGCCACCCTCTACTGGGTAGGTGGCGCCGGTGACTGGGACGACAAGGCTCACTGGAGCGCATCCAGTGGCGGGGCTGGGGGGGCTTGCGTACCCTTTACTACGGATAATGTGGTGTTTGATGCCAATAGTGGTTTTACCAACGCAAGCAAAACTGTTTCTGTAACCAGTACTGCCAGATGTCACAACATGACCTGGACGAATGTTACCAATTCCCCCATTTTAAATATAGCCGGCTATACGATGGAGATCTGGGGCTCTGTAGAGCTGGATCCCACAATGACCTTTACCGGAGCAAATACAGCATATACCAGGGGCACTTATCTGATGAAAGGCACTGAAGCATCCACTTTCACTTCCAAGGGATGCAACCTGGGCGCTCCATTGATCAATGTGGATAAAACAGGTCCAAACGGCGGACTCACTATCACCGATAACCTCACGTTCCCTGCCTGTAGCTTATGGGTAGCCAACGGTAAACTCCTGATGCCCGGGCGTACAATAAACATTGATGAGATCAGAAGCCAGACCACCACTGTACGCACCATAGACTACAGTAATGCCAACATCACGGTGAATAACTGGATAATAGATTCAAGGAACGCCATTTCCGTGAACAATGGAACCGGCTCGTTTATCACAGCGAAGGCATGGTTTGTTGTGAACGGCTTTGGCACTGGTTTTACCTATCCGAAAGTATATTCCGATGCTACACTGAACTCAGTTAACATCACCGGCAGCACCATCGGCGAACTGGTATTTACTAATACCAGCCCTACCACTACCGTTATTGCCCTGAACGGTAACGGAGGTAATACTATCGGCACACTGGATGTCCGTTGCGGCAGGGTCACATTTCAGGGAAATAATACGATCAATAATCTGTTGCTGGCTCCCTCAAGAACTTATTATTTCAAGGGCACACAGACCATCACCGGCCTTTTCCGTTTCAACAGCCCTGATTGTAACGGCCTGGGCGAATTGAGGGATTTAGATGGTACTCCTGCAATACTCAGCTTCGGCCCTTCTTCTACACGGGATTTTAATAATGTTTATCTGTTGAACATGACCGCGACCGGCAGCGGCGTTCCTATCTCAGTATCGGGCGCCGATGCAGGTGGTAATACCGGTTTCAATATAACCCCTTCCGCTGCCGGCCCGCGCTATTGGGTAGGTGGCTCGGGCGACTGGAATGAATCCGCACACTGGAGTAATACCAGTGGCGGCCCGGGTGGAGCCTGTGTACCAACTGTAGCGAACGATGTGTATTTCGATGCCGGCAGTTTTACCAGTGGTAGTAGTACGGTCACCATTTCCCAGGGAAATGCTTATTGCCGGAATATGGATTGGACCGGCGCAACCTTTGCTCCGGTTTTCAACAAAGCCAGCAACTCCCTCATTTTGGAAGTATGGGGCAGCCTGACCCTGAACAATACAGTCGCCATCAATGCACAGCTATATTTTGTAGGAACAACGAACAGCACCTTTACTTCCAACGGTAACACATCGGGTAACCTGGATATGTTTCTGGGTAAATCAGCAGGGTATTCACTCCGCTTCACGGATAATTTCTCCAACCCGCAAACCAGGATAGATCTGAGGTCTGGCGGATTAGATCTAAGCGGTCGCACAATAGCATTGGATGCGATAAGTGATGGTAACCAGAATGGTACCACTACCATGAATATCACCAATGCCACCCTGAATATAAACGCCTGGGAATACCAGGGGGCCAACAAGTCTTTACAGGCTTCCGGGTCATTCATAAACGCTGCAGGCTACTTCGCCGCGGACGATGCGGCTTATAACATAGTGTACACAGGAGTTACCAACACAAACTATATAAGGGTCGTTTCAATATCCGCGAAAGAATTTATTTTCACCAACCCGCTTACTACCTCAGCCGCCCAAATTCACAGCGGCAATACCATCGGTAAGCTGGAGTTCAAAGGCAAGGGCTACATTAACGGAACCGGCAACACGATCGATACACTGATCTTTTCCCCCGGTAAGGTATATGTTTTCCTGAGCGGCTCCAACAACACCATTACAAAAGAATGGTTCGGCAGCGGCACCCCCTGTAACCTTACGGAGATCACCAGTTCATCCACCGGCGCCTATACAGTTACTAAAACTGCCGGCCAGGTTGTTTTTGACTACGTGAGGCTGCGCAACATGACAGCAGCAGGTATTACACCGTTCAAAGCCCTGGAACACAGTGAAAATCTTGGCGGCAATACCAACTGGGACATTGCACCATACAACGGTTCAACACCTATTCTCGGGCTTGGACCTGATCTCACACTTTGCGCAAACGAATTCCCGCACACACTAAATACCGACGGGTTTTTCGCTTCGCCACTCGCATCTTTTGCATGGACTGGCGGCAGCACAGGTAAAACACTGGTAGTAAGCAATCCCGGTACCTACAGCGTAACAGTTAGTTACCCCGATGGATGTACACGAACAGACGCTATAGTTATCACCCGCAGCACAGTAACCGTTGATCCGGTAACCGGTACTGCTACCGTTTGCGTAGGCGCCACTACAACCCTGAGCAGCATTACACCTGGAGGTGTTTGGTCTACCAGCGATGCGGCCGTTGCTACTGTGAACACCACAGGTGTGGTAAGCGGTGTTACAGCAGGCACAGCTAATATTATCTATACTGTTACTAACGGCGATGGTTGCAGCAACAGCCAGCAATTGGCAGTAACAGTAAATGCGGTAACCGCAGTACCTGCCATCACAGGCACACTTACTTTATTCCAGGGTGGCACCACTACCCTTTCCAACACTACACCAGGCGGCGTTTGGTCCAGCGGCAACACAGCCGTAGCCACCGTTGATGCCGGTGGTATTGTAACAGGTGTAGCCGGCGGAACAGCCATCATCACTTATACCGTAACGAACCCAAGCGGATGTATTACATCCCAAACCGCTACTGTAACTGTTGATGCCAACTCCCCGGACAAACGTGTACTAAGTGTAACGAAAACAGCAGATGCACAGGAACCTGCAACCCATGGCGGATTCTCCATCCACCTGCCTCCAGGTGTACTGGCAGCAGAGAATATCACGGTGCCTTATACCATTAGCGGCACCGCCACTCCTACTGCAGATTATATCGCATTAAGCAATACCGCGGTGATCCCTGCCGGGGAGAACGGTGTGCCCGTTCCCGTTAATATCGTGAACGATGCACAGATTGAAAGCGTAGAAACAGTGATCCTCACCCTATCACCTGGTACTTCCACTAATTATACATACACGGTTGATGGCGCAGCTGGTAATGCTACTGTGCAGATCGCAGATGATGATGATGTACCTGCTAACCGCCTGTTGAATGTAACAGCTCAGCTCAATGTGAACGAACCTTCCAATACCGGGACCTTCACGATCGCGCTGCCTTCAGGCGCCCTGGCACCAGAAGACATTACGGTTACTTACACCATGAGCGGTACTTCTACCAATGGCGTTGATTACCAGTTACTGTCCGGTACAGCTATCATCCCTGCAGGTCAGAACAGCAGAGTGGTTGATGTGATTGGAATAGATGATCAGCTTATAGAGCAGACAGAAGAAATTATAATGACCATCGCTGGTGGTACAACTTTAACAGCAGGAAACTTCGGGGTGGATGCTGTTGATTTTAAAGCTACACTTTACCAGGCGGACAATGATTATACCGCAGCTACAAGACTGCTTGCTGTGACCAGCAATGGAAACCTCAGCGAACCAACTTCCAGCGGTGGATTTACGATCAAACTGCCAGGTAGCTACGAAAGTTCTCTGCCTATCACCATTACCTACACGCTGACAGGCACAGCCACGCATGGTGCTGACTATAACGGGCCTGCTACTACCATCACGCTGCCTGCTAATGCGAACAGCGTTACCGTTCCGATCAGCGTTGTTAACGACGATCTGATAGAGCCAAATGAAACAGTTATTCTGACTATCGTTAATGGCGTGGCCACCCAGGGTGCAAGCACAGTATTTACACTTTCTCCTGATCCCGCAACCCCAAATGCAACCATCAATATCACTGACGAGGATAATATCCCCGCCAACAAAACAATAACAGTTACTGCGCTGAGCAATGCCGCAGAACCTTCCACATCAGGCGCCTTCAGGGTAAGCCTGCCTCCGGGCGTATTTACTTCAGAAGCCATCACTGTCTCCTATACGATAGGAGCAGGTACAGCTACGCCAGGAAGTGATTACACAGCAATAACCGGATCCATTATTATCCCTGCCAATAGCAACAGTGTAGACGTTCCCGTGAAGGTGATCGACAACACGGTTATTGAAAGCACAGAAACGGTGATCTTAAACGTTACAGGTGGTACATCCGCAAGCTTCACCGGACCCAATGCCTTCACAGGGGCGGCAATTAACAGTGCAACCGTTGACATTACGGATAATGATGCTACTCCTGGTAATACCACGGTGGTATTGCTGACAAAAATTTCGGATGCTATTGAAGGCAGCACATTTGGTCAATACAGGATATCATTACCTCCGGGCGTTACCAGCTCGGAAGCTATAACGGTAACCTTTAGTACCGGAGGCTCTGCCCTAAATCCTGCAGATTATACACTGCAGGGACTTTCAGGCGGCAATATTGTGATCCCGGCCGGTACCAATGAGGTGTTGATTGATGTGAACGCAGGTAACGACGGTTTGATCGAGGGGCCGGAAAATGTGATACTAACCCTCATAGCCGCGGGTTCTCCCTCCCAACCGTATACTATAGATCCTGCCGGAAACGGTGCGATAGTTAATATCGTTGACGGCAATGCTGCCAGCAGTACTCCGCTGCAGGTGCTTACCGGTACAAATGCAGCCGAACCCGGGTCCAATGCTACATTCACAGTGAAGCTGGCCGGCGTTGCAACTTCTGCATGGCCGGTAACCGTAGCCTACAAGGTTTCCAATCCGCCCGCAGGCGCAGTCGGCGCGATATCCGGCCTGGATTATGAAAGCTTTGGAACGATTGTTATACCTGCAGGTGCTCCGGGTAGCGTCACCGTTACCCTGACTGTTAAGGACGATGACATCATTGAGCCAACAGAGCCGCTGACTTTCACTATCCTTTCCGGTAGTGCAACAGATGGCGGAGGCAATGCCTTCATCTTCCCTCCGGACCCGGCAAACGATGAAATTGTTATAACCATTGCCGATAACGATGCAACCACCGCTAACCAGAAATTGAAGGTGGAAAAAATAAGCGATGCAGCAGAACCTAATACACCAGGTAGTTTTAAGGTAAGCCTGCCAACAGGTTATACTTCCAGCGCTAATACTACCCTCCATTACGACATGAGTACCGGTACCGCGACCCGCAATACCGATTATGCAATATCTACGATAACACTTCCTGCCAATCAGAACAGCGTGTACCTTCCGGTTAATGTGATTGACGATAAGATAATTGAAGGCACAGAAACAGCTACCCTCACACTGAGACCTACTGCGGGAACAGACGGTAACGGTTTTAACTATGACGCTGACGGGCCGGCAGCTGCGATGGACATCACAGATGATGATAACACTGCCGATAACAGGAACCTAAGTGTGGTCACTACCACTCATGCAACAGAAGGTTCTGCAACACCAGGCAGGTTCACTATCCAACTGCCGAATGGCGTTACGACCGCTAACGCCCTCACTGTCAACTATACGATTGGTGGCAGCGCTACGAGCCCCGCTGATTATCCTGCATTTACAGGAACAGCAATTATTCCTGCAGGCAGTGGCCAGGTAGATGTGGACCTAACACCAATTGATGATAATGTGATCGAAGCTACAGAAACAGTGATCCTTACCATCATCAGCGGTTCAGACGGTACAAATACCTTTACTCCTGCGCCCGGCAGTGCAACTGCGTCCCTGAATATTACGGATAATGATGCCGGTAACCCCAGCTATAATAAACTGAAGGTTGTAAGAGTGAACCATGCTGCAGAATCACCACTTGTCAACGGTAAATTCCATATTTCGTTTGAAGCTGGTACTACCATTACTTCATCAGAAGATATCACCGTGAATTATACGATTGGGGGCACTGCTACCAGAGGAGCAGACTATACTACCTTAAGTGGAACGGCAGTGCTGAGAGCAGGGGACAACGGTGTGGATGTAGACGTAATGGTGTTGGATGATCAATATATAGAACCATTAAACGAAACAGTAGTAATTACACTGACAGACGGTAATTCTGCCAGCTTTACTTTCCTTCCTTCTACCACTGGTGCTTTGCGTTCTACAAGTTTGAATATCACGGATAATGAAAACACTCCTGCAAATACGGTGCTGACCCTTACGAAAATTGGTGACGCATCAGAATCAGGCACCATCGGTGGCTTCCGTGTCAGCTTGCCTCCAAACATCTATTGTCAGTGTTCCATTACGGGGAACTACACATTAACTGGTACTGCTGCGCTACCAAATGCTTTGCCAAATCCGGATTATATTAATCCTGGTATTATGCGAATTGATCAGGGTAAAAACTATGTAGATCTACCGGTAAATGCAATTAATGATCTTCTTATAGAGAATGCTGAAACAGTGATATTGACTCCTCTAAGTAGTTTTAGTTTTACTGGCTTTAATCCTGGTGCTACATGGGCCAGTGTAGCCCCTCTTACGGTGAACATTGAAGATAACGACAATACCCCTGCTAACCGTCATGTAAATGTGACCGTGGGCTATGAAGGTACCGAGGGCGGTGCCGGACAACTTGGCCGCATTAGGTTCAATTACAGTTTACCACAGGGGATTGTGCCTTCAGAAAACGTAACAATTAATTACACCGTAACCGGTACTGCCGCATTGGGATCGGACTTTAACGGCTCACCGATGGCAGCGCAATTTAGCGGAATAGCTCAACTTAACCCAACAGGTACAGGAGGCACAACCAGTGTAGGTGCCGTGGTAGATGATAATATCATCGAAGGCACAGAAGACGTGATAGTTACCATCACCAGCGTCACTTCTCCGAACTTCACCTATACCTTTGGTCCTCCGGCTACAGCCCGGATATTTGATAACGATAATACACCGGCTAACCTGGAGCTTTCGGTGACTAAAACCGCCGATGCCGTTGAATCCGGTACCATTGGTAAATTCACCATCAGCCTGCCGGGCACAACAACAGTATCAGCAGAGGATATAACGGTAAATTATACAATAGCCGGTACTGCTACTAACGGGACAGACTATACTAACTTAACAGGTACGGTAGTGATCCCTGCCAATAATCATAGCATAGATGTAGATGTGACCGCCGCCGCAGATCAGATCTTAGAAGGTCTTGAAACAGTGACACTGACAATAACAGGTGGTCAATCTGCCAGCTTCAGCTTCACTCTTGCTGCTGCAAACAGCGCCACAGTGGATATCACAGATGCAGACAACATACCTGCAAACCTGACCCTCAGCATCAGTAAAGTAAGCGATGCTAAAGAAGGTTCCAATCCAGGTAATGTGAAATTCTCACTGCCCGCAAATATTGTGGCCGCACAGGATATCACAGTGAGCTATTCTGTGAGTGGTGGTACAGCAACATCTGATGTGGATTATCCTGCACTCTCCGGTACTGCTATCATCAAAGCCGGTGATGATGCTGTAACAATACCTGTTCCGGTAATAGACGACCAGATAATTGAACCACTGGAAACAGTGATCATCACCCTCACCGGTGGTAATGGCGGAAGCCTTACATATACAGGCGCCGGCGATGTAACCGTAAATATTGAAGACAATGACAACACACCGGATAACCTGTTGTTGAAAGTGATCAAAGACACAGATGCCACAGAGCATGGTACGCCGGGTAATTTCATCGTATCACTTCCTGATGGCGTAACATCCACAGAAGATATCACGGTGAACTATGTTATAAGTGGTACTGCTACAAACACTGACGACTATAATGTTCTCAGTGGATCGGTTGTTATCACTGCCGGAAACAGTACTGCAAACGTACCCGTTACCGCTGTCAACGACCTCGTGATCGAAGGCACGGAAACCGTTATCCTGGAAGTTACAGGCGGCTCCCAAACCAGCGGCGTAACCTATGTTCCCGGCCCGGATAAAACAGCTTCCCTGGATATTATAGACGATGATCAGGACCCTGTTAACCTGGTACTGACCATCGCCCAGGACTTAGACGGCGCAGAATCAGGTACTAATGGCAGATTTACCATCAGCCTGCCTTTCGGTATAACTTCTTCAGAAGATATCACCGTGAGTTACACCATCATGGGTACTGCTACGCCAGGTTCCGATTACACTCCCCTCTCCGGTACGGTGATCATTCCTGCCAATAATAACAGTATACCATTATCAGTAGATGTACTGAATGACAATGTTATAGAACCAACAGAAACAGTGATAGCAACCCTTGCAGGCGGCAGCAGTGCAAGCCTCACCTACACCGGTACCAACAGCGCAACTGTTAATATCACGGATGATGAAAGCACCATACCTGCCAATCTCGAACTGACTGTTACCAAAGGCAGCGATGCAACAGAAGGCGCTACAGATGGCAGCTTTGTGATCAGCCTGGCAGGGACTGTACGTTCTGCAAATGATATCACGGTGCATTACACCATCAGCGGTACAGCCACACCGGATGCAGATTACACTGCCCTTAGCGGTACTGCAGTGATCCGTGCAGGTGATCCCGGTGTAACCGTTACCGTTCCGGTATTAAATGATGATATACTTGAAGTAACCGAAACCGTCATACTCACCCTCAACGGCGGAACCGGTGCCGGCATCACGTATACCGGTACAGGCAATGCCACCGTGAATATCACGGATGATGAGAACACACCGGCTAACCTGGTACTGAATGTAGCTGCTAATGGCGATGTATCGGAAGCAGCATCAGGTGCAGGCTTTATCATCAGCCTGCCGAACAATATCAAAACTGCAACGGACCTTACCGTTACCTATACAGTAGCAGGTACCGCCATCAATGGTACGGACTATGCCAACCTGAGTGGTACTGCGGTAATACTTGCAGGTGATAACAGCGTTGCTATCCAGGTAAACGGTATCGATGATCAGATAATAGAAGGCAATGAAACCATTCAGCTGACCATTGCCAATGGCGCTACCCCTACAGGCCTCTTGCTCACACCGGGCGCCAACAGCACCGCTACTATTCATCTGATAGATGACGATAACAACCTGAACATTGTGGTAAGTGCAACACCATCTGTTGCTGAACCATCCACTGCCGGTAAATTCACCATCAGCCTGGCCGGTGGCAAGGCACCTGCAAAGGATGTTACTGTAAGATATACGATCACTGGTACCGCCACCACAGCTGCAGATTACACAGCACTCAGCAGCACCGCAGTGATCCTTGCAGGTAACACCAGCGTAGATGTGAACTTAACTGTATTGGACGATGAACTGATAGAGCCAACAGAAACCGTGATCATGACCATCGACGGAGGCTCTTCTACTGATCTTACTTATACAGTTGGCGCTCCGAATACCGCTACTATAAATATTACAGATACAGACGCTACCGGCAACCTGGTACTGGACGTAACTGCCAGCAAACCTAATGCTGATGAAGTGGGTAATCATGGTGAATTCACTATCAGCATAGCAAATGGTAAACGTACTGCTGAACCTGTTACCGTTCAATACACCATCAGCGGTACTGCTACACCTAACGCAGACTACCAGCCAATTACAGGCAGCATTATCATACCAGCCGGTGCGAACAGCATAGCGGTTCCTGTACAGGTGATCAACGACCTCCTGGTAGAAGATCCTGAAACGGTGATACTCACTATCTCCGGCGGTCAATCCACCAGCTTTACTTATACAGCCGGCGCTGCAGATCAGGCAACGGTAACCATCACCAGTGAAGATATTCCTGCGGGAGACCTCATCATCACGAAAGAACTGGTTGCTCCTGCTACAGGCCCTTACCGTATCGGTCAGGAGATCACTTACCGGATCACCGTAAGCAACATCGGAAACGCCCTCGCCAGCGGTGTTGTGGTAACTGATACATTGGCTATGCAACTGGGTCTGCCTTCCGGCACTACGCCGGAAAGAGGCTCCGTGAATGTAACAGCCAACAGGCTCGTGATCTGGACCATTGGGGACGTAGCGCAAGGCAGCACTGTACAACTGGAAATACGCGTCAGGATCACTGAAGGTGGTGAACTGGTTGCCGGTTCTGAAGTGGGCAGTGGCTCACTCGATCCGGATATGACGAACAACAAGGCTTTCCTGAGATTACAGGTAGAAGGTCAGGACATGAACTTCCCCAATGTATTCACACCTAACGGTGACGGTAAGAACGAGAAGTTTGTGATCGGTGGTATTGAAAAATACCCGGGTGCAAAACTGCAGGTGTTTAACCGCTGGGGCAGCCAGGTATACCGGTCCAACGACTACCGTAACGACTGGAATGGTTCTGGTCTCAACGAAGGCACTTATTTCTATATCCTGGAAGTGAATAAACCGGCTGGCATGAAATCTTATAAAGGATGGGTATTAATCGTGCGGTAATGATAATAAAAAGCTCTGCTGATCTTAAAAATAAAAAGATGCAAAAAATACTAAAAGCAGTGATAACGGCTTTGCTCCTCATCCCGGGAGCCTGCGCAACAGCGCAGCAGAACATACAGTTCAGCCAGTATGTTTTCAACGGGCTCAGTGTTAACCCGGCTTATGCAGGTTATAAGGAAGACCTTTATCTGAATGCCTCCTACCGACATCAATGGGCAGGTTTCCCTGGGGCACCACGCACCGGGGGAATCTCCCTGGATGGTGTAACTCCTGCCAGCGAAGGCAGGGTTGGCCTCGGCGGGCAGGTATTGTTCGATAAACTCGGGCCACAGGAATCACTGGCATTCTATGGTTCTTATTCCTACCGTATTCCTCTTGATGCGGAAAATACACGCCGTATCTGCTTTGGTATTGGTGCAGGTGTAACCCAGTATTCCATAGATGGTTCCGCATTACAGTATATGGATAATGACGACCAGGCAATACCTACCGGTAAAACCAGCACCTGGGTACCAGATGCACGCTTCGGCATCTATTACTATACTTCAAAGTTCTATGCCGGTGTTTCTGTAATGGACCTGTTCTCCCTTTATTCAGATGCTACCCGGTATAACTGGAAAGGGAATAACTACTCCACCATCCGCAAAACGCAACACATGTATCTTACAGCAGGCACTGTGATCCCGCTGGGTGAAGGTCTTCAGCTGAAACCGTCCTTCCTGTTGAAAGAGGACTTCAAAGGGCCTACCAATGTAGACCTGAACGCTTTCCTGCTGATAGGTGAAAAGTTATGGGTGGGTGGCTCCTATCGCACGAACGTGAACATCTGGAAAAAGACCGGTTTGCAACGTGACCTCCAGGAACAAAACGCAGCCAGCGCCATGATTGAATTCTACGCTACCCCACAGCTGCGCATCGGTTATTCCTATGATCTGAACGTAAACAAGATGGCAGGTTACCAGGGTGGTTCACATGAAATGTCCGTTGGATACCTGATCCCTTCTAAAAAATTCACGGTACAGAACCCAAGGTATTTTTAAACCCATTACTCACGAAGTATGATACGACGTAGTTTAACTTTTATCGCAACCATAACGCTGGCCGGCAGCCTGCAGGCACAGGAGCAGAAAAGTGTGCTCCGGCTTGCTGAAGAGGCTTATGCGCGGGAAGAATATGCACTCGCAGGGGCTCTTTACCAGCGGCAGACGAGTGGGAAAGAAAATAAAACACCTGTAGCATTGCTGATGAAGATGGCGCATAGCTACCAGGAGATCGGCCGCTTCCAGGAAGCGGCAGGCTATTATCAACAGATCATCGCCCGGCCTGATCATCCCACTGCTGCCTCTTTTGCCTACGGTGAAACATTGCGGCAGCTGGAACAGTACGAGGCTGCAAAACAGCAATATGCCCTGTTCACTACCAGTAATGCCGATAGCATCCAACTGAAGGAAATTGCAATACGCAGCTGCGACAGTGCCGCAATCTGGATCAAAGCTCCTTCTCCCCTGCAACTGCAGCCTTTGAAAACGTTGAACACAAGTGGATCTGACCTGGTGAGCAGCATCGTGAACAGGAAACTGGTACTGATGTCCAACGGGTATCGCAGGCTGGTGCTCAATGGCAACCGGGAAACAAATCCCGCAACGGACAGGCGTACGCAGCAACCCTTTTACAAAGCTTACGTTTACCAGCAATACGCACAAGGTAATGGCACCATGTACCTGGAAGAACTGCTGCCTAAGGTATTCGGCAAATATGATTACCATATCGGCCCTGTATACCTGAACAAATCGGAAGACACACTCTACGCAACCATTAACATCCAGGGGAAAAATGTACAGTATACAGGCAAAGGTCCCGTGAATGGGGTCCGCCAGCTGCAGCTCTATCTGTCTGTGAAAACCAACGATAAATGGAGCGAACTGGTATTGCTGCCGGGCATCAATATAGCAGGATATTCTTCCAGCCATGCGGTACTGAATACAGGCGGGAACATCCTCTACTTTGTATCCGACCGCCCCGGTGGCCTGGGCCAAACGGACATCTGGTATTGTGAAAAACAGGCGGATGGCAACTGGAGCACACCACTGAACTGCGGAGATAAGATCAACACCATCGCAGCTGAAACATTTCCCACCGTGAATGAAGAAGGCGCTCTTTACTTCTCCAGTAAAGGCCATGCAGGATTCGGGGGATATGATATCTACCGGGTGAAAGGCGAAAGAACAAACTGGGGAACACCAGAGAATATGAAAGCACCTTTCAACTCCGGTGCAGACGATATTGGCTTTGTATTGAAAAATAACGGACCTGAAGGTTACCTGTCTTCAAACAAACCGGGCGGTATGGGAAGTGATGATATCTACTCTTTTGTTGCTACTGATCTTTTCAACAGCATAAATGGCATCAAAGCACCGGATGTGATTAGAAATAACGAACCGAAGGATACCAAACCTCCTGTTACCGTAACAGGGCCAAGGAAACTTACTGCCGCAGAAGAAGCCGATAAACAAAAACTGGAACAGCTGAAATTCCTCTATGATTATAACAGCGCTGACCTGTTGA
The DNA here is from genome assembly GCF_900129465.1 of Chitinophaga niabensis. Classification (NCBI taxonomy): domain Bacteria; kingdom Pseudomonadati; phylum Bacteroidota; class Chitinophagia; order Chitinophagales; family Chitinophagaceae; genus Chitinophaga; species Chitinophaga niabensis. The sequence continues at coordinate 1,649,399 of NZ_FSRA01000001.1, read as the reverse complement.
CAGAATCACAACAAATGCTCGATAATGTTGCCGAAATAATGGCCCGTCATCCGGATTGGAAACTCGTTGTGTTATCATTTGCAGACAACCGGGGTACAGATCAATATAATAATGACCTGTCTGCAAGACGTTGTTTCTCGTCCATTGAATACCTGGCTCAAAAGGGTATTGATCAGAAACGGATCTATTATGCAAACAAGGGTGAAAGTGAACCTGTGAACAAGTGTAAGGACGGCGTCCCCTGCAATGAGGAAGAACACCGCCAGAACAGGCGCACAGAACTACAGGTAATGTGGTAAAATATTCAGAAAAGAAAAAGCCGTGATAACAAGCGGCTTTTTCTTTTAATCCCGGCTGACAAACTCACCGTCTACATACCCTCCATTCGTATAGCGAGATTTATCGTTCGTATGCCAGGCATAAACACCGGCAACTGAGATACCCAGGTCCTGTACATAATTATAAACCATGTCCCGCCATTTCCCAAATGGCGGCAGATACTCATGTAACAGCATAAATTCCTTTAAAAAGTTATCATGGATCTCCAATGCCTTCATATAGGCTTCTCTTATTGGTATTTTATATTCATGCTGTACTACTTTTACCAGGTTCATGGTATCTCCCTCCCTGTGCAGCTCTTTGGGAAGTGAAATAAAATCATTGTGTATGCCGATCATCAAAGCGCAAAGCGTATGAAGCCGTAAGATGTGCGGGTGCTCTAATATATCATCCGGTAACTGGCGGTAATCTTTCTGCATAGCCAGGTATTTGCAAAACGGAAGGGCTCCGCTTGTATCTTCCCGGATGATCAGGTAAACAGCAAGTGGTGGCGGAACATTGGCCTTGTAATACACTTTTTCCTCCGCATAGCCAACAAATACGTTGCGTATGGAAGCTACAAACCTTTTATACAAACGTTCCGGCATTTCACATGTAATGGCATCCTGCCTGAGCAGCCAGAATTGATGGAATATTCCGTTATCCAGCGGTTCATTGGCATCCTCTCCGGTTAACAACGCGGTTATGTGTTTTCCGATCTCATTCATTTCATTGCGCGAACAACGGTCCCAGTAATCATCCATCATTGCCCCGTTGGCCGCATAATTCGCAAGGGGGCGTAATTCTGCGAGTGTACTTAAAAAAGGGCAGCCTCGTGCTGCAATGTCAGTCAGATGATGTAACTTATGTTTTTCGCGGGCTTCTTTACTATGTAGCGTATACTCCCTGTCAATCCAATCGTAGTATTCTTCCCGCTGTTGTTGAAAATCCGGGTGTATAAAATCGGGAAAAGGATAGCTGGGCTTGGGGAGGTCAAGTAATCCTGCATAGAATTCTTCATCTGAAATTGTCTTTAGCATGGTTAACTATTTTTTGGGTTAAACTTAGGTGCAGTGTGAAAATAGACGTTTTCATTGAAATTATACCGCAGTGACTAATCTGATACTGATATGAAAAAACAGGTGCTTTTTATACATGGCGGAGGTGATGATGGTTATGGCGAAGACGCAAAGCTGGCAGCATCACTTCAAAAAGAATTAGGAGAGGATTATGAGATCATCTTTCCTGAAATGCCATCAATTGATGATTCTCCGGATTTTGGCTGGTTGAAGAAAATTGGAAAAGAAATAGGGCAGTTAAAAGAGGATGCTATCTGGATGGGGCATTCATTGGGTGCATCAATGCTGTTGAAATACCTCTCCGAAAACAAGGTGTCTAAAAATACTGCCGGGATCTTCCTGCTGGCTCCGCCATTCTGGAGTGGTGAGGAGAAATGGAAACAGGGCTTAAAACTTCAAAAAGATTTTGCGGCAAACCTTCCTGAAAACTACCCTACGTACTTTTATTATTGCCAGGACGATGAGGTTGTACCGCCTGATCAGTTTGAAACCTACAGGCAACAGGTCCCATGGGCCACCTTTCGTGAATTTGAAAGTGGTGGTCATCAGCTGGATAATAACCTTCACCTGGTATCAAAGGATATCAAAGCCCTGTAAACTTTCAGGTTGTCGTATTTGACCCTATCATTGTCGCATTCACACACCGGGTAACACACTATTGTTTGCGAGATTTGCCCTAACAAAAAACCCACTATATGATTAAGCGTGTTATAACCAGTATCTCGATTGCAATTGTTATGGCAGTGGTCGCATCCTGCCAGCCAGGCACAAAGGAAGCACCGAAAACGGAACCTAAAGATTCGATCACCAGTCAGCCCCTTAAACCCACCGATAGCGGTTATGCGGATGTAAATGGTTTAAAGCTCTATTATGAAGTGTATGGAGAAGGTAAGCCAATAGTACTGCTGCATGGTTCTTTCATGAATATACCCATGAACTGGGCGCAGGTCATACCCCTGTTTGCTAAAAACAGGAAAGTGATAGTAGCAGAAATGCAGGCGCACGGCCGTACAAAAGATATATCCAGGGAGTTTAGTTACGAAGCTATGGCAGACGATGTATCTGGTTTGCTCAAACATCTCAAAGTAGACAGTGCAGATGTATTGGGATACAGCATGGGAGGTGGTGTAGCTTTCCAGTTTGCAGTACGCCATCCTGAGCAATTACGCCGGCTGGTAGTATTGTCAGGCACCTACAGGCATGATGGCTGGTGGCCGGATGTAGAGGCCATGTTTGCTACCATGAATGCAGATATGTTTAAAGGATCGCCCATAGAACAACAATACATCAGTTATGGAAACGACTCCACCCATTTCCCGGAATTTATCAAAAAGGTGATGAGTATAGACCTGAAGCCGTATGACTGGTCCAGGGATGTAAAAAACATAAAGGCACCTATATTCATGGCTATTGGTGATGCAGATGGTGTACGGTATGAGCATGCACTGGAACTGTTCCGCGCCAAAGGTGGTGGAAAAATGGGAGATATACACGGGCTGCCTGCATCCCGCCTGGCTATCATACCCGGTACTACTCATATAGGTATGATGCAGCATATGGATTGGATGTTACCGATGATCAATGATTTCCTGGATGCAGATCTGAATGCTCCTCCCCCAACTTTCTAGTTATGAAAATAAAAGCATACGGAATTAAGGATAAAAATGGTATAGCCGAACCTTTCTATTATGAAAGGAATGTAGGCGACAATGAGGTAAGTGTGAAGATCGTTTATTGCACAATTGCAAGAGGCGATGTACAATTCATTAGTGATGATTGGGGAGACACTAAATATCCGCTCGTTCCGGGGCATGAAATCATAGGAATTGTTGAAGGAACCGGTGCTAATGTAACTGCATTAAAAGCGGGCGATCATGTGGGGATCGGCTATCAGCAGGAGGCCTGCTTTGAATGTGAATTTTGTAAAGAAGGCAACGAACAGTTCTGCACTCAGCAAAAAGCAATTGGCGTACATTGTTATGGTGGATTGGCGGATCATATTATTATTGATAACAGGTTTGCATTCAAACTATCGCCCGCACTCCGCTCGGTGAATTCGGTTCCTTTGCTCTCCTCTGGTCTTACGGTATATGCAGGAATTATGCGGGCACAGTTGCCCGCTAATTCCGTTGTTGGCGTTCTGGGAGCAGGTGGTCTCGGGCAGCTGGCTATCCGGTTCCTGCATAAAATGGGGCATGAGGTATATGCATTTTCTCACTCCCCGGAAAAAAAGGAGATGGTACAACAGCTGGGTGCCGAATTTATCCTTAGCTCAAACCTCAATACCAATAAGAAATTTGATTTAATTATCTCAACATTAAATGCCCCCTATGACCTGGATGCTTATTTGAGGATCCTAAAACCACAGGGAAAGTTTTGCATAGTGGCCTCCCCTTTGGAAAAGCAACCAATAAGCCTTGGCTTGTTATATGATTACGCTCAGCGAACTATCTACGGGAATTATGTAGGCAACCGAAAACAAATGACGGAGATGCTTGCGTTCTCTGAAAAACATAATATTGGCAGTGAGGTGGAGGTTATGCCATTTTCAAAAGTGAATGAAGCAATAGAAAAAGTAAGGACAGGAAAAATAAAAATCCGCTTAGTTTTAGAAAACGATAAATAATATGAATTCACAAGAGAAAGTCTTGGACTGTTACAACCAGGTGGCAGGCGATTATGCAGCCGATCGTTGGGATGAACTCTCCCATAAACATTTTGACAGGATGTTGCTGAAAGAATTCGCAGCTGACAATAAGGGCAAAGGGTTATGTGCAGACTTTGGCTGTGGCCCCGGGCAAACAACAAGGTTCCTGTACGATAACGGGGTAAAAGACCTCGTTGGTATAGACCTGGCTCCAGCCATGGTGACTGTTGCCCAAAAGCTTTCTCCTCAGATTAAATTTGAAACCGGTGATCTGCTGAATATTGCATATGCTCCGGGATCGTTTGGAAGTGTACTGGCATTCTATGCAATAGTACATTTTTCTAATGATCAGCTCAGGAAGTGTTTCGGGGAAATTAACAGGGTACTGAAACCAGCAGGCGATCTTTTATTCTCCTTTCATGTAGGAGATGAGATCGTTCATTTTGATAAAGCGCACGACAAAGAAGTGGATGTTGATCTGTTGTTCTTCAAAACAGACGACCTTGTAACATTACTCCTTGAAACAGGTTTTAAGATAATTGATGCTATAGAGAGACGCCCGAATGAGGGTGTGGAATACCCAAGCAGGCGAGGTTATATCTGGACGCAGAAAATATAAAAATTTCCATAAAATCCCTCCGATAGCGGAAAAATGTCCGGTAATTCCTATTTTTGCTACTGTAATATATTTTCATAACCCCTGATATTACCCCCAGGTTGATCCCAAAACAGTCTGCACAAATACCAAACAGGTATGGGTAATATTTAATTTAAAAATTTTAATCATAATGAATCCAAACAAAGCATTATGGGAGAAGGGCGACTTTACCAAGCTCGCTGAAACTATGCGTGAAAGCGGCGCAGCACTCGTTTCTAAGTTAAATGTCACTAAAGGTCTTAAAGTACTGGACCTCGGTTGTGGCGACGGTACCACGGCTATTCCTTCCGCAAAACTCGGAGCGGATGTTTTAGGTGTTGACATTGCCAGTAATCTTGTGGAAGCAGGGAATAAGCGTGTAAAGGCTGAAGGGCTTACCAACATTACGTTCCGGGAAGGCGATGCAACTGATCTGCATGAACTGGATGATCAAAGCTTTGACCTTGTTGTAACCATCTTTGGTGCTATGTTCGCCCCCAAACCGCAGGATGTAGCGAAAGAAATGGTGCGCGTTACACGCCCCGGAGGAAAGATTGTTATGGGCAACTGGATACCCGGAGATCCCACACTGGTAGCCCAGATCCTCAAGATCAGCTCCGCCTATACACCACCGCCACCAGAGGGTTTTATCAGCCCTATGTTGTGGGGTGTAGAAGAGCAGGTAATAGAACGTTTTGCTAACGCAGGTGTGGCAAAAGAAGACATCTCCTTTGAAAGGGATACTTTCAATTTTGCGGTCTCCTCTACCCCATCAGCATTCTTAGAAAGGTTCAAAACCTACTATGGCCCTACCATGAATGCATTCGAAGCTGCCGAAAAGAATGGAAAGGCAGCGGAATTAAAGCAGGAGCTGGAGACCCTGTTCAACAGTCAGAACAAAAGTGGCAGCAGTGATAGCACGCTTATTCCGGCAACCTTCTTAAAAGTGACGGTGAATCGCAGATAGTGATTTAAAAAAAAGGCCTGCGTATAGCGCAGGCCTTTTTTAGATCTTTGAGATCAGTTTTAATGTCTTTAAATCGTATAGCAATATTTCGCTCTTATCTGTTTTATCGTATTTGCCATTGTTATTGCTGTCGTAATGCCCTGTAACAACCATGTTTCCCGTATGGTTATTAATGATCCAGGTACTTACAAAAAATTTATCTTCTGTTAACTGTACCTTCTCCTGCCCATCTGCTGAAATAATAATGACCTGTACAGGATCATTCCAATCAATATGTTTATTTTCATCAAGGTTCACCGTACGGGCTGCCACAAGCACCTTATTGATCTGTAAACTATCGATCCTGATCTGTTCAATCTTCTCTATAGAAGCATCCTTTGTAAAATCAACCTGTTTCGACTGGCCGTTCCGGGTGTTTATGAACAAAAGATACTTGCTTTTTACGCTAAACATTTTCCCCACGTTTTCAATGGTTGCTATAACATAGTCTGAACCACCGAGTTCTATCAGCTTGTTGAAGTACACATAATTGTTTTTGTCCTGCCCGTAGGCGGAGATCGTGAATACTGAAAGGAATAAAAGGATAAGGATGGTCTTCATGTTGTTAATTTTTGGTGTTCAGATCTAAGACGATCCTATGCGAAAAAAGTTTCAGGTAACCATGATAATTTCAGGTTAAACAGGAAAAGGCCGTCCATTTAAGGTACGGCCTTTTCTGCGCTGTAAGTATGGCTGGTTTTAATTATCTTCTCTTCCTGTAGAGCAACAGTACCGTTGCAAAGATCAGGAGCGATACCGGTATCACGCCAAAGAAGAATACCCGCATGGTAAGGATGCCATCGTCATCACTGTCTATTACATCCTTTGATCTTACGGCTCCGGTATTTACCGGGAACTTGCCGTAGGTGAACCAGCGGAATGATTCTGTGATCAGCAGCTGGTTCCAGGTATCCGGTTTACGCCGTCCCAGTTCCCCTGTGCTCATGAAATCAGCATCCCCTGTTACGATGATCCGTTGTGTTTTATCCTTTATTTTTCTTTCTGCTGCAACGGCCAGTGCCTGCCCGTTTTTGGCGGTCAGTAATGGAATGGTATGGAAACCAAACTGTTGCCCATACTGAAGGTTTACGGCACCTGCCATAGATACTACTCCGCTATCTGCCTGGTATCCTGCGAGTTTGGGCGTGATCTCCCCTACCTTATTGGAAAAGGAGGCCAGGATAAAATCCGGTGCATAATCCCTGCTTTCTTCCAGTATGGGTGTTTCGCCCAGTTGTACATCCAGTTGCTGCAGGATGGGTTTCAGTATTTCCTGCGATCCCGGTTCAGCGATCACAAACAGGTTGCCGCCACTGGAAATATATTGATCCAGTTTTGCCTGTGCTGCAGGGGGAATGGCCATTTTAGGGTCTGCTATTACCAGCACGGAAGTGGCTGCGGGAATTTCCTCATAGCTAAGGTTAACGGTATCTACATTAAAGCCCTGGTTGATCAGTGCGTGCCGGAAGGACAGCTCATTTACAAACTTCTTCAAAGCAGCATCACCTTCTTTTGTAATACTTCTTTCGCCATTGCCGGTAAGGAAGGTAATTACAGGTATTTCAGCGGGTGTTACAACACGTCTCAGCGCCGCTGTAAATTCCTGTTCACCGGGGTAGATCATGATATCGTTGTAATACCGGAGGAAAGTTCTTTCCTTACCATATTGCAGGAGCCTTACCAGACGGTTTTCTTCCGGCCCAAGATCAACTGTTCTACGGATCTGATCCGGGGGCAATACCTTTTTATAATCGAGGCTCTGGATGTCCGCCACTTTTTTGGCAATGGCAGCATCACTTTCGCCGGGATAATTTTTGTAGAGGTTTTTGTTGTTGGAGAAATCATAGTAGTACACGTAATCCATTTGCAGGTCTGGCATAAACCTGCGATAAGGTGTAAGTACTCTTTCATCCTCACTTTTTTTCTCCGGCGCACCCAGGTAGTAATTATTATCGAGGATATTTACATAGGTGGTGATCTTCAGGGGCTTGTTCATTGACTTGATCAGTTCACGGCTTTGCGGGCCAAGTGTATGAGCCCTGGTGGCAGTCATATCAATATAACCGGTAAAGACCGGCCGGGAGCTGATATAGCCGGTGAGAAAACATAATGCGATCAGCCCGATATACCTGGCGGTTCTTACGATAGCTGGTCTTGCCTCCCGTTGATCCTGCAAACGCATCCCTGTGATGGCCAGGAAAAAAGCAATCACCAGGAAGAAGTAAAAGGCATCTTCTGTGCTGATCAGCCCAAAGATAAACTGCTCCGTTCTTCCGGAGATAGACATGAAATGGGTGATGCCACGTACTGCATCATTGCCCTGAAAGAGGCTACCAATGAAGTTCAGGCCAGCCAATACTGCTAATGTACTGATAGCAGCCACTACCTGGTAACTGGTAAGGGACGACATGAAAAGCCCTATGGCAGCATAAGCGCAGATAAGCAGGTATAAACCCATTGAACCGGAAGCTAACAGCGCCCAGTCTATATTGTCAATAAAGAACGCGCCGGAAATGCTATACAGGCAAATGATGAGCAGCAGCAATGCCCCATATCCCATCATCGCTACATATTTTCCCATTACAATATCCCTTACTTTAATGGGAGAAGACAATAACAATTTAATGGAACCACTGTGTGTTTCCCGGCTGATCAGGCCCATTGTTAAAAGTGGAATATAAAGATATAAGGTGCCTTTCACCCCAGGATAGAAGCCCTGCTGCGGGCTGGCGAAGATCATGGCAGTGACGTTCGAAAAGTGGTTTCCCATCCGCTGCGCTCTTCCTATCATCTGGATATAATGAATAAAATCCATCCCTATCTGTACGGGAAATACAATTAATATGAGCCAGGCTACGGGCGAATGAAACAGGAGGCTCAGTTCCTGGCGGGCTATTCTGAATATTATTTTCACTGTATGGCAGGTTTAGATTTTTTATTGGATAACTGTGCAAAAATGGCGTCGAGTGAGCTTTTCTCCAGTGTGATCTCCTTTAAGCGCCACTTCCTGAGCACACTCAGTTCCACGATGTTTTCAGCGATATCAGCTGCGGGTTCAAATCTTACGCGGATTGTTTTCTCTGTTAAGAATTCCACGTCTTTGATACCATTGATAGCCCTTAATTCTGTTTCTGCCGGTGGGTTTCCCAGGGTAGCGATGAGGCTGTCCGGTTCAATGTAATTGTTGAAAGCATCCATGGTGTCTTTGAACACAATCTTACCATCTTCGATCATAATGATATCCTGGCAGGTAGCCTGTATTTCAGAAAGGATATGCGAGGAAAAGATCACGGCACGATCGGCTGCTATTTCTTTGATCAGGTTCCGTACTTCCAGGATCTGGTTGGGATCAAGCCCATTGGTGGGTTCGTCCAGTACTACCAGCATGGGCTTATGAATGAGTGCCTGCGCAATCCCTACCCGCTGGCGGTAACCGCCGGAAAGATTACTGATAAGCCTGTTACTGAAATGTGCTACGCCACATTTTTCTTTCACCGTATCCACGGCTTCTTTTACCTTACGTTTATCTATCAGCCGGAGATGCGCACAAAAAGTGAGATATTCATCAACCGTTTGTTCAAGATAAAGTGGTGCGTTCTGTGGCAGGAAGCCGATCCTTTTCTTGGCTTCTTCAGGGTTGGCCCTCATATCAATGCCTTCGATCAGCACCTTGCCCTGGGTTTGACTTAGTACCCCGCAAAGGATGTTCATGGTGGTAGACTTGCCTGCACCATTGGAACCCAGCAATCCCAGGATACCTTTTTTATTGATCTCGAAGCTCACATCTTTCACCGCCCAGTCTTTGCTGTAGCGGTGCGACAGGTCTTCAATTCTAACGATGTTGTCTTGCATGGTGTAAATTAATTAGTCAAAAGGATGATAGTGGCGCCGGCAAAATACCGGCGCCTTCAATAAGGCATGGTTATAGGAAGGAATTATGGATTCAGTGGCCAGTCCGGATTAAACACCGTGGCATTGGGCCACAACTGGCGCAGATAATTATTGCTGCCAGGCAGTAATTCATACACGCGGCCTTCGGCGGTATGTTTTATTGTTTTCTGGAAACGGGTTTCTTTGTTCAGGCGTTTCAGATCTATTACACGCATACCGGTGAATGCCAGTTCCCTTCTTCTTTCTTCCAGTACAAAACGCAGCACTCTTTCAGCATCGTTACCAAAATCTGCCGGGGCATATGCTACATAGGCAGCAGGTACAATCCTGTTCGATCTCAACTTGTTGATATCTGCAAGGGCATCCGTCATGTTATTTTCCCGGGCCAGGCATTCTGCACGGATCAGGTACAATTCAGGCACGTTCAGGAAGTTGCTGTAAAAATCTCCACGCAGGTAGATCTTCACCTGGTACCTGGTCATATAATTGAACGGGGGCGCAGGAGGCCATCCGTTGGCATAATACAGGGTCCAGCGTTTATCATTATCTGAAAAGAGGGCTGTCAGTTCCGGTGAAGCACAAACATCCTGTCCGAGTCCGAAGGGCCGGAGGAAATGCCTGGCCACAATGGTTTCTTTATTGAGCTGGCCGTCAGGGATATCCGTCCAGCCTACCGGGGCTCCCGGTACATTGGGGAAAGGGCCCGGTTTAGTGATCTTATACCCATTCATGTTAACCAGTTCACTTTGCAGGGAAAGCGCGAGGTCTGCATTTTTACGGGCATTGGTATAGTCTCCCATAAAGAGATACACCCTGGCCAGCAACGCATACCCGCCTGCTTTACTTGCCCTGAACTTCGTGAGCTTATTTTTTACCGGCAGATCAGCGATCGCAGCATTGGCATCGTTCAGGACCTGCTCATATACTTCTTTTACGGTATTCCTGGCAAACTTTGCATTGATATCCGCAATCAGTGCAATGGGTACGCCTGGTTGTGTGGCAGCGGTAGCAGCATCATAATGGTGTGCATATACATTCACCAGCTGCAGATGTTCCATAGCACGCCCCAGGTAGGCTTCCGCACGAACGCTTTTCTTAGTGGCTTCTGATCCTTCCGTTGCGTCCATGATATTGTTGATGATAGTATTGAAATAGAAGATCCTTTTATACCCTTCACTCCATAAATAGTCATTGGCACCCTGTTCGTAAGGAGAGGTATTGAAGGTATAGATCTTCCTGCCCCATAATTGCTGCTTGGTATACAGGTTGCCTGGTTCACCTTCAGGCAGGAATGCGTCGTCCGACAGGAGGTCCCAGTATTGGTCGCCAAAGTTCACAATAGTGCCGGAATTGAGCATATTCTCAAAGTCCGTTACAGTAATAGGGATGAATTTATCTTTTGGCTTAATATCCAGGAACTTTGTGCAACCGGATAATATCAGTGCGCTGGTGATAATATATAAATGTAATTTTTTCATGTTTCCTGGATTTAGAAAGTGATATCAATTCCTGCCATGTAAGTAGCCATCACCGGTAAAGTTCTGTTGGCGTATTGGCTGGCAAATTCATAAGCTTCCGGATCAATGCCGGCTGAGTTGGCATACCAGTGGAAAGGATTTTGTACCTGCAACGTTAATTTAACTGCTGAGAACTTTTTAAAACGGGCCAGTGCAGGTGTTAAATTATAGGCCAGGGAAATATCCCTTACTTTGATATAATCTGCCTTGAGCACATTCTGATCTGATGCGTACCATATGAGGGTATAATAGTTGGCTCCGGTGCCTTTCAGATCAGGTGCCGGTAACATACCGGGGATCTTTTCATCTCCCGGTTTACGCCAGTAATTCAGCACTCTCCTATCTGTATTCATGGCAGGGAAGTTAGAACCTGCAGACGGTACCACATCCCTTATCACGTGGCCACCGTTGCCAATAAGCATAATATTCAATGTGAACTGGTGGTAGGTAAAGGTGTTGGTTAACCCTGCTGTATATTTTGGGCGCAGCGTACCGCTATATACGAGGCCGTTAATATCTGTCATGTTAGCTACGATGGCACCAGTCTGATCATAGTTCTTTACTACTTTGCCATCTGCATCATATACCATCATGGAACCGTTGGCAGGATCAAGCCCCGCGGACCTGAAACTGAATACTGCATCCATAGGATAACCTATGCGGTTTACTCCATAACCGCCTGTAAGACCATAAATATTCAGGTCCCTGGTATTTATCTCCGTCATCTTGTTCTTATTGAGACTTAACACCAGCGTAGTACCCCAGGAGAAATTTTTCTTGCTAACGTTTACTGTGTTAAGTGCCAGCTCAATCCCTTTGTTATTCAAGCTGCCGTAATTGATCAATGCAACAGGAAATGCATTGGTAGGGTCAACAGCTTTTTCTCCCAGCAGGTCGCTGGACTGGCGGATATAGTAATCAACCGATCCGGAGATCCTGTTGTTCAGCACCGAAAAGTCCACACCGATATTGGTAGTAGCTGTTTTCTCCCATCTCAATGATTTATTAGGTGGATAAAGGATGCTGGTAGCAGGTGCATTGGCTTCTGAGAAGAAAGTAGAAGTTGCCTGCAGGTATGGCCCTACTGTTCTGGCCACGTTTCCGCCAAGCCCGTAAGTAGCACGCACACCCAGGTTATCCAACCAGCTAATGTCTTTTATGAAATCTTCTTCGGATATTCTCCAGCTGGCACCAACTGACCACAAAGGCAGATACCTGTAACGGGGATCGGTACCAAAGAGATTAGAGTTATCTACACGTACACTTCCGGTAAGATTATACTTTCCCTTATAGGTATAGCCCACATTGCCATAAGCTGAAATATAGCGGTCCTCTCCATAATTGAAATAGTTATAGTTATTAAATCTCAGGGAGAAAGTATTGTCCAGCGATTCCGTTCCTTTCAGATTACCGAGGGCTATTTCATTTACCGGCGTATATTGAAGGTTATTATCGCTGTATCCCATTTTAAATACGGAAGTATACGATTGCGATACTGCCCTGCGTTCCACACCAGCTAGTGCAGAGATATGATGTTCATTATGGACCTGTCTGTCAAAATTAAGCTGTGCACGGGCTGTATAGGATTTAGAGCTACCCCTTGTTTCGAAGATCTGTCCGCCATCCGGTACATTTTTCACAATTGAATCAGGACGATAATACTGTGTAGCGTCGTTGATCATTTCCCTGGCATAGTAGGAATTCGGATTGTAATATTCTTTATTGTAGGTAGTACCCCGTTCTGTCTGGTATTTCAGGTCCAGCGTAAGGCCCTTGAGTATTTTAATGGTGAAACCTCCCTGCAGCCTGAAATAATTCGAGGTGAAGGAAAGATCAGAATTATTCATTTCTGTCAGGGGATTAAATGTTTCATCCAGCAGGCCAAGGCTCTTTAAGCGCGCTATCTCATAAGGAGATTTTAGCATGGTGAATGCAGTAAGACTGCCATCGGGGGTTTTAAGTGTTTCATATGGCATTCTATTCCTGAGAAATCTTTCCGGACCCTGGCGGAGGAATTTACCGTTACGCATATTTGTACTCACACCTGCTTCGGCATCCAGCCAGTCAAACACTTTCACTTTATCCCTCATGCCCACATTGATATCTTCATTGCCGGTGCGTAAAGCATACGCTTTGTTGCCGGTATAGTTCATGAAGATGTTATACTGATGGATGTCGTTACCGCCACTGGCGGAAAAGCTGTGACGCTGCCTGATCTGATCACGCATGAACAGGTCTTTAATTTGACCGGCTCCGTCTGCATTCCTTAGATTATTAAGCGTATTGTCCAGCTCCGTTTGCGTGAGCAGGCCCTGCTCATGATTATAAAGTGCTTCCAATACCTGGTTCTTACCCTGCCGTTTGATGGCTTCATTGTATGAGGGGTGCCAGGTATTGAAAATTTCCTGCTGGAAATCCACCATTTCCGCTGAACTGAGATACTTCATATAACCCATATCAGGTTTGGCAGTGAAGAACATGGTGCTGCTGAAGTTCACTGTCAGTTTCTTGCTGCTGCCATAACGAGTGGTAATAGAGATCACACCATTGGCGGCCCTTGTACCATAGATGGAAGCTGCCGCTGCATCTTTCATCACCGTTACATTCACCACATCCGCCGGGTTAATATAGTTCAGGTCTCCTTCGTAAGGGAAGCCATCCACTACATACAAGGGGGCCTGGTTCCCATAAAGTGTAGAAAGCCCACGGATAGTAACATTTCCATTCTCCATAAAGAGACCGGGCACTGTACCCTCCAGGCGATCCATGAGGCTGGTTTCCATCCTGGCGCCAAGTGTTTTTTCCGTGATCACGCTGAATGATCCGGTAGCTCTTTCCTTTGGCAGGGTCTGATATCCCGTATTAGCAGTAACGTTGAGTTCTGTTAAGACAGAAGAGGTAAGAGACAAGGTAATGTTACCGATACGGCCGCTTCTGAGCATAACAGCCGTCACCACTATTTCTTTTGTTCTATATCCTATAAAGCTGATGCGAAGTTTATCTCCTGTATTTACATGCAGGGTAAAGTTCCCTTCCGTATCTGTTACTACAGACTGATTGCTACCCATCACATAAACCGAAGCGCCGATCAGGGAAACACCTGTACTGTCAGACACATGTCCTCTTACGGGTTCTGCTACGGGCGTTATTACTGTACTGCCAGGTTTGCCGTACAGCATAATGGTTTTATCTGCTATTTTAAAATTAAGCGGCTGATCTTTCAGGATCAGTTCCAGGAAACTGGTCAGCGGCATATTTTGTACAGATGCGGATACTGTACCCGCCTGTTTCAGGAGATCCGATTTTCCCCATACAACAAAACCCGTTTGCTTTTTAATGGTAGCAAAGACTTTTTCCATGGGAACGGCCTTACCGGAAAAAGTAACGGATTGCGAAAAGGTGTTAGCTGATACATGTAAACAAATGGCGAGAAGGAGAACACTGGTAAATCTCATGATCCTGAGCATTTTGGCTGGGAGCCGGCACGGCAAGTCCCAACGGCTCCAATAAGCAGTTTTTTGCATAGATTTGCAACGTTTGGTTGTTAAAAATGGAGGGCCTCGAAACCCGATTTGAATCAACCGGCAACCACCGGAAGTGTTAGTAGCACTTTCGGTTTTTTTATACCGGTTGGTCCTTTTATTTAATTCATGTCTATGTTTTCAGATCAAGGCATTACTACCAGCCGGTGGCCTTCTTCCAGGCGGAAATGCACTTCAGAACGTTCCAGGCCTGATAATACATCAGAGAGCTTCAAGGTTCTGCTCATCTCACCAAAGAACACCACATCCGGTACATTTCCTTCATATACAACTTCCAGGTTGTACCAACGTTCCAGCTGGCGCATCATTTCTCTCAGGCCCACCCCTTCGAAATTGAACAGGCCGTTCTTCCAGGCCACGGCTTTATCTACATTTGCTTTTTGCGTTAATGCCATGCCTGCATCGCCCGCCTGAAGCTGCTCCCCTGGCTTTAATACAATCCTGCTATCGGTTTTGCCGGTATGGGATATCCTTACAGATCCTTCTACCAGTGTGGTATAGCTATTCTTTTCATTTGTATAGGCATTTACGTTGAATACTGTACCCAGTACTTCTATATCTATTTTTCCAGGCACCTTTAATTTAAAGGGCTGCTCCGCATTTTTTGCCACTTCAAAATAGGCTTCGCCGGATAGCTCCACTCCCCTTTCCTTTCCTTCGAAAGTAACGGGGAACTTTAGCGTACTCGCGGCGTTAAGCCATACTTTGCTGCCGTCTGGCAGTACCACTTTGAATTGCCGTCCTTTGGAGGTGCTGATCGTATTATATAGTATTTCTCCTGTGTTATGCTCTCCCGGCGTATACTGTAATCCGTCGCTTTTCAATGCCACGGCGGTTCCGTTCTGACGAGTGATGATACCATTACCGGCACTGTCCAGCACCATTTCAGAACCATCGGCCAATGTAAGGATGGCCCCGTTCTTCCCGGGCTCCACATCCGGTGGTGTATTCCCGGCAACAATGGCGTCCGGCTTTACCTGGTGATCCAGGCTGAAAAGCCAGGCGCCGAGGCCAAATAATACAACCACAGCGGCTGCCCATCCCCATCTGTGCAGGTAATGTACACGGGGGGCCGGTTTGATAACCGGGTCACCGGAAAGTTTATCCGACCGCAGGATCTGGTCCGCTACCTGCATCCAATGCTGCCGGTCGAAAGCAGGCCGGGGCTGCGGCTGGTTTTCTTCCAGCCAGCTCTCCACTGCATCCATGGAAATACCGGATTCGTCCTGGTCAACCAGGCGGGTCAGCTCGTCCAGTTCTTCCCTGGTGGCAGTATGTGCTGCCAGGCGTTCCAGTAAATATGCTAATCGGTCGTTTTGTTCCATGTAAGGTGTGGTTTATGCCCCCTCATCTATATCAGACAACTGAGCGGGAAGTTGGTACCGAAAAAAGGAGAAGTTTTTTTCTGTTCAGATGAATATCTCAATCAAAATGGCGAGGAATGGCAGATAATCAGCCTTTTGCAGGGAGGTGCGGATGTTTTTCAATGCCATTACCAGCAGGTTTTTCACCGTGCTGATGGCCAGCCCCATATGTTCTGCGATTTCATTGATACTAAGCCCTTGCTCACGGCTTAAACGATAGATCTGTTGCTGCTTTTCAGGTAATTGCCGCACGGCTTTGTTTACAAGGTCCAGCAGTTGCCGGAACGCTACCATTTCCCCCAGGTAGTTTTCTTCCTGCCCCACAGTATCCATCACCTTATCGTGGATGTTCTGGCGGCGGACATAATTTACTGCCTGGAAAAAGCAGATCTTTCTAATCCAGGCGCCGGGTTGTGTAACTTCGGTCAGCTGGTCGCGTGCTACCCATATTTTAAGAAAGGTATCCTGTACCAGGTCGTCTGCCACTGCCGCAGATCCTGTAATACGTGTGGCCATGGCAAGCAGGCGTGGCGCATAGATCCCGAAAAGGTCCCTGAACGCAGATTCATCACCAGCTGCAACCCGCTTATAAAGGTCGGGGCCATCTATAACATGTCCGTCGTTCAATAAAGTGATATTAGTAATAAATCAGATAGATTCTGGTTATAAAAGGTGTATCCCGCAATTAACGTTCGAAATTCTACGGCAAGTTAAAATAAATGTGGGGTTAAGTTAAATTATTCCGGAACTTTAATATGCTATGGGTCTGCTAAACTTCATATCACCCAATTTCATCGTTTCCAATTTACAGGAAACGGTATCATTTTATGTAGAGAAGCTGGGGTTTGAAGTATGGCACCTGGTGCCGGAAGAGGCGCCTTTTTTTGCTATGATAGGGCGTGAGAATATCTCTATTATGATGAAGGAGATAGGTCCTGATGCAGCACCTATCCCCAACTCAAGCCATCATCCATGGGCTAACTGGGATGCATATATTAATACCTCGGACCCGGATCAGTTATATGAAGAATTCCGTTCAAGAGGTGTAACATTCCGTCAGCCCCTTAAAGTGAACGATGATGGTATACTGGGTTTTGAAGTAACGGATACCAATGGGTACGTTTTATTTTTCGGAAAGCCTAACCTTTCAGTTTAACCAGCCTTCCCTCTATATACTTCTTCTGCCCTTCGTTGGTCTGACCGGTTTTTGCCTTTTGCGCTTCCAGTTGCTGCAGCCCTTTAAGACAATACTTTATCGCCTCCTCTTTGTTTCCTGCATTTTCATAGGCTTCACTCATGCTATCATAGAGGTTCACATTTTCAGGATACCACTTTAAACCCCAGTCAAAGATCTTCACTGCTTCCTGCCAGGTGGCCGGCCGCATAAAATAGTTATAGGCGATACTATTGATCTGATCTGCATCCAGTTTATAGCCATAGTTTTCAGAGAGCGCGGTAAAACGTTTGATCGTATTTTCTGCTTTCCCGTAGATAGAACGATGGTAAGCGATCAGCCCATGGATGAACCCGGTGAGATAAGTATTCCCGTGATTGTTTACATCCAGTACTTCATATTGCAGCTCCAGTTTTTCACGGTATAAGGGAACTGCTTTTTCGATACCGGGTGCAAAGCGTGTTTCATAACTGTCGTCCTTACCCCTGGCAAGATATACGAAGGTGTTATTGCTAACAGTAGCGCCTTTCACCCTCGTTATCAGCTGTTCATTATCGTATTCATAATTCGGGGAGATCATGATATGCGCGTCAAATACCCTCCTGCCACTCGTCAGGCACCAGGTAAGGAAAGTAGCGCCCAGGGAATGCCCCAGCCCTATCCTTACGGGCGTTGTTCTGAATTGTTTTTCGATATAAGGGAAAACCTCTGCTTCCAGGTGAGGCAGCAATGAGTCTGCCCCTCCGGTCTTCGTCCAGCTTTTATAAGGCCCGTCTGAAAGTAACTTAGGCGTAAATTCAAAACGCCTGTTTGTAGAACGGATGCCCACAATAATGGTTGGTTCAAAACTGCCGGAGAAGTTTAAGTTCTGGATCAGCGAAGCGGCATACCGGAAGAAATAATCATTCTGTGAATCGAATACATAAGCTACCTGGTATCGCTTTTTTAAATTGCTGGAATCATGATAGCCTTCCGGCAGTGAGATCAGGAGTTCCCGGTCTTTCCCAAAATATGCAGAAGGAATGGTCCGGGAAAAATGTAATTCCTGTGCGGAAAGAACGGTACAGGATATTAATAACAGGATAGTCAACAATGTTTTTTGCATGGCGGTGCATTTTTAAACAAATAGACTATTTTCCTGCGCCCGAAAATTGTACTTTTTGGCCAATAATTACTCTTTCAGGAATTGAAAGATCAGGTGATCATCTGCGAGCTTATCTACTGACTTAAAGAATTTGCCGGGATTGGAGCCTGTAATCTTCTTGTACATCTTCACAAAATAAGCCTGGTCGTAAAAGTTGCTTTCGTAACCAATGTCCGTCAGGTTCTTAAATTGCTCGTTGAACAGGCGGTTGGTCAGGGAATGCCGGAAACGGGCAATCTTCCGGAAAGAAACCGGGGTGATGCCCATGTTATTAAAGAAAAGCCGGTTGAAGGAACGGATGCTCACAGAAAGCTGCGCTGCTATTTCCTGCACGGGTAATTCTGTGGTAAAGTCCATTAAGCTATGGATAGCTTTCTGAAGCAACGCTTCATTGCCCAACGGCTGGTATTGCTTTAACAGGTATTCTTCCAGCAGGTCTACCCTGCTTTCATTATCATTTGTGCCAAAAAATGCATTAAGGAATGCAGAAGTATCTGCATGCTGATCCCATTCATGGAAAGATTGAGAGTGTTCAGGCGTTATAGCAGCAAGGGGCTTCCTGATAAAATGATTGAGGCCGAGGGGTTTAAAGTTGATCGTAACCTTATCCAGTTTGCCCTCCAATAGCACCTGCAATGGTGATTCATATTTTCCCTGCGCAATCATGAGGTACTTCTTTTCTGGCACACCATATACATGGGTGGAATGATGCTTTATCTCATAACTGGCGTTCTTATGGATATTAAAGGATTGTAAAGTATTGGGGAAGGAATAGTAAGCGGTCTTAAAATCCCTCGAATAGGTTTTGAGGAAATAATAATATTCGATATGTTCTTTAAGGATGGAATTTTTCGGGTAAAAGGTTTCTATTTTCATAGTATCCGCATTCTATAAGCATTCATGGCTGTATCGCCCAGTTTGGTGATCAGCCGGTAATTCACCACTACGCCTACTGCTGCTCCTACAACAGGTAATAACTGCCCCAGCTTGGCCAGGTCTATATGATCGCGGTACTCGATCTGGAAGCTCTGCCAGTCGAAACTATGAATATCATCCGGCAGCTGGTTGCTTTTTTCCTTCCAGTCCGTTATCTTTTCATATACATTCCTCCGATGCTCCTGGCTGCTGAAGGCCAGTTGGAAAATATAGAGCAGGTAGATCCGTTCTTTATAGTCCTTCACATCAAAACCGTAAAAGGTAGCGATATCAAAAAGCAGTTTCAGCTTCATGCTGAGCAGGATCGGAAAATCCGCGAGGCCTAATAAGATGCCACCTGCACCGGTGATCCCCCCTTCTGCAGCAGCCGTTTTACGGTAAAGATCCACCCTGCGGAGCACGGCTTCTTCCATATCATACAAAGAAGGGAAAACGGGTGGAGCGGGCACAGTATAAGTAGCGCCGAACAATACACCCCGCACCATTTGTTTGATGGTAACGGTAATGGCATCATGTACCTTTTGGGGAATAACACGGTTTATGCGGGATTGCAGGGATTTGGACATCCTGTCAAACAGCGATGACCGGCTTTGCATCTTGTGCTGCCAGGTTTCCATTTCTATCCTGATCCGCTGTTCGTATAACATAGGGAATTAAGATAGTAAAAAAGGCTGGTAAATATTACCAGCCTTTTCATTTTACTTCCAGCCTCCTCCTAACTCTCTATACACATTCACTACGGCATTCATCTGTTGTTGTTTCGTTTCAATCAATTCCAGCTTAGCCTCCAGCGCATCCCGTTGTGTCATCAGCACTTCAAGATAATCCGCCCTGGCAGATTTGAAAAGATCATTGGAAATATCGATCGACCTCGTTAATGCGTCTACCTGTTTCGACTTCAGATCGTAACTGCTCCCCAGGTTGCTGATATTGGAGAGCTGTGTAGCCACTTCCAGGTAAGCATTCAGGATGGTGCGTTCGTAATTATACATCGCCTGTAACTGCCTTGCATTGGCATTGAAGAACTCTGCTTTGATAGCATGGCGGTTGATCAATGGGCCAACAAGATCTCCTGCAAGTGAGTACAATACAGACTCGGGGAACTTAACTAAGTAAGATGGTTTAAAGGCCTGGAAACCAAGTGCCGCCGAAATACCAAAGGAAGGATAAAATTCGGCTCTTGCTACTTTCACATCCAGCTTTGCAGCTTCCAGCTGTTGTTCCGCCTGTTTAATATCAGGGCGGTTAGCCAGCAACTGGGAAGGAATGCCCGTACGTACTGCAGCAGGCAATGTGGTCAGGAAACTGCTTTTATCCCTGGCTATTTCCTGCGGGAAACGGCCTAAGAGAAAGTTGATCCTGTTCTCCGTACCTTTTATCTTCTGTTGAATGTCGAACTCCAGGCTCTGGGATTTCAGCACTTCTGCCTGGAATTTCTGCACTGCGAGTTCCGTTGCCCTGGCCGCTTCTTTCTGCACTTTTAATATCTCCAATGCATTCTTCTGCAGTTCGATATTTTGTTTAACGATCTCCAGCTGGTTATCAAGGGCCAGTAATTCATAATAAGAATTGGCCACTTCAGCGATCAGGTTGGTGATCACAAAGTTTTTGCCTTCCACGGTAGACAGGTACCTGGTCACCGCAGCTTTTTTGGCATTGCGGAGTTTCTTCCAGATATCTATTTCCCAGTTTGCGCGAACAGCCAGAGAAAAATCTGCCAGCGGATCAGGCATTTCTTTACCGGGTTCTATCTCTGTAGATGCATCTCCTGCACCCTGGCTGGTATAACGCCCTACTTTTTCAATACCGGCACCTACACCAGCAGTTACGGATGGTATTAAAGGTGCCTGTTTGAAACGGATCTCATTCCTTGCAATCTCTACTTCCTGCAAAGTGATCATCAGTTCCTGGTTATGGTTCATCGCTGAATCGATCAGCGTTACCAGGTATGGATCGGTGAAAAAGTCGCGCCACCGGAGTGCGGATATATTGGTTGTATCCTGGCTGCTGCTGCCAAAGGATCCCGGAACGGACCTGTTCTCATTGGCCGCTGTGATGGCCGGAACCTTACAACCTGCTACAGCCAGGCAAATACTCAGCACGCCTATGCACTGCTGTATCCTGAATTTATACATTATGATCAATTTCTTCAGTTAAAGGATTCTCTTCTTCATCTTTAACAAGTGTATGTCTCTCAGCGATCTTACCGAATATGTAATACAATCCGGGAATGATCAATACACCGAAAACGGTTCCCATCAACATCCCTCCGGCTGCTGCGGAACCTATCGTACGGTTACCGATCTTACCGGGGCCGGCTGCAAACACCAATGGGATCAATCCTGCTATAAATGCAAAGGATGTCATGAGGATGGGGCGGAACCTTACCACAGAACCTTCCACAGCCGCTTTAAATACAGAATCTCCCGCACGGTGCCGCTGTACGGCAAACTCAACGATCAGTACGGCATTTTTACCGAGCAGACCAATGAGCATCACCATGGCCACCTGCGCATAGATATTATTTTCCAGTCCGCAGATCTTCAGCAGCAGGAATGCGCCGAAGATACCGGCAGGTAAAGAAAGGATCACGGGGAAAGGCAACAGGAAGCTTTCATACTGCGCCGCGAGGATCAGGTATACGAAACCAAGGCAGATCAGGAAGATGTAAACAGCTTCATTACCACGGCTCACCTCATCTTTGGAAATACCTGCCCAGTCGATCCCATACCCTCTTGGCAGTTTTGTTTTAGCTACTTCGGTGATGGCACTGATAGCAGAACCGCTACTATAGCCTGGCCCTGAGCTACCACTGATCTCTGAGGTGTTATACATGTTATGCCTTGTGATCTCCGACAGGCCATATACCTTTTCCATTTTCATGAAAGCAGAGAAAGGTACCATCTCATCATGGTCGTTCTTCACATAGAGCTTCAGGATATCTTCCGGCAATGCACGGTACTGTGGCAATGCCTGTACCATCACTTTGTATTGCCGGCCGAATTTGATAAAGTTGGTTTCGTAGTTACTTCCTATCAAAGTAGAGAGTGTAGTCATCGCATTTTCGATGGTCACCCCTTTTTGCTGGGCAATATCGTTATCGATCCGCAGCATGTACTGCGGGAAGCTCGCACTGTAGAACGTGAATACAGAAGCCAGTTCAGGGCGTTTGCTCAGCTCTTTCACAAAGTCCTTGCTCACGGTTTCCATCTGCTGGAAAGTACCTGTTCCGGCTTTATCCAGTAAGCGTAGTTCAAACCCACCTGCAGCACCATAACCCGGTACGGCCGGGGGCTGGAAGAATTCTATGGTAGCTCCTGTGATGTCTTTGGATTTTTCTTCCAGTTCCCTGATGATCTCCTGCACGGAATGTTTCCGGTCCTCCCAGCTTTTCAGGTTGATCAGGCAGGTCCCTGAGTTGGCACCTGTTCCTTCCGTGAGGATCTCATAACCTGCAAGGGAAGAAACGGATTGCACACCTTCTACCTCTTCTGCGATCTTCTGCAGCTTTTCGGAGATCTGGTTGGTCCTTTCCAGCGAAGAACCCGGAGGCGTCTGGATCACGGCATAGAACATACCCTGGTCTTCATTCGGGATAAATCCTGAAGGAAGGCTGTTGTTCAGGAACCAGATACCTGCGCAGAAACCAACCAGCATGGCAAAGGTGATCACCCGTTTGTTGACGATGGCGCCCAGCACCTTCTGGTATCTTCCAGTAAGTTTACCGAACCAGTTATTAAAACCATCCAGGAGTTTATCTATAGGTGATCTTTTCCTTGGTTTTCCATGGTTATTCTTCAGCATGATCGCACAAAGCGCCGGCGTAAGGGTTAACGCCACCACACCGGAGAGGATGATAGACGTTGCCATGGTGATGGAGAACTGCCTGTAAAAGATCCCTACCGGCCCGGACATAAAGGCAACCGGTATGAACACGGCGGCCATCACAAACGTGATCGCAATGATGGCTCCGCTGATCTCATGCATGGCTTCCTCCGTAGCCCTTAATGGTGAGAGATGTTTGGTTTCCATTTTCACGTGCACGGCCTCTATCACCACTATCGCATTGTCCACCACAATACCAATGGCCAGTACCAATGCGAACAAAGTAATAAGGTTCAGCGTAATGCCAAAGAACTGCATGAACACGAATGTTCCGATCAATGATACGGGAACCGCAATAGCAGGAATTAAAGTAGAACGCCAGTCGCCCAGGAACAGGAACACCACCAAACCCACCAGGATGAAGGCTTCTACCAGTGTGTGGATCACCTTTTCGATAGAAGCGTCCAGGAACTTAGACACGTCGTAACTGATCTCGTAATCCAATCCTTTCGGAAATGAATTCGCTTTGATCTCTTTCAGTTTTGCCTTCACATCTTTAATTACCTGGCTGGCATTACTTCCGTAGGATTGTTTTAAAACGATCGCCGCAGAAGGTTTACCATTCAGGTTGGAATAAAGGTCGTACATCGAACTTCCGAACTCTATTTCCGCCACATCCTTCAGGCGAAGCAATTCACCATTCGGGCTGGCCCTTAACACAATGTTCTCATATCCTTCCCGGGTAGTGAACCTTCCCGGGTATTTCAGTACGTATTCAAATGCCTGTGAACGTTTACCGGAGCTTTCACCTGTTTTACCGGGCGAAGCTTCAAGGCTTTGTTCATCCAGGGCTTTCATCACTTCTTCAGAAGAGATCTTATAAGCCAGCATGCGGTCCGGCTTCAGCCAGATCCTCATGGCATATTCGCGGTTACCAAGGATATCGGCTACCCCAACACCATCTACCCTTTTCAGCTCAGACAGTACGTTAATATCAGCAAAGTTGAACAGGAATTTCTCATCCATGTTAGGGTCTTTACTGTACAGGTTCACGTACATCAGCATGTTGGATTCCTCCCGGGTGATCTTCACACCTTCCCGCACTACCAGCGGCGGCAGTTTATTCACTACGGAAGCTACCCGGTTCTGCACGTTTAACGATGCCTGGTTAGGATCGGTACCCAGGTTAAAGATCACCTGTATGGTGGCTTCCCCATCATTACCAGCATCGGAGGCCATGTATTTCATACCAGGCACCCCGTTGATGGCCCTTTCCAGGGGAATGATCACAGATTTGATCATCAACTCACCATTCGCACCAGGATATTCCGCCGTGATATTCACCTTCGGCGGTGAAATGGAAGGGAACTGTGTAACCGGCAGTTTGGTAATGGCCAGCACTCCCATGAACACAATAATGAGCGATATTACTATCGACAGGACAGGCCTGCGTATAAACTTATTAAACATTGAATGGCTGTTTTAGATTCACTATTCCGTTCTTAGCCTCAGGTGTGAGAGCACTTCCTGCGGCGCCTGGTATTCATATTCGATCTTATCATCGTCCTTTGCCTTTTGAACGCCTTCCAGCAGGATCCTGTCGCTTTCCGAAAGACCTTTGTCAATCACGTACAGATCGGGCATCTGGCCAAGTACGGTGATGTTCTTAGACCGGATCACATTGTTCTTGTCTATCACAAAAACGTACAGCTTATCCTGGATCTCGTAGGTAGCTTTTTGCGGAATGATCAATGCATCTTTAAGCGGAACCGTCATCAGCACCTTTCCTGTTTCGCCATTCTTCAACAGCTTATCCGGGTTAGGGAACCTTGCCCTGAAAGCAATATTTCCTGTTTCATGATCAAATTCCCCCTCAACCGTTTCTACATCGCCGGTGTATTTCAATGGGCGGTTATTGGCTAACAGCAAGCCTACTTTATTGTTACCGCGACTTTTTACATGGGTTTCATAATCCAGGTATTCCGGTTCGGAAACATTGAAATAAACGAACATCTGGCTGTTATCAGAAAGGCTGGTCATCAGCTCTCCTTCATCGACAAGGCTTCCAAGTTTCAGTGGAATGCGGTCAATGATCCCGTCGAACGGAGCCCTGATCTCTGTGAACGAGAGGTGTAGTTTTGCCAGTGATATCTCAGCTTTTGCCTGATCCAGTTTGGCCTGTGCCATCGCCTGCTCATTCTTTGAGATCACATTTTTATCCGCCAGGGTTTTAGCATTCTGCAGTTCTATTTCTGCGGCTTTCGCTTCTGCCTCTGCTTTTGCCAGTTCAGCCTCGTAGATCTTAGGCATGATCTTGAACAGCAGCTGGCCGGCTTTTACGTACTGGCCTTCGTCTACATAGATGTTCTGCAGGAATCCTTTTTCCTGTGCCCTGATCTCAATGTTCCTGACAGAGCGGATCTGCGAAACATATTCTTTCGTGAAGGAAGTATCGATCTTTAAAGGGCTGGTAGCGGTAAACTTACCCGCTTCTTCCTTCTCTTCTTTTTTAGATACACAGGCCGTTTGGCAGAACAATGCCAACAAGCCGGCGAACATGACTATTCTTTTCATGATATTAAATGGATATTAAAGCGATGGGAATGTTGGAGAGCAGAGAAATACCTATGGATCAGGATCTCATGCAGGAGGAAGTTTCCGGTAAAAAAACACGTCCGTAAGGCATGCAAGATCATACCTTAAGCATCCCGTATATTTTACGGATCAGATCCTTAGTGTTCTTTGGGTAATGTATTTATAGGAAAGATGCCCCAGATCAGGCGGCGGTGCTTTTAAGTATTTACTGAGGCCGTCTGATAATGAGGGGTCCGATAGTGCTGAATTATACCTGGCCAGGAGTTTGTATTTCCTCGCAATGAGATGGCTGACCTCGTCATCTTCAACATCTTCGCTGATAAAGTATTCCGTTTCCTGCTCCTGCTCGGCATCACTGAATTCGGCAAAGTTCTCTTTGTTATTGTAACCCGGGGCGTAGTGAAAGCTTTGAACATGATGGTGATGAGTAGCAATATAGAGGCTATTTGCTCCCCTTAAGAGGAGAAACCCCAGTAATGCAAAAAAAACAGCTACTCTCATTTGGGGGGCAAAAATAATAAAATTTAATGCCGGGGCAACCGCTTAATAAAATATTAAGGCTATTTTAATTTGAAGAAAATAACAATTTCTTAACTTTTTTCAAGGAAGGGCTAATACTGTTCCACTGCTTCTCGTATGCTTCTCTGATACTTCCCGCGTACTTAGGAGCCGTATATCTACCGTACTACCAATACTGTTAGAACGCTATTACAATACACTACCAATACACTTACAACGCACTACCAACGCACTACCAATACACTATGAATACACTATGCCGCAGCAGGGAATATTTTTTCCCGGCATAATGCGGCAAAAGCGGCGGGTTTACTTTTGCCGGACAAGTGATATGCGTAATTTTGGAAAAAAAAGAAGGATACACTGCTTCCAATGTATCCCTCTTTTCAAAATGAGTTCTTTATTTCTTGCCGATCCGGTATAATCTGCCCTGGTCCGTGATGGCATATAATGCCCCGTCCTTCCCTTCTGTGATATCACGGAAACGCTGCCCTTCGCCGGAAAGCAGGTTTTCCTCGCCGGTCACTTTATTGTTTTCAATTACCAGCCGTGCAATATGCGTGCTGCTCAGGCCGGCGATGAAGAGGTTGTTCTTCCATTCAGGAATACCAGCTCCGCTGTAGAAAGTGATGCCGCTGGGAGAAAGTACAGGGTCCCAATAATACACGGGTTGTTCCAGGCCAGCTTTCTGCTGTATGCTGTCGCCGATCTTTTTACCGCTGTATTCAAGGCCGTAAGTGATGGTAGGCCAGCCATAGTTTTTGCCGGCTTCTACCCTGTTCAGTTCATCACCGCCTCTCGGGCCGAATTCTGTTTCCCATAGATCCCCCGTTTCAGGATGGAAAGCAAGGCCCTGTACGTTGCGGTGACCGTAAGAATACAACTCCGGCCTTGCGTCCGCTTTGCCTTCAAATGGATTACCTGCAGCAGGTTTACCTTCTTTGGTGATGCGGATCACCTTACCCAGCCCGGATTTGATGTCCTGCGCCTGGGGCCTTGTTTCCAGGTCAGAACGTTCGCCGGTACTGATCACAATATTGCCGCTTTTGTCGAACAGGATCCTTCCGCCATAATGTAAGGTGCCTTTATAAGCAGGGGTAGCACGGTATATAACGGTAGCACCCTCAATAGTTTTCTCATCGGCAGATAATTTGCCTTTGGCTACAGCTGTGAGGTTACCTTCCGGTAAAGGTTCAGAGAATACCCAGTATACCATCCTGTTACTGGTAAAATCAGGATCTACGCGGATCCCCAGCAAACCACCCTGCCCGTCGGAATTTACCTTGGGAATGCCGGTGATAGGCTCGCTCACTTTCCCTTCCAGGGTAGCGATACGCATGGTGCCCTTCTTTTCCGTGATAATGAAACGGCCGTCTGGTAAGGAGGTAATGCCCCAGGGGGATTTAAGGCTGCTATCCAGCACTTTGAACTCATAAGCAGTGGCAGTTTTAACGCTGCCTATCCTGGTTTGACCTTCAAATGCAGGTTTATAGTCTGTATTAGCCGGTTTGGTTTCTACAGGTGCGCCAGCAATAACACTGTCCTTTGCTGTATTTTCAGCAGTTTTAGATGTGCTTTGCCCACAGGAGGCTAAAGCAAATGCGCCCGCGACAGTCAATAAATAAGGGTTCAGGAACCTGTTCATAGATGAAATTTTATCCTTAAATATAATCTAAGTTCCTTTAAAATTAAGCATGGTATATTTGTTGTCCCCATTCCTGGTCTTCAATCGTTATACAGTATGAAAGAGTTCCTGCTGATCTTCAGAAACACTTATAACCCGCATGAAAATCCTTCTCCTGAACAATTACAGGAAAGGATGAACTGGCTGGGGAACATCATCGCACAAAACAAACTGGTGGACAAAGGGAACAGCCTTTCCACTGACCAGGCAAAGACCGTACGGCCGGAAGACCTGGTAACGGATGGCCCTTACACGGAAATAAAAGAATTCATCAGTGGTTATATGATCCTGAGAACGGAAACCATTGAAGAAGCGATCGAAATAGCCAAAGCAAATCCCAGCCTTAAAGATGGCGGAAATATAGAAATAAGGGCGATCAATAAAAGTGAATGAACGGAAAGGATACATCCTGGAAAGAATTGCTCCCGCACCTCTTCAGGCTGGAGTATGCTAAAATGACTGCCGTACTATGCCGTCACTTTGGCCTGCAGCATATTGAAACGGCTGAGGATATCACCAGTGAAACCTTCCTGAAAGCAACAGAGACCTGGGCGCTGCATGGCATTCCTGAAAACCCCACGGCCTGGCTGTATACCGTTGCTAAAAACAAAACAAAAGATCACCTGAAACATATTACTGTCTTTGAAACGCAGGTAAAAGATGCGATCAGGCCCGATGAATTACAGGCAGCAGAAGATCCTGATTTTACACCGCAAACTATTACAGACAGCCAGCTCGCGATGATCTTTGCAGTTTGTAACCCTGCAAATTCAGCGGAAGCACAGATCTGCCTTGCGTTACAGATCCTTTGCGGGTTCAGCGTGGAAGAAATTGCCAATGCCTTCCTTTCAAAAACAGAAACCATCAAAAAAAGGCTGCTCAGGGCAAGAGCGAACCTCCGCAAGGATAATTTCCAGATCAGGCAATTACGGGAAACTACCATAAAGGAAAGGCTGGATGTGGTGCTCAGAACTATCTATCTCTTATTCAACGAAGGCTATTTTTCCCGCAGCAATAACCACCTGATCCGGAAAGACCTTTGTTCTGAAGCGATCCGCCTGGCACTTATGCTTACAGAAAACCCACTCACCAACACCACTCATGCCAATGCCCTGCTGGCATTGATGTGCTTTCAAAGCTCAAGACTGGATGCCAGGGCAGATGATGCCGGGGAATCCATCCTTTTTGAACAGCAGGATAAAAGCCGCTGGAGCACAGAACTGATTGAAAAAGGGAATTACTACCTGGTGAATGCCTGCTCCGGGAATTATATATCCAAATATCACCTGGAGGCGGGCATTGCCTATTGGCATACCACACCGGTTGATCACAATAAATGGGAACATATCTTACAGCTTTACAACCAGCTTATCCTTATAGAATATTCCCCCATGACGGCCCTGAACAGAACATTCGCTTTTGCAAAGGTACACGGGCATAAGCTGGCTATTGAGGAAGCAGAGAAGTTGAAGCTGGTGGAGCATACAGCTTATCATTCCCTGCTGGGTTATTTATATGCGGGTACAGATGTGCAAAAGGCGATAGCACATTACAATAAAGCCCTCGGCCTTACAAGGTCAAAAGCAGAAAAGAAAACCTTAATGAAGGAAATAGAACGGCTGAGCCTATAAAATGTCGTTTTTTTACTATACTCCCCATCCCTCCTAAGCTACCTTTCCGCCATGAAACAATTACTTCTGATAGCAGCATCCGTACTGCTACTCTCCGCCTGCAGCAAAAAAGGCGACCCCGGGACCGCCAATGTTATTTACTCCAAATGGTTTAAACCTGCCAGCTACACGAAAGATACCGTATTCGGCATCTGGGGTTTTAAACATAACCAGCCCGCACCTGAAATCACACAGCAGATCCTGGACACCGCAGCCATCCTTACTTTTGCAAGGCTGGAAGGATACAATCCCACTGTATGGGCAACGGGCCAGGTAGGCCAGTTACCGGTTACCGTTACCTATATGCAGGGAGGGGTTACCAATGATACCTGGACGGCCCAGTATACACCCGGCAACCTGCGTATCCGCTTTCAAAACGACCGGAACATTTATACAACTATCGCCAATGGCCACAGCTTCCGTTATATCATCATCCCGGGTGCCAGGTTAGGACGCCAGGCCCCCATGACCTATGAGGAAGTTTGCCGGAAGTATAATATAGCGGAGTAAAGTATCTTTGCTGCTGTTTAATACAGATATTTTATGGCAGTGCAGTTACAGACTGGTTTCAAATTCCTTAAAAAGCTAAAAGAGAACAACAACAGGGAATGGTTCAACGCTCATAAAACGGAATTCCAGGCAGAACAACAATTCGTGGAAACCTTTGCGGAAGCATTACTGGGAAAGCTCAGCAAACATGATCTGATAGAAACCCCCTCAGGCAAAAAGAGCCTGTTCCGCATCTACAGGGATACGCGTTTTTCCAACGATAAAACACCCTATAAAACAAACTGGAGCGGAGCCTTCAGACGTGCTACCAAACAGCGCAGAGGCGGCTATTACTTTCAGCTGGAACCCGGAAATACTTTTATTGCAGGTGGTTTCTGGGGGCCCAGCCCAGAAGATCTGAAAAAGATCAGGGACGACATTGCTTTTGATCCGGCACCGCTGAGGAAGATACTCAAAAGCAGATCGTTCATATCTCATTTCGGAACTTTGGAAGGAGAGCAACTCAAAACCACCCCCAAAGGTTTTGATCCCAGCCATGAAGGCATTGATCTGCTCCGCTATAAACAGTTCCTGCTCATTAAAAGGTTTACGGATAAAGAGGCATTAAGCGATACTTTCCTCAAAGAAGCCGACCTTACTTTTCAGGCCATGCGTCCCTTTTTTGATTATATGAGTGATGTGTTATCAACAGATCCGAACGGAGAATGATATTGTCGCATTCCCCCCTGTATAAAGTCGTGTTTGCACAGCCCCTGCTACCTGCGTAGCCTGTAAATTTGATAAAAAACCAGGAAACTATGAGAAAGATCATCATCACTTCATTTGTTACCATGGACGGCGTACTGCAAGCTCCGGGAGGCCCGGAAGAAGATCCGACAGGGGGTTTTAAATGGGGCGGCTGGACGGCTCCCTATGGCGACGAAACAACACAGCAGGTAATGAGCAGCATTATGAGCAAACCTTTTGACCTGTTGCTGGGCAGGTTCACGTACGACATCTTTTCCGCCTATTGGCCCTATGTCAGGAACCATCCTATTGCAGATAAGTTCAACAGCATAAAGAAGTTTGTTGTTTCCGGCAAACAGATAGAACTTCCATGGGCCGGCTCCACGCTGATCACGGGAGATGTGGTAAAGGGCCTGAAGGAACTCAAACAACAGAACGGCCCCGATCTATTGGTACATGGCAGCAGCAAACTTATTCAAACCTTACTGACCAACGGCCTTGCGGATATCCTCCATATATGGACCTTCCCGGTAACCACCGGAAAAGGAAAACGTTTATTCCGGGAAGGCATACCTGCCGCCGAATGGAAGTTAAAAGAGATCAAAACCTCGGGCACCGGCGTAATCCTGGCCACTTATGAACCTTCGGGGGATATAAAGACCGGAAGTTTTGTAACAGCCGAAGCATCAGAAGCAGAACTAGCCAGGAGAAAAAACATCGCTTCACTATAAGAAAAAAGCCGCTCATGATGGAGTGCCCCGAAAAGTGTCTGACCTTTCGGGGCATATCATTACCAGCGGCCTTTTCTTTCAACACAGAATTTGCATTTACAGATATTTCTCTCTAACTTAATGCAAACGTTTCCTTAACCCGTATAAACCCTTAAAATTTCACGTAATGAAAAAGACCCTTATCCTTCTGTGCATGTTATTCATGCTCGTATTACCCAAATCCCAGGCAGCACCTGCAAACCTAGTCCCACAAACGCTTAACTGGAATCCTGTAAGTGTTATTGCAGCGCGTTATACCACTTCTGCATTAACCCTTACCACACCCGGCGTATTCAAAGTGATGGCAAGAGTTGGCAGCAACAATTACCTCACACCTGTATACGCAAGGATCAGCCACGAAAACGTTTATTTCATCGGCGTTGCACGGATGATAGATGTGTATGTACGTTTTTATGACGATGCTGCTAATGAAAATCCCGTTTACGTATCAGATCTCCAGGTGAATTACAGGGTGATCGGGTATGATGGTTCTGCAGGGTATAACTTTACCAGCTCTGCCTGGGCTAACGGCTACTATGTAGTGCTGGCATCAAATGTGGAAAATGATTACCAGGAAAATGGCGTGATGCGTTACAGAGATTATCACATGGAGTCAGGAGATTACATCCCCCAGGGACTCTAGTAAAAAAAGAGTTCCGTATTACCTGCGGAACTCTTTTTTTATATAATTTTCTCCCCTTGGCGAGATCTCATATCCCGGATGATAACTGATCGTCAGCCCAAGGTCCTTCAGTTTCCTCACATTCAGTTTCAACCAGTCTTTCTCCCTGCCGCTAAGTACAGCCAGGTCTGCTGCTCTCAACCTGGGATGTGCTTTAATGAGTAGTAATATCTCCTTCGTCCACTCTCCCATTCGCCCTAATTTCTTTTTCAGTTCTGCATGTTCTTCTGCTGTCAGGGAAGTTCTTTCACGAAGGGCAATACGCGGATCTTCACCATAATAACGCACTTTGATCTTGTACAGATCTCCCCCAGGATAACGGGTAAATGTTTTCATCAATGCAGCCGCATCTTCAAATCCTGCCTGCTGCGCCTCCTTATCTGTTACTTTGTTTACAACAGCAATAGCCTGGATCTCCACTACACCAACAGCCGTTTTCAACAGGCTTCCCTTTTTTACGGATGCCTTGTTCCATTTCCTGAATGCGAGGGAAACGGTGCCTGCTTTGATGCCTTCCAACTGATCCTGTTTGAACAACATAGCTCAAATATAAAATGATTTTTGTATTTTGATCCATATGAGATCTCTGCTGTGTTTTTTGCTGTTATGCCCGTTGATGTTGTCGGCCCAGATCACCTTCAAAGTGGAAGGTGCTAACCGTGAACCCGTTCGTGTAATGCAACCCCTGAACGGGAACTACCATATCGCCGCCTGGAAAAATGATACCCTCAGCAACAATGGAGAGCTGGTACTCCCCAACCAGCCCGGTACCAACGAATTCTTATACAAACAGAAAATATACAGGTTGTATGTGCGGCCCGGTAAAACCTATGTACTTACAATCAATAAAGAAGAAATCAAGATACAGGCTGATGATGAAGAAGCACAACTGGCATTGAACCGCCTTTCCTTACCTTTTTACCAGACTGTGGCAATAAAATATTATAAAGAAGATACCATATTTGCGCATAATAAAATAAGGGTGCTTGCAGAAATGGAGCAGCAGCTGCAACCCTTCCATACATTAAACATAGATCAAGGATTTCATCGGTACGTTGAAAAGCTCATAAAGGTCTACTATGCCAATTTGCTGGCCGGCACCTTCATGCACCCCATGACGAAACTGGATTTCAATAAGGACCAGGCACAGGTAAAAGAGATCGAAACTTACTGGAAAACTGTATTCGCCATTGCTGATCCCCGGGATCCCGCCTCTATGACCGTGAACACTTATTTCGATTATGCAAACTTCTGCAATACCTGGTACTTCACTTATTTCCTTCCCGGCTCAAAGGGCACCTATAAACCCCAGGTGCTGGACGATGAATACTGGACCCGGAAATATGATGCTATCCAATCTGATTATAAAGAACCATTGAGAGAATACCTTACCGCCCAATGGATCTATGCTATTACCATGGAAGGAGGTTTTCAATCTTTCGCACTGGATTGGTACAACCAATTCCAGGCAGTATATCCCCGTAGTATCTATACTACTTATCTGAGGAACGGGATCAATAATATCAGGGATTACCAGAAAAAAGCAAAGAATGATTTCGCCACCACGCAGCATTTCATAGAAGACAGTATTAATAACTTCGATCAGCTGGCAGCAAAGTTCAAAGGTAAAACGGTGTATGTAGACCTATGGGCTACCTGGTGCGGCCCTTGCAGGGATGAATTTGCTTATAACAACGGACTGAAGCAATTCCTGAAAAAGAACAACATACAGGCACTGTACATATCCATTGATGCGGATGCCGTTGATCAGAAGTGGAAAGATATGATCAAGTATTATGATCTGCAGGGTTATCATATCCGCGCATCCGGAAAACTAATGAATGATATCCGCAATATTTTCGGGGAAAGCCGGGGCCTGGCCATACCCCGTTATGCCATCATTAAAGATGGGAAAATGGTGCTGAACAATGCCAAACGCCCCAGCGACCAGGAGGCTTTATACAAACAGATCGAACGTTTCCTGTAAAATAAAGCGCTATGAAAGTTTCCTTTCATAGCGCAACCTTTCCGCTCTGCACTTACAATCCATTGATCTGAGCCACCGTATTTTCCGGAGCCTGATGCCACATCTGGTACACCTCTCTCGTTAAACCACTTCTAATTGCAAATTGATCATTCTCCACACCTTCCAGGATGTCTGCTGCCAGGTCTTCCGGTTTCATTTTATCTACTTCCACACCTTTCGTCATATCCGTGTCTATATATGGAGGAAACACTTCAAACACTTTTACCGCAGCACCTTTCTTTTGCAATACCAAACGGAGCCCCTGGGAATAAGAGTGCAGCGCTGCTTTGGATGCACTATAGCTCAAAGCCATGGTAAGGGGCACGTAAGATAAAATGGACTGGATATTAATGATCGCCGCATCACCGCTTTTCTTCAATACCGGCAGGAACAGTTCTGTTAGCTGCAACACCGCAAAGTAATTGAGGTTCATTTCATCTTTTGCCGTAGCCAGGAAATTCTCTCCCCCATCTACCGAAGCACCGTGTAATACCCCTGCATTATTCACCAGTATATCAATCTGACCTGCTTTTTGCACCAGGTTCTCTACGTCCTTCTCATTCGTAATATCGCTCACGATGTAAGAAGCATTGTTGATGGAAGCCACCGCCTGTTTTAAGCTGGCTTCATTCCTGCCGCTGAGGATCACTTTGGCGCCTTTGGCAGAAAATAATTTAGCGATATGCAAACCGATACCCCGGCCACCGCCTGTAATAAGTGCTGTTTTACCCTGAATGTTCATTTTTTTAGTATTTAATATATTAAGACCGATCGGTCTTTTAATAGGCAAAAAAAATCAAACACTGAATGCTGCTATTTCTGATCTTAGCATGTTGATGATCAATTTCATTTGCTGATTGTTTCCAAATATCCTGCTGGTAAGTATGCCGCCTTCTATGAGGGCAAACATCTTAATGCTCATTTCTTTTGCGTTCACGGTATCTTTAAATTCGCCAGCCTGGATACCATCTTTAATTAACTGGCTGATCCTGTTCTGCGTAAACCTTACTGCATCCGCCACCATACTTTGAATGGCCGGGTCTGTATCATCGGATTCAGTTCCAAAGTTCTGCATGGGGCAACCGCCTCCTTCATTTACCGCCAGTTCCCGGTAATGGTCCAGTAAGGCCAGCAGTTTTTCTTTATAAGATGTTCTCCCCTGCAATACCCGGGCAATACTTTCATTTAAATACTTCATCAGGTAAGCAAAGGCCTCACGGCAGATCTCCTCCTTATTCTCAAAATTCCCGTAGATCCCACCCTTTGCCAGTTTGGTAGCCGCCATTATATCAGAGATGGACGTTCCCGCCATACCCTTCTGATTAATAAGGAAAGCAGCCTTTTCTATAATGAACTGCCTTGTTTTTTCTGCTGATGCCATAACGGGAACAAAGATAAGACCGATCGGTCTTATCGCCAAATATTTCTTCAATAGTCTTACCTTTATTTTTAAGTGACCGTAGAAAAACACATACCATCCGCCAGTTTAAGCCCTTTCATCAAACATTACCTCATCGTTGAAATGCAGGATGAACAGGTGAACCACATCATGCCGGATACTTCCCTGGTAATGGTTTTCCGCTTTAAAGGGCAGGTGAGCTTCCTGGAGAACAACGCAAAGAACGATCTCCCGGCCTCCATGATCTCCGGTTTAAGAAGGTCCGGCAAACTGGTAAACTACGCCAGGCACTCCGCCAACCTCATGGTGGTATTCAACGAAGCCGGCGCCAATGCCTTCATCAAAGCCCCCCTCTACGAATTATACGACAGCAGCGTTTCCCTGGATAATATCTACAAGGATGTATCCGCCATCGAAGACCAGTTAGCCGAAGCCACCAATAACACGGAACGCATACGGCTCGTAGAACAATACCTCCGGTCCAAACTATACCCCGGCGAACCGGATAAACTCGTATTGGCTGCACTGGAAAAGATCCATGCTGCAAAAGGTGTTATCAAAATAAAAGAACTTGCCCAATCCCTTTATATCAGCCAGGATGCCTTTGAAAAACGTTTCAGGCGTGTAGTAGGTGTTTCCCCCAAACAGTTCTCCAACATCATCCGTATGAAATCCATTGTAAGCAATGGGTTCACCAAAGAAACCCTCTCGGAAGTAGCATTCAATGCCGGCTATTTCGATCAGCCTCACTTTAACAAGGACTTCAAACTCTTCACGGGTAAAACACCCACGGATTTTATCAAGACCCCTCCCCTCTGGTAGATCAGATCAATGATTTTTTACAAGGCCGGAATTTCTCCTGCAACTAGTTTTGCTGTATCAAATCATCACAATGAAACCAATTTATATGCTATTGCTGGTGCTGCACACCGCAGGCCTTACGCATGCACAGACTATTAAAAAAGGAACCATGGAAAAGAACAAAGAAGTAGTACGGAAATTGTATGAAGAAGCATTGAACAAACGCCACCTGCATTTACTGCAGGACCTCGTATCTCCTGAATACACGGCCATACAAGGTGTAAAAGGCCCCGCCGGTTTTGAAACAACGCTCAATGGGATCCTTAAAGGATTTGCAGATGCACATTGGGATGTACAGGAGTACATTGCAGAAGGTGATAAAGTAATGGTAAGATGGAAATTCCAGGGCACGCACACCGGCCAGTTTGCCGCCTATGCGCCCACGGGCAAAGCTGTCAATAACGATGGTTTGGGCATTTACCAGTTGAAAGATGGCAAAGTGGTGACTACACAGGTATATACAGACCGGCTGAGCTTTCTGCAGCAACTGGGTATCCTGCCGAAGGAGATCTAACCTATTCACATAGGCTTTACATAGGCTTAAGATAGGGTATTCCATCGGGAATCCTTATCTTTACCCTATGACTAAAGACTCCACCCAACGATTCTCTAACAAGGTGCAGGACTATATCAAATACAGGCCTGACTACCCACCGGAGGTACTTACTTATCTCCGCAAAAGAACGGGGTTATCCGAAGCATCCACAGTAGCTGATATCGGCTCAGGTACCGGTATCTTCACCAAACACCTGCTCAACCTCGGATGCAAGGTCTATGCCATAGAACCCAACACAGGAATGCGGGAAGCAGCAGACGCCATGCTGCAGGAAACATACCCCGGTAAGTACATGTCCATCAACGCTCCTGCCGCCAATACCGGCTTAAAAGACCATACCATAGACCTCATTGTCTGCGCACAGGCCTTCCACTGGTTCAACACAGCGGAAGCCCGCACGGAGTTCCAAAGGATCCTGAAACCCTCCGCACAGGCTGCCCTGATCTGGAACAACCGGCAGGTGAACACAGATAATTTTTCAAAGGATTATGACCGGTTATTGCGCGAAAGAACAGCAGACTATAATGAGGTAAACCACCAGAAACTATCCCCGGCTGATTTTAAAGCATTCTTTAAAGAAGGGAAATATGAAAAGATGATCTTCCCCAGCTACCAGGAATTTGATGAAGCCGGTTTTCTCGGAAGGGCTAACTCCTCCTCCTATGTGCCCACAGAAGACGCAGCATTTCAGCAGTTACTGAAGGATATTTTTCAACGCCACCAGGTGAATGGCAGGGTGAAGTTCCATTATGATACGGAAGTTTATACAGGCGAAGTTTGATTATCTAATCCTTCTATACTGGCAATGCCTACTTCCGCTGCTTTACCCTTTAAACGTATCATACCTAGTGGCGTAGTACGGAGGAGCGCACGTTGTTCTCCCATCGCTTCCAGCATATAAGTGGAAATAAGCAGCAGTTTATTGTAATCGTTGCAAACACTTTGGATCCTGGATGCTGTATTCAGCGTATCTCCATGATAGGCAATATCCCGCTTTACCTCTCCGATCTCCACCGCCATTACTTTCCCCATATGCAGGGCCGCTTTAAAACGGGGCTGCACCCCGTAATTGGACAAATAATAATCCATACGTTCAAAGAAACGGTATTCACAACCAAAGAAGAACCTTACGCAGGAAAGATCTTTGAGCCCTTCATCTATCCGCCAGGTCACTACAATTTCATCGCCCACATATTGATACACATCTGCATTAAAAGGTAACAATACCTGGTTAATGTCCATAAAACTATCACGGATGAATGCGCTGTATTTCAGATGGCCTAACTGCTCTGCAATAGCGGTGGAAGATTGCAGGTCCATGAACATAAAGATGCGTTCTTCTTCCCTTGGGTTCCTGTATTTGCCCAGCAACAAAGGCACCAGTACACCTGGCCCGTATTTTTTGTTCACCTGGTTAATGAAGTTGATGACCATGGTCATGGCCAGGTAATAGAGCAGCATAATATAAAACAGGTAGGACCATGCCTTGTGGCTCATGCTTAAGCGCCAGAAGGCCCCCCTTATCAGGATCAGGATCAGGAAGATCAAACTAACGGAAACGACTGTTTTAAACAGGATGATCTTACCCATGGAAAGCCGCTTATAAAAACGCCGCTTGTCCAGGTACCAGTCTGTTAAGCCTAATGCTATGCCATACAAAAAGCCCAGCATAATAGCCACCCTTGCTATCTGCCCGTAGCTTACCAACGTTTTTATATGAGAGGTTTCTTCAAGGGATAAGGCCTGCAAATGCAGGATGCTCCCCAGGAAAATATTGGAAATGATCCAGAAATTGATCTGTGTGCCCAGGTAGCTGAGCAACGGAAAACGAGACGTGAACCTCCTGGCTAAACTTGTATAATCCATCTGGCAGAATAAAAGATTTATGTAGCCGGCGATCGTTCACTATTCAGCCGCCGTTGTGTCACTCACTTCAGCTTACAGATGGCTGATCAGCTCATCTATCATGCGCTGATAACCCTTGTAGCTGCTGGGTTTGCTCACTACCAGGGTTGCGCCAAGCATATTGCTTTCTTTGATAAGATTATCGTCTGTGGAAGTGGAATACACCATTACCGTAATATCTGAATACCGGCTGGTAATTTTTAGCTGCTGTAAGGTTTGCAGCCCATTGAGCTTGGGCATGTTCTGGTCCAGTATAATGGCATCTGGCAGTTCTGTTGTATTATCCAGGTATTCCAGCAATTCTTCTCCATTGCTGGCAATGGGTAATAAAAGTATATCTTCTCTTTCCTGCAGGAAGTCGTGAAAGAAATCCTGGTCATCCTTATCATCCTCGGCCAATAAGATCTTCTTGGGTAGATACATGGTGTTTATTTTTCTCCTGGGAGACGGGTAATAACAGTAAAAACTCAGCCCCTTCTCCGGATATCCCCCAGGCCTGCACCAAGCCATCATGTTTCTCTATGATCTTCTTGGTGATAGACAAGCCTATCCCACTGCCTTCGTAACTATCTTTTGAATGTAGCCGTTCAAACAGTGCAAAGATATGGTTCTCATACTTCTGGTCAAATCCTATTCCATTATCTTTTATACGGATCAAACAATAAGGCCCTTCCGGCTGTGGCGGGGCATTAAACGACTTTTCTCCCAGGTAGGTACTGCTGATCTCAATAACAGGTACCTGGTCCGGCTTAGAGAACTTCAGGGCGTTGGATACCATGTTCTGAAATACCTGCCTGATCTGCCCTCTGTTGGCTTCGATCTGCGGCAGTTCCCCTACCCGGATCTCTGCATCTTTCTCCTGGATGATCAGCTCAAAATCTTCCAGCAGGTCCTTTACGATGTCGTTGAGATCAACTTCTTCAAATATATTGTTGGCGGCAGATAACCTGGAATAGCTGAGTATATCCAGGATCAGGGCTTTCATCCGCTTGGCGGAATTGACTATTTTATCCAGGAACCTTTTTGATTCGCTGGAAAGTATTTTCTTATTATGTTCTTTCAGGAGGTTGGAGAACATCTGGATCTTACGGAGGGGTTCCTGCAGATCATGCGAGGCTACGGAAGCAAACTGCTGCAGGTCGTGATTGCTCAATCCCAACTCATGGTTCATCCTGGCCAGCTGTGCATTTTTCCTTTCCAGCTCCTGCTGGGTCCTCTTTTGGGCAGTGAGGTCCGTAACAATAATGCTCAGGGCCATGTTCTCATTGAACTCCAGGGCTGTGAGCGAAAGCAGCACCGGTATTTCCAGGTCGCAGGTACGCAGTAACACTTCTTCCTTACAGTCTTTAGACCAGCTGTTTTCAAACAGGCGGCGGAGGTGACGTTTACTTCCTTCCGGCACAAAGTCCTGGAAAGCCATGCCGATCACTTTGGAAATGGGCATGTTCAGCAAAGAGGCAAACTGGGAATTGCAGTAGAGGATAACGCCTTCGTAATTGAGCGATACGGCTCCCTCCGTCATTTTTTCAATGAACACCCTGTAACTGTAATCCGCTGTTTTCAGCGTATACAGCTCATGGCCATTTTCACCATTTACTACAATGGCGTCTATCTGCCCTGTGCGGATAGCATCTATGGTTTCCTGCGCTTCCCACAGCTGATGCCGTAATTCTTCCAGCTCAGCCTGTAGTGCTGCTATGTTAGTTGTTGAATGTTCTTCCA
This sequence comes from Chitinophaga niabensis, assembly GCF_900129465.1. Taxonomy (NCBI): domain Bacteria; kingdom Pseudomonadati; phylum Bacteroidota; class Chitinophagia; order Chitinophagales; family Chitinophagaceae; genus Chitinophaga; species Chitinophaga niabensis. The sequence continues at coordinate 1,608,694 of NZ_FSRA01000001.1, read as the reverse complement.
TCAGTGAGCTTTTAAACCAAGGCCTTTTAATACTTTGTCAGTATCAGATAAGTCTCCGATCAACCGCCTTTCCGGGAAAGGATATTTCTTTATCAGCAAGGGAAGTGCCACTATCTGTTCCTGCTGTGCCACCTCCGTTTCCTGGTACACGTCTATTACCTCCAGCGAATACTTCCCTGGCAGATATTGTTCACAAAGCTCTTTCAGATTTGAAATAGCCCGAACAGAATTAGGCGAGGCACCCGTTACAAATAAGCGAAGAACAAACTCAGCTTTGGGGGCGGATGGATTGATGTTCAACTGCTGTTCTTCATTTTTTCGCATCTTATTTTTTTATGGGTCTGATGTTAAGTCCAACCAATACTTTTTCTTCGTTGGACAGGTCGCCTATGATCTTACGGATGGGGACCGGAACTTTACGTACCAATGTTGGAATGGCAAAGATCTGATCTCCCGCAGCAAGTTGAGGCTGCACCAGGAGGTCGATTATTTCCAGTGTGTATTTATCAGGCAGATGCTGTTCGCAGTATCTTTTCAGATTGGCGAGCGCCGTCATTGATTTCGGTGTATTACCGGCAATGTATAAACGCAACTCCCATTTTTCTGCTTTTGCCTGTTTAGTTTTTTCTTTTGCCATTGCTACTCTTTTGTGATAACTGACTACGGTTCTTTTCCATGATCTCCTTACGGAGGTCCTCTTCCACATACGACTGATACAGTTCATCCTGAATAGTAGCAAATTCTTCCTGCAGGGATGCTACTTTGGCTTCCAGCACTTTGCGCTTCCTGTCTATCTGCTTATCTTTCCGGCCTAAAGTATAACTGCGCATTTCCGCACCGGTGGCTTCTGCCAGCTGCTGTGCCTCCCTGGCAGAACCTGTAAGGATAGTGCCATCCGGGCCATTATAAACATCCACCAGGTCAAGCCCATCATCACTGATGATAAACTCGCGTATCTTGTTGGAATGCTTCATACCGCGGGACTTCATAATATACAATCCCCGGTTGCGTTCCGCGTTGGTTTCAATATACCTGATGGTGACCCATGCATCCACCAGGGAGGATACGCCCTCATCCGTCTGTTCACTCACAATAGTGTTCAAATTAAGTGCCGTAAACATCACCGTGATCTGGTTATGCTGCAGGAAATCGATCAGCCGGATCAGGATGGATTTCACTTCCGGCATCAGGCCAGCAGTGATCAGGTTGGTGATGGGATCCAGCACAACAATACGGGGTTTCAGTTCCTGGATCTTTTTATGGATCGTTACCAGGTGCATTTCCAGGCCATATAAAGTTGGCCTGGAGGCATGGAAATGCAGCAAACCTGCATCCACATGTTTTTGCAGGTCAAGACCAATGGATCCCATATTACGTATGATCTGCGCCGGTGATTCCTCAAATGCAAAATAGAGGCAGCGCTCTTTCCTTTTACAGGCAGCATCTACAAAATTAGCGGCAATACTCGTTTTACCAGTTCCGGCCGTGCCTGATACCAGTACAGAGCTGCCACGGTAAAATCCTTTGCCGCTCATCATCATATCCATTCCTGCTATCCCTGTGGACACCCTTTGCGTGGAAACCTTGTTTTCCAGTTTTAAAGAAGTGATAGGTAATACAGAAATACCGTTTTCTTCTATCAGGAAAGGATATTCATTGGTACCATGTTCTGAACCCCGATATTTCACCACCCTTAAACGACGGGTAGAGATCTGGTCGTTCACCCTGTGGTCCAGCAGGATCACGCAATCAGACACATATTCCTCCAGCCCGTGGCGGGTTAGCGTGCCATCTCCTTTCTCCGCAGTGATCACAGCCGTTACGCCCTTTTCCTTCAACCAGGCAAATAACCTGCGAAGCTCTGCCCGCAGGATGCCCTCGTTCGTTAAACCACCAAAGAGGTTTTCTATAGTATCCAATACAACCCGTTTGGCACCAATACTATTAATGGCATGGTCCAGCCGGATGAAGAGCCCACTCAGATCATATTCCCCTGTTTCCTCTATCTCACTTCTGTCAATATGCACAAAGTCTATTTTTAGCAGACCGTCCTTTTCCAGTTTTTGGAGATCGTAGCCCATAGAGGCCACATTCATTTGCAGGTCTTCCGCCTTTTCCTCGAAAGTGAGGATCACACCCGGCTCTCCATAATCTATAACGCCCCGTACAATAAATTCAATTGCAAAAAGTGTTTTCCCTGCCCCTGCGCCTCCACAAAAAAGGGTCGGGCGCCCCGTGGGCAAACCGCCCTTCGTTATTTCATCCAGCCCTGTTATGCCTGTGGGCGTCTTTGGTAATGTAGTTTTTATGTTCTTTTTCCTTAAAGCCATGAAATTGTTTTATATGATAAGGAGCATATTCCCCGCTACTGTTGTTTGGCAATTCCTGTGCCGTTAGGTAAAAAAGAAAACCTGCGACATGCGCAGGTTTCTTGAAATAACTTACAAACGGCTGTTTATCAGGGATATAAAAGATATTTTTTACGCATCTTCTTATATGCGCTCAATCCCGGTTCCCAACTTTGGCGAATTTCTTCCTCACTTTTCCCCGCTATGATCTGTTCTTTAAATTTTGCAACGCCTGCCAGGAAATCTATATTCCCCATTTGTTTGCTCTGCGACCTGTCGAAGAACTTTGCCTTATCCGGATAAGCTTTGTACATTTCTATCATCCAGGCAATATGCACCTTACCTGCTTTACGGATAGCTGCGGTATTGTAATTCCTGAGGTCTAATCCATAACAGGCCTGGTCCTGGTGCAGCGGCGTCTCAGATTTACCGGGAATGCTCACCGGGGTAAAAGTAAAAGGATAGATCCCTTTTAATAAAGGTGCCCCCAATACCGTAAAAGGCATTTGTGTTCCCCGTCCCTGGCTGATAATGGTACCTTCAAATAAACACAGGGAAGGATAAAGTAATACGGACTGCTGGGTATTCAGGTTAGGCGAAGGGCCTACCGGTAAAGTATAATCCATATCGTGGGTATAGTTCTTCACCTTAATGACCCTGATCTTACATTTTATTTTTCCGGCCATCCATCCTTCTCCGTTCACCATTTGCGCAAATTCACCAACGGTCATGCCATGGGTGATAGGAATGGGAAACTGCCCGATGCCGGATTTATACTTCATATCCAATATTGGCCCATCCACATAGGCGTTGGGGTTAGGTCTGTCCAGGATGATCAGCTCCTTGCCATTCTCCGCGCAGGCTTCCATGATATCCCGGAGGGTATTGATATTCGTATAGAAACGGCAGCCTACGTCCTGGATATCAAAGATCATAATGTCCAGCGCATCCAGTTCTTTTTTAGTGGGTTTCTTACGTGCGCCATATAAGGAGATAATAGGGATGCCGGTTTTGGCATCTATTTCATCCGCCACCTTTGCGCCGTTACTGGCATTTGCGCGGAAACCATGCTCCGGGCCAAAGATCATTTTAATGTTCACCCCTAAAGTGAGCAGGCTGTCTACGATGGACTTACCGCCGATAAGGGAGGTCTGGTTCACTAACATGCCCACTTTTTTCCCTTTCAGGGAAGGCAGGTAAGCAGATAGCTGGTCAGCCCCTGTAAGAATGGGGTCTTTTGCTAAACCGGTAAAAGGAATGGCTATGAGCAATAGCACAAAACGTAGACGCATGGTAATCTGGTTGATGATCGGATAAAGATATAAATTATTGAAACATTTCGTAACTTAACGTAACAAATCTCCCTGCTTATGGCTGCTGCATTTGAGCATAAGATAAACCAACAGATGGACGCTGGTCCTAACAGGACAGATCTTCTCCCATGGTGGATCAGGTATTGCAACTGGCTCTTCATTCTCGGTATCATTACCGTTCCGATGGCATTGATCCTGTCCCTGCTGGGCAATGATAATATGTATCTCGCTGCTTATGGCCTTACGGCCAGGAATTTTTTCTCTCCTGCCGGCATCGTTTTAGCCGGTGTTTTCCTCTTCAATGCATTTACTGCCTATGCACTGCTAACGGAAAGTGATTGGGCTATTGACATAGCGATCGCGGATGCACTCATTGGCATTACGCTTTGCTCCTATACCATGTCTGCCACGCCCGGGCTTTTCAGGTATGAATTAATCCCTTTGGCACTCTTCCTTGGAAAGTTATTGGGGATCAGACGTAAGTGGGAGAAGATGAGATCACTTTAAGCGAAGATCAAACACGGTTTCCTTTCCGTCCTCATCCAGGGTAATGGTTAGATGTTGTTCATCTTTACGTACAAACATCAGCCGCAGTTTTTTATCTGCTTTTTCAAATACTACCTTATTCTTTTCAAGCAGGCTTAAAGGATAAACGTGCGGTTTGTCTTTATCTTCCCAGCCAATGCTGCCAGGGTTGAAATGGCGCAGGTACATTACCGGCATGCTGTCCGTTTGCTCTATCAGCATAAATTCATAGAAAAGCGGCTTCCCGTCTTTTACACATCGGAAACTACCCATCATGCTGTTGCCCATAGGCGTACTCCAGCTTTCTTCCATATCGCCCCATTCATGCTGCATTACCCAATTACCACTGATAAAGCCCAGGTCTTTGATATGAGGAGCTTGTGCGGAAAGGCGGAGGGATAGTACAAGCAGCCCTGCTAAAAAGAAGTATTTCATATATCCCAATATAAATAAAAAAGCCCGGACAACGTAAGGTCGTCCGGGCTGGTTCAATGAAAGTTCCTTAGAGGAATTTCAGTACTTCTGCTCCCATCGCGTCTGTACCTAATATCTTGTCCGCAGGTGTAGTGCTGTCTGCAATATCCCTTGTGCGGAAACCTTCTTTTAATACTTTATCTACCGCGCTGATCACCAGTTCTGATTCTGCCTTCATGCCAAAGGAAATATCCAGCAGCAAAGCGGCAGACAGGATAGACGCCAATGGATTGGCTACCCCTTTACCGGTAATATCATGTGCAGAACCGTGAATAGGCTCGTATACACCGGTGCCGTCTCCAATAGAAGCAGAAGCCAGCATGCCCATAGAACCTGCGATCTGAGAGGCTTCATCTGTGAGGATGTCTCCAAACAGGTTCGCTGTTACTACCACATCAAAACGTTTAGGATCTTTGATCAGCAGCATAGCTGTGGCATCCACAAACTGATGCTCTACTTCCACATCCGGATATTCCAAAGCAATCTTTTGCACTACTTCTCTCCAGAGACGGGAAGTTTCAATCACATTTGCTTTATCTACAGAGCAGAGTTTCTTGCGGCGGGTACGTGCAGCGTCAAAAGCTTTACGGGCAATGCGCTCTACTTCAAAGCGGCTGTATTCCGCAATATCGTAAGCAGTATCACCATTATTCTTACGGCCTTTTTCACCAAAGTAAATATCACCGGTGAGTTCACGGAAGAACAGGATATCTGCCCCTCTCAATATTTCCGGTTTAATGCTGGAAGCGCCTAACAGCTCATCAAATAGTTTAATGGGGCGGAGGTTCGCGTACAGCCCCAGTTCTTTCCGCATTTTCAGCAGCCCCTGTTCAGGCCTTACCTTGGCAGAAGGATCATTATCATATTTAGGATGCCCTACTGCACCAAACAGTACGGCATCAGATTTACGCATCTTTTCCAGGGATTCATCCGGTAAAGGATTACCTGTGGCTTCAATAGCCACATGGCCTATCAGCGCTTCATCATAAGTAAAAGTATGGCCAAACTTAGCCGCTACCTTATCTAAAACCTTTTTACCTACTGCGGTAACTTCCTGCCCGATCCCATCGCCGGGAACAATTAAAATATGTTTGGTTGCCATGCTAATGCTTTATGAAAAATTCCCGCCGAAGATACGCATCAGATCTGTATTTCACAACCTCCAGGTACGTTTTATAACAGTATATTCTCCCAATAAGGGGCGTTCGCGCATGCGGGCAATTACCATCATGGGGTATGTTGCCTTATCTCCTGCCGTAGCGCTGGAATACCCGATCTGCACCTCTTTATCCTCCGTATTCCAGAAGATATGTTGCCGCACAGGCGTGTTTTCCATTTCTATATCAGCTATGGAAGCAGGCGGGCCATAATATCTGGTCAATATAGCAGGAATATCATGTTCCGGGTTATTGTAAAAATGCAGGATAATGATCACTACCCGGTTGTTCTTATCCACGCCTATGAAAATGTGCTCAATGGCCAGCAGCAACTCAATACTGCCTGTTGCGCTGAGTATATCACCGGTGAAACAATAGAAGGACGAAGGTCCCGGGCTAATGATATAATCTCCTGCCAGTGCAAAGGCCCCGAACGGGATCACTTCTTTTATAGCTGTTATTTTTTTTCCTAAATGAATCTCTCCGATACCAAGATCATGGAGCATAGTTATCTTTTGGCCGGTAAGTTTTACCGGGATGATCATCCAAATTAAAGAATATACAATAGACCGGCAAATTCGCAGCATACCTATAAAAGCAGGTGTCCGTAAACACCTGCTTTTTTTAAAATGATCAACAATCTCTTCCTCTGAATTTAAATGGCTTGTATTTGGTAGGGTCCTTTAATCCGAAGCTGGCGTTATCAAAGCTCACCCGGCTGGGCGAAGCAGTTGGTTGCCCCGGATAGTAATCACTTCGCAGGAAATTGTCCAGGTGCATTTTCAAGAATGTTTTAAAGATCTGCCTGTAGGGCTGGTAATTGACCTGGCTGGGAGGTGTACCCGGGTTCATGGCAAGCCAGCCACTCAGGGCGGAAAGTGCTTCTCCTTCAGCTAATACAGCAGCTTGTGTGATCATGGCCTGTGCAACATTGTGATGAATGATAGTACCATCATAAGTAACGTAAGGCAGGCCCACCTCCATGATATTTATATCCACATAGTATTCCAGCCCATTGCCTGCACGGTTAATCAATCCAAACCTATAACCGGTTGTAACACAGGATTGCCAACTGTCCTGCCTAACCATGTTAAAAGATTGAGGGCATGGAAGCTCCAGGATATCTTCTTCAGCAACAGGGATCGGGTCTGGTTCTCCACCATCAGCAGGAGGGCAGGGATCTTCCCCGGGAGGATTAGGTGAGTTACCTCCTCCTCCGCCACCACCACCACTACCGGTTCCACCACCACCGCCGCCAGAACTTCCACCGTCACCATCGGGTAACCAGTAGGTGTCTGTGAAACATTCCTCATGATAATAGATCTGCCCCACACAGTTTCCGTTTCCATCACCAGTACAGGTGGTCCATGAGTAACAGGTAGTAACAGAGATCATTCTTTCCTGCAAATGCACTTCTTTGCCCGGATTAGCAGCCCTTGCCTGTTCCAGCAAGGCTCTTTCCTTTTTGCTGTACACACAGGGTTCCGGAGGGCCTGGATTTCCGGGATCATCTCCTTCAGGCGGGAGCCTGAAATTCAGGGCCATCATAAGGTTGCGTACTTTCCTCCCTGTTACGGCCCCATCCCTGGAATCGAAACCGTAACGGACGAAATCGCGATTCTCGTAAACTTTGAACCGCAGCTGATCGCCCAGTTCAAACACGATAGCGCCGGAAAGTTTTTTGCCTTCCTGCTTCAGGGGAATAGCATACAGCCTGGTATTACCACGTTCTCCAATGATACCTTTGTCCCACACCGGCTCGCCATACTGCTGCACGATGTTTGCTAAAAAGGGCGTTTTACGCTCTTCTGTTTTCACCTGTTTGATCAGAAGGGACAATCTTTGGTCTGCACCATCAGGTAGGGTAAGATATGCAGGAACTGGCATTTCAACGGGCGCGTCCTTGCTTTTGTGACAGCCTATTGTAAGCAGGATAATAAGGGAGCATACGGAAAACAGCGTCCGCAGCCACGGGTTAAAGAGGGCTTTCTTCATCTGAAAAGGGTTTAGGGTAATAGATTTTGGATGTTGGAGCTATAGGGTAACGTGCCTTGCTAATTGTACTATTAAATTAAATAAAAAACCTGAACAGAAGATATCCGTTCAGGTTTTTTAAGGCAGTGTTTATATTCCTTAAATTAAGTTTAACATCTTTTGTGTGGCCTTGATGGCAGATACCGTTTGATCACTATCCAGTCCGCGTGTTTTAAACTCCTTGTTACTGTGCCGCCAGGTGATGATCGTTTCGCAGAGTGCATCACTTTTACCACCGGGGGGGATCCGTACGGCATAGTCCGTAAGAACAGGCAGTTCCTGCTTCAGCTTTTTATAGACCTTTTTCAGTGCATTCATAAATGCATCGTACTGCCCGTCGCCCTGTGAATGTTCTTCAAAGATCTCCTCCAGTATAGCGATGCGCAGTGTTACAGAAGGTTTGAGGGTTTTGGAATGCGTCAGCACATAATCCAGCACCGTCACCTTTTCTTCTATGGTATTACTATCCAGCACATCAGAAATAATGTAAGGCAGGTCTGCCTGCGTTACTACTTCCTTTTTATCTCCCAGTTCAATGATCCGTTGTGTTACCTTTTTCAGATCAGGATCAGAGAGTTGCAGGCCCAGTTGCTGCAGGTTATTCTCAATGTTCGCTTTTCCGCTTGTTTTGCCCAAAGCATATTTACGCGTGCGGCCAAAACGTTCAGGGATCAGGTCACTGAAATATAATTTGTTCTTTTTATCACCGTCTGCATGAATACCAGCTGTTTGCGTGAACACATTCTCTCCTACCACCGGTTTATTTACAGGGATCCTGAAGCCCGAAAATGTTTCCACCAGTTTACTTACTTTATACAGTGAACCCTCTGCCACACCAGTTTTCAGTTCCGGCATAAAATCGTTCAGTACGGCAATAGCACTGGCCAAAGGAGCATTACCTGCTCTTTCTCCCATACCATTAATGGTCAGGTGAATACCATGCGCCCCTGCTTTTACACCTTCCAGTACATTCGCAGTGCCCAGGTCATAATCATTATGCGCGTGAAAATCAAAGTGGATGTTCGGGTAACGCTGTATGGTTTCAGATACAAATGATGTTACCTCTGCAGGTGTGAGGATGCCTAAAGTATCCGGCAGCATCACTCTTTTCACCGGTTGGGTATTTAGAAAATCCAGGTATTGGAAAACGTAGTCTTTGGAATGGCGCATACCATTGCTCCAGTCTTCCAGGTATACATTGCATTCCAGCCCTTTCTTTTTCGCCAGTTTGATCACGGCACCCACTTCTGCAAAATGCTCTTCCGGTTTTTTCTTCAGCTGATGTGTAAGATGGTTCAGGGAACCTTTGGTAAGCAGGTTCATCACTTTCGCGCCTGCTTTCAGCATCCATTGAACGGACACATCGCCATCCACAAAGGTCAGCACTTCCACCCTGTCCAGCAAACCATTTGCCTTAGCCCATTTGGTAATAGACTTCACGGCTGCAAACTCACCTTCGGATACGCGGGCAGACGCAATTTCAATACGGTCCACTTTCACCTCGGTCAATAAAAGCTGGGCGATCGTTAATTTTTCCGAAGGGGAAAAAGAAACACCGCTCGTTTGCTCACCATCGCGGAGCGTGGTATCCATTATTTCTATGTAGCGTTGGGCAGAAGGCATAATAATCTATCGTGGACTTGTTTAGTAGATACTCTTGGAGGCGAAAGTTTGTATTTCGCTCTTCATGGCTTGCAGGTAATCAATATCATCATAACCATTGGTCATGTTTAGTTTCTTATAAGAATTGATGTCGAAAGGCTCGCTTTCGCCCGTAGCCAGGATAGTGATCTTTTGTGAAGGGAGGTTCACTTCCAGTTGTGTATTGGGATCTGCTTCAATAGCCGTAAAGATCTTATCCAGGAATTCAGGGCTCACCTGTACCGGCAGAATGCCGATGTTCAGGGAGTTGTTCTTGAAGATATCTGCAAAGAAGCTGGATACCACGCAACGGAAACCATAATCATAAATAGCCCATGCTGCGTGCTCACGGCTGCTGCCGCTGCCAAAGTTCCTTCCTGCAACAAGGATCTTACCGGAGTAGATGGAATTGTTGAGTACAAAGTCCTGCTTAGGTGTACCGTCTCCATTGTAACGCCAGTCGCGGAAAAGGTTATCGCCAAAACCGGTACGTTCAGTAGCTTTCAGGAAACGGGCGGGGATGATCTGGTCAGTGTCCACATTTTCAATAGGCATGGGAACAGCTGAGCTGGTCAGTATTGTGAATTTATCGTAAGCCATTTTTTAATTTTTAATTGATGTGAATGATCAGTCTGCCATTAATACCCTTGGGTCTGTTACAACACCTGTTACCGCTGCTGCTGCTGCCACTAAAGGGCTGGCCAGCATGGTACGGGAACCGGGGCCCTGGCGGCCTTCGAAGTTCCTGTTGCTGGTACTTACGGCATATTTGCCGGCAGGTACTTTATCATCATTCATGGCCAGGCAGGCAGAACAGCCTGGTTGGCGCAACTGGAATCCTGCTTCTGTTAAAATGTCCAGGATACCTTCTTCTTTGATCTGTGCTTCCACAATATGCGAACCGGGAACGATCCATGCCGTTACATGTTCTGCTTTTTTACGGCCTTTTACAATAGAAGCAAATGCGCGGAAATCTTCAATTCGGCCGTTTGTGCAACTGCCGATGAACACATAGTCTACCTTTTTACCCAGCATGGCATCTTCCTCATGGAAGCCCATGTAATCCAGGGATTTTTCGTAGCTGGCAACACTGCCGCCGGCTGCTTTGGCCTGCGGGATATGTTGACTGATGCCCATGCCCATACCGGGATTGGTACCATAGGTGATCATGGGTTCAATGTCTGCTGCATCGTATACGTGCTCTGCATCGAACTTAGCATCAGCATCTGTTTTCAGCGTTTTCCAGTAAGCCAGGGCTTTATCCCATGCTTCTCCTTTCGGCGCTTTTTCCCTTCCTTTAATATATGCAAAGGTGGTTTCGTCCGGCGCAATGATGCCGCCGCGCGCACCCATTTCAATACTCATGTTACAAACCGTCATACGGCCTTCCATGCTCATGTTTTCAAACACCTCACCGGCATACTCTACAAAATAACCGGTAGCACCTGCTGCTGTGAGCTTTGAAATAATATAGAGCGTTACGTCTTTCGGAGTTACTCCTTTACCCAGTTTGCCGTTCACTTTCACGCGCATCTTTTTGGGTTTAGGCTGCATGATACATTGGGAAGACAGTACCATTTCCACTTCAGAGGTACCGATGCCAAAAGCGATCGCACCAAAAGCACCATGCGTGGAAGTATGAGAGTCGCCACAAACGATCGTCATCCCGGGGAGGGTGATGCCGTTTTCCGGACCTACCACGTGCACAATGCCATTTTTAGGATTGCCAAGCCCCCAGTGGGAAATGCCGTATTTGGCGGAATTGGTTTCCAAAGCTTTCAGCTGGTTAGCGGAAAGCGGGTCTTTTACCGGTAAATGCTGGTTAATGGTAGGTGTGTTGTGGTCTGCCGTAGCAAAGGTCTTCTCCGGGAACATCACCTGGAGCTTCCTGCTTTCCAGTCCCAGGAAAGCCACCGGGCTGGTCACCTCGTGAATAAAGTGCCGGTCGATAAAGAACACGTCAGGTCCGTCTTCAATCTTCCTGACAACATGTGAATCCCATACTTTGTCAAATAATGTAGCAGGCATTTGGCTCATTTTTCATTTTTTAAACGTAACTGCAAAATTGTTAAATTTTATCCACATTTTTAGCATTAATTCCGGATATTTTCTAATCCCACAGTGAAATACGGGATATTTTACCCTCCTCTCAAATATATTAACTTAATAATTATGTGAAATACAATTAGCTAAATATCGCTTTTAAACGCATTATTCTTCGTATATTATCACTGGATAGTAATTATTTTGCAAGTTCGACAAAAATAATCCCGTTCCATTATCGCATATATAATTTACTAATGTAACTATTTTATCACCGACCTAAACTGATGGGATATGCGTTCACCGACCTTGCTTCATAAATACAGCAGCACAGCAGGCATCTGGGATGAAATGAGAGACACAGACCAGGTGCGCGAGCATTACAGTAAAGTTTTCCATGCTTTACAGCAGTTGGACATCAGTATCCTTCAGCAAAAGGACAAATTTGCCGGCGAACTCTTCCTCAGCCAGGGCATCACCTTTACGGTCTACAGCGACAACACCGGCATTGAACGGATCTTCCCCTTCGACATCATTCCCCGGATCATTACCGGAAAGGAATGGGACCATGTGGAAAAAGGGATCGCACAGCGGCTCAAAGCCCTCAACCTCTTTTTAAAAGACATTTATGGGGAACAGGCCATCCTGCGGGACAAGGTGGTACCGCCGGAATTGATCGCTTCCTGCCCTCATTACAACCGGGATGTTTATGGTATAAAGGTTCCGCACGACATCTATCTGCATATTTCAGGCATAGACCTGATCCGCGGGGAAGATGGTAATTTCTATGTACTGGAAGATAACCTCCGCACCCCTTCCGGCGTCAGTTACATGCTGGAGAACAGGGAAGTGACCAAACGCATTTTTCCTGACATGCTGGTAGCCAACCATGTGAGAAGGGTCAGCAACTACCCCCTGCTCCTGCACGACATCCTCAAGCAAATGGCTCCCACGCAAATATCCAATCCCGCGGTAGTACTGCTTACACCCGGCATCTATAATTCCGCCTATTACGAACATGCATTCCTTGCCAGGCAAATGGGCATCTCGTTAGTAGAAGGAAGGGACCTGGTGGTGGATAACCATAAAGTATATATGAAAACCACCAATGGCCTCAAACCTGTGCATGTAATATACCGCCGGGTAGATGACGAATTCCTCGATCCCCTCACCTTCCGCCCGGATAGTGCATTGGGTGTTGCAGGACTGATGAGTGCTTACCGTAAAGGGAATGTGGCCATTGTGAACGCATTGGGAAATGGTGTGGCAGATGATAAAGCCGTGTATGCTTACGTGCCTGCCATGATCAGGTATTACCTCAACGAGGAACCCATCCTTTCCAATATCCCCACCTACGAACTGGAAAACAGGGATGCACGTGAACATGTGTTCAGTAATATCGGGAACATGGTAGTAAAACGCACCAACCAATCCGGTGGTTACGGCATGATAATGGGCAACAACGTAACAGAAGAGGAATGGAGCAAAGCCAGGAAGGAGATCGAAAAAGATCCCCGCAGCTTCATTGCGCAACCCATCATTAAACTGTCTACCGTACCCTGTTTTATAGACGGCGCTTTTCAACCAAGGCACGTAGACCTCCGCCCCTATGCACTTTATGGGCCTAATGGTGTGCAGATAGTACCCGGCGGCCTCACAAGAGTAGCCCTGCGCGAAGGTTCCCTGGTGGTGAATTCATCACAGGGCGGCGGCAGCAAAGATACCTGGGTGGTAGATTTTTAATTACGAAAAAACACAGCATGCTGAGTAGAATTGCAGATTCATTATACTGGCTGAATAGATATATGGAACGGGCAGACGGGCTACTGAGAGTAGCATCCACCCATTACATCCTTTCTTTTGATAAAGACGTGAACGGGAACCTTACCTGGCGCCCCGTGCTGGAAATGTTCAGCACTACTTCCGATGAAGAGATCGCCGCTATAGAGAACGATACCGGTGCCTCTTTAAAGAAGCTGATCACGGATACCACTAACGACAATTCCCTGAAAATGATCATGAGCCGCGCCCGCGAAAATGCAAGAGGCGTGCAGGACCATATCACAAAAGAAGTATGGGAAGAAGTGAATTCCGTATATCATCTCATGAACTATTCCACGCTGGAAGTAAGGCTGGCCAATTATGAAGCGATTGAAGTACTGGGAGCTTTCACCCGCCACAGTGTTATGTATGCCGGCATCACGGACATCACTATGGCCCGCGGTACAGGCTGGCATTTCATGAACCTGGGGAAATATATTGAACGCTGCCTGGAAGCCCTGGTGCTGATCAGTAAACAATACGCGCTGATCAATTATAAACTGGATGAAATGAGGGATATCATGCAATGGCGCTACCTCCTTATGTCCCTCTCCGGTTATGAACTCCATCTGAAAACATACGGTTCTTCCAATTACAACTACAACGTCATTCACCAGATCCTCTTCAACGAAGAATTTCCGCATGCAGTTATTTACTCACTGGCAAGGATAGAAAGACACCTGGCGGAAGTGATCAAAGAAAACAACTCTGTTGAAAATGCAAACCTGATGCGGCACCTGGGAAGGATCCACAGCAAAGTAAGATACACGGATATGGAAACCCTGAACGATCACACGCTCCCCCAATTCCTGGAAGAGCTGCGGATAGAACTCGTAACCTTTGCTAAAAAACTGGCGCAGAACTTTTTCTCTTATTCTTAAGTTTTTTCACATGCCTACATTCAAGATACATCATACCACCAAATACGAATACGACAGGCCCGTTTCTGAAAGCATGAACGAAGTGAAGATCTTTCCCTATCAATGCAGGGAACAGGAAACACTGCAACATGATGTTTTCATCACCGGGCAACCTGAAATAGCCACTTATACCGATTACTGGGGTAATAAATCCGGTAGCTTCAACCTGCTGCATCCGCATAAATTCCTGTCTGTGGAAAGCCGGCTCATTATCCGTACCACCAGTTCTTCCCAGCTGGAATTCAATTTTCATTCCGGCCTCGACCAGTTACAAAAAGAGGTGGCAGGTAATCTGCAACTCATAGAACTTGCGGCAGCAGATCCTATTGCCGCACAGGAAGAGATCAGCAGGATTGCAGCGGTCATTGTTGCAGAAAGTACCAGTGTAGCTGCTATAGTAGAGAAGTGCAGCGAATATATCTTCAAACATTTCAAATACATAAAAGGCATTACCAATATTGAAACTACGGTAGATGAAATATTGGAACACCGGGCAGGTGTTTGCCAGGATTTTGCACACCTGATGTTACAGATCCTGCGCAGCCTGCGTATCCCCTGCCGGTATGTGAGCGGGTATATTTGTCCGAATAAGAACGGCATGCGAGGGCAGGGCGCTACACATGCATGGGCTGAAGTATGGATCCCGGAATTTGGATGGGCAGGCATTGACCCTACTAATAATGTATGGGTAACCAATAAACACGTTAAGCTTTCCGTTGGCAGGAACTTTTGTGATTGCAGCCCGGTGAAGGGAACATTCAAAGGCCCTGCTGTACAGGCTTTATCCGTGGTAGTGGCTGTTAGTTATGAGAACGGGGAGGTATTTGAAGAAGTGAATAAAGTGCATTTGCCAGGGCAGCCTTATGAACCCATGAATGGGGCTGATAATGGGGTGTTTGCGGGGCAGCAATAATAAATTTGTTCTTATTACGGAATGTTCGTAGATTTACGAATATCCCGTAATTATATGAGAAGTATCATTTTTATGGTCCTTATCTGCGCAGTATGCGGCTTTAGAACATCGCCCGATCTGAAGGCGGATGATGTTCTAAAGCGCATGGCAGAAAAGCTGAATACTATTAAAACGCTGCGTTACCAATACAACCGGAAGATCTCTTATCCTTCCGAGAATTATAAAGCCAGCACATCTGCCAGCATATTCATTGACTTTTCGGGTACGGATACCCTGCTTGGTTTCAGATACCAGATAACCGATGCAGGCTACAGCAATATTTTCAATGGTACAGAGCAGTTTGACCTGAATGAGAAAGACAAGACCATCCGCCTGCAACAGCAGCCTTCTGCTAAAAGCTTCCGCAATATTTCCTATTTCTACAATTCCATCATTACCCTGAAACGCATCATACCGGCTGTACTTTCAGATGAAACCATCTCCAAAACACTGAAGGAAGATGATAAATACTACACGGTACAGCTATCCCTCAATAAACGGATGTTCAATTACCTGGAAGGTTTCTCCAACATCACCGCAGAGCGCGTGATCCACTACAGGATCTTTATCGATAAAGCAACCCTGTTCCCCCGCCGGGTGATACAAACCAATAATGTGAATGAGGATCTTGTTCAGACGGATTTCTCAGATATTGAAACAGGCGCTCCTTCCCCACCGGAAACATCCTGGTATTATTCCACTTATGCCAGGGAATATAAACCCAAAGAAGAGAAAGTACTGCAACCTCTTGCAGTGAACACCATGGCACCGGATTTTACACTGCCCGGTCTGCAGGGCAACGTTTCTCTTTCTGCACTAAGAGGAAAAGTTGTACTGCTTGAATTCTGGATCAGGAACTGCGGATACTGTATTGCAGCCGTACCTACCCTGAATAATTACCCGGATGTATTTGCCATTAACGTACATGATACGCCGGCAGATATTGAACGCTTTGCGAAGAACAACAAAGCAACTTACAAGATGCTGTACAATGGAAAAAAGGTAGCGGAGCAATATGGCATTGATGCTTACCCTATGATGGTGATTGTTGATAAAGCCGGGAAAGTAGTGTATGTGGGAAGTGTGAATAAAACCGCGATCGATGATATTTTAAAGCGGGAAGAAGCGATGCCCCCTTCCCGTTAGTATCACTAATACTGTGTAAATTCTTTTCTCCTTCCCGCATGCAAAGGATACCCTTCCAGCCTTGCCCTGTCCAGCACCACATAAATGGAATCATTGAACTCATTGGTACCCCATAATGTGATCCGCGAATTGCCTTCCCTGCTGTAATGCAAAACCTGCTTTTGATCCCGGTTGGATCTATTCTTATTCTGCAGGTACAATACATGGTTCACGGTATCTGCTTTGTAATAATAATACTGCCGCCCTGCGAGACCGGAAAGCTCCCAGGTGATATTGATATCCCTTGTTTCCGGGTTATACTTTCGTTTCTTACCATCTCCAAAACGCCTTACATCTCCGCGCCAATCGAACCGCCACTTTCCATCATACACCTCATGATTGCGGGGATAACTGCCTGCCGCAAACATCTCTATCTGCTGTGGACGGTTGGCTACCACAAAACTCAGGGAAGACCATTCCTCGAAAGCAGCATCCTGCCAGCGTTTAGGATCTAATGGAGAATAAGGTATCACCTGGCCATTCAGCTTAAACTCCGTTACGTTGTAATATCCTTTAGAACCTGATAGTCCCGGCGTATTGGGGATCTTATAGAAATCATTACCGGTGAATCCCACCACCTCCAGTATAAAGAAGAGGATCACGAACACGAAATTGAAAGCATACTTCACTGCCCGCTTTGCATATTGCTGCCACTTCCTCCTGAACACCGGGTAGTAATGTACGATCCTGGTATTCACCTGGTTCACGATCAGGTTCCAGATGCCCGGCAGGTCGTGCCATAAGAGGAAGAGGGAGAGCAGGGCCAATCCGGCACTGGGTACATTTTCCCCGATATCATAAGCATGGTTGGCAATGGCAATATTCCCGAATACCACAAACGTCATGGCGGCACCGATCCCTGTGGTCCTGCGGAACAGCAAAAGGAAACCACCAATAAACTCTGCAAAACCCAGGAACACTTCATACGTGGGAGACACGCCGATCGCTTCCCAATAAAGCCGTTTCGCGAAGAAGTCAATGAACTCCGTATTATAAAGCCCTTCATTCCCCGGCGGCATCTGCATCACGAAGAGCTTTTTATACCCCCAGGCAATGGCAGCATAGGCCACACGGTATCTCACCATTACGCGCACCCAGTAATAGAGCAGGTTATAGTTCTTACGGTTTTTGTCGAGGTAGGTCCAGATGGTGGCCCCGGCCACAGCTATAAAGAATACAAAGGGCACATTCACATAACTGGCCAGGCCAAAGAAACCGCCTTCGGAAAAGATGTTGATGAACTGCGGGTTAAAGAAAGCCACCGTTTCATTTATTTCCCGGTAGGTCATATGTGCATAGTCGATGTTATACAGGAAGATGTAAAATCCTGCATCCCACGGTATGGAAAATACGCCGAAGAAAATAAACGCTACACGAAAGATAAACTGCTGCCGCGGCGTCCACACCGTTTCTTCCAGCGTTTCAAAAGAAGTTGCTTTACTGATCAATTCAGGCATGCATGTATAATTTAAGGTAGATAGATAAAAGGTTGTTCTCTTCCTGCATACAGCGCATATTGTTTCTCTTTTTTGTCCAGTACTACGTAAATAGAATCCTTATACTGATTAATGCCACTGAGGATAACACGGGTATCCGTTGGCCGTTCATAGTGTAATACCAGTTCGCGGTCACTATAGTTCTTGTTCTTATTTTGCAGATGCAGGATGTTATTCACTGTATCTATGTTGTAATTATAATGCTGGCGGCCGCCACCGGTACCTGCGGATTCATAGGTCCTGTCCACATCCCTGAACTGCTTACCCCTCCCCGCTTCTCCATGAATAAGGAACGTATTGAACACGGTAAAAGAAATAGTAGACCATTTTTCGAACGTTACATCCTGCCACCTTACAGAATCCAATGGTGAATAAGGAAGCGGCTGACCATTCAGTTTAAATTCCGTTACATTATACAAACCTCTTACACCGGGTAATCCGGCCTGGTGAGGTACTTTGTAGGAATCGTATTTATAGTTCTGCCAGTGCAGGTAAGCACTCAGCACAAAAAAGATCAGGAAGGCGAAGGTTTTTAGCCCATACCTGATCCATTGCTGCCATTTCTTTTCAAAGGGGAAATGGTAGATGCGCGGTGTGGTATCCTTTTCTTTTACCAGCAGGTTCCAGATACCGGGCAGGTAACGCCACAGTACAAAAATGCCACCCAGTGCGTAAAAGGAAGCGGCCAGATGAATACCGCCATCATACACATGGTTAGTGATGGCAATGTTGCCGATCATGGAAAGTGCCAGTGCAGCACCCAATGCCCTGGTGCCTCTGAAGAAAAGTAACCCCATGATCAGCAATTCCGCCAGGCCCAGGAGCACTTCATACTTCGGCACGAAGCTCAATTGGATCCAGTAATGTTTCTGTGCTACAATATCCCCGTAATTGGTATTGAGCTGGGTAAGCGCCAGTTCCGGCATTTGAGTGGGAAATACTTTCGAGAACGTCAATCCGTTCAGCCTGGTGAGCATGGCATATGCCACCGCTACCGAGATAAAGTAATACAACACCCTGTAGTTGGTAGCTCTACGATCAATCAAGGTCCAGATGATACCACCTGCAATTCCGATCAGGAAAGCAATGCCCCAGTTCACATAACTGGCCAGGCCAAATATGCCACTTTCAGAATTAATGCTGATGTAATTTGGCCCGAAACCTGCCAGGCCACCAAGGTCGCGGATGTGCAGATTGCCCCAGGGCAGGTTAAACCATTGTGCATAATAGGCAGGTGTTAAAGGCACCGTCATGATAAAAAAGAAAACAAAGAAGATGCGGAACGCTACTTTCTCATATCCCTTCCATACCTCAGTATGCAAAGGTCTTATATTGTTCTGCTGCACAGGCCGTGCGACTGTAATAGTGTCCATGGGTTAAAGTTTTATGGGTTTTCTTCTTCCTTCAAACAACATATACTTCTTCTGTATCCTGTCCAGCACAGCATATATAGAATCATTCCTTTCGTTCACCCCTTTCACGATGATGGTGGAATCACCCAGGCGTTGGTAACTAAGCCGGAAACGTTCTTCCTGGTGATACCTGTTCTTATTCTCCAGCAGGATGGTGTGCAGCACAGTGTCTGCTTTATAAGCAAAATAGCGCCTGCCACCTACTCCGGCGGATTCAAAGTTGCGGTCTATGTCTGCCGCATGATAAACATCGCCGGTACTGAGGTCCAGCTTTAAAGGTTTGGCGATCTTTATGCTCAGGGTTGCCCATTTCTCAAACACTACATTCTGCCACCTGTTGGAATCCGTGGTGGAATACGGGATTTCCACATTGTTCAGTTTAAACTCCCGCACATTGTAATAACCATATGTACCGCTTATACCAGGTGTTTTGGGAATATTGTAAGGATCATTCTTATAACCTGCGTAAGTACTTACAGTTAATAAAGCGATCAGTAATACAAAAGCACTTTTAGCTACCAGCCTTATGACCGGACTTTTAAACACCGGCTGGAACTTATTGGCAATGGTATACCGTTCTTTCGCCAGCAGGGAATACAGCCTTGGCACATCATATGCAAAAAGGAACAAGGCGATCACTACGAGGTAAGCGCTGTATACCTGCTCTCCCACATCATAGGCAAAGTTAGCAGCGAGTACATTCCCGGTGAATCCAAGTATAATACCCGTTCCAAACGTTACCGTTTTCCTGCATAACAATAACAGGCCCGCTATTATTTCCACTGCGCCCAGGAATATTTCATATCCCTGCGTGATGCCGATGGTATGGAAATAGATCTTCCAGGCAAAGAAGTCGCCATAGTTCGTGTGCAGGTTACTTAAGGAAGGATATGGCATTTGCAGCGGGAAGAACTTGATCAGCCCGTAAGCAATGATGCCGATAGCCAGCCGGTAACGCAGGATCACCCGCAGCCAGTAAAGGAGAACATCATAATCCCGCTCCTTCTTCTCTGTAAGGCCCCAGATAACAGTACCTGCCGCAGCGATCAATGCCGCTACGCCCCAGTTGGCAAAACCTTCCAGGGAAAAGAACTGCGGTGCGTATTTCGTTAAACTGAACAGGCTAACATCCAGCCTGTCTATACTGAACAGTGCTTTATAGAACTTCCAGTCAAGCGGCACCGCCTGGATCACAAAATAGATGAAGAAGAAACGGAGCCCTGTTTTCTCATAGGGCTTCCATTGGTTGTGTAATGCGCTCATAGCCTATATTTTTATTTTCCACTGTAATCAGGATTCTGTTCCAGGTCTTTATCCAGTTGGATTTGTGTAATGGGAATGGGGAATACCAATTCGTAGGGTTCCACTTTGGTATTCGGGTCCAGTGCTTCCAGTACTGCTTTAGCCCTGCCGGTCCTGGCAAGGTCAAACCAACGGTGTGCTTCAAAAGCAAATTCTATCCTTCTTTCATTTTCAATGGCCAGCAATAACTCCTCTTTATTGGCTGCACCGGAAATGGGTACATCTGCCCGTTTCCTGATCTCATTCAGATCATCCAGTGAACCACTTGCATTGTCCAGTTGTGCACGCGCTTCTGCCCTGATGAGGTACAGCTCTGCGATCCTGAAAATGTAGGCCGGGTCTGTTGCATTTTTGCGGTAATAGAGGTTTCCGAACCAAATGGTGGTACCCCCCTGTGTTACACTGCCTATCAGGGTTTTACGGCCACCGGATACCAGCGGGTCATTCAGGAGCTGCACGAACTTATCCGTTGGCGCATAACGATAAGTGCCGCCATTGGTAGGATGCTGCATTTGTGAACGGATAGTACTTGGATTGATGGCGCTGTATTCCAGTTCAAAAACAGATTCGCTGGTACCGATGGCGTCATTTGCAAACCAGGTATTAAAAGGCTTCAGTAATTTATAATCCGCTGTAAGGCTGATCAGCTTTGTGGCATACTCTTCTGCCAGCGCCCATTCCTTTCTGTAGAGATGGTACCTTGCGCGTAATGCCCAGGCGGTCCTCTTTGTGGCCCTGATCCTGTTTACGCCATCAGGCAGTAATTGTTCCGCATCTTTGAGATCGGCAAAGATCTGCGCATAGGTTTGCTCCAGCGTACTACGTTTCAGCACAGGCCTGTTCTGCAGGGAGGTAGTGGGTTCCAGTATAAGCTGTACACCACCCCATGCTCTTGCCAGGTCAAAATAAGCCAGTGCGCGAATGAACTTTGCTTCACCCACATATTGATCTCTCAGCGCCGGCGTTAATGCAGGGTCCTGCACAGCAGGTACTTTGCTGATCACATGGTTTGCGCGGTTGATGGTAGTATAGATGGCGCTCCAGGCGGTATTGAAAGTAACATCGTCTGCCCGGAAGTTGATATTCACCAGGTTGGCGGCACCACCTGTTGTAAGGTTCTTGATATCACCACTGGGGAAATAACCCAGCGTTACATAGGTTTCCCCATAATAACCGCTGGATGCCAGCTGGCGGTACACACCCCGCAATGCAGTTTCGCTGGATGCTTTATCAAAGATGGGTTGTTCATCAGATACCGCAGTCACCGGTTTGGTGTCCAGTAATTTCTGGCAGGATGATAATGAAGTAATAGCTGCAATAAATATTATGATTGTTCTCATGATCATGTGATTATAAGCTGAGGTTTAAACCAAATTGTACGGCACGCGGTTGTGGCGGTACACCGTAATCATACCCTTGTATATTACCGGTACCCAGGTTGGATTCAGGGTCGGCACCTTTGTACCTGGTGAACAACAGCAGGTTGTTTCCGCTGACGTACAGGCGCAGCTTTTGAATGTGATATTTAGTGGTGAATACCCTTGGTAAGGTATAACCCAATGTAAGTGCGCGCAGGCGGAGGAAAGAACCATCTTCCAGGAAGCGGCTGTTCTCCTGCCTGGAATAGTTCTCTGCAGTGAGCCGGGGTGTTTCTGTGATCTGGCCGGGAGTAGTCCACCTGTTCAACTGAGAAGCCAGCAATACACGGTTCGCATCCAGCGTACCACCGGTTTCACCCAGCATCCTGTTATGGTTCCAGATCTGGTTACCATATGAATAGGTAAAGAAGATACCCAGGTCAATGCCTTTGTAATTCAGTGTATTATTAAACCCTCCGAAGAACTTCGGCCAGGTGTTGCCAACGATCTGGCGGTCTTCCGCAGTGATCTTACCATCTTTGGTTACATCTTCAAATACAGCATTTCCTGTTTTCGGATCTACATACAATTGTTTGTATAACCAATAAGAATACAGCGGCTGGCCTTGCTGTAAACGGATCAGGTCACGACCTGCAAAAGGAATATCCGCCGGGATCTTTTCAATCTTATTGACATTGCGGGATACGTTGAAATCAGTACTCCAGGAAAAGTCTTTATTCTTAATGTTCACAGCACCGATGCTTAATTCAAAGCCTTTATTGCTGATCTCACCATAGTTGGTGATGTAAGAAGCAAAACCCGTAGTGGCCGGAGTAGCGATCCTTAACAGGGCATCTGTGGTGTATTTATTATAAACGTTGAACTCTACAGATAAACGATCATTGAATAAACCAAGGTCCAGCCCTCCGCTGAACTGTGTGGTCTTTTCCCAATGCAGATCAAGGTTGGCGAGTTGCAAAGGAGCTGTACCAGGGCCTTCCGCACCACCTACTTTATCGCCATAACCATATCCGCCTGTCCAGAGACCCTGGGAGGCAAAGTCGTCAATACCATCCTGGTTGCCGGTAGTACCGTAGCTCAGTCTTAATTTCAGGTTATTAACGGCACTTACATCTTTCAGGAATTTCTCCTGGTTCACGCGCCAGGATAAACCGATGGCTGGGAAATATCCCCACTTCCTGTTCGGTCCGAAACGGGATGATCCATCCGCACGTGCCGTGAACTCAGCATAGTACTTCTGATCATAGTCATAGCTCACACGGGAGAAAAAGGACACCAGGTTGTTATTGCTTTTGAACTGCGAAGCCGTTTGCGTAGCGGCAGCACTGATCTGCGTATAAGAGTTATTCGGAAAATTGGTACCTGTGGCAGATACATTCTTCACTACCGTACCCTGGATGCTATTCCCCACCAGTACGCCGATGGAATGTTTGCTGATGGTAGTATTATAAGCTAAGGTCTGTTCATTGATAGCTGTGGAAGCGCTGGTCACACTCTGTGTACCTTTACCACCGGAAACACCTAAAATGGTACGTGTATCCCAGTATTCATTCTCTTCATAGTTATTGTAATCCAGGCCTACGCTGGAATGGAACTTCAGTTTATCCGTGATGCTGATATCGAGATAAGTATTGCCGATATAATGCAGGCTGGTGGACCAGAGGTTCACGGTACCGGTAAGCACGGCGATGTTATCAAAGTTCACCCACTTCAGTGGTGTTCCGTCGTCTGCAAAGATGGGCAGATAGGTAGGAATGTTGAGCGATGCCTGTAAGAGCGTGCCGTTACCGCCATTGGCCGGCCTTGCCTGGTCCCTGTAACTTCTGCCGATAGTGTTGCTTGTACCCAGGGTCACTTTGTCGTTGATCTTCTGGTCCAGGTTCACTTTAAAACTGGCACGTTCAAATCCCATTGGCCGCCAGATAGATTCCTGTTTGGAATAACCGCCGCCGATGTAATAGCGTGTTTTATCTGAACCTCCCTGTATGGAGATATCATAATTGCGCATGTGTGCCGTGCGGTTGAGGTAACGCATCCTGTCGTACGTAGGTTGCTCTTCCGGCAAACCCCTGCCCGGTACGCCGTTCACGATCTCTGTTTTAGGACGGAAAGGGATGTCGTTACTGCCGGAATTCCGCCGGTACTCATTTACGAGCATGGCGTGTTCAGGGCCGGTGGTGGTTTTCCATACCCTGTCTGCGGGTGCCCAGGCTAAACCTTCATTAGCATTTACTTCAATCTTTGCTTTCTGTCCGTATTTACCACGTTTGGTGGTAACAATGATTACGCCATTAGCGCCGCGGGAACCATAAATAGCAATGGCCACCGCATCTTTCAATACCTGTATGCTTTGAATGTCAGAAGGATTGATATCTGCAATGGGTGAAGTAGCCCTGTCCTGCGCAATGTTCTGCAAACTGCCATTGCTGACGAATACGCCATCGATCACATAAAGCGGGCTGTTACTGGCATTGATGGAAGTAGCTCCTCTTACACGGATGAACACATCAGAGCCCGGCACCCCGATATTGGAATTGATCTGAACCCCTGCGGCCTTTCCCTGCAACTGTGCGTCAAAGCTGGCTTCAGGGATGGTCTTTGTTTCTGCGGGATCGATCTTTGAAACAGAACCTACCAGGTTTTTCCTTTCCTGGGTGGCATATCCTACTACTACCACATCAGTTAACCGGGTAGCGCTTTCTGTAAGCTGCACATCAATAAAAGAAGGCCCGTTCACCAGTATTTCACGGGTTTCGTATCCTACATAGCGCACGGTTAATACTACAGGGAACCTTTGCCGGGTAAGGAATTCAAATTCCCCTTTATCATTGGTGGCAATTTCGTGCGTGGTACCTTTAATGTGAACAGAAGCGCCGCCGAGCGGGCCTTTGTCTTTAATGGCGGTTACCTTTCCTTTCAGAAAAAGATTGTCCTGCGCCTGCAGGGAAAAACTTAAGAGCAGCAGCAGGAAACCCGGAAGTACCCAAAGCTGCTTTCGATGGCTGGCATTGATCTTTGACATAAATAATTATGAATTAAACGGAGACGAGATACTTGGTTGGCTGGCAGGTACGCACACGAAGGTCGTGGCGAACCGGTTCATTGGTTCGTCGAACGAGTAGGTGAACTTAGTGATGAGCTAAGTGCTAAGAAATCAACAACAACAATCGGCTGGAAGAATAGAGGGAAGAATTAAAACCACCATCCCGACGCTACAAGGTTTGTAACATTTTTCGGCATTCATGTCGAACAATTTTAACAATAAAAGATATACCGAACAATCGCTGGTGGTGGACAATTGGCCGATCTAATGATTAGTCTACAAAATTAGTAGGACAAAGATAATCACGATTTTTAAGAATCCAAATAATTTTAGGATTAACATTTTGGGGCGGGGTATGTAACAGGGTTTTCTGTGCTGACTAGCGCCTGATAAAGGTCGCCTGTGAAGCCAGCAATTTCCATTGCCCCTTATCCTGGATATAAGTTTCTGTTATCCGCTCCCACAGTTCCTCCGGGGCATTATTGCCCCTGATGATATTAATGTGTACCACAGCGGTTACAATAGCTGTTTCATTCACCATGATCACCTGTTGCCCAGAAGGTTCAAATAAAGGAAGTTTTAAAGCTGGGTTCATTGCAAAGCCTTTCACGAAAGCTTCCTTGTTCAGCACATCTGCATTGGCAGAGGTGAAGAGGAACTCCTGCCGGATATGTTCCCGCAGAAAGGGTTCATTTTTGGCGGCTATGGCAGCTAATAATTCCTTATGCAATTGCAATACGGGTGTTGTTTTCATGTCCTGTGCTTTTGTTTGTCCGCATACCAGTAGCAGAACGAAGATGCATATGTTTTTCATACCTTAAAATTAGGGGCAGCGGGAAGAGGGATTGTATAACCTGGGTTATAATCTTTGCTTAGTGGCAAGCCTTCTTCTTATACGGCTCAGGGAGGGTTGTTTAACACCAATATAGGAGGCAAGATGATAGAGGGGTACTCTTTCCAGTATTTCCGGGTGAATGTTGCGCAGGTTCTGGTAACGGGTTTCCGGTTTATCCAGTAATAACATTTCGCTGCGGAGCTGGGCCACTACGAAAGCGTTTTCACTGGCTATACGGCCAAAGCGCTGCCAGTTATTGCTTTCTTTGAACAGGTATTGCAGGTGATCATAACTGATCAGGAGAAGTGCTGTATCTTCCATGGCTTCTATCCACATACGGCTGGGCGTTTGGGTAAGGAAGCTATGGTAGGCTTTGGGCCAGTGGCCTTCGAAAAAGAACTGGCAGTTGATCTCCTCTCCATCTATGAGGTAATAGGCACGTAACAATCCTTTTAACACAAAGCCGATCTCTTTGTAAACCTTTCCTTCTTCGATAAAGGAAGTTCCTTTTGGTACTTCTAAATACCGCAGGCCGGGATGGCATAATGCCCAGTCCTGGTCAGTTATTGGAGAGACGGTGTTTACGGCTTTCCGGAATTGTTCGAAGCTGGTCATAAGGCAAATTTATGTAGCAACAATGCAAAAGGCGGATGCCGGGCTCAATTTTTTAAAAATGGTGTCAACGATCTTGTATCCCTGGCTGCGTAATTTTTCTTCTATGGGTTTTGCTGCTGTGATGGTAATATCATAGGGTGCCTGGTAAAACACATATAACTTTCCGTTGCGTTTGAGGTATTTCCTGATCAGGGCTAATTCGGTGGCCGGGTCTTTCCAGAAGAAGTTCACATTAAAAGCCAATATTTTATGATAGGCGTTTCCAGGAAGTGCCGCACTGGCAAAATCACTGGTAATGAAATGCGCGTTAGCAATATTTTTCCGGCTGGCTATCTTAATCATGGCCGCGGAGCTGTCTATCGCAGTGATCGTACCTGCTGTTAGCCGGCCTCCTATTTGCTCCGCTAAAATACCCGCGCCGCAGCCGATCTCTAACAGGTGATCGGATGGTTTGATGTTCAGTACATCAACTGCCCAGGTGAATCTTTCGTTTATTTTCATGAAATACCGTGTACGATGGCACCATATATCACTGCTGCAATAAACACCAGCATCAGCAAAAAGCCAATGAGTGCAAAAGGCCTGAGGATCACGTCGCTTCCTGCCCCGCTATAGAAGCCGGCATATTTTTCCGCTAAAACAGCTTTCCTCTTTTCTATATTCCTGTAACGGAGAAATAAATACAATCTGCCCAGGAGGTGGAAAAATACTATCTCCATCTGTCAGAAGTTTTCTTTTACCAGCTTCCGGTGCGCTGTTCCAAATTCCACCAATGCGGCAATCACTTTTTGTGTACTATACGCATGATCCGTGAGTTCATAGGAAACAGTAACCGGTTTCGTATTATTCACCGTTCTCATTACTAAAAAGTTCATTTCCAGCTCCTGCAACTCTTTTGTAAGAACTTTAGGTGTAATGCCCCATACCTGTTCCTCCAGGTCTTTGAAACGCCGGCCGCCCCTGGATAATACCTGTAAGATACATATCTTCCATTTCCCGCTCAGCAGGTCTATTGCATCTCTAAAGGCCAGTCCTTTTGCTTTGCAGGTCTCTTCCGGACCAATGGTTATTAATGACATACTTTTCGAATTTTACTAACTTTCCTAAAGGTAACCCATAGTAAAAGTATAGCAAAATGCTTTGACCTTTGGTTTCCAAAATAACCATTCATATGCAGGCTATTACAGCAACAAATTCAGTACTGGAAATAATATCATCATCCATACCTCTCCCTCAGCCGGATGAAGTATTGGTAAGAACAACGGCGATCGGTATCAATTATGCAGACCTGCTGATACGGAAAGGCATTTACCCTAAACCACAGCCTGTCATGCCCGGAGAGATAGAAGGCGTCATTGAGCAGGTGGGCGGCAATGTAAAACACTTACAGGCAGGCCAGAGAGTAACCGGTTACGCTACAGAAGGTTATGCGGAGTATGCCACCATTCCTGCCAGCCAGGCCTTCCTGGTACCGGATGATCTGCCCACGGGTAATGGTTTGCTGGTACAAGGTTTAACAGCGCAACATCTCCTCTCCCAATCCGGCGCCCCATCATCTATTATCATCACGGCGGCGGCAGGCGGTGTAGGTTCCTTTGCTATTCAGCTGGCAAAACTGAAAGGTATTAAAACCATTATTGCACTCAGCGGCAGCAAAGAAAAACAACAATACACCAGTGCATTAGGAGCAACACATTCACTGCATTACAATGATGTTATAGACATGGAAGCAAATGTGATACTGGATGCAATTGGTGGAGGAACAGCTGCGACGCTGGTTGCTAAACTGGCACCTCATGGAACGATGATCGTATATGGAGGCACAGCTATGCAACCAACGAATATCAACGTACAGCAATTGATGTACCGATCGAATAAGATAATCGGATCTACTATCTACGCTGTATCTTTTGAACAAAAGCAGCAATGGTTTAATGAATTGACCCGCCTGGTAAGAGAAGGCAAACTGGCCTTTCCTTTAACCACCTATCCTTTTGCAGATGCGGCCAAAGCACATCAGGCAATAGAAGGCAGGGAAACAAGGGGTAAGGTAGCGCTCATTGTATAAAGGCGGCTATTTCTTCTACCGTTCGTTTAGCCGTTCTGCCTACGCCGATAATAGTGGCAGAAGCAAAACCCGTCCAGGAGCCGTAGCCTACCAGCCAAAGGCCATCTGCTTCAAGTGCGCGGGTACCTTTGGTGGCTATTTTATGACCGTTAAAAATGGGTGCCAGGTGTGAAAGTGTGGGTTTGAATCCGGTGCAAAAGATCACAATATCAGCCTGTTCTTTACGCCCATCCTTCCAGGCAATACCACCTGGTGTGAAAGTATCGAATGGAGGCAGCCATGTTTTGTATACATTACGTTCCCTGGCTTCCTTTACAGCAGGTACCATCACTATATGCCCCAATGACGGAGGTTGCAGCTCTTCTCCCCGTTGTTTAGCTTCATACAATTGCGTGGCGGCATCAAACAGGTATTTTCCATCTACATGGTCCGGCAGGAATTCCGGGGCATTACGCGTGATCCATAATGTATCTGTTACTGCAGACAGTTCAGCGAGGATCTGCGCCCCGGAATTTCCTTCGCCTACCACGGCTACCCGTTTACCTGAAAATCCGGATGGTCCCATATATTCAGCAGAGTGAAGTACCCTTCCTTTGAATACTTCCCTGCCAGGAATGTCTGGCATAATGGGTGAATGATAACTCCCTGTAGCACTGACCACTGCTTTCGCATAGTAAGTATCCCCGTTTGTATGCACTACAAATAATCCATTCTCTTTGCTTACACGCTTCACTTCTACGGGCCTGATCACCGGTAAGCGATATCTTTCTTCATAAGCAGCCAGGTAATCTACGGCTTCCTGTTTCCCCGGGTAATGCTCTTTTCCACCGGGCATGATCACACCCGGTAATGAACACCATAATGCCGGAGAAAAAAGGGTCAGTGAATCCCATGCATGCTGCCATGCACCACCGGGAGCTTCTTCCCTGTCAAGCATTACATACCTGAGCGCTGTACGCCGTAAATAATAGCCTGTTGCCAGGGCACTTTGCCCGCCTCCTATCACAATTACATCATATGGTTCCATGTGTTTCCAGGTTCTCTTCCACGAATTTCTCACAATATTCTTTAATGAGTTCTCTTACCCTTCTGAATTCTTCCATGTCTGTTGACTTTGCAGGATCAGGAAAATTGTGGTGGAACTTTATTGCTTTAGAGGGAAAAACGGGGCATCGCTCTTTAGTATTATCGCAAACAGTGATCACATAGTCAAAATCAATCCCTGTGTATTCACTGATGTTGTTGGAAGTATGCCCGGAAATGTCTATTCCGTCCTCCGCCATGATAGCGATAGCTTTCGGGTTCACCCCATGTGTTTCCACACCGGCACTGTAAATTTCAGCCTGGCTGCCGGCAAAATACCGGAGATAACCTTCTGCCATCTGGCTCCGGCAACTGTTACCGGTGCAAAGCACTAATACTTTCTGCATGGTTCCTGTTTTAACTGCAGCAATCAGGGCCACATCCACAAACAGGTTTTTCCGCATACACCGTAACACTGTAAATACCTGTACCACTTTCCCTGAATTGTTTTATCTCTTCAGCAGATAAATAAGCGGAAAGGATATCATCCGGAATATGAATTGTCTTTTCTTTCTGAAGCATTATTTTAGAAAAGCCATTCGTTTTGATCAGGTCAAGGTACGTTTGCTTTTGAATTGCACCGGAAACACATCCGGCATACATTTCAGCAGCCTGCTGAATGTTCTCCGGAAGCGCGCCTGCCAGCACGATATCCGAGATACTAAAATGACCTCCGGGTTTTAAAACGCGGTAAATATCCTTCAATACAGCATCCTTATCCGGTACCAGGTTCAACACACAATTGCTCACTACCACATCAGCTATATCGTCCGATACAGGGATGTTTTCTACATCTCCTTCCCGGAACTCCACGTTATTAAAGCCCAGCTTTTCTGCATTCTTCCGGGCCTTTTCCAGCATAGCAGGTGTAAAGTCGATGCCGATCACTTTCCCCGTCTCTCCTGTTTCATGCCGGGCAACAAAACAATCATTCCCTGCACCACTGCCAAGGTCTATAACAGTATCCCCTTTTTTGATCTGCGCAAACTCAGTAGGTAATCCGCATCCCAGCCCCAGGTCTGCATCCGGGTTATAACCTGCTAATGCACCATAATCATCACTCATGATGTTATATACTTCTGTAGAACAGGCGCCGGCACCACAGCAGGATGCCTGATTTTCCGCCTTATCCTGTAAGGCGATCTCCGTGTATTTCTGTTTAACTAATTCCTTCATCGTATTATTGCGATTTATTAGGGTAAAAAAATAGCTAGCAGCATTTACCGCTTAGCGTAATGTCTTTAAAGAAGGATTGAAATATATCATGATATTGTTTCCAGACCTTTGGATTGATGCAATAGCAAACGCTCACCCCATCTATATCTCCCTGGATGATCCCTGCATTCTTCAGTTCTTTTAAATGCTGGGAAGTAGTAGCCTGCGCCAGCCCCAGCTCCTCTACGATATCCCCGCATACACAGGCGTTCTTTTTCACCAGGTATTGCAGGATGGCAATACGCGCCGGATGCGCGAGTGCCTTCGCCATATTGGCTATATCGTTCTGTTGTTTCGTAAAGAGGTCTGTTTTAGTTGCGCCCATATATCGCAATATTACGATAAGGTATTTTATCCACCAAATATTATAAAAGAATACCCCAATTATATAAGTACTCCCCGCCTGAAAGGGCGGAACTTTGTATAAAATAAAAAAAATGTCAACCGCTATCACAAAAGAAACTTTCCCGGTACTGGAAATGACCTGTGCAGCCTGCGCAGTGAGCGTGGAATCCATGCTAAAGTCCGCACCGGGTGTTAAGGATGCGGGTGTGAACTTCGCGAATCAAACAGCCTGGGTGCAATATGACCCTACGGCTGCAACGCCGGAAACCCTTCAAAAAACAGTACGTTCCATTGGTTACGACCTGGTGATAGACAAGGATAACCAGGATGAAGTAAAGGAAGAAGCACAACGCCGCCATTATAATGAAGTAAAACAACGCACCATCTGGTCTTCCATCCTGTCCCTTCCCATTGTGATCATTGGTATGTTCTTTATGGACATGCCTTATGGCAACTGGATCATGATGGTCCTGGCCACACCGGTGGTGTTCTTCTTTGGCCGGAACTTCTTTGTGAATGCCTGGAAACAGCTGAAACATGGCAAAGCCAACATGGATACCCTCGTAGCACTGAGTACAGGCATTGCCTGGATCTTTAGTGCCTTCAATACAATATACCCTGAATTCTGGCACCAGCGCGGTTTACACCCACATGTGTATTTTGAAGCTGCTGCCGTGGTGATCGCTTTCATTTCTTTGGGTAAACTGCTGGAAGAAAAAGCCAAATCCAATACTTCTTCTGCCATTAAAAAGCTCATTGGCCTGCAACCTAAAACAGTACTGCTGGTAGATGCTTCCGGAGATACGAAGGAGATCCCCATTTCCAATGTAATGGTGCAGGATGTGCTGCTCGTTAAACCCGGTGAAAAGATCCCTGTGGATGGTAAGGTGGTGAACGGAGAATCTTATGTGGATGAAAGTATGATCAGCGGCGAACCGGTGCCTGTACTTAAAAAACAGGGAGAAGCCGTATTTGCCGGTACCATCAATCAGAAAGGCAGTTTTCAGTTCAAAGCAGAAAAGGTAGGTGCAGACACTGTGCTGGCACAGATCATTAAAATGGTACAGGAAGCACAGGGTAGTAAAGCACCGGTACAGAAACTGGTGGATAAGATCGCCGGGATCTTTGTGCCGGTAGTGATCGGTATCGCCATCCTTACTTTTATTACCTGGATGGTACTGGGTGGTGAAAATGCTTTCACACATGGCTTACTGACGGCCGTAACGGTATTGGTGATCGCATGCCCCTGTGCGCTTGGACTGGCTACACCTACTGCGATCATGGTAGGCGTTGGTAAAGGCGCTGAAAACAACATCCTTATAAAAGACGCAGAAAGCCTGGAACTGGGGCATAAAGTAAACGCTATCATCCTGGATAAAACAGGTACCATTACAGAAGGTAAACCGGTAGTAACAGACATGATCTGGAATACAACTGCAACGGATCTGAGGTCTGTTCTTTTCACGCTTGAACAACAATCTGAACATCCGCTGGCAGAAGCTGTTGTGAGCTATTTAAAAGTGAAACCCGTAAAACTGGACAGCTTTGAAAGCATTACCGGGCAGGGAATTAAAGGTACTTACGAAGGAAAGACCTACTTCGTGGGTAACAAAAAACTTTTGCCTGTTACGCTTAACCAGATACAGCTTTCACAGGCCGGCGAGTTGCAGGAAGAAGCTAAAACGGTGATCTATTTCGCCAATGAACAGGAGCTGCTCGCCATCATTGCTATTGCAGACAAGATCAAGGAAACTTCCAAAACAGCTATTAACGCCCTTCAGCGGGATGGTATTGAAGTGTACATGCTTACGGGAGACAATGCACATACCGCAGCAGCAGTTGCCCGCAACGTTGGCATCACACAATATAAAGCTGAAGTATTACCGGCTTACAAGGCAGAATTTGTAAAAGAATTACAGCAGGCTGGAAAAGTGGTAGCCATGGTAGGCGATGGTATCAATGACTCGCAGGCGCTGGCTCAGGCAGATGTAAGTATCGCTATGGGTAAAGGTTCTGATATTGCGATGGATGTGGCTAAGATGACGCTGATCACTTCAGACCTGAACAGCATTCCCAAAGCATTAAAGCTTTCCCGTAAAACGGTAGCCACCATTAAACAGAACCTCTTCTGGGCATTCATCTATAACATCATTGGTATTCCGCTGGCGGCCGGTGTGTTATTCCCCGTGAACGGCTTCCTCTTAAACCCGATGATCGCAGGGGCTGCCATGGCACTTAGTTCTGTAAGTGTGGTGAGTAATAGTTTAAGATTAAAAGTGGCTAAACTTTAATAAGTTTAGCCACCTGTTATTTTATCATGGTTCTGTAGCCCCGTTCAGGATCCAGGGCAGATTAAATTTGTGAAACTCAATAGACCGGTTGCTCGTGGAAGAACTTCCCGTATCCTCATTCACTTCTATCAAGGCGCCCACCATAAAATCTGCTGTTTTAGCCATACTGGAATAACCTCCTTTCCCCTGATCAATGGCCTGCTGCTCTGTTAAGTTATCAAAGATCCTTCTGCTGATGGGCCAGGTACCCATTTCATCATAAGTGATCCTGACCCGCATTTTCCCTCTTGTTTCCGTACTGGCAGAGTTGAGGAACATGATGCGGTTAGGATTGTCTGTATACCTTAATACAGAAGCCTGGCAGGCAGGATCTAACAGGTCCGGATCAGAGGTCCATGCAGGGAAGCTGGTGATGGAA
Source organism: Chitinophaga niabensis (assembly GCF_900129465.1). Taxonomy (NCBI): domain Bacteria; kingdom Pseudomonadati; phylum Bacteroidota; class Chitinophagia; order Chitinophagales; family Chitinophagaceae; genus Chitinophaga; species Chitinophaga niabensis. The sequence continues at coordinate 1,574,779 of NZ_FSRA01000001.1, read as the reverse complement.
CCCACTGAGATCCTTCTTCTTTTGGAAAGCTCCCACTGGCTCATAACAGGCCTGTCGTTCCGGATCAGCCCGCCATTTAATTTTTCGATGATAGTGCCTTCACTGGTTCCGGATGGAATGAGTTGATAATGCCAGGTAACACCATGATCATCGCTGTAGATATTCCGGCCAATAGCAGGAATAATAAGCCGGCCTGTTGCGCCTGTTTTACTCTTTTGCACACCAACACCAGGGCCCATGGCATCCCAGGTATAATTGGAAGGCAATAAAGTGGAAGTAAGGTCTTGCTGCGGAGACCAGCTGGCGCCGTTGTTGTCGCTGTAGGATACATATACTTTCCTTTCGCCCCAGCTGTCTATCTTCTGATAACCATCCGTGCCGGATTGGTTATGGTCTCCGCTGTTCCATGACATGAACAGCCATACTCTTCCGGTGGATTGATCTACTACAGCGGTTGGATTACCCCAGGTACCAGGCCCTACACCTACCACTTCTCCCAGTGCAGACCAGGTAGCACCATTGTCTGTGGACCTTTTGTACACCAGGTTAATGTTCCCGTAATCTTTGTTACTGCTCATCCTGCCTTCGGCAAATGCGATGAGTGTGCCGTTGGTGGTCCTGATCAGGGAAGGGATCCTGAAAGAATGATAGCCATCGGAACCGCCGCCATCGAAGATCTTTGCGGAGGTGTGCACCTGTGCGGCAGCCAGCAGTTGGGCATCTGCAACGGCATTCGCTTCATTAGGGCTTAACTTCTCTGAAAGGGTTTGCTGTTTTGTACAGGCAATAGAAAGCACCAGGCATAATGCGCTTATGCCCGCGTTCATTGTTTTTTGCATAACGGGTTTATATTTGGGTTTAAGAAAACTGGTTAACTAGTTCTTCTTCAACTTCACCGCAAATAACAACCAGGTAGCCAGTAACATGGCAACTGCGGATACCTGGTATATGATAGAAAGGTCTATCTGCGCATCCTTGAGAGCGCCACCCACATATACCATCAAACCACCTATAATGGTGCTTAAGAAATTCAGGAATCCATATCCTGTAGCAATGTATCTTCCATCCGCCACCTGCCTTAAGATGGGCATCATGTTCGCATCATTGAAACCTCTTGCCAGTCCAAAGAACAACATGGCAATGATAGCAATGCTGAATATAGTGGTAGAAGCCATCAGGAATAAGAACGGTGCGCCCAGGGTAAAACCAATGATCAGTACATACAAACGCCCCCTGTTGTTCTTACGCGTCCACCTGTCTGCCAGGATACCGCCTAATACAACGCCAATAAAGGAACCTATTTGTATATAACCGGTAGCGGAAATACCGGCTTCTCCCAGGTTAAGATGGAAATGATCTTTGAGGAAGGTTGGCAGCCACCCATACACCAGCCAGTTCACAATGCCCAGTACAGCAAAATATACAAGAAGTATAAAGAAAGAGGCTTTGCTGAATAATTCTTTTAATGCGCCGGTAAGGCTGATGCTTTCTGTTGTAACAGTGGCTGTTCCTTCTTCCGCTGTTTTTTTATAGTCTTTTAAAACGTATAATAATATGATAGAATACACAATCCCAACGATCCCGAATACATGGAAACCGGAACGCCATCCCCACAGCTCAGCAATGTAACCACCCAGGCCACCCAATGCCAGCCCTGCATACAGGCCACTCATATGCAAACCTGTTGCCAGTGAACGTGTACGGCCTTTATGATAATCCGTGATCAAAGCCAGTGCTGCAGGAATATAACAAGCCTCACTCACACCCATCAGGAAACGGGCGGTCAGCATTTCGTAGAAGGAATGCGTGAAGCCTGTCCACAAGGTTACGGCAGACCATACCATTACGCTGAACACAATCACTTTTTTCCTGCTGTACCTGTCCGCAAAGAAACCACCAAATGGGCTGAGAATACCGTACGACCAGAGGAATACAGAGGTCAGCAATCCGAATTGCGCATCTGTAAGGCCGAAATCGGCCACAATAGGATCGCGCATGGAAGTGATCAGTATCCTGTCCAGATAGTTCAAAAAAGCCACTATCCAGAGCATAGCTACAATTGTCCAGGAGTAAAAGGAATGCTTCATGTATCAATGCTGTTTAACAATACCTGTGAGTACTTTAGTGGTACGGATGGTGGGTTTCACTTCACCTCCCGGTATCACTACATTACCGTTCCAAACCGTCAATGTGGTGGTTACCGGCGGTGCTGCCGGCAACTGCCCTCTTACTGACCAGGTATCTGTATGTGTATTATAATTCAATATCTGCCTGGAAAAGCCAGGATGTTGATCTCTTTGTGCTGTGGCGGCTCCATTATCTCCGCCAAAGATCATTAGGTCAAAGGCAGGTGAAGGTGCAGCCACTGTAGCTGAGGGAAGATTAGCCAGTTTCTTCCAGCCATGCTCTGGTGAATATTCGTAAGCATCCCTCAGATAATTCCGAACACCATTCTCCAGTTCCGCGCCACTGAAAAGATAGAAATTTCCATCCAGTGTACCCGTTACCGCGAGCATACGTGAAGGGCCGGGCCATGGTGGCAATACTTTCCAGGCTTTATGTTCCGCAGCAAGGTCCAGCACCCAGCAGTTCTTTTCCGTCTGCAACGCATCCGGTGTTTCAGTACCTCCTGCCACATAGATCACATCACCGATTAACACCCCCGAGGTGTTAGCGATGGTTTTTGGCAGGGAAGGTAAGGCTGTACAGGCAATCCTTCCATCTATGTATTTCAGCATCCATACTTCTGCATGATGCCCCTGCTCACTGCTGCCACCGATGAGGATGCAGGCATCCTTCCAGGTAACCGTAGCGCCGTAGCCTAATGCATGTGGCAGGATACCTGCTGTTTTCCATTCGCCACCCGGTTTTTCCAGCGCAAAGATGTGCTGATGCCATACTTTTTTAGAACCCGTCCAGGGTGTACCGCCATCCGGGAAGTTAGCCCCGCCTGCCACCAGTAAAGTGCCATTGGAAACACCGGCAAAAGAACCGGCAAAACCAACGGGATCAGGAATGGAAGGCAGGCTATCCTGCCATGTCAGGTAATTCTCTTCTAACGTTTCAATAGCCATGTTCAATCTATAAGCTGACGACTCTCTTTCACTACATTGAAAAAGTCTATCTCTTCCAGTGATGCTTTAAAATCTGCTGTTTCCTTTTCGTTCAATGGTTCCAGTGGTAAACGGCAGGTACCTAATTCAAATCCTTCCATTTTCATTATAGCCCTTTGTGCAGGGATGGGTGGATATTTCACCAGGCAACGCACCATATTCACCGCATGCAACTGGGTAGCCGCCGCTTCTTCGCTCATCCCTTCTTCATACAACTTCATTACCTTCAGGTACAATGGCGCCGCAAAAGTGTAGGTGCTGCCGATAGCTCCTTTTGCACCTACTGCCAATGCAGGCAACAGCATTTCATCGTAACCGAATAAGATATCGAACTTACCATTTTTATAATTTACACAAGCATGGTATTCGTGTAAGGTAGCAGCCGTGTATTTGATCCCGGCAAGTGTGGGTATCTGTTTTTCTGCCTGCCTTAAAAATTCGATCATATCCATCGCCACGCCTGTGAGCGCAGGAATGTTGTAATAATAGAACGGTGTGTTAGGTGCTGCAGATGCGATCTGTGCCATGCTTTTCACCAGGTTGCTTACGGAACCGGGTTTGAAATAGAATGCAGCAACAGAAGAAATAGCATCTGCGCCTATCTTTTCAGCATGTGCCGCCAGCTTACGGCATTCAGCAATTGAACTGTGGCCCACATGCACCAGCACCAGGATGCGTTTGCCGGCTGCCTTTACATAAGCTTCTGCAATGGCCATCCTTTCTTCGATGGTGAGATTAGGACCTTCTCCGTTAGTACCGCAAATAAATACGCCAGATAAACCGTCGGCGATCATTTTTTCAACAATAGCAGGAATGATCTCCAGGTTTACTGCACCATCCTCATGATAAGCTGCAAAGGTTGCAGCTATTAATCCGGTAATTTTGTTCATAATAGTTCTTCTAATTGTATGGTTTGGAACACCAGGTCCGCCTGGCTGCTTTCGTATAAGATACCAATGGTATTATTGTCTATGCTGGTTAAACAGGAATAACCTCTGCTCTTCCCTTCGTCCAGTAAGATCTTTTTATGACCCGGCCATGTTTTGCCATCATCGTAACTTACTTTGATGGTCATATGCTGACGGGCTGTTTTTGAATCCGGGTTTGCAAACAACAGTACGGACCTTTTCTTTCCATTTTGTATAAGATCATGCCTGATAATGCTGGCCATGCAGGTGGGTTCCGGCAATGCATTGTGAGAGGTGGGATGTATCACCCAATCCTGCCCCAGGTTAACGGTGGTGGCCACTACCCTGCCATTTGTGCTGCTGGTATCCCTGCTGTTGGCTCCGGAACGCATGTTTAACATGATGCTGCCGTCAGACAATTCTACCGCCATATTTTCTGTAGTGGATTCTTTTGTAGCGGGATTACTTGTTTTCCAGGTGTTACCACCATCTTTACTATAGGTAATGTTGGAGAAAGCTTTGCCCGTTGCATTCCTGCCCTGTGTAGGCATTACAAGCGTTCCGTCTTTCAGCGTAATGCCCTGCCCGGGTGCTGGTGCAAGTAGCCACCAGTCTTCCTGTTTGCACATCCGGGTGATGTTAATGGGTTCGCTCCAGGTTTTTCCGTTATCTGTACTTTTGGTGATCAGGAACTGGGAGGACTGCTTTACATCAAAACCGGGCTGAGAACCTTTGGTCTTCCACTGGTGGTTCCAGTCTTTACTTTCTGCGGTTAATCCTTCCACCCATTTCCCCTTTTCGTTGATCACGCCGTGCATCCATAACCCGGAAATGAAAATGTTGCCGGTGTTTTTATCTACCAGCACATTGGGGTCTGAAACACCATTGAACTGCTGTGGCAAATTACCCCAGGTGCCCATATCCAGCACAATCTGCATCGGCTGCCATGTTTTGCCTTTATCCAGGCTGCGGGATAAACCAATATCGATATTCCCCTGCAGATCGCCTCCTTTATCCCTGCGCACATCATAGATAGCCAGGAGGGTGCCGTCTTTGGCAGTAGCAAGCCCGGGGATCCGGTACGTATGTACCGAATCCTGGTTATGCTGTCTTAATGCAATGCCCAATCTGTTAGTATAATTATCAGCAGGTACTTTTACCGTTCTGTTGTTTAGCTGAACAGTCGTAACGTTGATATTCAGTCGGTCAGTAAGTAATGCCTTAACATCAGGCGTTACCGTTACCCAGAGATAATTTGGTCCCTGGCGGAGCGGCAGGTTGCCTTTAAACGTGATCTTAGCAGCAGCTTTCGCCTCTGCAAAAAGGGGCTTTTCACCTTTCAGGAAAGCGGAATCTGCTCCGGCGTTGAAGATCTTCACATTCCGGATAGCCGCTCCTTTTATGGAGACTTCCATCTGCTGAAGGGTTTCGTTCTCCCCTGCTGCATCAATACGGATGCGTATAACAGGATTGATCTCTTTCCCTTTCAGTACCGGCACCTTATACTTTTTCTGTTCCTGCGCCATCATCAAAACGGGCAGTAAACATAGTGCGCTCAATATCCTCTTTGCTCCTGTCATATATTAGTATCCAAAGGTTTGTACCATTTTAAAGTTCTTGTTCACTTCACTTTGTGGTAAAGGCAGCAGGTTATACCTGGTGTTCCATACACGGGTACTGGTCCTTGTACGTGCATAGAATGCCACATCGCCCAAACCGGCACCGGTGAATACGTTCATACCATGAAATTCTCCACCCTGGCGGCCTTCCGGTTCAGTTACGATCTTCCATCTGCGCACATCAAAGAAGCGGTGCCCTTCGTATGCCAGCTCAATACAACGTTCCCTTTGGATCAGCTTACGCATGGTAGCCTGGTCTAATCCTGCAGCTACAGCAGGGATCCCTCCACGCACACGGATAAAGTTCAGGTAAGTGAGTACATCCGGATTAGTAGGATCGGATTCGTTCAATGCTTCTGCATAGTTGAGGTACAATTCACCGAGACGAATGTACATAGCAGGCCGTACTACGTTACCGGCATTGGATTGAAGGTTCCTGCTGGCATTGGTGTTCTTACGCACGAGGTAACCTGTTTTAGGATACATGGTTTGGGTACCATTACCGTTGCCGGAATTACCATCAGGCCAGTATTCCACTCTTGTAAGTCCTGTTTTAGGCACAAAGGGAATGGTAGAACCATTGAAAGTAACATTGGTATAGAAGCGTGGCTCCCTGTTCACATACATATTAGAAGTACCGGCTACATAGAAGTTGGCTTTTGCGGTAGCAGTAAAACCTGTTTCCACGTAATTGCTGCCGGCTTCGTCAATGCGGCGCCCGTTGATCATCCTGTACATATCCACCATTTCCTGTGGCATAGACAGTACGGCTACTGTTTTAGTACCATTTACGGCACGCGGGGCACAATGTTCTTCCCATACGGCATAACCGGTAACTGTTCTTAACCAGATACCTTCGTCTGCCCATCCTGTTAAGAATAACCCCCTGTGAGAATTCACTGCTGCGAGGAATGGATCTGCATTGGTTACCGCATATAATTTCCTTCCGTTCGTTACGGCATGATCGATCGCTATTTTAGCTGCAGTGGCAGCACGTGCCCATTTCTGAGGATCAGCTGTGAGGTTCATCAGTTCTTTGCCATCTGTATTTTTGAAACCGGCATAATCAGGGTTACCATTAAAGAGCGGGCTGGCATCATATAACAACACCTGGCTCTTCACCGCTTCCACGATCAGTTTGGTGATGCGGCCGGTTTGGGTAAGATCATCCGCGCCGGAAGAAGGTACAATGTGTTTCTCAGGCACCATGTCTTTAGCAGCATCCATTTCCGCGAGGATGTAATCCACACATTCGCTCCAGGTATTCCTGGGTAACTGGAAGTCGTCATCCACACCGGCAATCTTATCACCTACCAATACTACAGGGCCGTAGAACCTGATCAGCATCCAGTAATAGTAAGCTCTCAGGAAACGCGCTTCTCCTTTATACTGCTGGATCAGCTCCGCACCATTGGGTTCCAGCAAAAGATTGGTTTTGCTGTTCTCAATATTGGCCATGAATATATTGGCCAGGCGGATAGCCTGGTAATAAGAAGTATACACATTGATACTGCTGCTGCCATTGATGGTTCCTGCTGCAATAATGGAAGGTGAATTCAGTTCCAGCTCATCGCAAAGCTCGCCCAATCCCCTGCCGGTAACAGTTCCGTCTGCCCATACATCCGGCAGGCGGTTGTATACGCCGGAAAGCCAGCTTTCTGCTTCCAGTTTATTCTGGAATACCATTTCAATGGTTTGCAGGTCTTTAGGGGCACCATCAAAGAAACCTTTTTTACATCCGGTAGACAGTAATAAAGTGATGCTGAGTAATGCGGTATATTTTGTGATATGATATCTCATGATAGTATTCTTATGATATTAAAAACTAGCCCTTACACCAAAATTGTACGCCTTCGTATTCGGATAAGATTCTCCCCGGGTATAGTTCGTTGAACTGGTACCGGTATCGTTCAGCTCAGGATCCCAGTATTTCCATTTAGACCATGTGAGCAGGTTGGTGCCGTTCAGGAAAACACGGAGATTACTGATACCAATACGTTTGGTAAGTGTAGCACTTAATGTATAACCGATCTCTGCACTCTTCAGCCTTACAAAGTCTGATGGTTTCAGCCACCAGGTACTGTTCAGGTAGTTGGAGTTAGGGTCCTGGTTGGTATTCATCCTTGGATAAAATGCATTCGGGTTAGGATTCTCTTCTGTCCACCGGTCTGTTGCCATGCTCATCAAACCTGCGCTGATAGGGCCTTGTGCAAATGGTGTTGTTCCATCTCCCATGCCATAGCTCAGCCATGTTTTTCCTGTACCTTGTATAAAGGCGCCGATGTCAAAACCTTTCCAGCCAAACTGAAGGTTCACACCGTACATCATTTTAGGTGTACCGGACACGTCTATCCGTGCAATGTCGTTCGCATCGATCACGCCATCTTCGTTCAGGTCTTTATATTTGATATCGCCGGGGCGGATATCACCTGTTTGCTTGGCTGACCTGTCGATCTCTGCCTGGTCTTTAAAGAGCCCTTCAGCGATGTACAGCGTTTTAGCATCTACCTGTTTGCCTTTCCACTCCATCCATGGATAACGCTGCGGGGGAAGACCGTCCTGCAGGTTGGTGTTATCGTTAAAGGTGAAGGTTCCGGTAACGTTTATCCAGCGTTGTTTAGAAAGTGTTTTCTTATACGTCATGGTTACATCTATCCCTTTGTTCAGCACAATACCAATGTTGCGGGTAGGGTTCACACTGCCAAAACCTGACAGGCCGGGAATGGTCTGATCTGCTCTCAGGATGCCTTTACGCATCTCCCTGAACAGTTCTGTTACGATCTTCAGATCGTTCTTCAGGAAGTTCATTTCTATACCCAGGTTGTGACGGTAAGAAGTTTCCCATGAAGGATCTGTAGCGATCTGTGATTCAGCATATCCGCTGTAAGCAGGAGACAGTGCAGTAGGTGTACCAAACTGGTAGCCGGTTGCAGCTGTTTTTGCCAGTTGCGTGAGGTAAAGGAAACGGGTACTGAAACCACCATTACCGGTCAAACCATAACTATACCTTATTTTGAAGTAAGGCATGATGTCTTTTAACGGCTCATAGAATTTCTCGTTCGAAATGATGTAACCTACCCCTGCAGATGGGAAGAAACCAAACCTGTTACTGGGGCTGAAGTTCTCAGAACCGGTGTAACCAAAGTTTCCTTCCAGGAAGTAACGGTTATCATAACCGTAAGTAACCCTTCCGGTAAGACCGCGGTTGCGGAATGGTACGGAAGAAGTAAAGGTGGTGGCATTTCCGTCTATGTATTCAGACTGGTTAAAAAGCAGCAGACCACCGAACTCATGTTTACCGAAAGTACGGCCATAGTTCAGGGATGCTTCTGAATACATGCGCCTGGTGGAACTCCGGGCGGAATAGTAAGTCAGCGCCCCGTTGGCATCGCGGGTAAGCTGGTAGATCAGCTCACCGTCCGCATCACGGCCTGTAGCGTATACGGATGGACCGGAACGGGTGGTTGCCGTTGTACCGTCTGTATAAATATCAAAAGAGAATAAGCCGGAGAAGGATAATCCTTTCGTGATGAAATCAAGGTCTTGTTTCAGCCTTAAGTTCGGACGAATGGTGGCGGAATAATCGTTGGTGGCACCCTGGTCAAATGCAATTTTGCTGGGACTGCTGAAACCGCCGGGATATTGTGAATACACGCCATTCGGATACCTGCCTGGCATGATGTGCGGAGGAACACGTAATACCTGTAAGAACAGGTTGTTGAGTGCATTCACGTCTGCACCACCCCAAACACCATTCCTGTTATCGATGATAGCAGCCATACCCAGGTCTACCTTGGTAGTGGCGGTTACATTCACACCAATGTTGGCGGTGAAGTTGTAACGTTTGTAATAAGACTTCGTGTCGTAACTTTTCTGATCTGAAGGAATATCGCGCAGCATACCGGTTTCCCTGTAATAACCAGCGGAGATATAGTAAGTAGCCCTGTCTGAACCACCACTGATGTTTACGTTTGCCCTTTGTGTTACACCTGCTTTCCTGAAGATCTCATCATACCAGTTCACGTTAGGATATAATTCAGGATCGGTACCGTTCCTGTGCATTGCTATACGTTCATCCGTATACAATGCAGGTCTTCCCCTATTGGTCAAACCTTCGTTATACAAGGTCATCCAGGTGGGAGCATCTACCAGTTTCGGGACCTGCACCAATTGGGTCATCCCCTGGTTCAGTTCAAATTTAACAGCAGGTTTACCAGCTACCCCTTTTTTGGTGGTGATGATGATAACGCCGTTTGCACCACGTGTACCGTATACGGCTGTGGATACTGCATCTTTCAATACAGTGAAGGTCTGAATGTCTTCAGGATCTACATCATTCAAAGCCCTGTCCGGCACCCCGTCGATAATGATCAGGGGCGTACGGGTGCTGGTACCAAAAGTAGCCACCCCTCTAACCAGGAAACCGGAGTTATCCTGACCAGGGCCGCCACCTCTTGAGGTGGTGATCATACCCGAGATCCTTCCACCCAGGGTACTGGCGATATCTCTTATGGGTAACTTGATGTCGTCTACATCCAGGGTTGACTGTGCACCAATTACGCTGATCTTTTTCTGCTGGCCGTAACCAACAATACTTACTTCATTCAAACCACCAGCGGTGGCTTCTAATTTTACGTTCAGGTCTACCCTGTTCCGTACGGCATAACGGATCGTTTTGTAACCCACATAAGAGAACTCGAGCGAGTCTGTGGGGCTCACATTGATCAGGTATTTTCCGTCTGCGTCAGTTACTGTACCAAGGCGGGTACCGGAGATCCTAACGCTGGCCCCGATCACCGGTCCATCCAATTCAGTTGTCACTTTACCAGAAACTTTCAATACTCTGTCCTGGGCATTAGCTTCTGCACCAAGAAGGAAGATGGATAGGGAGAGGAGGCATAAGAGCCTGGGAGTATACCCGGCGAGATAGCTGAGTAGCTTTTTATTCATAACTGGAAATGATTGATTTGGTTAATAGTACTTATGTAGTACATATCAAAAGTGGGAAGTATTTCTTATTAATCCAAATTATTTTTTGTGCCTGGTAAGGGGAACTTATTGAAATCAGCCAGCAGAGGGGATCTGCTGGCTGGCTGACCAGGGGAAGGTTAGTCTTTTTTACTGATCCATTCGCGGTTGAACCTTTTCAGCACCATGCTATAGTTGAAACCTGTGCCGGCATTGGTTTCATAAAGGCAATACACGGTACCGTCCGGCCCAACAGCAACATCGGAATAACCGGATGCGCCGGGGTTCAGGACCTTTTGCAGGGGCCATGTTTGCCCTTCATCGCTGCTGACCTTTACGGTGAGGTTCCTGCGGTTGCCTTTTGCAGTGTCCTTACTATCCGGGTTGATAAATAACAGGTCCTGGCCGAACCTTATGATCGTAGCCATGCAGATGGGTTCAAACAGCTCTTCATCAAAAACAGGTTTGGTCCATCCGCTGATACCATCGGGGCTATAGCTCACACCTCTGCGGTGTATCTCGGTTACGTTGCGGATGTTGAGCATTACGCGCCCGTCTTTTAACTGCATCGGCATGGTTTCGCTGGGGTTTTTAAACTCAGGGGAATTATCTGAAACGATGGCGCCGCGTTTCCAGGTTTTTCCCAGATCGTCGCTGTAGATGGTGGCAATGCAGGATGGTGCATGCGCCCTCCTGGGTGTGGTTTTGGTGGGGTTTGCCATCCAAACTGCGGCGAGCAAACGTCCATTGGTCATCTGGATGGCATGGCCGGGGCCTGGCGCTAATACAGACCAGTTGTATTCCGGTTTGAAGGCATCAAATGCATAGGTGATATCTGTTGCTTCGCTCCAGGTCTGGCCATCGTCTTTGGAGAAAGTATAATAGGCTTTGGCGTAATCACGCTGGTACAATAAATGGATGGTACCATCCTTATCCACGATGGGTGTTGCGTTGCTGGTTGGTTGCCCGCTTACTTTCGGGGCAATGATCACGTTCGGTTGCCAGGTTTTTCCGCCGTCGGTGCTTCTTTTCATGATCATATCCATATCCGCCCAATCGCTGGCAGTGCCGATCCTTCCTTCGCAAAATGCCAGCAGTGTTCCTTTTTTTGTGATCACTAATGCCGGGATGCGCATGGAGGCATAAGGGCCGCCGGGTTCGAAGACCAGTGAGCTATCGAAGAGCGGTGCTTTGGAACTGATGGTGCGCGTGGTTTTGCAGCTGAATGTTATGAATGCGATAGCTATTAAAAAGTATTTCTGCACAGTGCTTTATTTTGTTACGTTAAAAACTTCCGGTAAAATCTGCCTGCATTGTTCCCTGACGAGTGCCACATCTTCTTCCGGTATCCATCTGTAAGGCCAGCGTAAACGGGTGCTGATAGGGCTCCAGGCGCCTACTGCTGCCATAAATTTATCTACAGCCTGGTTGGCGTATCCCTTATCTCTGATATAGGGAACAATGCAATCATTCATAAACTGCTGGATCCTGGTTTCCAGTTCAAATGCTGCAGGCTCTCCCCTTTTGATGCTGTTATACCATTGCTGTGCGAACAGTGGATTTAAGCAGGCCACATTTGAATAAGCACCATGTGCGCCACGGGAAACACCTGTTGCTAAATGATGGCCGGGGATAAATACGGAGAAAGGGACCGGCAGTTGTTTCATCTCTTCATACCATTGCTCATCGCCGCCGGGGACTTTACAACCCACCAAAGGGATACCAGCATCCAGGATCTCTTTAAAATCCTTCGGCAGCAATTTCTTTTTGGAATGCGGCGGATTATATAATACCAGGCCGATCGGTGCTGCCACTTCAGCCATTACCTTTAAATAATCAATGATCTCCGGCATGGTGGGGATGAACCAATCCGGCAGGATGATCTGTATGGCAGAGGGTTGCAGGGCCTTTGCACGTTTCAGTCTTTCGCGGGATATTTCCGGGCTCATGTGTGAGCAGCCTACCTGAAATGGCATACCTGCGGCGTTGCATTTTGCAGCCAGCAGGGTGTTCACTTTATCGAATTCCTCCTCCGTTTGATTATAGAATTCTCCGGCGGTGCCGTTGGAATAGATCCCGTCTACCTCATAGGCGATCAGGGTGTCTATTTCCTGCTCCAGCTGGGCATAATTGATGCTATCGTCGTTGTTCAGGGGTAACAGCAGGGTTGCCCAGTTGCCATATATCCCGTTTGCGCTTAATACTTTCATTAGGTCATTATGTAGTACATATCAAAAATAGGAAGTGCTTCTTAGAAATCCTAATTGTATAAAAGGAATCAGGAATTATGTAATAAGGACGCGGGTGACCAGGTGTAATTTTACAGTATATAAAAGATATTAAAATGGAAACCGTACAATTTAAGACGAATATTAAGTGCACAGGATGTATTGCTGCCGTATCACCGGTATTGAATGAGCTGGCCGGAGAAGGTAAATGGGAAGTGGATCTGTTGAGCCCGGAAAAGGTATTGACTGTAAAATTGGAGAAAGCGAGTGAGCAGGAGATCAAAAAGGCGATTGAAGGTGTGGGTTATAAGGCAGAGGAGATTTCCTGAGTGAAGGCGAAGGTGATTAGTCAGGATGACGGCGATCACAAGATTGGCGTAAAGGCAAGTTCCTGATCAAAGGCGATCGGAGAAATGGATCACAAGATTGGCGTAAAGGCACGTTCCTGATCAAGGGCGATCGGAAAAATGGATCACAAGATTGGCGTAAAAGCACGTTCCTGATCAAAGGCGATCGGAAAAATGGATCACAAGATTGGCATAAAGGCACGTTCCTGATCAAAAGCGATCGGATGAACAGGCGTTATCAGCATCATTTTTACGGGCGGACCACTCCGCCCGTATTTTTTTGCAGCTTGCCATTAGCGAACACAGCATGTACTAAAAGCGGACATTTACTATCATTACACAAATCATATCCATTTGATTTATAACAGGTAATGATTCTGGCATTCTCTTGGTGGATGCCTTGCCGATCAATTACCACGATATGCTGCATAACTACTTTCTGGTATCCTGGAGGAATATTGTAAAAGATAAGGTTTCTTCCATCATCAATATAGGCGGGCTCGCTGTTGGGCTGGCCATTACCATTATGCTCCTGTTATGGATCAGGGATGCTATGAACTATGATAAATTCCATGCAAAGCTTCCCCGGATACACCAGTTGATGTTCAACCACCAGTTGGGTGGAGACATTGGCACATCCAGGTCTGTAGCCGGTCCTTTGGCAGCTGTGCTGCGTGAGGATGTACCGGATATCAGATACGCCGCCCGTACCACCTACACCAATCAGCAAATGGTCCATGCCGGTGAAAACAGTTTCTATGAAAGAGGTTTCTACGCTGAGCCGGACCTTTTCCGCATGCTCAGCTTTGAAACTATTGAAGGCAACCCCATTACTGCATTGCAAGACCCCGGATCTGTAGTGATCACGGAAAGAACGGCTAAAAAACTCTTCGGTACAGGAAACGCAACCGGCAAAATACTGCAGCATAATAATGTACACGATCTGAAAGTGGGAGCAGTGATCAGAGACATCCCGCTGAACAGTACTTTCCAGTTCGATGTAGTACTACCCTTTAAAATATTTGAACAGGAAAACAGCGAATGGATCAACAGGTGGGATAACAACAGCATCCAGACATGGGCGGAACTAACGCCCTCTTCCGATATTACTATTGTCAATAAAAAAATACAGGAGGCCGTTAAAAGACATGCAGATGTTGAGAAAGTTACATTCTTTGCTTATCCCCTGGCTGACCTGCACCTGTATGGCAGTTTCAGGAATGGCAAAGTAAGCGGTGGATTGATAGACGGTGTGAAGGTGATGATCATTACAGGAGTATTCATCTTACTGATTGCCTGCGTGAACTTTATGAACCTTGCCACGGCACATTCTGAACGCCGTGCCAGAGAAGTAGGCGTACGTAAAGTTTTAGGTGCTCCACGAAAAGTGATCATTATACAATTCCTCGCGGAAGCATTGTGTATGACCTTCCTTGCATTGCTTTTAGCCTTATTGCTGGCCAGGATGGTCCTGCCCTTTGTGAACCGCCTCCCCGACGTTCATTTCAGTTTTGATGTTTTCAACTGGCCTGTTCTGGGTGCGTTAACCGGCATTACCATTATCACAGGCCTGGTGGCAGGTAGTTACCCTGCTTTCTTTTTAAGCAACTTTAAACCCGTGAAGGTATTGAAAGGTACAGTAACCAACAATAAAGGCGGCGCTCTTCTGCGCAAGGGATTGGTGACCTTTCAGTTTGTGATCTCCATCTTCCTGATCATTTCCATTGTTGTTATTTTCCGGCAACAGCAACATATACAAAACCGCCCACTGGGTTATGAAAAGGAGAACCTGATCATCATACCCGCAAGAGGTGATATGGGCGACAAGTTTAGTTTATTCAAAGCAGAGGTACAACAGATCCCCGGCGTGCAAAGTATTTCAGCAGGTAGTAATAATATGATCAAATTTGGCGGTAGCGTAGATGGTATTCAATGGCCGGGCAAAACAGATGATCAGAACTTCCCTGTTACTGTTACCACCGTAAATTACGACTGGACAAAAACAGCAGGTTTAAAAATGGCCGCAGGCCGTGATTTTGATCCTGCTTATGGTGCAGATACGTCCGCCTGCCTGCTCAATGAAACAGCGGTAAGAAAGATGGGCCTGAAGGAACCTGTGATCGGCACTAAACTGGGAGATAAAACAGTAATAGGCGTGGTAGAGGATTTTGTTTTCAATCAAGCCAGTTCTAATCCCGGCCCCATGATGATCAGCCTCGGCACTGGTGGCAGCTATTTCTTTGTCAGGTTAAAGAATGATAATAACTGGCAGAAAACGGTGAGCCTGATTGAAACAGCTGCGAAACGAAGCAATCCCAACTATCCTTTCGAGCTGCAATTCATGAAAGCGGAGTATGATAAAGAATACCGCGGCCTTCGTGCAGCAGCGCAGCTTACATTCGGATTGGGCCTGCTTGCCATCTTCATTTCCTGCCTTGGGTTGTTTGGTCTTTCTACTTTTCTCGCAGAGCGGCGTAATAAAGAAATTGGTATACGCAAAGTATTTGGCGCCGGTATTATGAAGATCTGGTTCTCCTTATCCAAAGACTTTATGAAACCTGTATTAATAGCTTTTGTACTGGCCTCTCCCCTCGCCGCTTTTGTAATGCAAAAACTACTGAGCGACGCAGACTACCGGATAGAGCTATCCTGGTGGATGTTTGTTCTATCCGGACTGGTGGCCCTTATCATAGCAGTGGTTACGGTGAGTTTCCAGGGCGTAAAAGCAGCCCTGAGGAACCCGGTGAAATCGTTGCGGATGGAATAATATTATGTGGCCTGAATGTATTAACGCATGACATAACATTCCTGCGGGAGATTATATTCAGGCCCCCTCCCATTCTTCATAGAACTTTTCAAGGAATGTTTCCATGAAAGCATGTTTCTCTTCCGCTAATGCTTTTCCGGTGGCTGTGTTCATCCTGTCTTTCAACAGCAACAGCTTTTCGTAAAAGTGATTGATAGTAGGTGCCGTGCTGGCTTTATATTCTTCCCGGGTCATTTGCAGCCGGGGTTTTATGGCAGGGTCATACAGGGGGCGGTTCTTGAAACCACCATAATTAAACGCGCGCGCTATGCCTATAGCCCCTAAGGCGTCCAGTCTGTCTGCATCCTGCACAATACCCAGTTCCGGCGAATAGAATTCCCTTGCATTATTACCTCCTTTGAAAGAGATATGCCGGATGATGTTCTCTACATGTTTGATCGTGCCCGCGGGGATGTTCTGTGTTTGCATAAAAGCAACGGCTTTAACGGGCCCGATCTCCTCATTGCCGTCATGGAACTTTGCATCTGCGATATCATGCAGCAAAGCCCCTAATTCTACCACCAGCAGGTCTGCCTTCTCCTTTTGTGCGATCAGTTTAGATCTTTGCCATACACGGTGGATATGCCACCAATCGTGCCCACCTTCGGCCCCTTCCAATTCCTTTTTTACAAACTTAACTGTTGCATTGATAATGTGTTCCATAGCCCCCAAATCTACTAAATCTGTATATAAACCCATTTTATGAAAATTATGTATACTTTAGTGTATCCTTAGGCCTGGTTATCCATGAAAAAGTACTTGCTCTTTTTTCTTTTCCTTTCCTTTTTTCAATATTCCTTTAGTCAGCAGAAACAATGGTACCAATGGTATTATGGCAAGGGCGTGGGTCTCGACTTCCGTACGATCGGGCCTACCATGATCACCGGCAGCGCATTGAACCAGATGGAAGGCTCCGCATCCGTTGCAGATGAAAACGGGGCGCTTTTATTTTATACAGATGGCGTTACGGTTTACAATAAATTGCACCAGGTAATGGTGAACGGCACTAACCTGCGGGGAAATATATCCAGTACACAATCCGCCCTGATCGTTCCTAAACCGGGCGACAAAAATATCTACTACATCTTTACAGTACCCTGGCGCGGAGATACCGATCCCCTGAACGGATTAATGTATTCTGAAGTGGATATGCGGCTGGATGGCGGCAATGGGGCTATTACGGCCCTTAAAAACATTGCGATCGCAGGGAGTTGTTATGAAAAGCTGGGGGCCGTGAAACATTGTAATAACAGGGATGTATGGGTTACTTCGTACATTCGTACCAGTAATACCTTTATTTCTTACCTGGTTACTCCTTCCGGTATCAGCGCTGTGCCTGTTATCAGCGGCAGCGGTATGCGGATAGTGCCGGCAGACCAGACAGAAGGATATCTCCGTTATTCCAGCAACGGGCGGAAAATGGCGGTAGCTTTCTACGAGCTGGGATTTCAGATCTTCGATTTTAATAATCAAACGGGTGAGCTAACGAATCCCATCTCCTTTAATTCCTGGGATTTTCCGGCTAATTATCTATCTCCCTACGGGATTGAATTCTCCTACAACAGCCAGAACCTCTATATCAGCTCTACCAATTCCTGGGGCGGCGGCGGGGAATTGCTGAGCATGGACCTTTCCAGCTTTACAAAGAACGACATCCTTGCTTCTGTCAGACAGGTGTTGCCATGGGATGATTTCAGGGAAGTATTCAGCCTAGCCCTGGGGCCGGATAAAAGGATCTATATGGCTGAAAAAATAACCAGCACTTATACCAGCGTATTAACAGACCCGGATAACCGCGACCGGCCGGGTTACAGTGTTTATAATTTCAGGTCCGGTAATACAACGCTGGGACTTCCCAATATTATAGCCGGGGGGAACGATGAAAATGATGCGGTTATCAACACAGATTATGTTTGTAATGAACTGAGAACGATCTACAGTTTTAACAGTGTGAACCCTCCGGATTCCGTTCACTGGCATTTTGGAGATGGTACGGATACCACACGTATACCCAATGGCATCCACGATTTTGCAGCAGAAGGCAATTACAACATCAGCCTCATCCTCTATTATCCCTGCCATACTGATACCATCTGGCAGGACCTTGATATGCGAATCCCTGTTGTAAACCTGGGCAACGATACAGCAGTGTGTATCGGTAAACCGCTTACGTTGAAAAGTGATCTTGCCGGAACTGCTTACGCCTGGAATACGGGGAATACAACGCCTGAAATAAATGTTACACAATCCGGCACTTACTCAGTGGAAGTAACCTATGGTGTAAATAACTGCAAAACACAGGATGAAATTTATGTTGACTTCAGGCCTTATCCCGAACTAAAGGCATTGCGCGATACATTTATCTGTGATAATATTCCCGTGCAGCTAGATGTGGATATACAACAACCCGGGGCATTGTATTACTGGCAACAGGTACAGCAGGGACCTGCTATCAGCATCACCCAACCAGGCACCTGGCATGTGCGGATCTCGCTGAATGGTTGTGATACTGCTACCAGTTTTAATGTAGTGCAGGATGCACTGCCGCGTTTTGAACTCGGGCCGCCTGTGCAGATCTGCTACAATGATAAATTAGTGCTGGACCAATCGCAATACAATTACCCGCGGTATACCTGGCAGGATGGTTCTCATGCTGCATCTATCACGGTGAGGCAGGGTGGCAAATACTATCTTGAAACGGCTAACCGCTGTGGTACTTACAGCGATACACTGATCGTTATGCAAAAGGATTGTGAACCGGAATTTGTTTTTCCTACTGCATTTTCTCCTAACAAGGATGGCGTGAATGATCTTTTAAGACCAGTGTTCCGTGGAAATATTACTGACTATCTGCTGCAGGTTTATTCCCGCTGGGGCAACCTGTTATACCAATCCAACAATCCGCACCAGGGATGGGACGGACGCCAGAATGGAACGCTGTTGCCCCAGGGCAGTTATATTTGGCATCTGCAATACCGTTCTCTTACCACAAAAGAAATAAAGCATAATACGGGTAGTGTGGTGTTGATCAACTAGCTTGAATGCATTTAAAAATAAGCTTACGGGAGATATCTTAACCAGCGAAAGTCCCTTGGGAAGAAGAGCTAATGAGGATGTTTTATCCGGTGCAAGGGGCTATGAAAATACTTTATATGCTATTCGCATTAGCTGGTTGAATGGCACTGAGCCGTATGGAAAAAATCAGATGACAGCTGGATAACCGTAGACACTAAGGCCGTCTACTTCAAAAGGAATGTGATGACTAAATTACATCTGACCGCTCCCAGATCACCGAAACGGATTGGTCTGGTAATGAACTGATAAACTCCTGATCTTAGTAAAAAAAACTGCCGGTACAATGTGCCGGCAGTTTTTTTACAGGTAATCGCACCCGAACCTTTCCACCATCTCCCATACAGGTATAGCTTTCTGTCCTTTTTCCGTTAAACGGTATTCCACCCTGGGAGGTACTTCCGGGTAAGATGTTTTTTCTACCAGCCCTGCTTCCACCAGGTCTTTCAGTTCCTGAATGAGCATCTTTTCACTGATATCCGGAATGGAGCGTTTTAATTCACCATACCGTTGCATACCATCTTTCAGGCAACCGATCAAAACCATTTTCCATTTGCTCCCGATCAGCATCATTGCCCTTCTCACACCACACTTCTCACTATGAATTAAATGCATCAGCATAATTTTATTGTTTTGATTATCAACAATTCTAACCTACAGGTAAGCACCCTACCAGCGGGTAAGTACTTGTCAAATGTAAAGAATTGACGCAGCTTTGGCAAAATTAAACGGAACAACATGAAACGTTCATTATGCGTATTCTTTCTCTTCGCGGTTAGCATTGCGCAGGCTCAAAACAGGCTGGCCAGGATAGACCAGTTCATTAACGGCGAAATAAAAGCAAATCATATTGCAGGTGCCAATGCCCTGATCATCCGGAATGGCAATGTAGTGTATAACAAGTCCTTCGGTTATGCAGACCTACCATCAAAACGACTTTTAAAAAGTGATGATATTTTCAGGATCGCTTCTTTCACCAAAGCAGTAACGGCGCTTGCAGCCATGATGCTTTGGGAAGAAGGCAAGTTCCTGCTGGATGAACCGGTTTCCAAATACCTGCCGGCCTTTAAGAACATGCAGGTGGTGGATACTTTTAATCCGAAGGACAGCAGCTATACTACTAAACCTGCCAACAGGGAGATCACCATCCGTGATCTGCTGCGGCACACTTCCGGGCTCGCCTATCCCGTTCCTTATCTCAGCGAGGATAGAATGGTGGCAATTTATTCAAAGGCCGGTATAAGGCTTGGAATGGGCACTACGGCGATCACTAACAAACAAGCCATGGAAGCACTGGCAAAAGTGCCTTTACAGCATCAACCGGGCGAACACTTCACCTATGGATTAAGCAGTGACCTGCTGGGATACCTTGTAGAGACCTGGAGCGGACAATCTCTGCCGGCGTTTTACCAGCAGCGGATCTTCCTGCCTTTGGAGATGCAGGATACTTATTTTACGATCCCTGCTGCGAAACAAAGCCGCCTGGTGAGTATCCATCAGCCAATGGCAGATGGCAGTATTGTAAAGGTTGACTATCCCATTTATGATAAAGCGGATCCATCCTATCCTAATCAGCCCAGTACTTTCTTTTCCGGTGGTGCAGGGCTGAGTGGTACTATCGGGGATTATGCAAAATTCCTGACCTTGTTCTTAAACAAAGGCACGTATAAAGGGAAGCGGTTACTCAGTTCTAAAACCGTAGACCTCATGCTGAGCAATCAATTGCCCGAGGGTACTACTGCTTCCCCTGTTCCGCAGATGACGGCCGGTTTTGCATTCGGTTTAGGTTTTGCACTGGAAACAGAAAAGAATGATTATGTGCTGCCGTTGACTGTGGGAAGCTTCAGTTGGGATGGGGCTTTTCAGACGCATTATTTTGCAGACCCTAAGGAGCATTTGATCGGGATCATTTTTACGCAGCAGTATTTCTCTCCATACTGGTCTAATGGGGAAAAGTTCAGGAATATGGTTTACCAGGCTATAGCTCAGGAATAGGTAGATAATGCTTAGCAGCCGAAAAATAAAACGGGGATGTTTTTCGAAACATCCCCGTTTTTTTATTATACCCTGAACCATTCATTACTGAATGATCACTTTTTTCGATGACTTCGATTTTCCTTTTGTAACGGTGAGGATGTATAATCCTTTCTTCAGGCCATGCAGGCTAAGATTATGCCTGCCATAGCCATTCTGCTGAGTCCAGATCCTTTTACGTTCATTCGTATTGAAATCGAACAATTCAAAGGTTACTTTTTCCTCAGACAATTCTTTATCTAACGTTACAATAAGCTGGCCGGAAGTGGGGTTAGGTGAAACTTCCATCCGGAACATAGGCCCGTCGCAATTATAATACGTAGTTACATCTTTCTGGGTGATCAATCCTGCACCGCAACCATTTACACCCCAGGCCATAAATGTATAATTAGTGGGGTACCAGCCAAAAGAAACATCCATACTTTGCATATAACCTCCCTGTATGGGTGAGCCCGGGCCATTCGCTGATTCAAACACCATGAAGTAAATATCCGTTACACCGGGTGTAGGGCCATGGGGGCTTAATACCCAGGTATATGTATTACCGGCCAGGTAACAGAGCTGTGTAGGATCAAAGAGCGTTTCGATGGTATGTGTAAGCAAGCCGGGTGTGCCTTTAAACACATTCAACCTCCGTGTGGCAATACCGCATCCGGTAGAGATATAAACTTCCACCCATCCCGGGCCGTTGGAACCAGTACCACTCACTGTAACTGAATGGCCGGAACCACTAACGATCAAATTGCTGCTGCTCGTCCAGCTATACGTTGCGCCGGAAATGTTCTGTACAGAAAATACAGAAGGGCTGCAAACTTCTGCGGGGCCTGAGATAGCTGTGGATACATAATAAGTATAATCAAACTTATAATAGGGATGATCATTACTGCTATGTTCCACCAAAGCCTGCGCTCCCCATTTAGATTTCCAGATACCGGGTGTGGATGTTGTGATGGCCGAGTGATCTCCAATACCCAGGGAAACCTTGCCAGGGTATGTTTCTGTGCATACCTGCACATAACTTCCATCTGTCATGTAAATATCTTCGTGGGTGGTAGTGCCCACACCTATCCACCTTACCGGCCCGCCCTCTATCATGTTCCAGGCATAGCTATGGCAATTAAACCTGGCTGAGGAACTAAAACCATCATTAAAATATGAACTTTGCACTGCGTTAGGGTATTGTGTGGCAACAGCAATATCCGCGTTAGCTCTCGCGGCCGGACTTGCTTCAGATATAATAAATGCATTTACGGTGCTGCCTTTGGGTGTGGTGATATTGCTTTGTGTTTGTGCAAAAGCAAGCGTGGGTAACAGGCATATATATAACCAGTAAATCTTTTTCATAGAAGGATTCATTTCAGGGTGAGGGATAGATTTAGTTGATCTGTTTCCGGGTTTGCAGGATCACATTCTTTGAAACCGAAGGTGGTATAAAAGCTCCTTTGTTCAGGGCACTGTCGTCACTCCTTCTACTAATGCGATATGCGGCCCAGGCGGAAGAACCGAGGTTCAGTTCTCCAAAAAAATCAGTCAGCCGTTCCTTCTGCTCATATTTGGTTACCAGGGCCTGTAATACAGATCTCTTGCGTGCTGCATCGATCTTATTGGTCACTTCCGGTTGTGCAAGGATCATTTCCAGGAAACTGACCTTAAATGAGAAGATAGCTCTGTTGTATTTTCCTTCCAGGGAGGTTACGGAGTCCATCCGTAATTGTGCATACCTTTCTACCGATACCGCTACCAGGTCTTTACGGGATAAGAGTTCGGGGAAGGCCGCAAAATTGGTCTTCAGCATATCCACCCCATCCTGCAGGGTATTGAAGAAAAAAAGGTCCATGCTGAGCGGGTAATCCAGCACGGCTTCCAGCAGTGCTGCTGTGGAGAGTTTACCTGCAATGTCCGGTGGGATCTGGCTTGCATCTACTCTTTCTTTGTGGCTTTTTAGTGCTTTCCAGTTATCTGTGCCGGGTTTGATCGGGTAGTCAAATCTTTGCTGGGCTAATACCCATACGGGTAACAGGAATAAACATAGTGTGAGGGGAATCTTTTTCATTGGAGAAGGGTTTAGCGTTAAGGGATTTCGGGATCGGGTATAACAATAGTAATTTAATCTTATCCTGATAATTATCAAAATAAAAGCCTCCCGATGTAATACCGGGAGGCTTTTTGGGCTGATTATCAGCTTAATCCTTTATTTCATCAGTGCCTGTAATTGTGCTACGGACAATTCTACTTTCGGGGCAAATGCTTTTGAAGCCATGTATTGCTCCAGGCTATAACGCAGTTGCCTTGCAGCGGGCCTTTCTTCCAGTTTGTTCGTAAGGTCCAGCGAAGTGAGGATCAGTTTTCCCTTTCCTACTTTTGCTTCTATCACATTGGCCATCTTCCTGTTCCTGAAGAAATTATCGATCACGCGCACAAGTGGTGTAAGTTCCGGTAAAGGATCAATGACCATGGTTTTGGAAGAAGTGATAAGGTCCCACCACTGCCAGTTACTGTAAAACTCCGTTGGGAAATCTTTAAAAGCAGGATGTTGCGGATCACATAAAATGCCCATGGTGCCAGGCTGGTCAGGGAAGTGTACAGGGCTCCAGAATACAGGTGCAAAACGGCCCTCTACGCCTTTGAGCGCGGCCGTATCCGGGTTCAGCAATACGTTCCTGCCTGCTTCCAGCAAAGGCAATGCTTCGTTCAAAGTTTTTACGATCACGCCGGTTTCCAGTTTTTCAGGATATACCCAGATCGTCCATTGGTTCCTGTAACCGGCACCGTTCAGATGAATGGTCACTGCGGTGGCTTCCTTTATTTTTTGCAGATCAAACGTAAAGCTGCCAAGGGATTGGCCGGTACCCATTTCTATATCCTGCGCAGGGATCAGGCCCGCTGCGAGTTCTTTACCGGATGCATCTTTCGCCATCCAGTTAATAGCACTGTTCTTTAATACAGCACGGCTGAAATTCGCTACTTCTACTTCTCCTTTGAATTGTTCATTGCTGGTGTAAATAGCTTTGTCAAAACGAAGTAAGGGTACAACCGGGCCACAATAGGTACGGTGTGTTTCTGCTGTTACCAGTCCTTTACTATCCCAGAAAGCATCCAGGATCCCTATCAGCGCTGTGCCCTGTCCCGGAAAATCGTGGAGGTCCAGCAACTGGAACCCGCTCAAACCTTTTGTTTTCAGGGCGCGTTCTATCTCTTCTTTGTAGAGGTTGGCTGCGAACTTACCACTGGCCAGCAGGAATTGCTGTGATAAGGGCAGTAGCCCTTTTTGCTGTAAGTCCTTTTGAATAGCTTTAAAGTTCAACGGGTCCAGCACGCCGGTATACTTCTTTATTTCCTGCATGTTCGGATACACAGAATATTGCCCTATCTCATGTGTGATAATTGGAACGGGGATGCTGTCTATTGCTTTGGTATAATCAGTGGAGAAGTTGGGGGCATAGGTATTGAAGATGCCCTGTCCCCTCACCCATCCTTTCTTTGTATACTGTGTGATGAAAAATTCATCTACGGGTTCAGGGAAGCGGCCATGATCTTTCTGGAAAGAAAAGGTAGTACTGGTGTATAAATGGCGGGGATCATTTTTCTTCAGCGTGGTGAGCAGCTGCGCAAGCCAATTGAAATCTCCTTCCAGTTCATTGCCCATGGACCAGAAACAAAAAGAAGGATGGTTACCATAGTTTACAATGATGTTTTGTCCTTCTGCTGCCAGCCACTTATCCATCGGATCATCCTTTCCGGCGTTCTTGTTCCAGAAAGGTAATTCCACCTGCAAATAGAAACCCATGGAATCTGCTACTTCAAAAGCTGCTTCGGGCGGGCACCAGGAATGGAAGCGCAGATGATTGAGGCCATACGCTTTTGCTGCGCTGAACACCTTTATCCATCCGGGTTTGGTCATTGGTGGGTAACCTGTTAAAGGAAAGATATTACATTCGAGCGTGCCCCTTAAAAAGATACGCCGGCCATTGATCTGCAATAAACCATTTTCATTGGAAAGCTGCCGCATACCAAAGGCAGTGCTGGCTGTTCCTCCATTGAACTGTACAGATACCTTATAAAGATCAGGAGAAAACTCATCCCAGAGGGATACATTGTTTCCCATGGGAACTTCGAGTTCTTTCAACCCACCACCGGGAGGAATGGTCACATCCATCTCTTTATCAAAAGCAAATTGTTTGCCGCTCACTTTTACTTTCAAACGGGTGCTGGCGGCGGTACTCATTTCGTTCAGCAGGGAAACAACGATCCTGGCTGTTTTCTTTTGCACATCCGGAAATGCCTTCACATCATGGATATAGGCCTGGTTCTTTGCGATCAGTTTTATTTGCCCGATGATCCCGTTCCACATGATCTGCGTGCCATTGGTATAAGCATGCGCCATATCGCGTGTGCTCATATCATACAACTTCCTGTTATCTATCCTGATCACCAGCTTATGTTTTTTACCGGGCGTCAGCAACCTGTGTAAGGGAAAAATATGTGGCGCACTCAGGCTTTCCCCTGTAAAGGACGCTTCTTTTCCGTCTACCCATACCTGTGATTTCCAGATCACCCGCTCCAGGAACAGATCCATGCGTTTTCCTTTCCAGCTGGCCGGGACCATGATCTCCCTGCTGTACCAGGCCGGGCCTATATAGGAATGTTTGCGGGTAAGCATCAGCAATGTTTCCTTATTGAGCGAATCGGCCGTTAAGGTGGCAGGATCACCTACCCCGGCGTCGTCCAGCGTGCCAGGCAATTTCAGTTTATTTTCGAACGACTGGTTAAACCATTGTTCTTTGATGCCTTTATCCTGTGCATCTAACCGGTACCGCCATTCTCCTTCCAGTGAGATCGTTTGTGCCTGTACCTTCAGCATACAGCACAATGCCAATAAAATTAAACTAACGCGCATGTAAAAGTGGTTGTTCCTGCAATTGCCGGATCATTGATAAATGTGTTTGCGCACCAAAGTGCATATCCTGTTCAAGTACCCGTGTAAAGGCTTCCGTTGCTTTATCATACTCCTGTAAGCCCAGCCATCCCAGCCCCATCATATAGCTGCAATGCAGGGTGTTCCGCACGTTGGCATCATCTTCAAAGATGAGCAGGTCTGGCAGGGACACCGCAAAGTAATCGATCTTCACTTCATCCTGCAAATGTGTTTCACCATACTTCAGCAGTTGACGGAAAATGGTATTGGCTTTCTCCTGCTCTCCCAATGCTGCCCATGCAAGGCCCTGGTAGAAGATCTTGTCTGGCGGCTGATCATTATAGAACATAGCGGCGGATGGCTCTGATAGTCCTTCTGTAGCTTTAAGCAGGTATTGTTTTGACAACTCGCCATTGTATGCCATGCCCAACCAGTAAAAGATATCATTTTCCTGTGCGCCGAACAGTTTGCCTTCTCCCAGGCTATCCGGGTATTCCTGTGCCATTTTCAGCTTCCTGATAGCCGCTTCATAATCTTTGTTCTGCATGTGTTGCCGCGCCATACCGGTAAGGCTGTAGAGGTATTGCCCGGAGACCTTTCCTTCCCCTCCTTCCCATGGATGGAATTTCCTTTGCATGATCAGTTCAAAAGCTTTTTCGAACTGACCCATGAAATTGTAGATGGCGGCCCTCTCCAGGTAAACATCATCCCGCCAGTTCACCAGTTCCAGGTTATTTTCCAGCAACAACAGGCGGCTGGAAGGATCTTTATGTAATCTTTTGTACAACTGGTCCAGCTCCATCAATACCCGTGCATCTGTTGGGTCCAGTGCAAAAGCCTTTTCAAAATAATAAAGGGCTTTGGTTTTGTTCTTCCTTTTATTGAACCAGGCTATGCCCAGGTTCCTGAATACTGTCGGGAAGGTATTATCCCTTACGGCAGACAACTCCCACATGTCTATTGCTTCCGCATACTGCCTTTTATCATACCAGAGGCAGCCCAGGTAATAAGGTGCTTTGGCATCTTCGCTGTTCAGGGCAATGGCCAGTTTCAATACGGCAACATCTTCTATCCTGTTCGGGAAACATAATGCAGGATCTGCTTTGGCTGCCTGTTTAAAGTAAACAAGTGCCTGCTCTGTATTACCTGCTTTGTAATGGAACCATCCGAGATAATATGCCTGCATAGGCCCGCCTTTTACAAGGCTGATGAGCGCAATGGCTTCTTCATACAAACCAGCCGACGCATAGTCGATGGCATATTCAATGAAATTATGTTCGTTCTCACGGCCCAGTTTCAATAAGGTGTCCTGCTCTTTCAGTTCGGCATACAAGGTGAGGTTGAAGATATCACGGCGTAATGCTTCCTTACATACTTCCCTTGCTTCGTCCTGTTTGTTAAGTTTACGGAGGATCATGGCTTTCAGTGCCCAGGCTTTACTGTTCCGGGCATTCCTGTCCAGCGACCATTCTATCTGCTCCAGGGCTTCTGCATAATTACCTTTGGCTGTACTGATCTGGGCTAGGGAAAAGTAACTGCTATCCTGCCAGGCACTGTTCCAGGTAGCTTTATAGAACATTTCATACGCTTCTTCAGTCTTGCCCTGTAATTGCAAACAGAGGCCGAGGTTGTACAGCGGCTCACCGTAATAAGGATTAGGGTTCCGCTGTGTAAGTGTTTCAATCGCTTTACGGAAATAGGCTTCGCTTTTTTCTATGCTTCCCCTTCTCAGATACCATACGCCCAGCGCATTATTGCATCGCAGGTCTTTAGGATCACGGCGTAATGCTTCTTCGTAATAATCTACGGGGTTATAGGTTGCGTGGCGGTATTGCTCCAGGTGCAAACCTGTAAGGAAAAGTTGTTCGTTGTTCTCTACATCTTTAGGTTCCGGTGCGGCCATGGCAGGTTGGGGAATTTCATTCTTCCGGTTGGCAGCAGGCTCATAACGCAACAGTTCTTTCCCAAGCTGGTCCTTCAATATCACCAGCAGCGTTTCTTCTTTTACCTGTATGGCTTTCTGGTAAATAACTTCGGGGGACACATTGATCTTATCTGTGAAAAGCAAGGAATTGTTCACATACAATTCCAGCGTGATACCGGTTTGAATGCCGGTGGCAAACACTTTAACAGCGGTATCGCTGGCATAGATCAGCAGGTCTTTATTGGCATTCTTTACGATACCCAGTTCCCGGTAAGGCATGAAATACTGGGTGAAGGATTTTTCCTCGTAAGGCATCAGCCAGCTGAAATCCGGTTGATTGTCTGTAAAAACACCTGTCATCAGTTCTATATACGGGCCATCTTCATCCGTGAGGTTCTTGTCCCATGCTTTGCCGAAGTCGCTATGTCCCCAGGTCCATTGCTTTTTGCCGGGAGAGAGGTGGTGATTGGCCACATGCAGTAATCCTGCCTGTGAGTCGTTCTCATATCCTCCTACAAAATCATAATCGGAACGGATAGCCATATACGAAGTGGGCACCGGGATATTCTTATAGCGGGAAATATCCGTGCCGGGTGCATAGTCTACTTTGTAATAAGTACCGGTAGCAACCGGGAAAGTGGATACATCGCGTTTGCCATGATCGAATACGGCATTCACGTCCGGCGGAAATACAGACTGGTAATCGTCGTTCACTTTCACGGCCGGGTTGGCCCACCACAGGAAGGTCTGTGGCAGCGCAGTACGGTTGTAGAGCTTCCCTTTTATTTCCAGGTAAGCTTTATCAGGATGTAAGGTAAAACCAGCCATTCCCTTGGTATGGAACATCTTTTCCACTTCATTCACCCACACGGTTTTACTGCCATCCCTGTTTTCTTCTATGGTATGATCAACAGGTTCAAAAGTACTGGGGCGGTGATGCTGGGGCCAGTTGAATTCTATGCCGCCGGAGATCCATGGCCCGCATAAACCAACCAGCGCGGGTTTGATCACCTGGTTGTAATAAATGAAATGTCTTTGCCCTACTTTATCATAAGCCATCTGTATGCGGCCGCCTAATTGCGGCAGTACCATGATCTTCAGGTAGCGGTTCTCCAGGAATACCGCTGTGTAGATCTCGTCCTTCTTTTCATCAAAGATCTTTTCTATCACCGGGTTAGGATAAACAACGCCGCTGCTGCCCTGATACACACGCTTTTCAAAGAACATCGGGTTTTTGTCGGGTTTACCAATGCTGTACGTTGGGATATTGATCTTTTCTTCCCAAACCTGCACCAAAGAATCGCTACTCATGTCTGTGTTTTAATGTCCTGTTAAATGTTGTTCTAATTGCTCAAGGGATTGCCCTTTTGTTTCCTTTACCTTACTTCTGATGAACAGGAAACCCAGCGCGCAGATGCCGGCATACAGGTAGAATGGTCCATAAGTGCCCAGTTGCTCTGCCAGGATGGGGAAAGTAAACACAAGGATGAAATAGGCACCCCACAGGGAAACGACTGCAATAGATGAAGCCAGCCCCCTGATGTGGTTAGGAAATATTTCTGATATCAATACCCAGGTCACCGGGGCCAGTGAGGTAGCATACAAGGCAATGGCCAGCATCACAAAAAAAGAAACGAGCCGCACATCCAGCTGGTTCTGCAGTAGTGATGCCAGGATGATATATACTACGGAAAGGCCTGCCGAACCGATCAGCATCAAGGGTCTGCGTCCCAGCTTATCCACCTGCCACATGGCCACTAAGGTGAATACGAGATTTACTACACCAATGGTGATGGTTTCAAATAGCTGGCTATTGAGGTCTGCCCCTACGGAGGCAAAAATGGTAGAAGTATAATTGAATACGATATTGATACCGCATAACTGCTGGAACACTGCCAGGGTGATACCGATCACTACTGCCGGCCTTACTGCTTTTTCAAATACAGCTTTGTACGATGGTTTTTCAGATGGTCTTTCAATGATCACATCCTCATTGCCGATCTTTGCCAGGATCTTTTTTGCTTCCGCTGTTTTGCCTTTGCCGATCAGCCAGCGCGGGCTTTCCGGCAACCATAACACACCCAGCAAAAAGATGGCGGAGGGTACTGCACCCAAGCCAAACATCCAGCGCCATGCTTCTGCACCTTTATCGGCCAGCGTATAATTCACCAGGTTGGTGATCAATATCCCTATTACTATCGTTAACTGGTTGATGGAAACATTCCTGCCCCGTACATGTGCAGGAGAAACTTCCGCGATATACAAAGGGCTCAGGATAGAAGCCATGCCCACACCGATACCCGCGGCAAAACGCATGCAAACGAACACCGTCAGGCTGTTGGACCATGCCATGCCTAAGGATGAAAGTGTGAAGATCAGCGCAGCCAGGATCAGCCCGGGCTTTCTGCCATAACGGTCTGCCAGTTTTCCGGCAGCCAGGCAACCTACCATACAACCTAATGCCAGCGAGCCGGTTAAAAAACCTTCCCACCATGCATTGAGGCCAAAGGCTTCGCGCAGGAAAGGCAGTGCACCGGAGATCACTGCAAAATCAAAACCAAAGAGGTATCCGCCCAGCGCCGAAATAAACGAAATGCCGATGATGTAAGTATGGTTGAATTGTTTGCTCATTATTGATATTTTCCTGTTAATGTTACAACAGATTTAGCGGGTACCCTAATTTCACCGGCAGTTGATTGTGTTCTTTTCAGGTTATTAGTAGCATCTGTTGTATACTGATCTAACACACCAACCGTCAATCCGTTCAGTTGTATCGTTTTTTCCTTTGCTTCCGGGTTTACCAGCACTACCACCACTTTCTTGTCTGCTTCCTGTTTCCAGGCAGAGATCATCAATGTTCCGGCAGCTATAGCAGGATCGTTATTACCGGGGATGGAAGTTTCCACACGTTTCATACCGGGCCGGATGAAACGTGCATAGTTACCGAATGCCCAGAGTTGTTTTGAATCCAGCACAATGCCGTCTGTTTTACAGTTCGCTACATTCATCTGGCCGGCGGGATCGTTTATATACACCAGTGCATCACTGTAGTTATAAGGGCTCACAGCCAGCCACCACTGCCAGGAATTCATATTGGCGATCACAAGATCGTGATGGATGGTTTTGGCTACATACAATCCGTATTCGATGCCGGTATTCCTTGGCGAGCCATTGTACTGGCCGCAGATATCTCCAAGTATTCCGAACTCCGTTTGCCAGGTGTTCAGTGTGGCATCCACCTGGTTGATCTTATTCACCAGTTGCTGCCTTGTGCTGATCAGCGTGTTATCCGGGCAGGTTGTAAAGTAACTGTGCCCTGAAATAGTATGCGCCATATTGGGCAGGTTGCCGATGTAGTTGGCAGAAGCCGTGTTAAAGAACTGCGTGATCTGATCTCCGCGGTTATCCGTATTGGTGCCATAGAGGTAAGCCAGTGTACCTGCTTCCCCTACTACTATCTGGGAACCGGTGCCTGCCAGTTTAGGCGCAATGGCTTTGCAGAGTGCGGCTATTTCGTCATTCGTGCATTGCGTACCTTCCTGGCCGGCAGAGGTAGCCTGGCCCCAGGCCCATTGCGGTTCGTTTACGGGGCTCAGGTAATCAAACCCGAAGTGTTTGGTTACTTCTGCCATAAAACCCGCGTATGCGTCTAATTTGCCATCCTGTATGTTTAGGGAGGTGCCGCCGGAACTATTATATGCTTTTCCGTTCTTAGACATGAACACGGGAGGGGTCAGGGAAAAGCCCAGCGTATATTTCACGCCACGTTGCCTGGCCGCCTGCAGGAACCATTGCTGGCCCTGCTGCCTGGACCAGTCGTAGGTATTATCCGGGTTCATAAAACATTCCTCCCTTCTCCATTCATCCGCAATATTACTATTAACGCCCTGTTCATAACTACCGCCGCCGATGTTAAAACGCCAGAGTGATAAACCGATCCCCTTTGGCGTTCCGTTTGCCGTAGTGTCCATGCTGAATAACAGATCGGCTACCTGATCCTTTTTCTGCACATTCGTCCATTTTCCAATGAACTTGGTGGTCCAGCAATCGGAAGCGCCAAAGCTGTGAATGGTTTGCTTTGTGCTGCCCATATTGATCGTAACAACCGTTTTAGGTTTTTGCAGGCAGGTATCCACACCCAGGAAGAAACAGGTGTTGGGTTCCTGACCCGGAGGTGTTGAACTTTTCCCGCAATGAATAGCCAGGAGCGCAAGGCAAAACAATTTCATGATCGTTCTCATACTTAAATTCCTTAAAAATATCCGGGGTTCTGTTTCACAGCACCTTCAGAAATAATGATCTGGTTGGATGGAATAGGCCACAGGGAATGGATCTCAGGGTTGAAGCTGAAACCTTTGTTCTGCAACTCTACAGGGTTCGTCTTTTCCCATACATCCGTACTGGTTTGCGTATTGTACAACACAAAACTTCCGTTTGGCCCCATAATGCTGTTGATCACCGGTTTGCCGGCCTGGTCTTTCCATCTGCGGAGATCATACAAACGATCTCCTTCAAAAGCGAATTCAAGCCTTCTCTCTTTACGTACGGCATTGATGAGGTTCCAGCCGGTTAATGCCATATTCGTGCTGAGGTTCACCCTGTCGCGCACTCTTTTCAGAGAACCGAGTGCCTCTGCTGTTTTATTCTGCATGGCACAGGCTTCTGCATGGATCAGCAATGCTTCTGAAAACCGCAGGATCTTGTCGTTCAAAGCAGGTAATCCGTTCGCCGGCCTTTGTGCTTTTGGTATGTAATGTTTACGGCTGAAACGTGCTGATTTAGAATGACTGTTTAACGCAGGATAAGGGCGGCCATCAAACGATGGCGTATTAGGATCACCAGCCACCGGTAAACCGTGGCGGTTAATGGTCCATTGCAAACGAATGCTGTCTCCTTCCGATTTATAGGCATTCTCCAGGTCGCTGGTGGCGGAATAATATCCCCAGCCGGCATCAGCAACAGAGTTCAGCATTTTAGCAAAATCGTTCGCTGGCAGCGAAGGCACCTGTGAGGAACCGTTCTGATGTTCAAAGATCGATTCTGCCCCATTCCTGTAAGTATAAGCCCATAGCGTAGCAAAACTGGGTTCAAGATTATATTCACCCATGTCTATCACCTCTTTGGCCGCAATCTCTGCCTTTGGCCAGTCTTCCATATACAGGTAGGTTTTGGCCAGCAGCGTTAAAGCCGCTCCTTTGGATGCCCTGAACTTTTCTGTTGCAGGGTACTGCGATTTTTTAGGCAGTACCGCCACGCCTTCCTGCAGATCAGCTACCACCTGGTCGTACACTTCTTTTACCGTGTTACGCGCGGGGTGATTATCAGGAGAAAGGATCGTTAACACAATGGGTACACCTCCCCAGTTCCGCACCAGGTCAAAGTAACACCAGGCACGCAGGAACCTCAGTTCCGCAATGAATTGCTTCTTGCTGTTCTCATCAATGGGTGCACGCTGGATACCTGCAATGGTACTGTTAAAACGGCCGATACTTTTATAAAGGTCTATCCATTGCGCTTCATTCCTGTCGTTCGCAGCATCAAGCGTATAATGCGCTACGGCATCGTAAGTAGGGTGTGTAGACTGATAAGTATTGCCTATCCATGCATTATCACTGGAAGCTTCTCCGGACAGGAAGCGGAAGTTGAGGATCTCCCACCAGGTAGCGTAATCTATAAAACGATAAGCAACCAGTGTGGAAGTATTACATTGTGCGAGTGTGGTATAATATTGTGATTCTACGATAGCAGAGCCATAAGGGTCCTGATCCAGAGAACAGGAACTTCCCCCTATAACAAACCCTGCAAAGAGTAATATGAATTTTTTCATAACAATGCTTTTGAAATTTTCTTTACAATCCAATGTTCAATCCGAATAAATAAGTTCTTGGAACCAGCATCTGGTAGTTATCCAACCCGTTGTAGGAGATGGAAGAATACCAGGGCACATCCGGATTCAGGCCTGAATAATTGGTAATGGTAAATAAGTTCTGTGCTGATACGTACACCCTTATATTTTTGATCCCTTTGATCAATTTTGGTGGAACGGTATAGCCCAGCTGCATCACATTACAGCGCACAAAATTTCCTTTCTCCAGGAAGAAGGTAGACATCTTCGTAAAGTTTCCGTTGAGGTCTGTTTTCCGCAGGACAGGGAAACTGTTGGTGGAACCCGGACCGCTCCAGAACTGGTCCTGGAAGCCAGACAGGAAGTTGTAGTTAGGGCCTGGCACCATATTCCTCCTGTAGTTATTGAAGTTCTGCTGACCGAACACGCCGTACAATTCTGTTCTGAAATCAAAGTTGCTGTAATTGAGCGTGAGTGTTAAACCGCCCGAGAATTTAGGATAAGGTGAGCCGATATCAGACAGGTCGCTGTTATCCAGCTTGCCATCTCCGTTATAATCCCTGAACTTCAGATCTCCCGCGGTAGCTTGTGGCTGGAGGCGCACACCATTTTTGTTCACATAAGCCGCAGCTTCTTCATTGGTCTGGAACACGCCATCCACAATATAACCCCACCATACGCCTGGTGCATGGCCAACGGTGGTACGGGAACGGAAAGTAGAGATCACTTCATTCGCTTCTCCGCCTATGATGGGATCTGAGGTGGAAAGGTAATTAATGGTGCTTTTAAACTGGCTGAGGGTAAGGTTTACGCCAAAGCTCAGCTTGCGGGTGATATTGTCTTTATAACCAACCGCAATATCCCAGCCTTTGGTGGTCATCTTACCGATGTTCACATTCTGTGTTGAAATATATCCCTGTGGATATCCCAGCACAGGATCTACTCTTACCGTTAAGGAAAGGTTGTTGGGCGTTTTAACGTAACGTTCTACGGTTACGTTCAGCTTGTCGTGAAAGAGCGTTGCATCAAAACCTACGGTATAATCTTCCTGGATCTCCCAACGCAGCTCAGGGTTGCTGATGGTGCCGGGCGTATATCCATAGATAGGGCCGCCATTGGCATCCACATAATTGACAGGTGTTACATAGGACATGTATTCCCCTACACTGCCGGGCAGGTTACCACCAGACCGTCCCCAGCCGGCCCTTAATTTAAAGTAACTGAGTGTTTGGCTGATACTTTCAAAGAAAGGTTCCTGCGAAACTACCCAGGCACCGGATACGGAAGGGAAATATCCCCAGCGGTACAATGGATTTACGAGCGAAGAAGCATCTGCCCGCATAGCACCACTGAGGTAATATTTTTCTTTATAGTTATAACGGAGCGAACCAAAGAAGGAAAGCATTTTACCAAATGGCGCAGCGCCGGGTTGATATCCGCCACCACCGCCTGTTACAAGATTACCTCCATTGATAAAGCGGAATGGCTCCGTATCAAAAGGAATGTTCTCGCGCGATGCATTGGAACCTTTGGTGGTATAGTTATCATAGCTATGCCCCAGCAATACATTCACGGCATGATCTGCAGGCAGCGGCAAAGTATAATCTGCGGTATTCGTGATCTTCAACCGGCTGTTATACGAGGTATTGGTACCAACCGTTGTTTTGGCATTGTAACTGTTGGTAGCGAAATAATATTTAGGTGCATAAGTGTTCTGCTGAGAGAAATTAGCCGTTGCATCCAGTGCTGTTTTAAGCACCAGGCCTTTCAGTGGCTTCAGCTCCAGGTAGGTATTGAACTGCCCTCCGAAGTATTCCCGTTTATCGAAATTAGTGCGGAGGTTAAATTCGGGACTTATGATACCATTAAAGGAAGAACGGCCGGGCATGCTGTAGTAAGGATTAAAGGCCGTCAGAAAATCCGCGAAAGTACCTGTTAATGCAGGCAGGGAAGCTCGTACTTCTGCTTCTGTTCTGTAGGGTGCAACCGTAGGGTCCATGGCAAAAGCAGGCCAGGTGAGATTGAGGGGTGCAAAAGGATAATTCTCATAACGGGGAGCTAAACCGAAACCCAGTTTCACTACTTTATTGAGGTCCCAATCTACATTCAGGCGGGCGGTGGCTTTCTTCCACTGGCCGCCTCTGTCCCCTGCATATGAACTCTCTGAGTAATAACCCATGCTGCCAAAAACAGAAAGACCTTCTTTCCCTCCTGTAACACTCATGTTATAACTCTGCTTGGTACCCTGCCCGAAGGTCTGGTCCCAGTAATTGTTATCCTTCAGTGTGCTTACATCCGGGAAAGGAAGCGCGGTTCCGCTGTTCACTGCGATCTTGTTCATGGTGGCGGCATATTCCTGCGCACCTGCGATCTTAATTTTAGGTGGTGTGGCAATACCATAGGTAGCCTGGAAGTTGATCTGCGGGGTACCTTTACCACGTTTTGTGGTGATCAGGATCACGCCCTGACCAGAACGGGCACCATAGATGGAAGCAGCGGAAGCATCTTTCAGGATATCGATATTCGCGATATCCAGGGGGTTAATGGTATTCATGAAATTGTAGCCTATTTCCATTCCATCTACGATCACCAGCGGCGTGGTATTGCCTGTGATACTACTAAGACCGCGCACCAGGATGCGGGGTTGTGAACCCACAGAACCGTCTGCAGCCATCACCTGCACACCCGCGAGCTTACCTTGTATAGCTGTGGCTACAGTGCCGGAGGTATACGGTTCAATATCTTTGGCTGATACGGAAGAAATAGCGGTGGTTACATTCTTCCTGGCGGTAGACTGGTAGCCGATCACTACCACATCTGTCAGTTGTTTACTGTCCTCTTCCAATGTAACAGCAATAAACTGGCGGCCGGATACCGGTACTTCCTTTTTAATGAAACCAATGGAAGAGATGATCAGTGTTGCGTCGGCCGGAGCTGTGAGTGAAAATTCACCCTGAGGATTGGTGATTGCTCCTGTACCGGTTCCTTTCACCTGTACAGAAATATTTGGCAAGGGAGATTGATTGCTGCCGGTGATCTTTCCTTTAATGACCGAGCCTTGTGAAAAAGCGGCATGGCAAAAAATGAAGGAAAAAACCCAGAAGAGCTGGAAGTGTTTTTTCATGTGTAAAGTTTTTTTACATCGTGGAATGAGTGTGGTTGACTGGGTACAAATATTGAAAGATAAACCCGGCGCTTCAATAGAGATTCTGATTGAAAAGATGGATTATCTTATGGGAGATATTTCGCTATACAAGCAAAAACTTACCATGAAAGCTTCTATCATGGACTTTTTTATTGTAATTTGGGCGAACCATGTTAAGAAAAAAAGAAGGATTCGAAGGCCAGCGGGCCATTATTGTTCCAAGGAAGATCATCACTGATCTCTGCGTCAGCAACCCGGTCATTGAAGGAGCTTTTGTAACGGATATCGGCTATTATCCTAAGGCGAAATATCACTTTCGTCAGCGGCTTCATGGCATTGATCAGAACATCCTGATCTATTGTGTGGAAGGAAAGGGAACTGCGCAAATTGGCAAACGTAAATATTCACTGGCACCGGATACTTTTGTAGTGATACCTGCGGGCAGTGCCCATAGTTATGCGGCAGATGAAAATGATTCCTGGACCATCTATTGGGCGCATTTCAAAGGCCCTGCTGCCAATGCCATCGTGGAAGCCATGATCCGGCAGCACAACGGGCATAGCGGTACCATCACTTTTCAGCAAAAGCGTTTACATCTTTTTGAAGATATCTATGCCAGCCTGGAAAGGGGTTATGGAAATGATAACCTGTGTTATGCCAATATGTGCTTATGGCATTTCTTATCTTCATTTATGTACGATGATAAGTTCAACCTGTCTGAAAAAAAACAAAGTACGGATGTGGTGGAAATGTCTATCAACTATATGCAACAGCAGTTATCCAAAATGCTTACGCTGGCTAATATTGCACAATCCGTTAACCTGTCCGCCTCTCATTATTCCAGCATCTTCCGGAAGAAAACGGGCTTTGCCCCTATGGAGTACTTCAATCACCTGAAGATCCAGAAGGCATGCCAGTACCTGATATTCACGGATCTCCGGGTGAAAGAAATAGCGTACAAACTGGGGATGGAAGACCCCTATTATTTTTCGCGGATGTTCAATAAACTGATGGGTGTTTCTCCCAATCATTACCGCACTAAAAGAGGCACTTGATCCGGTCAGAAACGTAACCGTACACCCAGGTTGGCACCAAGACCGCCTATATTGATATAGGACTTCAGGTCGTTGGAAGGCGCGTTATCATTCTTATAATTTGTTTTAGAACCGGTAGTGCCGGTTGGTGTGTTGGAATTCTGGTCCAGCGTGGTCACATAATCCGTTTCCCTTTCCGCAGTGCTGAGATCGTTCAGCCCTCTCCGTTGTGTGGTGATCACCGTTCCATTAGTGGTATTTACAATATTGGTTACTTCATTATAAGCTGTTACTTCTTTGCTTTTGCTCTTCACCGGTACGTTCCTGTATTCTGTTTCCAGGAAGATATCGAAACGTTTGGCTACAGCATAGGTAACACCCAGCGCTCCCTGGAAACCGATGGTAGGGCTTGGTTTCACTTCTTCCTCACGGTGTATGGCAGTTTGTGCCACTACAGTTGCCGGCTGCCCGGGAACGGCACTGGTACGGGTAGCTTCTGTTCCTATATTCAAACGCCCCCACAACGGTACTACAAAACCAAAGCGCACGTAAGGGTTCCATTTTTCAAGGCCGGGGCTGAAGACCAGGCTGGGTGCAAAATCTATGGCATTCACATGCCCCCTTGATTCCACACTGCCTACTGTTGTTGCAGTTCCCTGGATGGTGGTAACATTACGTGTCATCAGGTTCTTCACACTCTGGAAGTAATTGAAAGTACCTTCTATGCCTATATACTTATTGAAGTTATATCCCAGCGTTAAACCTCCTCTGAAACCTTCTCCGTAAGAGCCGGTCAGTACTTTTTCAGAAAGCGTGGTAATGGCGCCGGTAGCGGGGTTTACGGCATCGTGCTGATCTCTTGGAGGATAGGGCCCAACATCCGGGAACTGGCCATTGGAAACACTGAAGAAATAGCCCCCGGCGGCTTTTATGTAAAACTTACCTGTCTGTGCATGGGTAGTGGTAAATGCCAAAGCTAAGATGGCAGTCATAAGCAAAAGCTTCCGTTTCATATAAACATTGTTTTGGTTACAGAAATATGGTCTATAACACACTAACAAATTATGAGCCGGTATGTTTTTGCCCCGGGGTAATTTTAACATTATAGCTTAATACCCTTCAACTCGTATCTTTTCAGCATGCCGCCCAATCCATTCTTCACAGCTTCTGTTACCTGCTGTCTGGAGAGGGGTTTGATCTCCCGGGATGCGAATGGGTATACTTTGGGCAGTTTTACGCCTTCTACTGCTTTATATTGTTTGGTCTTATAAGGGAAGCTCACATTGCTCCATTTAAAGGAGATGCCTGTTTGCTGTTCTATGGCAGAGACAGGTACCTGGTAAGTTTTGTGATCACTGAACTCCAGGTTTTCAAAATAATTATCCGCCAGTTTGGGTTTAGCTGCCTTTTGCAGTGCCCGTTCCGGCGGATCGATCAGTTTCTTCTTTATAAACTGCCATTGGCTCATCATAAAACCAACAGCATATAATTTGCCATCTGCTTTTTTCCAAACGATCACTTTCCAGAACACTAC
The DNA here is from genome assembly GCF_900129465.1 of Chitinophaga niabensis. Classification (NCBI taxonomy): domain Bacteria; kingdom Pseudomonadati; phylum Bacteroidota; class Chitinophagia; order Chitinophagales; family Chitinophagaceae; genus Chitinophaga; species Chitinophaga niabensis. Next base: position 1,535,287 of record NZ_FSRA01000001.1, on the reverse strand, counting down.
AGGGATCTGCAGGTAAGCGTTGTTATATTTTACTTTGAATACTTTGTCGTTATCCGCTAATACAGGCCCTGCAAACACACTGATATCTGCTGCGGTTTTACCTTTCACCCCCTTTTCAATAATGTGCTGTTCCAACTGGTACCAGATCCCGCCTTTCTGGTTCAGCTTTTTATGTTGCGGTGTGCAGTTCACCCATTTGAAAGTATCCAGTTCTGCTGCGAGTGAGGTAGCATCATCTCCCCAGCAGGGATCTACTCTTCTCACCATATGCCCGCGGTCAAATGTGTTCTGATCATTTCTATAAAAACCATTCTCTACCTGGAACGATTCAGGCAACTGGTCAGAGAATGCCCATGGCTCCCCTTCTACCCTTTTCTTTGCATTGTATGCCTGCCCTTTGATGTTCACGGCGGTCATAAGCGGGAAACCGCGGGTCCTGTGTACGAAAGCGCTGTAGTGGATATACTTCACTTCGTACCCTCCTTTATTATGCATGGGGGCGCAATTTCTTTTGGAAACTTTTGGTAAGGGCAATTTCTTTCCAAGGAACCAGGGATCAAATCCTTTAGTAGTGCTCATAAGTATTGAGGTTAAATGCAACTACTAAAAGTTACGATATTTTTCAATGCCGCTTTCTCATTTCTTTGCGGTCAATGATCACCTGGGCTACCACACCCCATACCTGGAACTCGTCTCCTTCCCTGATCATAATAGGATCGTACACCGCATTGGCAGGATATAACATCCAGCCGGCGGTAGATTTCACCAGGGTTTTAACGGTGAACTCTCCATTCAGCACCGCTACTACAATATCATGTGGTTGTGGCTTCAGGGACCTGTCTACCACCAGGTAACTATTGTCCGGAATATGTTCGTCCTGCATGGAATTACCATCTACCCGTACGATGTATACGGAAGGTTTGTTCATACCTAAAAAAGCAACGAGGTCTATATCTTCTTCCATGAAGTCCTGTGCCGGAGAGGGGAAACCGGCTTTAACAGGTGTGCTGACATAGGGCAAAGGCAGCGTTTCTCTCTCCTGGATAGTGTAAAATTGCAGGTTCTCCTGCCGGGCAACGATTCTCATATCTACTAATTTATTTAGCAAACCTAGCTAATTAAATTAGTAGATATGAGGGGTATTAACCCAACACCATCATCTTTTTATTTCAGGCTTAATGTAACTGTTTCCATGCCTTCACTTTTCACCGCAGCTACATTCTTTCCATTTTTAGTATCAATACGAATGATCGCTCTACCGCTGTATAATTGCACAAATCTTGATCCGGAGGAAGTACCCTGGTTGTCTATCAGTTTACCATCTCCTGCCAGTGAGAACCTTACCCAATTGGCAGCATCCGGGCAATACACATTATTGCTGTCAAATGCTTTTACTTCCAGTGTGGCAATACCATTCTCCAATGCTATCTGCTGCAGGGTCATCTTTGCTGGTTTACTCCATTTCTCCGTTTGATATTCAAAGGATACCTGGTCCTGTACGGTTTCTTTTCCTTTGCGTGCCACTACTTTCACTTCGTTCTTTCCTTTATTGAACACTACATCCCAGCGTAAACCTGCTGCAGGGAAGTCCTGGCTGCTGCGTTTCTTTTTACCGGCACTCTTTCCGTTTACAAACAACTCTGCTTCTTCACAATTGGAATATACTTTCACCATTTTGCTTTCTCCTTCACTGCCCCATCTTACCGGCCAGGAATGGCCATAGATCCTTGCCATGGTTTTTGTTGCCCAGTACGACTGAAACACGTAATAGGCATCCTTGGGTGTTAGGTCTCTTTCTACCAGGCCTTTCTGGTTCATATAGGGCACAGGGTTATCAGGCCGTATGGGTGTAGAGAAATCTTTGAACACCCATTGCGCTGTACCTGTGAGCCATGGCATGGTTTCCTGCTCTTTCAGGTGCCAGTCCATCAGGTTGCAGATATAACTTTCGCTCCAGTCTCCGTCTTTGGATACACGTGCTGCACCACCATACAGGGAAGCGTCGCCTGCACGTTCATCTGTACCATTACCTGTTTTGATATTTTGCAATGCTTTATCCGGTGTTTCAGAATGGCGGCCGGCATGGCTGTCGCCCCCCCACTCTACATGCAGGAAGCGGTCCACTTTTTTGAATTCGTCTTCTGAAGTTTGTTTATACTCTGTATAGATACCACGGTACCAGCCTGCCCAGATAGATGGAGAATATACATCCACAATATCCTTACAGAAATCACAACGGCGGATAGCGGTCTTGCGGGAAGGATCCAGTTTATGAGAAAGATCATTCAGTTCTTTCATGAACGTGCGGATCTTTTCCTTATCAAATTCAGGGAAGTCGCCGGGCCAGTCGTTCTCATTACCGAGGCCCCAGATGATCACGGAAGGATGATTGTGATGCTGTTCGATCATATTGGTGAGCATACGTTTTGCCTGCTCCTGGTAGGTTTTGCCACCGAGTCCGCCACGGCACCAGGGGATCTCTTCCCATACTACAATACCAAGACTGTCGCATAGCTGCAGGATGGTACGGGATTGCTGATAATGGCCCAGGCGGATGAAGTTAACGCCCATGTCTTTCATGAGGATCATTTCCCTGCGCATCATATCATCCGTCATCGCTGCGGCTACACCTGCATGATCTTCATGGCGGTGCGTACCGTTTAATAAAAGCCTTTGCCCGTTCAGGAAGAAAGGTCCCTGCTTTTTGAATTCAAAAGAACGGAAACCGATCTTTTCGATCTGTGTATAGGTATCAGTTCCTGTGGTAACCGATGTTTCCACTGTGTACAATGCAGGAGATGCGGTGCTCCATAGTTTGGGCTGTTTTACTTTGAATGCGGCAACAGGGATGGAGGCCCTGCCATCCAGCCGGTCGATCTCAGCGGAAGCCTGATCAACAACTTTGCCGGCGGGGTCTTTCAGTACTGTTTTAAATGTTGCTTTATTGGACCCGTTCTTATTATACAGGAAAGCTTCCACAGCCACATTACCTGCTGCTTCCGTTACCACCTTCAGTCTTTGGATAGATAAGGCTGGTGCATACACGAGGTTCAGGTAACGATAGATGCCGCCATATACATTAAAGTCAGATAAACTGGAAGGGATCATTTCCAGATCACGACTGTTATCTGTTCTGATGGATACAGGAATATTTTCCCTGAACTGCTGCTTATAGGCAGGGTTCTTTTGGAAAGCCGCTACTGCCTCTGTGATGTCTACCGTCCATTCATCGTAACCACCGGTATGGGTGCCTACTTTGGTAGTGTATACATATACTTCTGTTTTCTGACCGGCACCTTCAAAGTGCAGGAGCGTTCTGCCATTTGCATAAGGGTTGCTGATCTTCAGCTGAGTGCGGTACCACGCGGGGCCCTGGTAATAGTTAAGATCAGGATCTACGCAATCGTTTGCATTAACGCAATGCGGAAGAGAAACTGTTTCCCATAAAGGAGATGCCTCCGGCGCGCCTTTGCCCACAGGGCGTACGGCTTCCCAGACGCCTCCCAGATCCGAACGCAGGAATTCCCAACCATTGTTTAGTCTTGTTTTTTGCTGGGCCTGTGTGGAGCAGGCGCCTACCAGCGCTACAGCCAGTAAAAAGTACTTTTTAATTTGCATGATCAGTTTATCAGAAGGGCAAGATAAGGAAGAGTTCTCAACCGCACAATCAGGGAAATGATGGAGAAATCGCATTTCAGGATACTTTTCTTGCATTTCAATCGCTATTTTGACATCTTGTACTCCCTTCAACTATACCTTTATTAAAATTTAGCGTTTGAAACGTATCATCTTATTGCAGCTATTTATCCTTACCACTCTGCAGGTTATTGGCCAGGAAGGCCTGAAATCCTCCCAGGTAAAAGCGAACCTTCTCCTGATCGGCGCTTCTGCCAATTATGAAAAAAGCATCTCCCGGCGAACCTCTTTAAACTTTGAAGCCAGCCTGAACTATGGCTTCTTTTATGGTTACAGCGATTTTGCGGGCGAGAGTTTCGGTTATACATTGGCGCCTGCCATTTCTGTGGAAGGCCGCCATTATTATAATCTGGATAAAAGGGTACGCAGGGGAAAATCCATCACCAATAACTCCGGGAACTTTCTCAGTGCGGAACTGAGTTATAGCTTTACACCCATTGCCTACGATAATATGTACAATAACCCGGCTGTTGCTATCACTCCTTCCTGGGGTATGCAGCGGGGCATAGGCAAACGGTTCAGTTTTGAGCTGTTGCTGGGCCTTGCCTTCCGGTATGATAGCCGGGCTGAAGAAGGCAGCGCTACGCCTGCTATCGGGCTTAAATTCGGGTATATACTTTATTGATCCCCGCTTCCCGGTTTGGTAACAGCTACCCGCTGTGCGGAATAGATCCCTGAATGCCCGCTGAAATAGTATGCGGTGAAGCAGGCAATCGCGAAGTACAGGATATGATCTGTGCCAAAGAGTTCTGCCCCCATGATGGTACAGGCGATGGGGGTATTGGTAGCGGCGGCGAATACGGCAATGAAACCTAAGCCGGCAAAGAGGTCTACCGGTGCGCCGGTTAAGATGGCCAGGGTATTACCCAATGCAGCACCAATGAAGAACAGGGGTGTTACTTCTCCCCCTTTAAATCCCATTCCTAAAGTAACTGCGGTAAACACCAGCTTCCAAAGCCAGCTCCAGGAGGTAACACCGTTTTCATGAAAAGCATTCACAATAGAGATCCCATCCGGAGATTTAGCGGTAACGCCCAGGCCGAGATAATCAGTGGTACCTGTAATAAATGTGAGTGCTATGATGATCAGTCCTCCTGTGGCCGGGATCATCCATTTATAGTGCTTAATGGCGCGGTTCGCCAATGCTTTCACACCATGAGAGGCTGCTGCAAATAAGGACCCTGCCAGTCCAAAGGCTACACCTGCCAGGATCACTTTTGCTATCAATAAATAATCAAAACGACTAAGTGTTGTGAGATTGATATGGTATGCCGTATGATGAATGCCCCAGGCACTGCAAACAATATCTGCAAACAAACTGGCTATGAGGCAGGGAACCAGTGCATTGTATTTGATCCTTCCGATAGCGATCACTTCCAGCGCAAAGATGGCACCGGTAAGCGGTGTACCAAATACAGCTCCGAAGCCTGCGGCAATACCCATCATCAGTATGATGCGGATATCTTCTTTGGAAAGACGGAACCATTTGCCTAATAACTGCGCCATGCTGCCACCGATCTGTACCGCAGTTCCTTCCCTTCCTGCAGAACCTCCGAATAAATGCGTGATCAATGTGGTGATAAGTACTAAGGGTGCCATCCGGGCAGGTACGCCACCACCTGGTTCATGGATCTCTTCCATAATCAGGTTATTCCCTGCTTCCGCATTTTTCCCCCATAACTTATAGAGGAAATGAATAACGACCCCTGCGGGTGGTAATAGATAAAGCAGCCACTCATGCTCCCAGCGGAACCGGGTAACAAGGTCCAGCAGCCAGAGGAATAAAGCTACCAGCGAGCCGGCCACGATGGATACGGGAATAGCCAGTACGGTCCAGTACAGCAGATGACGTGCGATGAAGAAATGTTCAAAGGATCTTTTCATACCTACAAATAAATTTAAACCAGCTGGGGGCCAGTGTTAATTTGTAGGCGCCATTAGCTTCGGAGAAGCGGTTGGGTCAGGAAGACACCATTTCCTGTTTGAGGGACTAAATTAGTGAAATAATTCTAATTGTGAAATACCACCATTCCTGGATGCGGATCGGCGGCTGCGGTTAGTACCGGATTCAGGAAGGGCCTTTTTCAGGCTTTCTACCCTGTTGGCAACAGGTACACTACTGGCAACAGGCACCGACCTTTCCACCGGAGCCCCCGTAACATGGTATACCGCCGTTTCCTGGTAGCGGGAAGCCACGATGATCTGTGTACCATCTGCATGCTGATCAAACAAAGACTGCACCAGCTGCGGATCATTATTGTCCCTGGAAAGATGGGACAATAACAGGTGGCTCATAAATGCAGGGCGGCAGTTGGTAAAAAGCGTCAGGGCCTGTGTGTTGGACAAGTGGCCTTTGCCCCCGCGGATCCGGTTCTTCAGAAAAACAGGATACCTGCCTTTCTCCAACATGGTCTCATCATAATTTGCTTCCAGGAAAGCAGCATGGCATTGCTGGAAATGATGTACAAGATTATTACAGGGTATGCCGATATCTGTGAATACACCTACAGTAACGGCTTCCTGTGTGATGGTAAAGCTATGTGGTTCTGCGGCATCATGTTCTTTGGCAAATGCCTTCACACTGAGTTTTCCTATATTAACGGGCTCCTGTATACTAAAAGGTAAAACCAGGTGGTCCTTTAATTGCAGGCCGCCATGTTTCAAGGTATCAGAAGTGATGTAAACCGGCAGCTGGTACTTATTGGAAAGCACGGTCACACCGCGGATGTGGTCTATATGTTCGTGTGAAATAAATACCGCCTTCACCTTTTCCATGGAAAGCCCCAGCCGCTGCATGCGCCTTTCCGTTTCGCGGCAGGATATACCTGCATCGATCAGCACGGCCTCCTTGTCGTTGCCGACATAATAACAGTTTCCGTTACTGCCTGAATTAAGTGATGTGATGAATAATGACATACGATGCACAAATGTAGGGAAATGAATTCGGGTACCACGAATCAAATATTTCGATTAATTTCCCGGTAAATTATCATTATGGGTACTTCATCTATTGTTATACTGGCCGTCGTCGTTATTATCGGGTTATGGGCGGTATCCCTGTACAATAAGCTGGTTAGTAAAAGAACGCTTGTAAAGGAAGCCTGGAGCGGCATTGACGTGAGCCTGAAAAAAAGGTACGACCTGCTGCCCAACCTGGTGGAAACCGTAAAAGGATATGCTGCACATGAAAAGAGTACCCTGGAAGAAGTAACACGTTACCGTACCGCTTCCATGAACGCAGGTTCCACCGCTGAAAAAGCACAGGCAGAAAGCGGGCTTACCCGGGCACTGGGTTCCTTGTTTGCTGTAGCAGAGAATTACCCAGACCTGAAAGCCAATGAGAACTTCCGGCAATTACAGGTGGAGCTATCTGCCATAGAAAATAACCTGGAGTCTGCACGCCGCTATTACAATGGCACGGTAAGGGAGAATAACATCTTAGTAGAAAGTTTTCCTTCTAACATCGTTGCCGGCATGTTCAAATTTGAGAAAAGTGAATTCTTTGAGATAGAAGATAACGCCCACCGGGAAAGACCCAATATTTCTTTCCAATAACCTGCTTATGAAGAAATTGTTTTTATTCCTGGCAATGCTTGTTGCCACTGTTTTTGCGCAGACACAGGAGGAATATCATGCAGAGGGCATCCTTTCTTTCGATGCCAGAATTGTTATCGACGGGTCCGGTCTCATTACGATCACCGAATACATCAAAGTATATGCTGCCGGAGACCAGATCAGGAAAGGCATTTTCAGAACCATCCCCGTTTACCGGAAAGATGTGTATGGTCATAAAAAACGGGTAGACATTACCGTGAATGAGGTCACCAAAAATGGTGAGCAGGAGCCTTATGTTACTTTAGATGAAGGCGAAAATACAAAGATCAGGATCGGTGATAAAGATGTGGACCTGCAACCCGGTGTATATGAATATACTATCCGTTATGAAACGATGGGGCACATCGGGTTCTTTGAGGATTATGATGAACTCTATTGGAATGTAACGGGGAACGACTGGAGCCTGCCCATTCTCAAAGCTTCGGCAATTGTAGAATTGCCTTATGGCAGCAGTGTCAAACGCACGGCCTGTTATACCGGCCCTTTTGGTTCTAAAGCAGCAAACTGTTCCGTACAATACGACAAACACGAAAGGCCTACCTTCATCTGCAACCAGGAACTCAATCCGGGAGAGGGTTTCACCATTGCGGTAGCTTTCCCCACAGGATTTGTAAAAAGACCTCCTCCACCCACTACCGGTGAGCGGATCCTGGGCTTTCTCAATAACTACAAAGAAATACCCTTACTGGCCATCCTGTTCGGTTTCTTCTTTTACACCTGGCGCAGATATGGTATAGACCCGCGTAAACCTGTGGTAGTACCAACATTCGAACCGCCAGACGGTCTCTCTCCTGCGGCGATCGCTTACCTCTATACCCGGCAGAACGGTAACAGGGGATTTACGGCAGCCCTGGTAGATATGGCTGTAAAAAAAGCGATCCGCATCAAAGATGAAGGCAAAGAGGATTATGTGATCGAAAAAGGAAAAACAGCGCCTGGCATATTACCGGTAGAAGAGCAAAAGATCTATAAGGCGCTGTTGCGTGATAAAGAGAATATTAAAGTAGACGATAAGAACCATACGAAGTTTTCTGCAGCACGGGCTGAATTTTCCAAATCCCTTACCGGGCAGTTCGACATTAAATCCTACTACCGGCCTAACATCAAATTCGTGGTATACGGCGGGCTGATGCTGCTGGCCATCCTGGTATTGTACCTGTTCCTCACCAATGGAGAAGATGCATTTCCCGTGCTTTTCCTGGTGCCTTTCCTTGCTGTTGGCAGTATACTGTTCTTTACAGGTGTGAGAACGATAAAGGAAGGTTGCAGTGCCTATGCTTTTTTGTTAGGCGGCAGTTTATTCCTGGTAGTTCCCCTGATCTTCCTGGCACAGTTCCTGAAGGGATTTTCTATCTTCTCGCTTGTGTTCTTAGGGCTTATAGTAGCGGGATACATTGTTTACATCTACCTCATCAAAGCCCCTACTCCTTTGGGTGCGGAAAAATCAGCTGCTATCGAAGGGTTTAAGATGTATATGGAAACAGCTGAGGAAAACAGGCTGGATATGCTTACACCTCCGAAAAAAACACCGGAACTGTTTGAAAGATTATTGCCTTATGCCATTGCATTGGGACTGGATAATGAATGGGGAGAAAAATTCAAAGATGTACTGGCACAGGCGAACTATACCCCGGAATGGTATGCCGGTAGCGAGATCCACAATTACAACAGGTTCTCCAGCGCATTTGTTTCTTCTGTAGCAGTTGCGCAGATAGACCCCACTCCTCCTTCTTCCGGCAGTTCAGGCAGCAGCAGCGGAAGCTCCAGCTGGAGTTCCGGCAGCAGCGGCGGCGGATCATCCGGTGGTGGTGGCGGAGGCGGTGGCGGCGGTGGCTGGTAATGTGTTGACGCCGATAACTTATTAGAAAAGCCTCCGGGGAACCGGAGGCTTTTTTCATTCTAATTGACTATTGATTCACGAATACATTGCTCTGTAAAACTTCGCGCCTTCAATCGCCAGCTCGTCTGCACTATTGGCCAGAGGCCGCCAGATGCAGGCTGCTTTTGCAAGGGCAGCGGAGGGGGCGCCGAATGTTTCCAGCACCATAGCACCATCATACCCTATTTCCACCAGCGCTTCTTTGATGCCGGCCCAGTCAAGATGACCGGTACCCGGCGTACCCCGGTCGCTTTCATTTCCCTGGATATGGCAAAGCAGGTCTTTGCCTATCCTTCTGATAGCGGCGGGTATATTCTTTTCTTCAATGTTTGCATGAAAAGTATCCAGCGAGATCTGCAGGTGCGGATCATTCACTTCTTTCACCAGTTCCAGCGCCTGGTCCACGGTATTGATCATATCCGTTTCAAAGCGGTTGAGTGGTTCCAGGCCAATCACCACACCATGATCTGCGGCTACTTTGGCGGACGCTTTTAAGCCCTCGATGCACCATTCCCTTTCCTGCTTTTTTTGCTCCGGGGAAACGATCCTTGTTTTGCCCACAGCTGAATAAACAGGCCCGCTAAACACGGGGCTGCCTACTTTGGCTGCTATGGCAATACAATCTGAAATATACCGGAGGCCCTGGTAGCGGACGCGGGAATCTGTACCGGAGATGTCCCTGTCCTCTCCAAAAGCACCACTAACAGTGATCTTCAGGCCAAGGTCCTTTGCCCTTATGATCAATTCATCCCAGTCTATGATCCCTGCATCTTCTACCGCTACCTCAATGATATCATAACCGGCATCTTTGATCTTTGGCAACAGGTAAAAAGAAGCAGTAGAAAACGGGGAAACCCATATAAATGTGCTTGCACCAAACTGCATAGGCTTATTTTTCAAAATCAGGAATATTGATGCGTTTACCGTTATTCATAGCAGACTCATGTGCGCAGATACCAGCACAGGTATAATTTGCTGCGATATGGGCATCAACGGCAGAATCCCTTCCTTCCACTATAGCCGCCAGGAACTCCTGTACCAGGTGCGGATGCGATCCGCCATGGCCGGCACCCTGTAAGAAGGATACGTGATTGGGATCATCTATCTTTTCCCGTTTGGTGAAGTGTGCTATTTCCGGTATCAGCATAGCATCTGTATCGGGTACATTGATCCGGCGGGCGTTCTCTCCGCCATCAAAAATTACATGTTCTTCATCCTGCAGCTGTTCCCATTCGAAGGACATTTTAGTACCATATACATCATAGCTCTCCCGGTACTGGCGCACCACATCAAAAAGAGAACGGGTAGCTTCTGCCACCACGTCTGAGTTCTTTAAAGTGAAAGTGGCTGTTTCTACCGCAAAAGGTGCATTGTACCTTTTGGCGAGATCTTCACTCAATCTGCCGGAGCCATGGCAAACCACGGACTCTGCTTTGGTATTATTGATGCGCAGTAAAGGAGAGATAGCGTGTGTGCCATTCAGCATCGGCGGGAATCCTTTCCAGTATTCATCCCACCCGTCCATGCTCATGTCCTGGATATGTGAGCCGCGTACAAACTGGATACGGCCTAATTGCCCGGTTTCTGCGAGGTGCAGCCCATACAGGAATTCGCGGGTATACAGTGCTGTTTCCATCATCATATACACTTTGTTTGCCTTTCTTTTGGCTGCTACAATGGCGGCACAATCTTCCACCGTCATAGCCATGGGAATGGTACAGGCGGTATGTTTGCCGGCATTCAGGGAAGCCAGCGTCATCTTTGCATGTTCCGGAACAGGGGTTACAATGTGGATGGCGTCTACATCTTCCCGTTTAGGAACATCCTCATAGTTTGTAAATAACAAATCTTCATCGAGGTTGAATTTAGCCTTCAGCTCATCCAGCGTTTTACGGTTACGCGTACAAATGCCTACTCTTTTAATGGCAGGATGACGTTGATAGATAGGTATAAATTCCTTTCCAAAGCCCATGCCTACGATAACTACAGTGATCTGTTTCATTGCAATGCTGATTTATTATTAGAGATTATTTTTTAGCGGTCCATTTAACGGCGTTCCTTATAATAGCCTGGTACGCCGGTAATTCATGTGATGCGGCATCATGCCCTAAAGCAAAACCTACTATGCGCGCCTTGGGGTGTTTTACTACGAACAAAGAAGGGAATACCTTTCCTTCCGCATCCGGTTCTGTAGCCGCCAATACTTTAATGCCCGGTCCTGCGGGATCCGGTATATAATAGTAGCGCTCATCTTTTAATGTAATTTTTTTGCCCGCGCCTTTCGTTACAGGATGTTTTGCATCCTTGATATTCACCGTGAACTCTCCATACCTGGCATGTCCGCGGCTGCCGCCACTTACCAGTTTGAAGTTATACATCGGCCAGTCCTGCCAGTTATACCATATAGCGGCATGTGCGAGGATCAGTCCTTTTCCTGCATTCACAAAATCAAAGATGCCTTTGCGAAGCAGGGTATCTTTCAGTGGCTGGTTGTTGCAGAGGAAAAGCACATCGATGTCCTTCAGCTGTGGGAGGATCTCGTCCGGTTTATCAGTATAAGTAACCGTTGCAAGTCCGTCGCGTTCCAGCGTAGCCGCGTCAGCGCCTTTATACCAGCGATCATAATCATGAGAGCTTCCTCCCCCTACGATCAATACGCGGATCTGGGCAAATGAAGCGCTGCCAAGCAGCAGCAATAATGTAACGAGTTTCAATAGTTTCATAAAAGAAGGGTGTTTATTTAGTTACGATCATAATACCATTCATACCTCTCCAATGTCCCGGGAACGTACATACGAAAGGATATTCTCCCGGCGTATTGGGTGCGGTGAACTTCAGGCTCACGGTTTCTCCGGGATTTAATAACCTGGTGGCATGCAATACCTGCGGCACTTTGGGCACATATTGCATTTGGGATGCTTTGGGATCCCTCACCATGGCATCTGCTGCAGCGCCAACAATTGGCAGCGTACCGGGTTTAATGATGAGCAGGTTATGCTGCATGCCATCCGGGTTTTCAAGGCGGATGGTTACCTGCTGCCCGGCTTTTACGGTAATGCGTTTTTTATCATACTGCATAATGTCCTTTACCACTTTCAGATCTATTACAACAGAAGGAATGGCTGCAGCAGCACCTTCGTTACCTGACTTATTTACAGACAGGGTGACATTGCGGAGATCACCTCTCAGCCTGCCGGCATATTCTGCCACCCGTTGCTGTTCCTGCATATCTTCACCCGTGCGTACAGCTGCGGTAAAAGGGGCTGTAAATAAACCGGGGGCTTTGCCGGTAGCAGCAACGGTATCATTAAGGGCAATACGGATCTGCCCTGTTTTCAGCAGCTGTGCTTTTATTTCCATTTTATCAGGAAGCGGTTCAGTAGTAGTTGCCATGTAAGCAACACCTTTCTGGTTCACCACCATGGTAAGCTTATCCTGCGAAACAAATAAAGCATAGCCATTTTGTTTGTCACCATGAGCAACGATGGGCCCTTCCAGTCCGCGGCTCTCTCTTTTGTTGAGCAATGCTTCAATAGTGATCTCTTTCCCGGACACATCTACTGTTAAGGGCATGCCATTGCGCTCCAATGTATAGGTAGCCTGCTGCAATGCTTTAACGTAGGGCGAAGCAGGGTCTGCCACTGCAACAAATCCCTGTTCGTGTGTGATCACTGCTGCAAAAAGCGCGCGGGCCAGCCAGGGATCTTTCCTGTTCTGTGCCAGCTGCGAAGCTTTATACAGGAGGGCACCGATCTGCGGAGAAGCCGGGTAATCTGCCAGGGCGCGGAATGCAGCAAGCCTTGTTTGCAGGTTCCGGTCGTTCAGCACGCCGCTTTGAGAAATGGCGGCGATGCTTTTATTATTGTGTGGCAATACTTCCAGCGCAGCTTTACGTACGCCGGCGGCAGGATGTTTAAGGGCTTTGTTCACTACAGCCAGGGAAGCGGCGTTCAGTTCTCCCAGGCCCTGTAAGGTCCATAAGGCATGCACTGCGGGACTGTTCAGCCCTGCTTCATCCACCTTCAGATCATTGATGATCTTATACAGGGAAGGGATGGCGCTGGTGGCCTTTGATTCCACCAGCAGGCGTTGTGCGTGCATGCGCCAGAACATGTTATCATTGGTCAGCGCAGCTACAAGCCCGGGTACATCCTGTGTGGACAGCTTCAGGGGCTTGTAGGGCTTTGCATCTTTATGTACGATCCTGTAGATCCTCCCGTGTACAGAATCACGCAGGTTGCTCTCGAAAGCGTTGCCTTTACCATGTGGCTGATCTGTGAAAGGCAATACGGTTTCCCGTGGAGCCTGCTCTTTTACAAACACATTATGCTGAATGATGAAATTGTACCAGTCTGCTATCCATACTGCACCATCAGGCCCTACCTGTGCCTGTACAGGCGCAAACCATTCATCAGAACTGGCTAAAAGGTTCCAGCCATCTTTCTCTTTGAACCCTGCTCCATCAGGCTCTATAATTGCCTGGTGTACCAGGCGAACGGTTGGTTCGCAGATAAAGGCAATCCGGTTCCAGTATTCTTTAGGAAAGTTGCGTGCGGTATACAGGTGATGTCCCGTGGCAGAGGTAAAACCTCCCATCACATCCACCTGGCGAAGGTTTGGCGTCATGGCATGCACATCATAATGCCCGTCTATTTTCTGAACAGGATCAACGGATGGTTGCCCGGCTACCTTTCTGAGCATATGCCAGGAAGGGAGTGAATAGTATGCGCTGTGCGTGTTATTCGCCGTGGAAATAAATACGTTGTTGTCTTCAGAGATACCCAGCCCCCAGGTGTTATTGGAAGTGCGGCCCAGGAACTCAAAGTCTGTTCCGTCTGATTTAAAATGATACACACCTTGCGGAAAACGTTGCGGTTTACCATCAATGATACCATTGAAACCGGAGTAGCCTACCACGCCCCAGATCTTGTTATCAAAACCGTACTGGAGGTTGGACGGGCCGGAATGCGTATCCTGTTTGGCCCAGCCGGTGAACATGATTGTACGCACATCTGCTTTATCATCTCCATCGGTATCTTTCAGGAATAAGAAATCAGGAGCCATGGCGAGGATCACACCACCATTTGCAAAAGTGATGCTGGTGGGGATGTTCAGGCTGTCCGCAAAGATGGTGAACTTATCTGCTTTGCCGTCTCCATCCGTATCTTCACAGATCTTGATGCGGTCATTTGCCACACTGTCTACTTCCGTAAATGCATTCGGATAGTCAACTGTTTCAACGATCCACAGGCGGCCTCTTTCATCCCATGCCATGGCAATGGGTTTGGTGATATCCGGTTCCTGTGCAAACAGCTGTATCTCAAAACCGGCGGGCACTTGTGTGAGCTTATTGGATTGTGCGGGCTGCAGGGCTTCCTGCATTTTGGGAACGAGGTATCTTTGGGTATAATCCGAAATAGTATCGGAGTTATAGATATCCACGTCCGGAATATTTGCAGCAAGGATCTTTTGCTTTACGCCGTCTCCCAGCGTCCAGAGGATGCTGTCGCGCATGGTGTTGAGGAAAGCGTTGGTTTTCCAGTCACTTTCTGCTGTTTTGCCCTTGCGGAATACGCGGCCTTTGTAACTTTTACCTGCAACGTCCAGTAGTACCAGTCCTTTGCCGCTTTCTACAAAAGCCTTCACTTTCTGTTCCTGCACAGGTGTTAAGGGTGCATTAATGATCAGCCCGTCGTACTGCTCCAGGTTATCCAGTTTTTCAGCATAAGTGAGATTGATCCCGCTCCTGAATAACTTGGTGGCCAGCCAGGATGCATGCTGGGTTTTATTCTCCTTTCCAAAGAATAACACCTCCGCTCTCCTTCCTTCGTCCCTGGAAAAAGCGCATAACAATCCTGTGATCAATAAAACAATTACTTTCTTCATGTCGTTTATTTTACTTATTTACCGGTCGCAATAGCACCGCCTTATATCCGCCCTTTGATCTGAACCAAAGGATCATAAAAACATATCCGGCCAGCATGATCACCGGGAACAGGGACACTGTTCTCAGTGCGTCCTTCTTTGCCTCTTCCTTTACGTCCTTAATGGTTCGCAGTGTTTCAGGAGAAGCATCCAGGATCCTCACAGGATCTATCACTTTATAGATACCGAATAAACTGGTCTTTTGCTCTGTAACGTAGGTGCTGTGCAAAGCGGTGCTGTTCTTTTGATCGTACATGGCCAGGTTGGCATCCAGTTGTTTATCCTGCACAAATCCCAGGATCACCGCGCCGATCACACCAACGCCTACCTGCCCTACAGCTCCTGTAAAATTCAGGGTGAGTACGCCGCCTTTGGGGAATTGTTCTGCTACCACGCCCAGCATGGTACCCCAGAGGAATGTTTTGCCCAGCGCATATACCGTAGCGGCAACAATGATGAGCATACCTGTTGAATAAGAAAGGAACTGTAAGCCAATGCATGCGATGCATGCACTAACGGCCAGCAAACCCAATGGAGAAAAACGATGTACAAAGGGCCCTGAATAAAACCTTAGTATGGCCATGATCAGGGAAGTATAGATCAGCACCCATCCTCCTTTCAAACCCACCTTCGCCATTTCAGGCGTCATCAGGTCTGTGATCCAGCTGTCTGTTCCCAGTTCTGTGGTGGCCAGCAGGATCATGATCAGTAACAGGAGAATGAACATCGGGCGCCCCAATGATCTTACGAAAAAGGCCAGTATGCCCGTGATGGCCAGTGTGATCACAATCTTACCTGTAAGCGACCATTCCAGCAGGCTGCCTGCCTGGAAGGTGCAGAGCGATACGATAATAAAGATCCCCGCAATGCCTACTTCCTTCACCATGTCAAGATAGCTTACCCCTGCTTCCACCCGTTCACTTACAGGGAACTGCCGTTTGAAGATGAGGAAACCATATACCAATACAGGCAGGAGGATAACTCCGATAATGGCTTCCCAGGGGAAAGTATAATGCATCATAAAGATGCCGGACAAACCGGCGAGTACCATTCCTGCGGGCCAGCCGGCATGCAGGATGTTGAGCCACTTGGTTTTTTCATTAGGATACATGGTGGCCACAACCGGGTTCACCACAGCTTCAGCGGCGCCGTTGCCTAATGCAAAAAGCAGCGTACCGATGTATAACATCCAGTAACCATCAGCCAGGATGGTGAGTATTACGGAAGCACAATGGCAGGCAAAAGCAAAGATCATGGCGCTTTTGTATCCTACCTTATCTATGATCAGGCTAAACAATACAATGCTGATACCGAAAGGCCAGAAGCTCACACCAAAGATCTCCCCCTGTTGTGTTTTACTGAGCCCGAACTGTATCCCCCACCCGTCCATCAGAAAGGAGCGGAATACAAAGCCAAATGCAGAAGCTACTAATACGGTAAAACAACCCCAGAATAGTTTCTTGTTATCGTTCATTTCCCCGTGGTTAGTGATTTGATTAACGCCGTTTCCTCGGGCTTATAAGGTGTACCGTCCTGGCGGAAGATATCATGGAACCAAACCGGCGGTTCACTGCCATCTTTGATGGGTGTGTTCCATGCATAAATAGTATTTGATTTACCAGCTACAAGCCCCCAGTTGATAGCAATGATCTTTCTCTTTTTCAGCTCCGGCAGGATGTTCTCAAAGCGGCTGTCGTTTGTTCTGGCCATGTATTCCGTACAGATGATCGGCAGGCCTCTTGGCACCAGTATAGAATCAATCACTTTAAAATGTTTTTTATCGGTCTGGTAATCGTGGTAAGTGATCACATCTGAATTGTCTAATTGGTATTGGCTCAGTTCTTTCAGATCAAATTTCCATACACCTGCAGAGAGCGGTTGATCAGGCCGTACTGCCCAACCCCAGCTGAACACTTTTTGCAACAGGGGCATGCTCTTATTGCCGTATTTTGAATTACCGGGTTCATTGTACAGGTCCCACAATAAAATGCGCTTATCCTTTTTGAAAGTAGTGAGTATATCTTTCACGTATGCTTCCAGCAAAGCGTGATCTACCTGTACTACGCCGGGGTCCTGTACCCATCCTGAATTGTGGATCCCCGGTTTTGGAGCTGGCTGTGTACCTGCTTTGTAGGTATCATTCCAGCAATCATCAAAGAATACAAAGATGGTTTTGATCTTGTGTTTGTCCGCAATAGCGAGGTATTGCTTCATGCGGTCTTTAAATCCTTCCTTGTCTGTTTCCCAGGCAAGGTGATGCAGGTATACCCGCATATAGGTCATACCTATCCCTGCTGCATAACCAAGGTCACGGTTAATGGTAGCAGGGTCAAATGATTCTTTCTGCCACATCTCCAGCTGATTGATAGCAGTGGCGGGCAGGAAGTCTGCACCTGCGCCCCAGGCTACTTTACTGTACCATGCGTTTGCTTTTTCTTTTGTCCATTTTTGAGCTGAGGCTTTTAAGCTTGCCACCAGTACCAACAATAACATAAACTGTTTTTTCATTCGTTCCGTCTTTAATTTATAGTCAATTAAAATATAGCGCATTACCTCCGGGGAGATAATGCGCTTGTTGTATTACAGTGTTAGCTTAACAACGGGTGAAAAGATCATGTCTTCCACACCGGCCACCTTCAGACCGATGCGGGCGAAAATATAATTCTGTGCAGGTACAATTGCCGGAATGGCAACAGTTAAAGACACATTGTTGGGATCAGTAATGTTCGCGCCTGTTCTGCTCACATTCGCCACATTGTAGTTACCGTTACCGGATACAAAAGTTGTTTTGTTGAGATAAAGGTTCACGCGTTCTATGTTCCTTGCATTAGCGTCTGTAATCACCTTTTCTATTTTGAAAGTAGCTGTAACATTGTTACCCGCCGCCGTGATCTGTGGTGTTCTGATCATGTAATACGGCATTACTTCCAGGTCCAGCTGCTGACTGCCATTCATCGTCACCGTAATGGAATCGGGTGCGCCGTTAGGTAATTTTTTCCAGAGGAAGGGCCCCTGCCCGTTAGGGATCAGGAGCTTGTAAGTACCATTGAACAACAGCACGGAGTAAGTACCTTCCTGTGTAAAGGAGGTATTACTTACAGCGCCTGTTTTACCAAAACCGAACTGGTAGAGCTGGTAAGGTACCTGGTTAAATTCCACGTTAATCGCCTCTCCCTGGTATACAAGCTTTCCGCTTAACAGGGCGGTTGGAGGATCGTAATTATCCTTGTCGCAGGCGCATAGAAAAAGAGAAAAACTGAGTATGGCTATGATGATTTTCATGATGTTGCTTTTTACGGTTTAGTCCTGGTTCGGCTGCCTGGCAATCTTGGGATTGTTGGACAGGATGTCGTTGTTAATGTTAGAATAGTAATTACCAAAGCGGAAGCGGTTTGCACCGGTCACCACCGGCGATCTTTGCATCCTGTATACCCATTTGCCATGATTGGGATTGCCCGGATTGTGCAGCTTATAGGACCATAAAGACCAGGGCTGCGTATTTCTTTGCATGGCGGTACCAATATTATTGAGCAGATCTGCCTGGGACATTGCCTGGCCGTCCCAGATAATGTGTGCCTTTCTCCAGCGTTTATTATCGAATAGTATATGCCCTTCAAAAGCCAGCTCTGCGCGGCGTTCATGCATGATCCGTGCCAGCGTGATATCTCCTGCTGCCAGGGGAATAATGAGGCCTGCACGTGCGCGCACCTGGTTCATATAACCGGCAGCAATACCTGTTTGCCCCAGCTCAAAAGCTGCTTCTGCAGCGTTCAGCAATACTTCTGCATAACGGTAACGCACAAATGGCACTTCACTGCCCGTTCCCCTGGAACCGGAACCGATGGCCGGATCAATATATTTGCGGATATAGAAACCGGATTGTGCGGTAAACTCCATACCATTGATAGGCCCGTCGTACCCTATTACCTGCACAGGTGTTGTAGTGCCAGGCAAGGTTTTGAACTGGCCCCGCTGATCGCCGGTAACAATACTGCCGTCTGCCAGGATATAACCGGCCCAGATATCTACTGCCCTGCCTTTAAAGCTGGTGCCGGGCAGCATTACAGTTCCCGCCAGGCGGGCATCACGGCCGGCAAAGATGTCCTGCTGGTTGGTGTAATAGATAGGATTACCTCCGGCATCGGTTACCAGCAGTGGGCCAAATGTATTATCCAGCTTTTCGAAGGAATGCACGAGGTTCAGGGATGGATTGGTACGGCCGCCTTCCTCTTCTTCCGCGCCAAACCTTGGCTGGTTGGCAGTTGTAAAGCCATGTACCTTTCCGCTCTTCAGCTTGAAGTCTTCCATAAAGATCGTTTCGGGGTTATTACCTTTATCAAAGAAGATGGAGGCAAAATTCTCTCCGAGGTCCTGTTTCTTTTGATACAGGCCATAAGCCCCTGCAGTTCCTCCCATCAGTTCCTGGGCGGCCTGCAATGCTTTGGTATAATAGGCATTGGCCTGTTCAGCAGGGATCCCTACTTCTCCGCCAGGCAAGCTCAGTTGCGGCGTATTTACATTATACCTGGCGATAGAGCCGGCATATAATGCAGCACGTGTAAGCATGGCAAGTGCGGCTCCTCTTGAGGCCCTTGATTTTACATTTACATCTGCAGGCAGGTCTGCTTTGATAGCCTCCGCTTCACTGATCACAAAATCGTACATCTCTGATTCTTTGGCGCGCGGATGTTGCAAATAGGTAGCATCACCCTTATAGTCATATTGCATGGATTCCAGGATCAGCGGAACACCACCCATTCTCTTTGTCATTTCAAAATAATGATATGCACGCAGGAAACGGGCCTCTGCCAGGAAACGTTTTTTGTTTGCTTCAGACAAGGCTGTTGCGGCATTACATCTTTCAATGAAAAGGTTCAGCTGGCGGATGTAACCATAATCCCAATTAGACCAATCCCCATATCCCCAGTCAGTACGTTCAACAATATTTTTATTCCCATTGGCTGAGGGGAAGGCTTCCCCGAAATCAGCCATTGTTACCCAATTTTTAATGGTGGCAATATCCAGCTGGCGGTTATACAGGTTAGCCAGGATAGACAATACAATTGCCGGATCAGAAAAAGCCTGCTCATTACTGAGGATAGATGTTGGCAGTACATTCAGGAATTCGCTTTCCTTTTTGCAGCCGCCTGAACCCAGCAGGGTGGCGGTGAGTATCGTAACGGATAATATCTTTCTCATGATGATAGTAATAAGTTTTCGTTAAAAGGACAGGTTCACGCCGAAGTTGATCACTTTATTCTGCGGGTATTGCAGCCCGTTCGTATCATTCACCTCCGGATCAATATCGTATTCCTTAACATTGTCTATTGAGAACAGGTTGAAGGTGTTCACATAGAAACGTGCTCTTTGCATCTTTGCACGGCTCACCAGCGAAACAGGGATCGTGTACCCCAGCTCTATTGTCCTTGCCCTTATATAAGTGATATTATGCGCCCAGAAAGAAGATGGGCGGGTATTGCTGTGACCGCCTTCGTTGTAACGGATGGCGGGATATTTACCCGGTATCCAGGCGCTGTTCCGGTCAAACGGATCTGCACGGTGCCAGCGGTCTAAAAATATCTTGCTCACGTTGCCATCATTCTGAAACGGGTTCTTCAGCTCATTTTCCTGGAACCAGGTGTATTGTGTAGCGCCGGAGAAATCAGCTGTGAAATCAAATCCTTTCCAGCTGGCCCCAAACTGAAGGCCAATGCTGACATTCGGTTGTGAGCCGGTAGCCCATCCTATCGGGCGCCGGTCATTGTCTGTGATCCTGCCATCGCCATCTATATCTTTAAAGATCAGGTCTCCGGGCAGTAATGTTCTGTTGCCCTGCCCGTCGATATTCACAGGATAACTATTGATCTGCTCCTGGGAAGTGAACTGCCCGATGTTTTCAAATCCAAATACAAAACCCCGTAACCGGTTCAGGTCAGAAGTGTAATATTGATCTACGGAGTTAAAGAAAACACGCCTGTAAGCGGTGAGGAACCTTTCGCGGGAATAAGAAATGTTACCGCCTAACCTGTATTTCACTTCGCCTGCATTTCCGTTATACCCGAGAGAAAATTCATGTCCAAAACGGGCATCGCTGTTGAGGTTTTCATTTGGCAGGCTATAACCAAGCTCTGATGGTATCAGCCGGTCTATTTTTGTATCACGTAACCCGGTGCGTTTCCTGTAGAAGTAATCATAGGTACCGGAAAGCTTACCATTAAACAAGCTGAAATCAAACCCCACGTCAAACATGGAGCTTTTCAGCCAGGTAATATTGGTAAAGGGCACTCCCCTGTCCTCAGCCCCGATCACAGGTACACCGTCTAATATGGACATACCTACGTTGTAGTTATACCCTCCTACATATGAAAAGGCAGCCAGGCCAAGTGCATCGCCATCATCCCCCAATATTCCGTAAGAACCACGGAACTTCAGGTCTGAAAGCACTTTACTATTGCCGAGCAGGTTTTTCGCGAAAGGCTCTTCTGTGATCCTCCAACCAGCAGACACACTGGGGAAATAACCGATCCGGTAACCAGGTGCAAAGAGATAGGAAGCATCTCTGCGCATGATACCTTCCAGGAAATATTTGTTCCCGTAATTATAGTTTATCCTGGCGGCAATACCAGTTCTGGCCTGCCTTGTGTCAATATCAGTATAAGTATCCGATGTGGCAAAATAGATCAGTGGCAACAGGTTGGAAGTAGGTACTGCATGGATCCAGTTTTCCAGGTTCTGGCTCTGCAAACGTTCAGATACGATCATGGCAGATATACTGTGTTTTCCAAAATCGCGGTCGTAAGACAGTCTTATCTGTGAAGTCTGATTGATCACTTTACGTTGCCTCCGCTCTCTCCAGGGATTAATACTTCCCCCTGTTCTTGTATACTTTTCATCAACAGGATTATAAGTATACGTGTCATAGGTGTATTCGTGGTTATTAAGCAGCTGATCAGCCAGGTAATAGGAATACAAACCTGTAAGCTTAAGCCCTTTTATGCCCGGTATATCCCATTCTCCATCCAGGTTGATCTGCATTACACGCCAGTCTTCTTTATACCTGCCTGCATATTTATAATTGAGGTATCCCCAGTTGGTTTCATTATGTTTGATATCATTCAGGTAGTTGGGGTTATCATTGGCATAAGGTCTTTCCAGGGGAGTGTTCCGGATAATGGCAAAACGCGCCTGCCAGTAGTCATCTCCTGTTGGTACGCCGGGGTTCTCCCTTGTTTCTATCCTGCCATTCACGTTGGCGCCTACCTTTAATCCGTTGGCCACTTTAGCGGAAACATTGGATTGAATGTTAGTCCTGGTAAATTTATATTCTCTTCCCAATACGGAATTCTGGAAAGTACGCGTAGCAGAAACATAATAGGTTACGTTTTCCGTTCCTCCTGTGAAGTTGAGGTTATATACATTCAGTGGCGCATTGCCTTTTACGATAAAATCCCTCCAGTTAAAGCTCTGATAGCCATAATCCGTTCCGGTCTTGTATTTCTCCAGCTCTGCGGGAGTAATATTGGTGGTAATGGGATTAGCGCCTACGGGCAGTACCTTGTTCATTTCCGCTTCTGCCTTAAGGCTCATGTAATCATATGAATTAGTCAGTGGATTGATAAAGCGCGTCCAGTTCTGCATACCGGTACTGGCATCCAGGTTAATGGAACTGCGTGTTCCGGCACGTCCTCTCTTTGTTTGCACCACTACTACCCCGTTTGCTGCACGTACTCCGTAGATCGCGGCGGCTGCGTCTTTCAGGAAAGAAATGCTTTCAATATCGTTAGCGGCGATATTGTTGAACTGACCGGCATCCTGCTGTACGCCATCAATAACATATAAAGGGTTACCCAGGTTACGGATCTGTATATTGGCAGATGCGCCGGGGCGGCCATCCGGCATCCGGAAGGATACACCGGGGACCTTACCTGCCAATGTGGAGCTGGTAGTTGAACCACCGCGCACATTACCAATGTCTGCGGCAGAGATGGTAGCGATGGCATTGGTGAGGGATTTACGCTTGGTAGCGCCATATCCCACTATCACCACATCCGTAAGGTCTGTAGCGGATGTGTTTAATGTAACCTGGATATTTGTTCTGTCTCCTATTGCTATTTCCTGTGTCTTAAATCCAACCATAGTGAATACCAGTACTGCCCCGGCTTTCACATTCAAAGTATAATTGCCTTCCGGCGTAGATAAAGTACCGTTCCGTGTCCCTTTTTCATACACGGTTACGTTGGGCAGCGCACTGCCTGTGCTGTCTTTTACAGTACCCGAAACCCTGACCGGGCCGGTCTGTGCAAGAACAGGTGAAGAGAATACCAGTAACAGCAAGAGTATACTGCTACGAAGCGGGTTGAGGAAAACCTTGTGTGTAGTGTTGTTCATAAGTGAAACTGATTTTGGTGATTAGCGGAAGCAATAGCCCTCCGGTTAAGCCGTTCGTGGAAACGCTCATCAAATAGTCAGATTAAAACTTCAGGAATCATTGTTAATCCCTCATTACGTGGATATCGATTTTTCTTAGCATGATACAAAAGGATAGTACCCAGCCAATCCTTTCTCTATCATGGATTCTGGTTTGTGTATATATCAGTTCATTAACGTTATTCAAAGAAATAAAAATCATTTCAGAAGCATTAGCCGATTTATTTCATTTTTTAGCCAAAACGTAACATTATTGTTCGCAACAGATTATATTTGAGCAGCGCAAATAAATCAGCCACGTTGAAATTCAAGCACCTGTTATTCTTATTGGCCGTTCTTCTGACAAGCGAATACAGTAAGGCCCAGCAATATTACTTCCGGCATTACCAGGTAGAGAATGGTCTCTCTCACAACACTGTGTTCAATGTGTTGCAGGACCATCGTGGTTTTATATGGATGGGAACAAAAGACGGCCTGAACCGTTTTGACGGGCATGTATGGAAAGTGTTCCGCCATGTGGAAACTGATCCCAGCAGCATAGCCAGCAATTTCGTGTATACCCTGCGGGAAGATAATAAAGGACAGATGTGGGTGGGTACCGGCAGAGGTTATCAGAAATACAATGCCTCCACCGTAAGCTTTGAATACGATACGGCAGCCATCCCTCCCACCGCTTCCAGGCTTACCGCAGATGCCCGGGGTATATTATGGTATATCAGCGGGAGAAAACTATACCGCTATGATCATGCACGGGATATCACCCGGAATTACACCCCTCCGATAGATGTGAACAGTGTAGACGTGTTCCATGTCACCAACAGTAATATCCTCTGGATCGCTTTATATAATGGAGACCTGTTCAGGTTCGATCCTGCCACAGGGGCACTGAAGAAATATGACGTTTATAAGCATTCCCCCAAAGCAGGCACAAGAGACATCAATGCCCTGTACGCCGCTCATGATGGCAGGATCCTCATAGGCACATCCGCACAGGGGCTGAAAATACTGGATGAGCAAACGGACACCTATGAAGATGTTGTAACCAGCAATCCTAATAATGTTAGTCTTTATGTGCGGGACATTATCCATAATACCGGCGATGAATACTGGATCGCTTCCGAATCCGGCATTTATATCTACAACCTGCTTACAAAGCGGATCACTAACCTGCGCAAAGAATATAACAACCCTTATTCCATTACGGACAATGCCGTGTATTGCCTTCGCAGGGACCAGGAAGGCGGCATATGGGCAGGCACCTATTTTGGTGGTATGAACTATTATCCCAAACAATACACCTACTTCCAGAAATACTTCCCGGACAATAGTAATAATACGATCGGCGGTAATGCCGTAAGGGAGATCTGCGAAGATAGGTACGGCAACCTTTGGGTGGGTACCGAAGATAACGGGGTGAGCAAAATAGAACTGGCCACCGGTAAGATCACCCATCTTAAACCCGGCAAAATATCCCATACCAATGTGCACGGACTGCTGGCCATTGACAATGAACTATGGGTAGGCACCTGGGATAAAGGCGTGGATGTGATAGATATTCCCAGCGGCAAACTGATCAATCACTTTGAGTCAGGGCCCAACACTTTCTCCAATAATTTCATTGTAGCATTTTTTAAAACAAGCACAGGTGATATACTGGTAGGCACAGGCCGTGATCTCGTGAAATACAACAGGGCCGCCAATAACTTCTCAAACATAGATGAAGTGCCCTTCAGTAATAAACGCAGTATTGCGGAAGACAAGGAAGGCACTATATGGATAGCCACTTCAGACAGGGGTTTATTTTATTATAATCCGCGTACCGGCCAAAAAGGGAATTACCAGTATGATGAAAAAGATTCTACTTCCCTTGCCGGTAATAGTGTGAATAGCGTAATGGTGGATGCGGACCAGAACATCTGGGCCAGCACAGAAGGCCAGGGTGTTTGCAAGCTCAACCCGGATAAAAAAACCTTCTCCCGTTACACCACCCGCAACGGATTACCCAGTGATTATATCTTCAGGGTATTGCAGGATAATAGTGGCAATATGTGGATCACCACGTCAAGAGGCCTGGTGTGCATGAACCCTGCCACTAAAGAGGTAAAGGTGTTCACGAGCATCAACGGCATCCTGAACGACCAGTTTAATTATAATTCCGGTTACAAGGATAAGAACGGGAAGATGTATATAGGCAGTGTAAAAGGGATGATCAGTTTTAACCCGGATACCTTTATTAAAGATACTTTCGTTGCACCTGTTTATATCACCGGGTTTAATGTAAAGAACAAGGCCATTACACTGGAAGATAAAAAGGCGATCATGCTGGCAAAGCGGGTGATACTGCCCCATGATGAAGCTTCCTTTAGTATAGACTTTGCAGCGCTTAGCTTTACGGCACCGGAAACCATCTCCTACGCCTATAAGATGGAGGGGCTGGATAAAGAATGGACCCACCTGGAAACTAACAGGGTTGTTTATTTTACAGACCTGAAGCCGGGCAGGTACAAGTTCCTGGTCACCACCACAGACAACAACAATAAACGGGGAGAGCATCCTGCCGAACTTGAAATAGAGATCCAGCCGCCTTTCTGGGCAACTTCCTGGGCTTACCTCCTCTATGCCTTGCTCCTGGTATCCGGTTGTTATTATTTCATCAACCGTTACCATATCCGCCAGACCCTGAAGCATAAGCGAAAGCTGGAAGAACTGCAGCATAAAAAAGAGAAAGAGCTTTACCAGGCTAAAGTTGATTTCCTTACGAATGTAGCGCATGAGATCAATACCCCTTTAACACTGATCAAAGGGCCATTGGAACAGGTGATTGAAAACCCGGAGGAGATCATCGCCAACAGGAACCATCTGCAGGTAATGGAACGGAACACCAACCGGCTGGTGCAGCTCACCAATCAGCTGCTGGACTTCCGGCAGACAGAATCCACCGGCTTCAGCCTGTATTTCTCCAGGCTGAATATCACGGAGGTACTGGAGGATACTTATGAGAACTTTAAGATCCCCGCCGCACAGAAGAAACTGCAATACCAGCTCACCGTACCAGACCAGGCGGTGTTTGCCTTTGCGGATGAAGAAGGCCTCAACAAGATCTTCAGTAACCTTTTCAGCAATGCCGTTAAATATGCCGATAAGCTCATAAAGATCCAGCTATGGGGTGTTGAAAACGGCATGATCACACTGGAAGTTTCCAACGACGGTAACCTGATCCCTGATGAAATGAAAGAAAAGATATTTGCACCCTTTGTACGGCTGAAAAATAATGAGAAACAGAAAGGTACGGGCATCGGGTTATCCATTTGCCGTTCCCTCACTACGCTGCATAAAGGAGAATTATATGTGGCTGACCGGAACGATGGCCTGAACACATTTGTACTTACTATCCCGGGCATTACCGAAAACCACTAAAGAAACGCTATGCAACCTGTTATTTTATTAGTTGATGATAATGAAGAGATCATAGAATTCGTTTCTTCGATCCTGCAGGCAGAATACACGATCCTTTCTGCAGAAAACGGAGAAGAGGCTATAGCTAAACTGCATGGAGAAATGGTGGACCTTGTGATCAGTGATGTGATGATGCCCGTAATGGATGGTTTTGAGCTTTGTAAACGCATTAAGACGGCCTTTGAGATCAGTCATATACCCGTGATCCTTTTGACGGCTAAAAACACCTTACAATCAAAAATAGAGGGATTGGAGATCGGGGCAGACGCCTATATTGAAAAACCTTTCTCCCCTGCTTACCTGAAGGTACAGATCGCTAACCTGCTCAGCAACCGGCATAAAGTGCGGCAATATTTTGCCAATACGCCGCTTGTGCATATTAATACCATTGCACATACCCGCGAGGATGAGGCTTTCCTGGAAAAGATCTACAACTGCATCCTGGAAGAGATAGAAAATACAGAACTGGATGTGGAGCATCTCTGCAAATACGTGAACATGAGCAGGATCAGTTTATACAGGAAGATCAAAGCAATATCCGATCTTACCCCGCATGAACTGATCAATATCACAAGGCTGAAGAAAGCAGCGGAACTATTATCCACCCAGCAATACAAGATCTACGAAGTGGCGATGATGACGGGCTACAAATCACAAACGCACTTTGGGAAGAACTTCATAAAACAATTTGGCGTAAGCCCCAGCCAGTACATCCTGCAAAAGAAATAAAAAAGGCCCCCGGTACAATGGGGGCCTTTTATCATTTAAACGTATACAGGTACAGCGAGTAATCCTGCTGAATACCCGTATGGCCCAATTGCCGTAACATGGCGGTGATATTGCCGCGGTGGTACGTGCCATGGTTCACTACATTCTGCACAATATCTCCATAGCGGAAATCCATTCCCCAATAGAAGACAGTGCTGTTCATGTCCTGCGTTTCCACAAAGGCCAGGTATTTAGCCTGCACCCCTGCGAGCAGCGCCTCTATTTCTTCGAGGCTGCATCCTTTCGTGGCTTCCACCAGTTTATCTATACGTTCTTTTGAAGGCTGGTAATCCGGTGTGGCCAACACTTCAAACCATCCTGTATCAACGATATACATATGCACCAGCGTATCGAAGACAGATGGGAATACACTCTGCACCGGTTGAAAGATCAGCCCGTCCGGCAGACCTTTCAGGTGCATGAACATCCTGCCGTTAGCCCAGTTGTTGTAACGGCATAGCTTTGCTGAATTAAGATCCATGCGGAAAATAATTAGATACTACAATAAATAAGTTATGATATAAAGCGCCGGGACGCTTTGCAGGATAGGCTTTTAAAAAGCCTGCCGGATGTGTTTGCAGCTGGTCATATTACACTTCCTTTTCTTTCGGGTACACCTGCAAGATAATATAAATTCAAAGTATATTTAATTATCTTTAGTCATTATGAAATCCCAAATGGTGGCTTTATACCAATTAGCTGAATCAGGCAATACCTATTTACCGCCTTCCCACAACCTGCCGCTTTCTTATACAGAGCAGATCAGAATTGCGGAACCGGCACATTTCAGTGTGTTCCGGCTCGATGAATATCCCGGCAACCAGGCGTATGAGGCAAACAGGAGCGATCTGTACAAGATAATGCTGCTCACCAAAGGGCGCAGCCAGTTTCACTATCATGAGCAGCCCTTCCATGCTGTTGCGGATTGCCTCCTTTTCCTGAAACCGGTGGAGATCACTTCATGGAAGAATACTACGGCAGAACAGGAAGGTTATTACTGCATCTTCAATCCTTCCTTCTTTGCTTTTAATGCAATGCACCTCAAAACCTTACAGGATAATATGCTGTTCAATGATCCGGTACTCCGCCTGGGTCCGGCACAGGCAGCTATCTTCCGTGATCTTTTTATTAAACTGCACCAGGAATTCAATAATATCCTTCAATATAACACAGAGATGCTGCGGTTATACCTGCACATTATGCTGATAGAAGCTGGCAGGGCCTATGATCACCAGGCAGCACAATTAAAAGCATCTTCGGAGGCCGCCCGAATGGCAGAACGTTTTCAGCAATTACTGGAAGAAGAGGTGGCTAAAGTGATGCAGGGGCAGGTACTACGCATGAAAACAGTAAAGCAGCTGGCAGATCAGCTGGCAGTACACCCTGCTTACCTGAACACCTGTGTTAAAAGTATCACCGGAAAAACGCCCGGGGAGTTTATAAAGAGCAGGCTCAGGCACGAGGCATTGCAGAGCCAGGCCGTACATTAATGCTGTTTCAGTTTCCCTTCCCGCAGGGAAAACTTATAGAATTCCTCTACTTTAGTACGCGCCCAGGGCGTTTTACGTAAGAATTTCAGGCTGGATTGAACTGAAGGATTGCTGATAAAGCAGTTGATACGGACCTGATACCCCAGTTCTGCCCATCCATAGCTCTCCGCAAGTTGTGTAACGATCATTTCGAGCGTGATCCCGTGTAGAGGGTCTTTGGACGTTTGCATGCCGCAAAGTTAATTATACTCTTGGAACACAGAAAGAAAACTCAGCACCTTCTCCGGGTGCAGTTTTCACCTCTAATATCCCGCCATTACGCACAATAAATTCCTTGCAGAGCTGCAATCCCAAACCGGTTCCCTTTTCTTCTTCCGTACCCTCTGTAGAATAGAAGCTGTTCTCTGAGAGGAGCCTTTCCACTTCCTGCGGATGCATGCCAATGCCATTATCCTGTACATACAGCTCCACTGTTTTAGCAGCAGTTCTGCATCCAACCAGGATCATCCCTCCTTTGGGTGTGAACTTGATAGCATTATCCAGCAGGTTGCGGACGATCAGGTTCAGCTGGTTGAAATCAGCCAATACCACTATGCCTTCGGGAATATCTGCTTTCAGGTGAATGTTCTTTTGATCCGTAGAATACCAGTAGGTTTCTATGATCTGCAATATGAAGGGATATAATATGATCTTCTGTGGCCGCGTTTCTATGCGGTTCATCTGGGAAAGGGACCAGTTGAGCATATTGTTCATGGTGCCCGTAATGTGTTTGATGTTCTGCCTTACTGTGAGGGAAAAATCCTGTATCTCCCCGGCAGACAAGGCTTTCAGCTCCACCAGGTCCAGCAGGCCAGACAGGTTGTTGAGCGGTTTTCTCAGGTCATGCGAAATAATACCCAGCATTTTATCTTTTACATGATTGCTCTCTTTCAGTTGTTTGGTCCTTTCCGTTACTTCTTTTTCCACCTCTGCAAGCATGGCCTCCTGCATCGCGATCTTTTCTCTCTTCATTTCTGTATAATGGCTGCCAAGTGCTAAGGAGAGCAGGCTCATTTCAACAGCAGAGGCAATGGGCAGGATGTAAAAGGTCCAGAAACTGAATGGCAGGAAAGGCAGTAATCCTGTATTGGCAGTAGCAAACAACATCATACTCACCAGCAATACGCTCCAGGCAGCTAAAAAATACCGGGCAGGCCTGTAACGCTGCTTCAGGGCTTTAATTGCCATATAGATAAAAGCAAAAGGCAGCAGAAAACTACAAAGCTCCAGGATCTTGATGGCCCCCGGCCTGTATCCGGCCAGGTTGAAAATAACCGGTATCCACAACAGCCCGATGAGTACGAATAAAGCTTTCCTTAACCTGGGCGCATGCTTTTTCCCGTCCAGGAAAGAAACGGAAAACAGGATGGCGAACATATAGGTTACCGCTACAAAACTGATCCCGTTCATGTTGATGAAATAGGATAATTTTTGCCCCAGGAATACGTG
Source organism: Chitinophaga niabensis (assembly GCF_900129465.1). Classification (NCBI taxonomy): domain Bacteria; kingdom Pseudomonadati; phylum Bacteroidota; class Chitinophagia; order Chitinophagales; family Chitinophagaceae; genus Chitinophaga; species Chitinophaga niabensis. The sequence goes on along the minus strand of NZ_FSRA01000001.1, from coordinate 1,504,543 downwards.
AAACCCGCGCAGGTAAAACAATACAAAGCCTACAAAACAGATCAGGTAGCAGAGATAATACAGGTAATTGCGGGTGCCCAGGCTGATAAACAGGAAAAGATTGTACGCGAATAAAGCCAGTACAACTCCCGCATATACCAGTTCTATCACAAACAAACCCATAAAGGAACGCTGTAAGCCCTCCGGGGTTGTTAAGGCCAAAGGGATGATCACCGCGTTACCGGAACGGACGCGTACCCAAAACTCTTTTGGCTGGCCGTTGGAAGCCGGCAATTCAAAGCTAAAACCGGGTACCCGGAAGCGTTTATTCTTAAGCGGTAAATGGCTGCCGGAAACGATCGTTTTAAGCCGCCCGCTATCAAAGTAATACAGGAAAATGCTGTCTATATTCGCGAACTCCGCAACCAGGTAAGTCCTTTCTTTACTACTGTAAGTGGCATGGATCCAAATGGCAGCATTGGTAATGCCATAGCTGCGCATATCATGCTCATATGGTTGAAAATTGGGCTGGAATGCAGGCTGTATCACGTCGTTCAGCGTAAGCCGGGCATCCTTATCCATGTACCAGCCACACAGCCTGCCTATCCTTTGGTAGGAATGTTGGGTTGACAGCTTTACTACAGATGCAGCAGAAGACTGAACTGCGAATAGGACTGTAAAAATTACATATGACAGTATGATTCTCAAACCGGGGATATAAATATAAAAGCGTAGGATGAATATACAATTAATATTTGTCCTGAAAGCCTTACCAGTAAATAACAAGCAGGTTGATGTGACACAATTTTGTTTGTGTGCAATACCCCTAATTCCCCAACCACTAAGAAATGCGATGCTATTTTAATAATTTTAGCCCATAAAAGACTGGAAATTGACCAAACCGATACTTGTTATAAAATTTGGAACGGCATCCATTACCCATGAGAACGGAGAGCTGGATGAAAGCGTAATAGCCGCCATTGCAGAGCAGGTGGCTGCTGTGCATGCGGATTACAATGTAGTGCTGGTGTCCTCCGGGGCAGTGGCAGCCGGCAAAAAGCACCTGAAGGCTTACAATGGCACCATCAGTGAACGGAAAGCTGCGGCAGCCATTGGTAACCCGGTATTATTGAACCGGTATTCCCATTACTTCTCGGCTTATGGTATTGCCATTGCCCAAAGTCTCTGTGAACGGCAGCATTTCTCTAACAGGAACCAGTTCCTGCAATTAAAGAAAACCTACGAAGAGTTGTGGGCCAGCGGCATTATCCCCATTGCGAATGAAAACGATGTGGTGAGTGATGTAGAGCTGAAATTCTCAGACAATGATGAGCTGGCCACCCTTATTGCTGTAGGCTTTGGGGCTTCCCTCCTGCTTTTCAGCACGTCTGTAGCGGGTGTGCTGGACAAGGAAGGGAAAATAGTGCCGCAGATCGATGAAATAGACGAAGCTGCCTTTGCGCTGGCAGACAGGAAGAAGTCTTCCCTGGGCCTGGGCGGCATGGTATCCAAACTCACATTTGCACGCCTGGCCACCCGGATGGGTATTGGCGTGGTGATCTTTGGCATCAGCACACCTCATGGTATTTCCCTGGCCATAGAAGGGAAAACAGGTACCCGTTGCCTGGCACAGACCCGCAGTAATATGCCGGCCCGGAAGAAATGGCTGGCCAGCGGCAGCCTGGTTACAGGCCGCCTGCAGGTGGATGCCGGGGCAGAACAGGCGCTGAAGAAACGGCGCAGCCTGTTGGCTGTTGGCGTGATCGGCGTATTGGAGAAGTTTGAATGCGGTGAAGTGTTTGAAATTGTGGATGAAAATGAGCAGGTAATAGCCGTAGCCAGGGCCAAGGTATCCTCAGAGGTACTGGCCTCCGGGAATAAAGCGCAGAATATAGAAGTGGCGCATGCAGACGACATCGTTTTGTTATAAAAGAATTGAAAGACATGGGATCGATCTTACCATTACTGGAACAGGCACAGAATGCCACCCGTTCCATCAAAGCCCTGGCGGACGAAGGAAAACAGCAATTGCTGCGTAACCTGGCGGCCAGGTTATTGTTACATGCAGACGACATCATCCGCGAAAACAGGAAAGACCTGGATAAGATGCCGGACGCAGACCCCAAGAAGGACCGTTTATTACTCAATAAAGAACGTATTGCAAGCCTCGCCGCGAGCCTGGAGGATATTGCCCTCCTGCCCGACCCTGCCAACCAGGTGCTTTCCGAAAAGAAACTGGAGAATGGATTACTGGTGCGCAAACTCACAGTTCCCCTGGGTGTGGTGGGTGTTATCTATGAATCCCGCCCCAATGTAACGGTAGACGTGGCTGCTTTATGCCTCCGCTCCGGAAATGCCTGTGTGTTAAGAGGTGGTACCGATGCTTTTCATACCAACCAATGCCTGGTTGCCCTTATTAAGGAAACCCTGCAGGAATCCGGCACAGATCCAAACGCAGTACAATTGATGCCAACGGACCGTGACCTCATCAATGAGATGCTAACGGCTGTGAAATATATAGACATCCTGATCCCCCGCGGTTCCCAGCAACTGATAGACTTTGTAAGGGAGAACTCCCGTGTTCCCGTAATAGAAACCGGCGCCGGGGTTTGCCATACTTATGTGGAAAGCACGGCAGACCTGGATAAAGCCAGCAGGATCGTTACCAATGCCAAAGTATCCCGGCCTTCTGTATGTAACGCATTGGATACAGTATTGGTAGATGCAGCTGTAGCGGCACCTTTCCTCTCCTTACTGGCCCCTTCCCTGGAAGCCTATCATGTAGAGATCTTTGCGGATGAAACCGCTTACGGCATTTTAAAAGCCGGTGGATATCCCCAACTGGTGGCTGCGCAGCCGGAAGATTTCGGGCGCGAGTTCCTGGACTTTAAATGTTCGGTGAAAGTGGTAAAAGACGCAGAAGAAGCTTTAGAACATATCCGCCGGTATTCCTCCAAACACTCCGAAGCGATCATCTCCAACAATACCGCTTTGAGCGACAGGTTCCTGCGGGAAGTGGATGCAGCTGCAGTATACGTGAACGCCTCTACGCGGTTCACAGATGGTGGTGTATTCGGGCTGGGTGCAGAGATCGGTATTTCCACACAAAAATTACATGCACGCGGGCCTTTTGCCTTAGAGAAACTTGTAACAGAGAAATGGGTAGTTTATGGTGATGGCCAGGTAAGATAAAAACAAAAACCTCCCCGGGTTTACCAGGGAGGTTTTATTCGACGCCTCGCGTCACAGTTTTCTTTTGTGGAGCAACCCGGTTAGGCGATACCAACCGAAGGTTTCCACGAATATCCTGTAGATTGCATGAATACCTCCTTTTTATTTGATGAACATTAAATTTACGGGAATTAATTCAAAAGCTTTGTTAAACTATATATGATTGATTTGCGTTATGCAAGATCAAAAAGTACAACTTATTCCTGTAATTGTCCATTGCTCACCGATTGTTACTGCACTACTTTTACATCATTCTCCAATCAAAAGATATTTAGTGACAGTTGTAGGTTAACAATCGGGGGCCGTTTTCTATCGGCCCCTTTTTTATTGCAGTTTCGTTACTACCAGATCATCATAATAAATATAACCTTCCGTGGGAGACATCCAGTAACTCTGGCTGCCACCGCGGAAAGTATGGAAAGACATGTTCCTGATCAGCCGTTGCGCATCGTTCGTGGTCCAGCGCATTGCCCTGTCAAGCACAGTAGTGCCGTTGATGATGATCCTTGCGCGGCCATTGGTGCTGGAGCCGGTATTACTCTTGGCATACATGGTTACGCTGTAGGTAGTGCCTTTGCTCAGGCTGCCGGAAGAAGGATAAGATACCCCGAAATTATCGCCATACTGGCCAGCCTGATCGCGGTGGTACACATAAGGGTGGAAGTAGATCCGGCCGTTGTTGTTATACCACATCAACCTTAAGCTGCCACCATTGCCATCCGTTCCGGGATCACCACCGGTATTACCTTCTCCTATCAGGAAACCGAAACCTACCTTACCGCCCCGGCTCCAGTCGAACGCACTGTGGAAACGGATGGTGAAAGATAACTGGTATTCAGATCCATCGGAAATATCCGTGTTGCTGATCAGGCCACCAGCACCGGAAAGCGCATTAGGCAACAGCGTTACACGAAGATTACCGTTAGAGATCATGGTGCGGGAAGCATTCCACCCGCTTACGTTGCCAAAATCCGCAGCCGCCTGTGCCTGCGTGTATTGGTTACCGTGTGTGTAACTGTTCCAGTTCTCAGAGAAAGAACTGTTGATAGCGGCGATACCTGCCGCGGCAGAAACCTTATCATCCAGTTGTACAGGAGTGGTTCCTTCTTCCGCTGCTGGTTTGGAACAGGCTGTCATCAAAAGACAGATGGATACGATGCATGTACCCGTAATGCGCATTTTTTTCATAGTTTGTTTTCATTAACGTGATTAAAAAAGAAAAGCGATCAATAAGTAAATTTCTCCCAGCCGCCAATGGTGGGGCGGGTACAGGTCATAGCCTGCGCGCCGTTTTCGCTGGATATATAAAGTCCGTTATTTCCTCTTAAAGAAAAGGTACCATCCGTGTTGGATATCCAGTCGAATTTCTCCCAGTCGCCAATAGTAGCCCTGCTACAGGTTATAGCACTTACACCGTTCTCTGAGGATACATATTTGTTCATGCTCCTTAAAGCCACCTTGCCACCGCCGGCATCCACTACTGTAAACTGTTCCCAGGCCTGTGCTGTAGCGCGGGTACATCGCATGGCCTGTGTACCGTTCTCTCCGCTGGCAAAAAGGTTATTATTTCCCCTGATAGCAATGGTAGCTCCAATAGGTGCAGTGTTAGGTGTACTGGTGATGTTGTACACCCGCACATAATCCACCAGCATGGAAGCAGGCAATGCATTGTCGTTAATATTCTGCCCTGGCAGGTTACCACCTACCGCTACGTTCAGGATAATGAAGAAGTTCTTGTGAAATTCATCTGTGCCGTTGATGTTATTCAGGATGTTCGCCGTGTGAAATTGCACACCATCCACATACCATCGGATAGAACTGGCGTCCCATTCTACCGCATACAAATGATAATTAGTGGGAGAAGTAGTGGTATTGCCACCATAATAGGTATAAGCTGTATTAAACCAGTGAATGGTGCCCAGCACAGTATTACCTGTGTTCACATGCTCCATGATGTCTATTTCCCCGCATTTGGGCCAGCCCACATTAGGCTCTCCGATATTGGTGCCCAGCATCCAGAAGGCAGGCCATAAACCCTGCACGGCCGGTAGTTTAATGCTGGCTTCTATGCGCCCGTATTTCTGCGAGAATTTCCCATTGGTGTTGATACGGCCGGAGGTATAAGGTTTTCCGCCCACGCTTTGCTTGCGGGCAGTGATCACCAGGTTACCATTGCTGACGCTAACATTTGAGGTTTGATAATACTGTTGTTCATTGTTTACGTTCAGGTTGCCGTTCTCGTAGTTCCATTTGGCTGTATTCAGGCTGGTGCCATCAAATTCATCTGACCATACCAGCTGTAATGCCTGGGCAGATACGGCAGCTTGTTTGTTGTTCAGCCGGATGGATTCTTTTTTGGTGTCTTTTTTACACCCTGCTGCAAACAGGAAGGTTACCAGCATAGCAGTAGCTGGTAAAAATAAGGAGTGAAGTCTCATAGTTTTTCTTTAACGTGTGAATTAATCCGGGTTTAGTGCTCTGCTCCTTTCTCCCCGGGTGCGGAAAGGGCCGTAAGAACGTGGATAATATACCTGGGTAACGGGGTCAAATATCCAGAATAATTACAGCAAGCGGTATTTCAACAGTACGTCAATTCTACGTCAGCATTTTCTATCTACCTGTAAATCAATCCGTGTTTATTACGCCACGTCTACTTCAACCTGTTTTCTTTATTTTTAGTGAAACGTTATGAATGAAAAGCCTTGTATTGTTTGTGCTGCCCATGCTGATGGCAGCCATTACCCAGGCGCGTCAACTGATCGGCGCCCCATCTATACTTCATTACACTAAACAGCAATATGCCGGAGGCGGCCAGACCTGGGATATGGACATGGACCGGCATGGTATCCTTTACTTTGCCAATAATGAAGGGCTGTTAACTTTTAACGGCCAGAACTGGAAGGTACTTCCGGTACCTAATCACACCAATTTACGCTCGGTAAGGGTAGGTAAAGATGGCCGCATCTATACCGGCGCGCAGGATGATTTCGGATATTACCTGCCGGATGAGAACGGCCTGCTGCGGTACACCTCTCTTAAACCACTGATCCCTTCCGGGGAAAGGGAGTTTGCAGATATCTGGAATATTGTGTGTTATAACGATGCAGTTTTCTTCCGCAGTAATAACAAGATCTTTTCTTATAAGGACAATGCCATACGTGTATATCCCGCCCCGGGAGAATGGCGTTTGCTCTGCAATACACCGCATGGTTTATATGCCCAGGATGCACGGGAGGGACTGATGAAATTTGTTTCCGATAACTGGCGCGTGGTGGCTCCTGCTATGGCTTCCCAAAAGCTACTGATTACCGCCGTGCTGGAAGGAAAGCAGGATACACTTCTTGTATTCACACTTAAGAACGGGATTTTTAAATTATACAACCAGCAGCTTTTCCCTTTCAATACCCCGGTGAACGAAGCCCTGCAAACAGACCGCATCTACTGCGCTAAAGAATGGGATAATGATCAGTTGCTGCTGGGTACTGCGGAAGGAGGTTGTTACATCCTGCATAAAAACACGGGCGCACTCATCCAAAAGTTCGGCATCCGGGAAGGCCTTCAGCACAACAGCGTGCGGAGGATCTTTGCAGATAACGGCCGGAACATCTGGCTGGCCCTGGATAATGGTATAGACATGATCCGGTATAATTCCGCTATCAAACAGATACATCCGGACCAGCATCAGTACCTGACCACTTACGCCGCCAGGGTATTCAACAGGCAATTATACATCGGCACTTCAGACGGGCTCTTTGTTACCCCGCTGCAGGAGCATACTGACCTTAGCTTCCAGGATAATCAATTCCAAAAAGTAGCACATACCAACGGGCAGGTATGGAGCCTGGCCACTGTGGGAGAAGATCTCTTAATGACCCATCATGAAGGCGCTTTCCGTATCAACGGCCCTGCCGCTTATCCCCTTTTTAAAGGAACCGGTTGCTGGTTATTCCTGCCACAGCAGGCACGTACGCTGATCGGTTGCTATAATGGGCTGCGTACCATGGGTGCAGCGCTTTCACCTGTCCGGCAGGTGAACCTGCTGTTTGAATCGCTTCGCTTTCTTACGGCAGAACAGGATAGTGTGATTTGGGCTTCGCATCCTTACCGGGGTGTTTACAGGATCGTACTGGAAAGGGATACTACACTGCGGTATACCCTGTACACACAGCAGCAGGGGCTTCCTTCCAGCTATAACAACTTTGTATTCCGGGTCCGCGGAAGAATGGTGGTGGCTACGTCTTCCGGCATTTATGAATTTGATCCTATTCAACAGCGTTTTGTTCCATCTGCCTGGTTGTTTCCCATTCTTGGTAATACCGCTGTTCAATACCTGGCAGAAGATGCTACGGGTAATATCTGGTTCGTATCCGGGAAAATGCCGGGTGTGGTAGACTTTCATCAGCCTTCCCTGCAAAAGCCATACAGCATTGTACATTTCCCCGAATTAAAAGGGATGATCGTCAGCGGATTTGAATGCATCTACCCGTACAACGAAGAGAATATTTTCATTGGCGGTGAAAAAGGAATGTATCATATCAATTACAAAAAATACAAACAACCCAAAGGCAGTCCCACTGTAATGATCAGCCAGGTGAACGCGCGGGACAGCCTGTTGTTCAGCGGATATCTGCCAGCTTCCGCAGCTATGCTTAAAAAACTGCCAAATGCATTTGCCAGTTTTCATTTTGAATATGCCGCACCCTCTTTCGGGAATAACATGGAGTTTAGTTACAAACTGGAAGGCTTTGATGGAGATTGGAGTGAATGGTCTGCCCGTACAGAGAAAGATTATACAAACCTGCCTCATGGGAAGTACGCCTTCTCCGTAAAGGCCAGGGATAATTTAGGGAATATATCAAAGGCTGCCAGTTATGCTTTCCAGATCTTGCCTGCATGGCATCAGACAACGCTGGCAAAAAGCATAGCTGTGTTGCTGGGATTGGTACTGATCTGGTGCTGCTACAGGTTGTTTGTGGCCCAGCAGCAAAGACATAAGAAGGAACAGGCCCGCCTGATCCTGCATCACGAATATGAAAAGGAACGTTTACAGAATGATAAGCTGGCAGCGGACATCCAGTTCAAGAATAAAGAACTGGCCATTACTACTATGCACCTGGTGCAAAGAGGCAAACTACTCTTCAACATAAAAGAAGAATTGTTACAGACCATTCAGAAGATCACACCTTCTCCCCTGCCTTCTTTCAAAAAAGTATTACGCCTGTTTGACGAAGCGGAAGAGAATACAGAAGACTGGGAACAATTCTCCCGGCATTTTGATGAAGTGCATAATAATTTCCTGTCTATCCTTAAAAAGCGCTGCAGTGACCTGAGTACAACGGATATGAAACTCTGCGCTTATCTGCGCATCAATCTCACAACGAAAGAGATAGCACAATCCATGGGAATATCTGTGAGAGGTGTGGAAACGAGCCGTTACCGGTTAAGGAAGAAACTGGAAGTACCTGCAGATGTTTCTTTGTATGATTTCCTGTTGTCGGTGCAGGGCGTATGAGGGATTTTCCGGTAAGGTAGATGCCCTTACATCTTCTGCAGCAGCATGTTATTTTTCATGGTTCCATTATTTCAGGAACAAGTCAGGCAGGTTGTAATGGGGGGACTTTGTTTTAAGGGTCGGATATTGTTTGTTCAGAGGGTCAAAATCCGGTTTAATCGGGCGTTTTTCCCGTAGTAATCCCGTATCATTCCCGTATCAATCCCGTATCAATCCCGTAGCCATCCCGTATCAAGGTGGGGTACCTGTCATTTTGGCGCCATATTGCCACTATAGAAATCAAATGGAGCCCGTCATCACAACGAGCTCCATTCTTCTTTATAGTCAACCAATATACCCAGGGTTATTGCATCCAGTACACTTTCTTCTGCACCTGCTGTGTAGGATTCTCTCCATTCGTAGCCTTCTGCCAGTTCTCATGGTTATTCACGTTCTCATCATCAGGATAAGGCAGTTTATTCACCACGGAAGGATTATAAGTAGGGTCCTTAGGCGTTAAACCCGTTCTCCGCACGGTAGCCCAGGATTCTGCCGGCTGGAACATCGTAGCCAGCCAGGATTGTGTGGCGATCTTCTTCAACGCATCTGCGTCGTTGGCACCATTATACAGCACGGCCGGATTAGTAAGGAATGCCGTCATTTGACCTGCCGTAGGCGCAACCGGCCTTGCAGGTGCCCAGGTTGGAGAAAGCTGGGTATAAGCATACCAGAAGTTCACAGAGGCGGTGATCCCCGCTTCATACTCAGCTTTGGCTTTTGCTATATCCTTGGCAACACCCATTCCGCGTTGATAGATCTCTGCTTTCAGGAAATGTACATCTGCTTCTGTAATGATGAGTATGGGATAGAACACCCTGTCGTATGCCATCAGGTAATTCACGCAGGCGAATTTATTGGCGGGATCGCTGCCGATAGCTTTCCTTTCTGTACCCACATCATAAGGGCGGCCACCTTCAGGCTGAGAACCGTTCTGGGGCTGTGGCACCCATTGGTCCGCGTTATTGGTCATAAAGTAAACATAACAGCGCGGATCAAAGATACCGGAGCCGTTTGTTGCATTGGTGGAAGACATTTGCTGCCATACATTGCTACTCATGCGGATGTTGGAAATGGATAACTCACGGTAGGAATCCCACTTGCTGTCCAGCGCACCCAGTGTTTGCCCGGCCACGGTTACACGGCTGGGCCATAATCCGAAATTATCCAGGTACAGGCTGGTGAGGTTTTGATTAGCCGGCAAGGGTTTGTTGCCGCCGATAATATCCGTAATGATCGCATCCGCTATGGCTTTTTCCTTAGCGTACAACCTTACTGCATATCTTAAACGCAAGGCATTCGCGAACTTTTTCCAGGCAGTGAAATCACTGTTCAGGAAAGACTCTGAAGAACCCAGGTTCACCTGGCCGGTTTCTGTTCCCAATCCATCGGCAGCAGCCTTCAGGTCTGCCAGCACGCTTTTGTAAACCTCCGGTTGTGCATCGTAAGGCGGGCGGAAATAGGTGTTCCCTTCTTTTGCCAATGAAGCCTGGCTGTATGGAATGTCTCCATAATAATCCAGCATGCGAAGGGTTTTGTTGGCCATCAGTACGCTGGCCATGTATTTGATGTTATTGAAGGATTGCGGATTAGCCTGTTCTCCGATCTTTCTCAGAATGGTTTTGTAAACGAGCAGATCAGGATAGTACTGGCTCCAGTATGTTACGCTATAGTTCAGGTAAGGCGCTACCGTATTCTGATAGGCCTGCTGATTAGTGATGGGATACAATAAGCTCACATTCAGTGCATCATCCCCGTATTTACCCAGTGAAGATACAAGGCCATTGAACAGACCGGATATGGATGCCGTGTTTTCACTGGCATCTTTGTATGGCGTATTGATCTCTTCAAACCCTTTCTCACATGCACCTGCGCCACATAATGCCCCGCAGACCAGTAAACTGTATATTGATTTTTTTATGATCTTCATGATTCAACAGTTTTTAAATTATAAAGAGGCTTTCACAGTAAAACCAAAAGACCTTATCCTTGGCATGGAAGAGTATTCAATACCCTGCATGTTACCAATACCATTTACGCCTTCAGGATTAAGCCCTTTGGGGATGGTAGTGAAGAGGTAAAAAAGGTCCCGTCCGATCAGTGAAAGGCTCAGGTTCTGGAAGATCTTTGTTTGTCTTACCACACTTTGCGGCACCTGGTAGGTCAATGCAACCTCTCTTAATTTCATCCAGGTATTTTCAAATACAGAGGCAGACCTTGGAACACCCAGGTGATTCCAGGAAGTATAGGTACCCAGGTAATACCATGGATAGGCTACCACATCTGTATTGGGTTTGCCATCTGCGAACACACCATCGAAAATGATACCTGTATTGCCGGTGGTACCATCGGGATAGGTCATGGGAAGACCGCCACCGTTACGTTCTTTGGTAGTTTCCTGTAACAGGCCGTTCCCCATAGCTGCCGCATAAGTACCAAAATAGGTATCGCCGCCGAATTTACCATCTACCATAAAGTATAAGGAGATGCCCTTGTAGCGCAAAGTATTGGCAATACCACCGGTAAGGAATGGCTGAGAATTACCAATGGGTACTTCGTTGGGCGTTAATACCCATTGTGTACCTGCCGCCTGCGGCTGCCCGTTCACCATATAACTCAGCAACTGCTGGTTTTGTGGGTTCACCGCTCTCTTCACTACTTTTTTACCATTCAGGTAAGTGAAATCACGGCCATAAAGGGTGCCGTAGTTCTCTCCTACTTTCACACGCTGGGAAACGCCGCTTCCGCCAAAGAAAGTACCCAGTGAAATTGCATCTGTTCCTTCATCCAGTGCCAGTACCTTGTTCTGTGCGTGTGCACCATTCAATGAAATGTTCCAGGAAAAATCCCTTGTACTTACCGGGTTGGCGCCGATGATAAATTCAATCCCTTTATTACCTAAAGATCCTTTATTGAGCTGTACCGAAGTAAATCCGGAAGACATCGGCAGGCTGTTAGAGAGGATCTGGTTGAACGTTTTCATGGAGTACGCTGTTACCTCCAGGTTCACACGATTATTGAACATACCTATGCTCAAACCTGCTTCATACTGGCGGGTCCTTTGCGGTGCAACACCAGGGAATTTCAAATTACTGGGGAAGGTTTGCGCAGCTTGTTGATTGTATGCTGCCGTATTCAATACGTTAAAAATAGAATAGGGGTCTGTATCACTACCTGTTTCTGCATAAGAGAGGCTTAATTTACCAAAGCTCAGCCAGGGCAAAGCATTCTGCATACCCGGAATACCATCCGAGAATACATAGCTCGCGTTAACGGATGGATAGAAGTAAGAATTGGTACCATCTGTAAGCGTGGAAGACCAGTCGTTCCTACCTGTTACCTGCAGGAAAAGGTAATTCCTGAAAGAGAGGTCTATAAATCCGAAGCCTGAATTGATCTTCTTGGCATAACGGATCTCCTGTGCCGGATCAGGTGCTTCTGATCCATTATTCAGTGCAAAAATAAAAGGGCTGATAAAGTTGCCTTTTGTTTTGTTGCTCACGGTATAATCGTTCCGGTAATAGGACTCCACACCGCCGGTGATACTCGCATTAAATTGTTTATTGAAGAGATTATCCTTGTACAATCTCAGCATCGCATTCAGGTTACGGCTCATGTTACGGGCATTCGCCTGCCTGTAAGCTCCCTGTGTTCCCTGAACATTCTTGGGATACTCCCTTATTTCCGTACCATCATTTGAATTATCAATGCTTCCCTGTGTGGTCAATGTTAAAAAGTCTGTAAGGTTAGCAGTGAGTTTAATGCTACCTAACAACTGGTTGCGATTGAAGACGGTGTTATTCTTATAGATGTTCCAGTAAGAATTGGCCATGTAAGAATAATAAGGGTATGGCGGAGAACCTGCAGGAAAATTGCTGGAGTTAGTTACGTCCCTTTGTGAGCCATCCGGCGCAAAATTATTCAGCTTCTCCACATCCGGCCGATAGTCTCTCGTTGCTGCATAAGACATACCCGCCATAAAAGCGCCAGCTCCTACGGGGGGTGCATTCAAACGTTCGTAGTTGACGTAGCTACCGGTGATATCAGCTGTGAGCATTTTACTCACCTTTATACTGGAACCAACATTGAAGATATTGCTCTTATAATTACTGTTCAGGATATTGGCTTTACTATCATCCCTGGTATAAGAAGCGCGGATGGTACCAAAATCGCCGCCACCGGAGATGGAAACGTTATGCTGGTTCACATAACCATCAGGAAAATAATCTTTCCAGTTATTGGGCTGTGCAGAGTAAGGTCTTTCTACGCCATCATACCAGAGCACAGGTTGATTGTCGAATTTTGGGCCCCAGGATAATCCGCTGGGAAAAGAAAAAAGGTCCCATGCCTGTGTGCTGTTGTTGTAAGGCAGCATGCCATAGGCACCTGTTTTGTAATCACCGGCTGCATAACTGCCCGAGTAGGTACCGATCTGGTAACGCTTCCCTGCACCATTCACCGGGAATTGTTTTCCCTGATCTGCTGTCCACAAAGCACCTACAAGACCGGAACCAAAATCATTCTGGAAATCCAGGTATTCATAAACCTTTGTTGCACGGCTGGAGAAAGAGTAGTCTACACCCAGGCCCTTTCTTCTTTCTCCTTTCTTACGGGTCACGAGTATCACACCGTTCGCTCCCCTTGCACCATATAAAGCTGCTGCTGCGGGCCCTTTCAACACCGTAACATCCTCAATGTCTTCCGGGTTGATAAAATTAAGCCCGGTACCCCAGTCGTTGTAACCGGAAACATCAGCCCCCTGCTGGGTACCTACAGCACCGCCGCCACCGTTATTCGCATTGTTATTAACAGGGTCATTATTAAGTGCCACACCATCTACAATAATAAGTGCGCGGTTATCGCCGGTAAGGGTTGTATTACCACGTATTACAAGACGGGAAGAACCACCTTCCACACCACCGGATGCCTGGCTGATATTCAAACCTGCCACCTTTCCCATCAGGCCCTGCGCAATGGTAGGTGCCTGTGCGATGGTAATGTTACTTCCGTCAACTTTCTGTACAGAATAACCCAGTGAACGCGGAGAGCGTTTAACGCCCATCGCCGTTACCACTACCTCACTTAAGGCTTTTTCATCGGTTTCCAGTACCACCGAGTAGGAGCTTTCGCTCCCAACTTTCATTTCAAGGCGCTTAAAACCTATAGCAGAAAATACCAGTACATCACCTTCGTTTGCTTCTATCTTAAAATTACCATTCCCATCTGTGTTGGTGCCTTTGGTAGTTCCTTTAATGCTCACCGTTACACCGGGAACAGGGCTGCCGCTAACATCTTTGATAGTGCCTGTTACCTGTTTAAAATTGATCTCGGTGGCATTGCCGCTCTCTGCATGGTTCATCAGCACGCTCATGAGCTTTTGCTTCCGCAATACCACCTGGCTGCCGATAGCCTCGAAGTCGATATCGAAAGGATCAAACAGGTTGGTAAATACCTTCTCCAGGGTTTCATCTTTCGCCAGCACGCTTACTTTTTCTTTTTCAGGAAGTGTATTGCGTGTATAGGAAAATTTCACACCGGCTTTGAGGCTTATTTTCTGTAATACAGCTTTGAAGGATTCACGCTCTACGGTAATGGAAATGCGTTTATCCAGGATGCCCTGCCCGTTTGCAGGCGCGGCCTGTACCCCTACGATGAATGCAAGGGTCAGGAAATAATGTATGAGGGCTGCTTTCATAAAAAAAGAAGCTGAGTAGGTACACAATCCAATTTTCTTCATAACATAAAACGATTTAGTAACGTGAATTAATGAGGTGCGGGAACACCTATGGAATAGTGCATAGGAGGCCCTTTCAAGAGCGGGCGCCCTGATTTTGGTTGTTAATCCATACTTGTTGTTTAATTTCTGAGTTTGTTAACGTTAGCTGTTACTGATGATTAATAAACGTGCTCATTCCTGTCTGTAAAACTAAATTTCTCAGCGGCAACCTTTTCCCTTTAACGTTATGCCATAGCCGCTGTAACTATAAGATGCGTCCACTGTTCTTGTAATAACTTTTAAGATCTCTTCGAGGCTTTCATCACCCAATGATATTGTTATAAAGCAGCCTGCAAAAGTATCTGCATTATATTGTATGGGGATAGCATACATTTTCTCCAGGGTTTTGATAACGGAGTCCAGCGGGGCATCTTCAAAATTATAGTTCCTGGCCTTTTCCAGCCCGCTAGCAATGGGTAATTTATCTGTGAATGTTTCTGTGATCAGTTCCTTACTGTTTTCTGAATACCTGCATACCTGCTGTGGCAGTACAATCCTGGCGGCAGACTGCTCAAGGTCCTGCCCTTTGAGGTAAACGGATACTTTACCTGTTTTAACGGCCACAGCTTCCTGGTTGCCGGATGCCGTTACTTTAAAACTCGTGCCCAGCACCTTTACAACCACATTCTTTGTATAGATATAAAAGGGTTGTTCTGCATTTTTAGCCACATCAAAGAAGGCTTCGCCAGACAGGGTTACTTCCCTTTTACTGCCATTCATGAGCATATTATAGGAGATCCTTGCACCTTTGGCCAGTACTACTTTGGAACCATCCGGCAGAAAGAGCAGTTCATCTTCTTTGTTGCCATTATACCGGATCACATCTGTGGAATAGGCTTCTTTTTTATCTGTACCTGTTATGGTGTTCTCTTTGGGAGAAAACATAAAAATGCCTAATGCAATGGCCCCTGCCAGCACGGCTGCTGCCATGTACCAGTATTTTGCGATGCTTCTCTTTTGAGGTACAGGTGCTATTTCTTCACGGATCCGGTCTAACATCTGTTCCAATTGCACTTCACTCAGTTCCTGCTGCCCCTCTTCTTCTGCCAGCCTCATTTCCAGGAGAAAATGTTTTGCTTCTTCCAGCAACCATGCATGCTCCGGGTCCGTTGCAGCCCATTGCAGCCAGTAGCCGGCATAGGGGCTTTGCGGATTGATCACCCAGTCTACAAACCGGTTATCCAGTAATAATGCATGTATTTTCTCCTCCTGGTGGTCCATGAAATAGCAGGTCTATATAAGGTAATGTCTGTTTCCTTACCTATATACTCACTTTTGGGAAAGTTTTTTTAGTCTTTGGAGGAACGGGGGGTATATTCTTTCCTTAAAGCCTTCAGGGCACGCTGCATGAGGTTTAAAACGGACTGGTAATTCATACTCATCAGTTCCGCGATGCGTTCGTAGGGGATGTTCTGGTAAAAGCGGAGATATACGGCTTCCTGCTGCCGCCGGGGTAGTTTATGTAATAACTGTTTCAGGGCCTGCCGGTTCTCTGCTTCCGTTTCCCTGGCGGTGATGGTTAATTCCACGTATTCTTCCAGGAGGCTGTCTGAGGCCAGGCGCAGCTCATTTTCGCTGACAAAGGATTGTTTTGTTTGTGCTTTGGATAGTTTGTTCCGTAAAGCTCTGAAAAGGTAGAATTTGGGATGAGAAGTATCAGCAAGGTTCTCCCGGTTGCGCCAGATCTCCAGGAAGAGGTCCTGGATGCTATCCCTGATCAGGTCGAGGTCATGGGTCAGTTTTAAACCATAGCGCACCAACGATCTGATGTGAGCCCTGTAAATTGCTTCAAGGGCGGCTGGATCACCGTTTTTCATACGGCTCCATTCCATATCGTGTTCACTGCTGATCAAAAAATTACTGTTTATTGATACAAGGTATAGTTTTTTCTTCAAATTCTATTCTCTTATCACCCTCACCTCTTTGGGGGACTTTATTTCTGAGTGTATCTTTCCGTTGGCCTGTTTGGTGTGCTTTACGGATACAATGCCGTAAGGCGTAGGAAAAGTGCCTTCTGCATAGCTCAGATCACCCAGGAAGGGTTTGATCTTAATCACACGGCAACCCGGAGCCAGCACTTTAATACCCAGTACATGTTCTGTTAACCAGGGTGTAGGGCCTGAAGCCCATCCATGGCAAAGGCTATGCCGCAGGCCTATGTAGCAGTATGCACCATAATCCCCGTGAATATCCTTTTGCCCGGGTTTTACCAGCTCATCAATGCGCGATGCGTTGGGCAGCCAGTCCATATTAAAGTCTTCCCAGAAAGTAGTGGCACCCATGCTGAGCATAGCGCCCCAATATGTTTTTATATCTGCTATGGCACCTGCCTGGTCTCCTGCCATGGCTTTTGCCTGCAGCATATAATATCCATAGAAGGTTGAATAGTTCTTTACGCCATTCACGGCAATGATCTCTTTATTCATCTTTTCAGCCGGCGCAAGACCAGAGAGTGCCATCAATGCAGCCGCCTGTTTTGAATTGTTTGCATCCGGTATATATTGCTTTAGTTCTGCCACTGCTTTTGCACAGGTTGCAGCAGTAACATTATCTCCCAACACTTTGCTCAACTCCTCTCCTGCTTTCAGCGTCATGATCATCATAGCCTGCAAGCCTGCATGCACTGCTTTAGGGTCCTCACTGGAAGGCCAGTCCAGGAAACGGGTACCATCCTGCAGCGACTCTTTATGCTGTGCATCTATTTTAGTGACGAAGTGTTGCAATAATCCTTTCAGGTAAGCGGCCTGTTGCTGCAGGTAAGCAAGGTTACCGGTGTGCAGGTAAACATCGCGCTGAATGAGTACCCACCACATGGAATAAGATACCATGCCATTCATGTAATGTGGCAATGGTGTGATCTCTTTAGAGAGATCAAGACTTTTACTGATCACTTCATTATCTCCGAACACGGAATAAATGGTGGATACTTCCGGATGCATATCTCCTACCCATACCAGCCTGTCCCGCTTAATACCATCCCAGAGATAATCCTGCATATTGAGCTGTACGGTGTAAGCGCCGGTGAGCCAGATCTTGTTCAGCAAAGGATCACTGCAATTAAAAGAGCCTTTATAGGCGAGGTCCCTGTAAACAAAAACAGCACGCACTTCTTTCAGGTCCAATGCCGCATTCTCATCCAGCAGATCGATCCTTACAAAGCGGAAACCGGTGTTCCCTACTTCCAGTTTCCCCAGCCAGGGCACTTCCACGATCATGTCACGCATGGCATGATCGTTTGTGGCATTCTTCTTCGGCTCTATATCACTCATGGCTTCGCTGACAGATTCTCCGAAGCGTACACGCAGTTTCACGGGTTTATTACCTTTATACATGCCTGTTACGATCTGCAAACCGCCATGCAGCTCTTTTCCATAATCCAGTAAAATACCGGCGCGGCCTTTGAGTTTGCACATATTCCTGTTGGCCAGGTCAGCCTGCCCGTTACCGGGTAATAAGAAACGTTCTGCATTAACGATGCCGCTGTCCGTTTTCCATACGATCCTTTCCGGTGATAAATAACTGCGCACGGTAGCGGTGTTCTGTGCAACACGGTCTTTCGCAAATACGGGTGGCAGTTGCTGTGCAGCAGCCTGCATGCTGATCAGTAATAATAACAGTATCCTCATTAATATGGTGTTGATTCCAGTTTCACCGGGCCTAAAAGACCGGCAGATTGATATTTGCTTTCAGGCTTATACGGGTTTACATTAGCCCGGTATTTCCGCTCTTTTACGGGAAGTTTACTATCTCCTATAAGACCGTTCACCCATGTGTTCACTACTTCCACTTCCAGTTTATTTTCACCTTTCTTTAATGCTTCTGTAACGTCTATTTTCCACGGTGCGGTCCAGAGGGTACCAAGGTCTTTACCGTTCAGTTTCACTTTCGCCATTACCATCACGGGCCCCAGGTTAATGTAGTAACGTTCTTTGCCGGGCGTGGCAGAAAAGGTGGTGTTGTAATAAGCAGTGCCGGAAAAGTTCTTTATGCGTTCATCAGCGTGCTGGCTCCAGTCTGTTAAAGTATTAAATGTGTAGGTGGAATCGAATTTCACCTGCCAGGGGCCTTTAAGCTCCTGCAATGTTTGCGGTTGCGGGAAGTTTTTACGGCCGGTTTGCGGAAGTACCGGCGGTTTACGGAATACGATGAATACACTCTCATATGCCTCCAGCGTCAATGGAACCGTAATGCCCTTGAACTTAAGATCAAAAGAAGGCAGATCTCTTATTTTACCTGTTACGGCATCCCACAACTCAGGCTGTTTTCCTTCCATCCGGAAGGTGGGCGAAAAATTAACTGTTGTGTCTGATTGATTAGAGAGAAAATAATAATCCGCATCTTTGGCAGTGCGGTGTGTGTATAAGATCTGTTCTTTAATTCCTCTGACATCAGGCAATAAATGAACAAAGCTCAATGCTTCCTCCATACGCTTACCTGTTAATACATTAGGGAGCTTCCACATCTCATCTGCGAGTTTTTTTATCTGCGCATCCGCCCTGGGAAAATCCTGCAAACTGGGAGAACGTTTGGGAGCAGGGCCTAAGATCACACCTCCCTGTTTCGCTAAAGCAAACAGTTTTTTCAGGAGCTCCGGCCGCATGGTTTCCAGCTCCGGTAATACCAGCAGGCGGTAGCGAACACCATCCGGCAATACAAACCAGCCGTCTTTAACGCTCAGCCTTTGCAAGATCACTTCTGCATTGATATAATCGTAAGAATAACCATGGGGTAATTCGGGGTTTCTGATGCCCGTCATTTTTGGTGCATCTTCTCCTATGAAATAGGCGATATCGTTCACGGGTTTACCCTGCTGCAAAATAAAATTACATCTGCGGAGATAATCCACAAATGCTCTGCCCTGGTAGAACCAGGTGTTCTTTCTGTTGAACTCTGTACCGAAACCTACGTTTACGCCGGGGTTACGGTCTTCATAAGGCTGATGAATGAATACATGCAACAAAGTATGATTGATGCCTTCTGTGAAAGACCAGTCGCCACGTTTTTTGAGCAGTGCAGGATAACGCACATAAGCTTGTCCGCCTGCCGTAAAGGATTCTGCGGCCACCCTGTTCTTCCCGTAAATATGTGCAGCAGAAGAAGCTGCGCGGCATTCAATATTACCCAGTGTTCCTTCATTCCAGAATTCACCGCCTACTTCATCTGCCTGTCCGCCATATTTGAGGAATTCAGAAGGGAAGCCCCAGTGGCCATAATTCTCGAGCCACAACCGCATCCCATCCTTATGGCTGATATCCCGTAAACCAGCTACATATTCATATGCCACACGATCTGCCACCAGCCTCCGCAGGTCCCAGAGGAAACGGTCGCTTTGATCTGCGGAGCCCACTACCCTGCCGGAAAGAACAGGGAGCCAGGGCAAGGGATCATAGCCGTATTGTTCTTTGAAGGACTGTGCCATATCATCTGTCCAGTTCTGGGAACCGGTTTCATAACTATCTGCCACTACCCATTTCAGGGAGCTGCGTTCATTGGCAGGGATGCTGCTGCGGACCTTACCCACGAATGCATCATAATGATACTGCATAGGAACGCGGTTGATCTTATCCACTTCAAGGCCAGCGCCTTCTTTAGATGCAGGGGCATTCTTCACTCCTGTGGTGAGCATGCCGTAACGGGTGATGATCCAGTTGCCGGCAGGTACATTCCAGCGCAGGATACCGTCCTTTCCGAAATATTGCGTGATGTCTTTCACCTGTGATGCAGGAATAGTGAGTACGGTATCTGTTGCTGTGGGATGTTGCGGCCATTGGTATTCGTTCCATAAAGGCAGGGGCTGCTGGAACATCTTGGATAATTGTTTCTCTTCATACCGTTCAATGCGTGGTGCTTTCAGCAGGTGTACTGCTGTAAGTCCTTCTTTGGAATTATTCTTTAAAAGCAGGCGAAAGCTTTTGCCTTTTACAGGAGCAAAAGAAACGCTGAAGGGTGCGAAGGGCCTGAAACCCACATTATCGCTGGGATTGGTGCGGTCCACCAGGAAGGTGGTGATGGAGCGGTAACTGTTCCCTTCTTTCACCTGTAATTCCGCTTCTGCGCGGAAACGCCCTTTCATATAGAGGATGAGACTTCTTGCGGTATTCTCTTGTGGTAGTTCCAGGTCTATGAATGTTTCGCCTGTTTTGAAGTTAGCCGCCACCAGCAGGTCTTCCGCAGGGGCAGGATAAGCGAGTACCACTACATCCTGAAAATCTTTTCCGGCTTCTTTTAAAGCCAGGGAAAGCTGCTGCGGGCCTTTTACGGTTACTTCTTCCCCGGCGAGGTAACGCATGGATGCTGCAGGTTTGATCCAGGGGCCGCCGCTCTGGCTCCATCCGGGGCTGTTGAACAATCCTATCTCAATACCCTTTTCGCCTGCAGTACGGATAGCCGTACGGGTTATCTTCCACCATTCATCTGAAAACAGTTTTACTTTGCCATAGGGCACTTCGTTTTCATTGTAGCCGATATTACCAATAAAGGCACGGCCGATACCAAGCGCTGCCATGGAAGCCAGGTCTTTCTTCACCCCTTCTTCACTGATATTATCGCTCATCCAGTACCAGTACATGCTGAGCTTAGTGCTGTCAGGTGGTATGGCAAAGCCTTTCTGTACTGCATTTTGCTGTGCAAGTACAGGAATGGAACAAACGCAGAACAGGGCAAATAAATATTTCATATCCCCGTAAAATAAGGAGAATATCGGCTCATAGCATCCTGTACCGTCCTACTTTACTTCCATTTCAAAAAAGGCCAATGTAATATCGCTGTAATGTTTGGGGAGTTGAGAGATATCGTCCGGTGCAAAGACACCGAGGAAATTAAAACCGCAGCTGGTGTAATATTCAATGAGGCGGGCATTATCGCCCCAGGTGTCCATCCGGATATAGGTATTGCCGGTTTCTTTCGCATGCTGACTGGCCCATGCAACAATGGCTTTAACGTAGTTGCCGCCCCGGAAGCTGGGATTGGTAACGATGCGGTGAATATAAATGGCTTTCCCATGGCCGCGTTCTCCCCAGATGAAAGGATCGCTGTAGGCAACCACAAAGATGCAGGCAACACCACCATTGTCAATGATCTTCCATTGACGGCCTTCTTTTATTTCTGTTATCACCATTTCCCTGTCGAACTGTTTCCAGTGTTTATTGGAAACAGTTTTTTGAAATACAACAGCATCATCATACAACCCGAAAATTATACCCAGGTCTTTTTCAGTGCTTTGAACGAATTCCATGATGCAAAGCAAAGGAAAGAAAATTAAAAAAGCTTATTTTTGGAAGATATTCCTTATACCGCCATGCAGCTATTTCGCGCTTTGATAATCTTATTTCTCCTTTTTTGTATGTTTCCCGGGGGAATATACGCCCAACAATGCAATAACACATTTCAAAATACCCTGAAGCTCAATGGCGATGCTATAGGGAATGCCGTAGTATATACAGCCCAGGGAGATATTATGGTGGCCGGAAAAACCAATGCCGGCGGTGCAGGGAAATGGGATGGCCTGTTGATCAAAACCGATAATACCGGTAACACTGTATGGGCGCGTTCTATGGGCCGGGCAGATAATGATGCTCTTGTGAAAGTAAAGCAAACCGCCGATAATGGTTTTATTGCTATTGGTAACAGCGAATTGAACAGCCTTCCACAACTCTGGGTAGTAAAAGCGGATGCAGCAGGACAAATAACCTGGAGCAAGGTGATAGATATTGAGAATATGGCCGTTAGCGGAAAGGACATTATTGAACTATCAGGAGGCGGGTATGCATTGGTTGCCAATACAAACGACAGCACCGCGCAGGCAGATGGCATACTTGCAAGGTTGGATCCGGCAGGCACACCGATTTGGGTGCAATTATTTGAAAGTGGCGGAACAGATGGATTTAACAGCCTGCTTGAACTCAATGGTGAATTACTGGTGACAGGTTTTATGGCAGGAGATCTCAAAGACGCTTTCCTGATGCGTGCCGGCCTGAATGATGGTCTTCCTTTATCCACGCTTCAATATACCCGCATTAAGGATTACTTCGAAGAAGGGATTTGCCTCACAGCTATCCCCGGCGGTTATAGCTGGGGCATGAAGATCGCTGAAAGTGAAACTGCTTATGGTAGCCTTGCTACGCACCTGCTGGTAATAAAAGCAACAGCAGCCGGCACCAATTATCTGATCCAAAGTCAAAAACTTACTTCCAGTGGTGGTGGCCGGGTTAAAAACCTCCAGGTAAAACCCGGTATAAATGAGGGTTACGTGTACATCATGGATGGGCCTCCGAATATAGGGTTTCCCCAGATCGGAAGAACGATAAAAGAAGGACGCCAGGAATGGACACGGGATTACAGATCCAGTGCCATCCGGGACTTTAATGGATTTGATCTCACTGGTAATAATGGTTATGTGATCACTGGCCGTATTAACTACATGGCCGGCCAGTCCATTTGCCTGATCAAAACAGACCCCTACGGTATCGCCGGCGGCTGCGCATCCAATCCTTATGGAGGAACCGGGGGCGGAGGAGACAAGATTGAAGGTAAACCTTATCAATGGCAAAGCACCCGTTCTGTTATTGTCAATACCGTACTCCCTGTTACTACAGTCACAGATCAACAGGTATCCACAACCACCGTTTGCAGCAATCAGTATTGTACCCCCGCTCCTCCCATAGATAATGGCGATAATTGCGCCACCTCTTTCTTTACAGCTATTAAGGAGGAATATTCCACCATGCTTGCAGATGCTGTGAGAACCAATGATGGAGATATTGTGACCATCGGTTTCAGATCTTACTACGGGATAGGCCGCTCAGAAGTGATCAAGCTGAAGCCTGGCGGTAATATCCGATGGGCTAAACAGTTTGACCCCAAGGCAACTGAAGATGGCGGTACCAATTATTCGAGGATCATTAACACATCAGATAATAATGTGTTAATAGTAGGTGAAGAAGCTGTTATCAAAGATCACAGCGTATATGATTCAGGCTTTATCATGAAAATGGATTATGATGGAAATGTTCTATGGGCCCGGCGCACCGCACACAATTATGGCGGGAACATTGCCTTTGTTCAGGAAACAGAAGATGGTGGGTATATCATGGTATCCAACGACAGCTATGGCAACCCTCCCCTTCATAATTCCATAATGAAACTGGACCGGAACGGCAACCTGGTATGGCAAAAACTCCTTATTCCCAGTCGTACTGACAAGGTAGTGCGGGCATTACTGTATGAAAAGGAAAGTGTTTACGTAGCTTTTGACTTTTACAATATGTATGTGCCCGAAGAGATCATGATCGTTAAGCTGGATGCGGCAACCGGCGATTTCAAATGGGGCCGGCGCTTTAAAGCCGGAACCGGTGAAGATGTTAGTATACTGGGTATGGCAAGGATCAACGATACGTTGTATGTGGGTACCGGTCTGCAAAAAGAACTTAGTTTTGAGAACTACCAGTTCCACGGTGCAGTTGTAAAATTAAAAGATGATACGGGAGAACAATTACCTGGCTTCCGATTAAATAATCCCTGGCTCAGTAGAACAAAAGAGTATGTATGGCTGCGCGATCAAACTTATACCACTTTTACCAAAAGTCTTGATGATCAATTAGTGATAGCCCACGAAAGCGCTACGAATAAAGATACCACTATCCGCGTTCACAAAATGGCATTGGACGGAAGTATAACATGGTCCAGGAATTTCACCCAGCTAAAGAAACATACTGTCGTGAGCCTGAAGGCAGATAACGGCGGCTTTCTGATCACAGGTTTCAAATATGGCGTAACACTGGTGAATGAACCCATGAACGAAGGTTTTCTGATGCGCCTGAACAGTGATGGGGAAATTGAGAACAGTACCGGAGCCTGTGTAAGCTTACCTGTTGCAGCCGGGCCTGCAGGCGCTAACACTATTCCTCTGCTGCTCACTGAAGTTGCTCCGATAGATCCCTGGAATGTAGGCCCTGTAAATATTAAAACAACAAGCAGAGTGCCGGTGCCATTTGCAAGTCCTGTTCTTGCTTATCCTTCCTGCGCCAGCTATTCCGCCTGCCAGGCTGCTACAGTTCAGGGCACAGATCTCATCTGCGATCTTTCTCAAACATTCACATATACTGCACAGAAACCTGTTGGGTGTACTGCCCCTCTTACCTGGAAAATAGATGCTGCTTATGCGGAAATCATCTCCAAAGCCGGCGATCAGCTAACCGTTAAATTTAAAAAAGCCGGCAGTACTACTATCAATGCATTGTTGGATGGAGGTTGTAAAATATATGCGACCTCTATGCCTGTGGAGGTTGCAAAACCTGCTACTACTGTTAATCTCGGCGCTGACCTGGAGATCTGTAAAGGAGCCTCTGTTATACTGGATGGAGGCGCAGGTTTTAAAGCGTATGAATGGAAAGATGGAAGCACTGCTCAAACATTTGAAGTAACCTCTCCCGGAACATATGAAGTAACGGTAACGGATAAATGTAATAACCAGGCAACAGATATCATTGAAGTGCTCGATGCGGGTAATTATCCATTCAGCCTGGGGCCGGACATACTCAAATGCCGTGAAACCGCCATCACACTAAACCTGCCTGCGGGCTTCGGGAATTTCAAATGGAATACAGATTATAACAGAACGGATAAAACAGACAAGGTGGTCCTTACTCCGGAAACAGACACCACATACATACTGGAAGGAGATAGAGGAAATGGCTGTATTTTTAAAGACACACTGCTTGTTAAGATACAGGCACCTTTAACTATTGGCCTGCCGGCTGATCAGCATATCTGCAGCGGGGATGCTGTGCAATTGGAAGTTGGCAGCGGGTTTTCAAACATTCAGTGGAATACCGGACATACCGGTCATATCCTGTCTGCAAAAGCAGCCGGTGAATATACCGTGAGCAGTACAGACATAAACGGATGTATCGCAAAAGATACTTTCAGGTTGTTGAGCCTTATGTCTTTGCCGGTGGTTGCATTACCAAAGGAAAACTATATCTGCGATGGTACAGAGCAAGTGCTGAATGCAGGTAATGATGGCGTAAGCTACATCTGGAGCACCGGTGCCAATACCGCAAAGATCACTGTAAATACAGCCGGCAAGTGGTGGGTAAAAGTAACAGGCGATAATGGCTGCAGCTTTACAGACACCGCCTGGTACAAACAGGTTACCCCCGGCCCACAGGGTTTTCTTGTATCGGATACGTTGATGTGCCTGCGCGGCGAAATAAGGATCCCTGTAAAAGGGCAGTTTGTTTCCTTTCATTGGAGTGATGGTAGCAACGCTCCGCAATTGATCACCAGAACTCCCGGGGAATACTGGCTGGAAGTAACAGACCAGTATGGATGCACAGGCAGATCATTTGTTATGATCGGCACAAAGGATTGCGGCTGGGGCGTATATGTACCAACAGCCTTCACTCCTAATAACGATGGGCTGAACGACCTTCTCCGCCCTGTAGTAATGGGAAAGGTAAATAAATATCTATTCTCTGTTTACGACAGATGGGGTACCTTGGTATTCCGGTCCAATGAAGTGTACAAAGGATGGGATGGAAAGATCAATCAGGCTAATGCCACGGCAGGTGCTTATATCTGGAGTTGTGTTTATCAATTGGAAGGTGAGCCGGAACAGATCATCAAAGGCTCTGCAGTACTGATAAGGTAAGTTCACTACCTGATCAATGTAACAGTACCCTGCCTGCTGAACAGCCTGCCTTTATAATCCACCCCCTGCACCATCCATACATAAGTACCGGTATCTGCAGGTTTTCCTTTAAAGGTACCATCCCATACATCTGTAAGTGAAGTAGCGGAGAAAAATTCATTCCCCCACCTGTCCCAAACCTTAAAGAAATCCAGCTTGGGCACACCCGGAGCAATCACACGGAAATAATCATTCATGCCATCGTTATTGGGTGTAAACCCGGTGGGTACATAAAACTCAGGGCCGGCATATACTTTCACATGCATGGTATCATCATCCATGCAACCTTCGGGAGAGGTAACTACAAAACGGAAGGTCTGGTCCTTCTGCAAGATGGCCACCGGATTGGACAAACGTGTATCATTGAGCCCCGTTGCGGGTTCCCAGGCATAGGTCAGTCCTGTACCAGCTGCGAGCCCTTCCAGTTGCAGCGGCTGATCGCGGGCAATGAGGGTATCCCTTCCTGCATGTGCTTTCAGGTCTACCACTTCCACGGGCACATCAATAGGTTTAGCGGCACAACCCAGGTCACTCACGGCATGCAGCCTTGCGGCATACTTGCCTCCTGCGGCATAACGGTAACTGAGGTTTTCCTGTGTGCTGTTATCGCCATTACCCAGGTCCCAGTACCATTTATGGATAGGTAAATGTGGTGTTTCATTGGTACCGGTGAATACATTGAGTTCACCGAAACAGGCATTTTTTCCTGTAGCGGAGATCACGGGCTGTTCTGCTATCTGCACCTGCGTACCTCCTGTTGAGCTGCAGCCTTCTTTGGAGGTAACGGTTAACTGTACATTGTAAAATCCGGGTGTGGTATAAGGTGCTATCGGATCTTTTACATTGGAAGTAATGCCGCCACCCCAATCCCAGTTCCATTTTTCCAGCGTTCCTACTGCAATGGTAGTGGCATCGTTCACCTGCAGCGGAGTACCCAGGCAAAGGATAGGCGGTTCAAAATCCACAACGGGATAAGAACCAATGGTGACGGGTGCTTTGAGGGTATCTGAAATGCAACCGCTGTTATCTTCTATCACCAGTTTCACTTCATAATGTCCTGCTTTGGGATAGATATGCGCCGGTGGTTGTAATGCGGTGGAAGTTGTACCATCTCCCAGATCCCACCAGCGGCGGGTTATAACGCCGAATGAGCTGGAATTATCGTTCAACTGTACCGCAGTACCATCGCATAAGATCTGTTGTGAATCGAAACGGAATTCCGGGCGCAGGGCTGCACAGAACTGCTGCAGGTTGGAAGAGCCGCCGGTAGAACCGCCAAAACCCCAGAAAACCATGGGGTCTCCGTTGAAGATATCCATCACCAGGTCTTTCTGAATGGAAAGCCGCACCTGGTTATCCACACTCACCTCCAGCTGATGAGTAACGGCATCCCATTTGATGCGAAACAGGTGCCAGTTACAGTCTTCTATATTCTCCTGTCCGTCCAGCAATGTAATGGGCCCCGCCAGGTTGCCGGAACTGCTGTGATCAGATAAACCATTCATCTGGATGGCCAGGTGATCATATGGCGGATCATTTTCGTTATTGTTCTGATAAGTATCGATCAACACACCCAGCGAAGGTGATATCCCTTTGAAGCCCAGACCTTGTCCGATGGCGCCGAGGTTAGTGCCTTTAGTTTGCAGGATAAATCCGATGCCATCTGCCCCACTGCCATCCTTGCACCCGAGGTTCACATCAAACACATAATTGAAAGATTGGGAAAGGTCTATTTTGTTCTTGTTCCATACAGTACCACTTAATTGCTGTGCATCTGGGGTAAGTACATAACAATTACAGGTCCGCTGGGTGGCAGAACCGTTCAGAATGTAAGGCTGTAAATTTTGCTGTGCATTTACTATTCCATGGAGGCATAGTATGCTGCTAAACAGGCATATTAGTCTTTTCATGGAAAGGAATAGTAGTTGGAACGTAATGGCAAATTAATACTTCTGCAGGGATTATCCTATATAAAAAGGGATCGGTGTATCTTTGGCGGGAAGAATAGAAACCAACAGCATTTATGGAATTGACGCATGAATCAACCTACCAGGCAGCCACAAAGGTATGCGGCACTGTTGCCGCTCATTTCGATAAACACCTGGCCTGCGCTGCAAAAAACGGTGAAGAAGAACTGGCCACTGCCCCTTCCGAAAAAGCAATAGAGATCATCATCGATGTTGCTTTCTGGGCCAGCCTGCGCAAGGAAGAAGGTTATGTGACCCGTATTTCCCTCGCTTTCCTGCAACCGGAACAGGCAGGCAAACCCCTGCTGTTTGAACGCCGCATTCCACTCACCGCCAAAGCATTAACCAAACTGGCCCCAGGCGTAGAACGGCCGGGGGTGCATGTAGGCATCTGGCATGATGAAGATGGATTGTATATCTGGGGCACAACGATCAAATTGCCTAATTATTGTTTTGTACTGGATGTTTCTGAACCCGGATTACTGGTGATCAAACACCGCCGTCTTTCCGGACTGGGAAAATTCACCAATGTGGCTATGCTGAAGGGCGACCAGGTGCGGGTGGTGAATGAGGATATAGGCCAGCAGCCGGACAGTCCTGAGATCCTTACTAACCTGCTGGGGCTGAATGCCTCTGTGGTATGGAATGAACCCGTGAATGTGCTTATACAGATGGCAGTTTCCATGCGTGCGCATAAACGTGGCGGTATTCTGCTGGTGGTGCCATCTGCGCACGATAACTGGCGGGAATCTATCATTCATCCCCTTCAATACCCCGTATCCCCTTCATTTTCCGGTGTGGCAGACCTGATCCGCAAAGACGGGAATATTGTGAGTGAAATATACTGGCAGAATGCGCTGCGGCGGGAAGTGGAAAATGTAACAGGGCTTACAGCTGTAGATGGCGCCACAGTGATCAACGATGAGCATGAATTAATAGCCTTCGGCGCAAAGATCACGCGCGCTAACCGCTCTACCCCGGTAGAATTGATCCGTATGTCTGAACCGGTGATGGGGGGCAACACCATGATCTTACATCCTTCCGCTATAGGCGGCACACGTC
This sequence comes from Chitinophaga niabensis, assembly GCF_900129465.1. Classification (NCBI taxonomy): domain Bacteria; kingdom Pseudomonadati; phylum Bacteroidota; class Chitinophagia; order Chitinophagales; family Chitinophagaceae; genus Chitinophaga; species Chitinophaga niabensis. The sequence continues at coordinate 1,475,291 of NZ_FSRA01000001.1, read as the reverse complement.
ATCTTTCTGCGGCCCAGTTTATTCATGATCAAAGAGATGCATTGGCATTGGTAGCCAGCCAGGACGGCAATTTCACGGTATTTTCCTGGTCTCCGGAAGTGGAAATGGTACAGGCCCATCGCATTGATATCCTGCTTTTGTAAAATATCATTATATGTTTTAACAAACAAATAACGGTAAGGAAAGAGATATTTTGCAAAATTCGTAATGTGAAATGAAACCCTCCGTATACGCATACATTAGACATCAAACATTAAATGGGTTTTAACATTGCCTCCCCCTATACCTGCATCACACCTTTGGGGGAGCTTCATCACTCCCCCTCTTTCAATGATTCCACTGTTGCATCGATTGCGCGTATCCTGTTCCGCCACAGCCTGGCTACGATAATTACCTGTGCCACTACTAATGCCAGCAAAAGAAGCATTGGCCACAACTTAATATAAAAAGGCCATGCAAAATAAATGATTGTCCCTGCAGTATAGATGACGCGGGAAAGAATGGATATTAATGCAAATGTCTTTAGCTCCTGCTCGTATTTTTCAAGTGAAACGCGCAGATTATCTCCTCTTGCTGACCTTTTTGTGTTAAAGTAGCCGATCAGATTATGGAAAATAACCAACAGCAGAGAGGCCACCAGTATAATGATCACGTAAAGTGGTTTTTTATGCCCATCAAAAAAATCGTAAAAAACCAATCCAAATGCGGTGAACCCCACTATTTCCACGATCATCTGTATTCTTATTTTCCTGAGTACCGGGTGTTTATTTTCTTTTAACATTTCCTTCATCTCTGCGGTGCTTTTTGTGTTGTTGCCTGCGTTTTTCCAGGCTTCTTTTAATGGGTCCATGTTCCTAAGATTTTAATGATCCTGTTCCTGATACGGGTTAGTTTCACCCCTACGTAATTTTCGCTGATGCCGGCGATCTCTGCTATTTCCTCGTAGCTCAGATCATCCAGGTATAAAGCCATGAGGGCTTTATCTGCATCATCCAGCTGTTTCAGCGCCGCAAGTAATTGCTGGCGTTGCTGGTCTTCATCTTCCGTTTGCGGGATGTCCGGCAGTTCCGGCGTGTAAATGATGGCGGGTTTCTTTTTACGAAAAGTAGCCATGGCAGTACTCAGGGCTACCCTGTACATCCAGGAGCTGAACTTTGCTTTTCCCTGGAAAGTGTGTTTTGTTTTCCATAGCTGAAATACTATTTCCTGGAAAAGGTCTTCCCGGTCTTCCGGGCTATCCCGGTAAAGCCGGCAGATCTTATGAATGATCCCCTGATGCTGGTCTATCTGCTGTAAAAATGCTGTTTCCTCCATCATGCGGTTTAAAGGTAGGTTGTACTTTTCTACAAAAACTTACAGCTGGCTGCAAAATTATCTATCTTAGTAACTGATATGACACAAAGTACCATAGACAGCTTAAGAGAAGCATTGAAATTCTCGCCGGAGAATGTGCCACTGAGACTTCACCTTGCGGAAACCCTGTACCAGCTGAACAGGTTAGACGAGGCAGAACAGGAATACCTGGCTGCGCTGGGCATCGAAAATAACGAAAAAGGCCTGATAGGCCTGGCCAATGTATACTTTAAAAAAGAGGCCTACGCTACCTGTAATGTGATCCTGGAAGATCTGCTCAAAAGTCATCCGGACAACCCGGAAATATTGTTATTATACGCTAAATCTTCCCTGCGTGAGAACGCCTGGGATAATGCACGTGAAGCTTACCAGAAAATATTGGAAGGCGATCCGCACTTTTCTGATGAAGAGCTGGATGCCAAACTGCGGGTACGCCAGCAATTCCAGGCGGAAGAAAATGGCGATGATGAGGATGGCATTTCCCTTTTTATGCAGAAGCCGGATATCGACTTCTCTGATGTGAGTGGTATGCAACAGGTAAAGAAAGAGATCGAAATAAAGATCATCCAGCCACTGAAACATCCTGATCTGTATAAAGCCTACGGTAAAAAAACAGGAGGAAGCATCCTGCTTTACGGCCCTCCGGGTTGCGGAAAAACAATGATCGCCAAAGCCACTGCCGGCCAGGTGAATGCGCGTTTCATCAACGTAGGGCTGAACGATATACTGGATATGTGGATGGGCAACAGTGAAAAGAACCTGCACCGCATCTTTGAATATGCCAGGAAGAACACACCCTGTGTATTGTTCTTTGACGAAATAGATGCATTGGGCGCCAGCAGAAGTGATATGAAACAATCTTCCGGCAGGCACCTGATCAACCAGTTCCTGCAGGAGCTGGACGGTGTGGAGAATTCAAATGAAGGTGTGCTGATATTGGGTGCCACCAATATCCCCTGGCACCTGGACCCTGCATTCCGCCGCCCCGGCCGGTTCGACAGGATCATTTTTGTGCCGCCGCCAGACCAGGAAGCCCGTGCAGCCATGCTGCAGCTGAAGCTGAAAGGCAAACCGGCGGAACAAATAGATTACGAAGGATTAAGTAAAAATATACCGGAGTTTTCCGGCGCCGATATCGGGGCCATTATTGATATGGCCATAGAAGAAAAACTGGAAGCATCTTTCCAGGGCGGCATTCCGCTTCCCCTGAGTACAAAGGACCTGCTGCAGGCAGCAAAAAAACACAAAGCCAGTACAAAGGAATGGTTTGCCATTGCCAAGAACTTCGCTTTGTATGCCAACGATGCCGGTTTGTACGACGATATCCTTCATTATATGAAAATCAAAAAGTAAAATGTCTGATCAAATGATACAACGCGCTATCCTGCTTTTGCAGCAGCGTAAGTACAAAGAGGCGGAGAACATCCTGAACAATCTTTTTGCGCAGGACCCGAATGATGTGAATGTGATCAGCATCATTTGTGAAGTAAAGATCCAGCAGAATAAATATACAGAGGCTTTAAACCTGGTAAACACTGCAATCGGTTTAAACCCGGGGCTAAGCCATCTCTTTTATGTGCGTGCACGCATTTATGTGCATGAAGATAAATACGACCTCGCGGAGAAGGACTTGCAGCAGGCCATTTCACTTGATCCGGACGATGCGGATTATTTTGCTTTATACGCTTTGCTGAAGCTGGACAGGAAACAGTTTGAAGCGGCACTGCAACTGGCGGATGCAGCGTTGGAGCGCGATCCTGAAAACATCAATGCCCTCAATGCACGCAGCACCGCTTTGCTGAAACTAGACCGGAAAGAAGAATCCTTCAGCAGCATAGAAGGCTCCCTGCGGCAGGACCCTCATAATGCCTACACCCATGCGAATTACGGCTGGGGTTTGCTGGAAAAAGGCTCTCCGAAAGAAGCGTTGTATCATTTCACGGAAGCATTACGCATTGATCCCAGCCTCCAACTGGCACAGTCCGGCATGATAGAAGCATTGAAAGCAAAGTATTTCCTGTACAGGGTATTTTTGAAGTATGCATTCTGGATGGGCAACCTCACCGCCAAATATCAATGGGGTGTGATCATCGGTATCTTTTTCGTTTCCCGCGCCCTGCGTTTCATTGCAGCCAGCTACCCGGCGTTTGAACCTTTCCTGTATCCCGTTATCATCCTCATTGCCATCTTTGCTTTTTCTACCTGGATCATTACTCCCCTGAGCAACCTCTTCCTGCGGTTGAATAAATACGGAAAACATTTGCTGGACAGGGATGAGATCATCTCTTCCAACTTTGTAGGTGTGAGTGCCGTAACGGCCATAGCAGGAGGCGCATTATATCTTGCCACCGGGCAGGAATATATGCTTACGATCGTGATCGTAGGCGTTTCCATGATGGTGCCCCTCAGCTCCATGTTCAATTCCGTTAAGAACAGGACCTTACTGATCATCTATACCAGCGTACTGGCGGTATTAGGCATAGCAGGCATCGTTACCGGAATACTCAGCAAAGAACTGATCAACGGATTTACATTGGCCTACCTGGTTGGGGTGATGTTATTCTCCTGGCTGGCAAATTATTTAGTCATAAAAGAACAAAACAGATAAATGAAACCTGTATCCTTCCAAGACCTTCCTTCCCGCGAAACATTACCGGGCATGACAGGCAGATTCATGCATGGAGAAAAACATACACTGGCTTACTGGGAAGCGAAAGCAGGCACTTTATTGCCGGTACACCAGCATCCGCATGAGCAGATGACCTACCTGCTTTCCGGCACGCTGGAAATGGAGCTGGATGGTGTTGTGCATACCTTACAGGCACATGATGTGGTATTGATCCCCTCCAACGTGGCGCATGGCGGAAAAGCCATTACTGATTGCCGTTTAATTGATTCTTTCAGTCCTGTCAGAGAAGATTACAAATGAAACATTTCTATTTAATACTGCTCTGTGCAAGCCTTGGCTTTACTGCCAATGCACAGGATACCAGCTTTCGTTTTGCCCTTGTAACGGATACGCATGTAGGAACGGAAACCGGCGCTGAAGACCTGGAACGTACCGTAGCAGATATCAACCAGCAGGCGGATATTGCTTTTGTGATCTTTTCCGGGGATGTAACGGAATTTGGCTCTGATGAAGAGTTGAAACTTTCCAAAAGCATTATCAGCAAACTTACCAAACCCTGGCATATCATCCCGGGCAACCATGATACCAAATGGTCTGAAAGCGGCTGTAATTCTTTCCGTACTGTTTACGGCGATGAAACCTTCAGCTTTGAGCATAAAGGGTACCTGTTCTTAGGTACCAATTGCGGACCTAATATGCGCATGGGGCCAGGCCAGGTGCCAAGGGAAAATATTGTCTGGCTGGATGAACAATTAAAAAAACAAAAGAACAAACAGCAGCCCATCATCTATGTGAACCATTATCCGCAGGACAGTGGGCTGAATAACTGGTATGATGTGCTGGACCGCCTCCGCAGCAGGAATGTGAAAGCTATGCTTTGCGGCCATGGACACGTGAATAAAGCATTTGACTTTGAAGGAAAACCCGGCATCATGTGCCGCTCCAACCTTCGGGCCAAAGCGGCGATCGGTGGCTACAACATTATATCTGTAACGGCAGATTCCCTGCATTTCAATGAACGCACACCGGGTGTGGAAACACGCAAGGCCTGGACGCATGTGGCATTGAATGGCCCGGCCTGGATGCAAAACCCGCCCCGCCCCTCTTACAGCGTGAACACCACCTACCCTTCCGTGAAAGTGAAATGGATGGTACAGGAAGCTGGTGATATGGGCAGTGCTGTGGCAATTGCAGATGGAAAAGTGATCTACACCAATACCAACGGAGATATTAAGGCGGTGAACCTGCAAACAGGTAAAGCCGCCTGGAAATATCACACACAGGGAAAAATATACGCCACACCGTTAGTATATGAAAAATATGTGGTGGTACCCTCTACTGATGGTAAAGTGTACTGCCTCAATATACAAACCGGTAAACTGGCCTGGCAGCAGGAAACAGGCAAAGCGATCGTTTCCTCCGCCGCATTATCCGGCAAACTGGCAATCATAGCTGGTTCCGACGGGCATTGCAGGGCGTGGGACATCCCTACCGGCAAAATGCAATGGGACTACGATAGCGTGAAAGGTTTTGTGGAAACGAAACCGATGGTGTATGAAGGAAAAGTATATTTCGGCTCCTGGGGTAATAAGTTCTATGCATTGGATGCCAATACCGGCCAGCCTGCATGGACGTGGAGCAATGGCGCCAATAACAGGATGTTCTCCCCTGCTGCCATGTGGCCCGTAGCCATTGATCAAAAGGCCTACCTCGTTTCACCGGACAGGTATATGACCGTATTGAATACCAATACCGGTAGTGAGTTATGGCGTTTCAGGGATACGGCCAACTGGGTGCGTGAAGCATTGGGTATATCCGTAGACAGCAATCGTGTATATGCTAAAACCATGCAGGGAAATGTGATGGCCTTTAATGCAAGGAGTAATGCAAGAGAGATCGTATGGAAATCTCCTGTAGAAATGGGTTATGAGATCTGCCCTTCTCCTATCAATGAATTTAACGGGGTAGTGTATGTTGCAGGGCAGTCCGGTGTGGTGCATGCATTATCTGCCAAAGATGGTTCGCTGATCTGGCAGCATAAGTTCTCTAATTGTTTAGTGAACACGGTGCAGCCAGTGAATGATAAGATGCTGATCGCCTCTTCCATGGATGGGAAATTATTGTGTTTAGAATATTAATAAAAAAGCCGGATCGTAAATGATCCGGCTTTTTTATTACAGATTAGCAATGATCTTATCTTTGGGATACTTCACGGAATAACTTAACCGCACTTTCTTTGTTTCTCCCGGCTCAATGCTCAGCTTCCAGGTCAACACACCGGTTTCTGTATTCACGGCTGCATCGGAGGATTCCAGTAATTCCACTTCCATGTTCTTATCTGTGGAAACAGGGTACTGATCTTTCAGCAGAAGGTTCACGGGTTCTTTCTTGGCGTTGCGCACACGGATCTCGTAAGTGAATGTTTGTTTCTTCTGACTGCCAAGGAATTTCACACCGGCAGCCACATCCGTGATCTTCTCTCTTTTTACGATCACTTTCTTATCACGGCCCACACTGAGATTGAGCGTATCTGATGTAGCATTGGGATCGATGAACGATTTACCTACGTACATGTTTTCAAATATAATGTTGGCTTCTCCCGGTAAAAAGTTAAACTTCTCATAATCCGTGATCTCTGCCATCAGGAAGGCATCAGGATCTGCTTTAGGTACTGCATAGTATTTGTAACGTGCAGGAACCGTGTATTCTTTAAGTGTTACGCTGTGCTGTTTGCCGGTGGGAGCAATATCGTACGGGATATCAATATCGAAGGTGGCACTGAGCTGGTTTTCGTTAGCGGTGGTGAAATCTGCAATACCTTTATCCTGGGTAACCACCATTTCTGCTAAAGGTGCCGCTGGAGGCGCAGCCCTTTCCTCTAATGTTTGGATCCTGTTCTGCATCTGTGTTCCCGCTACACGGCCCCGGAGCTGATATTCCGTGCCATAACGGAGGAACCAGGCGGATAATACCGGCGCTGTGCCATTCTGTGAAGGATTACCCGTAGACAAAGTAAGCTTTACTTTCTTCCAGTCTATTCCTGTGGATTGCATCACATTGGCTTTGTAAAGGATCTTTAAAGGCTCAGTGGTTTTATCCGAACGCAGATCATAGTATACCGTCCAGTAGGCATTGGGGGTGAGGTAACTGATGGAAATATCTGTAGTGGCTGCATTCTCTGCCATCACCTGCAATACCAGCTGCCCGCCATTCTTATCAGGATTGGCGTTCAACTCTTCCAGCTGCTGCTGGATCTTTGTTACCTGCTTTTCCTGCACTACTTCTTTTTCCTTCAGAAGGGCAACACTGTTCCGGAGTTCCAATTGTTTGGTTTTATAGTAATCAGCTAGCTTGATCAGCTCAGCTACGGAAGCGGAGTTACCGTGCAGGCTTTGGTTCTTATCCAGCAGCACCAGGGTATTTTCTTCTGAAGTGCGGATATTACGGGTTTTGGTCAGTTCCCGGCTGGCTACTTTCAGGCTGTCTTCCAGCTTCAGATAGGCAGGACTTTTATTTTCATCTTTCAGGAAGTTCCTTTCAAAAGTGGCGGACATAATGGTCACGTTGGCACCTGCTGCTATCTGGAGGCTGTTTTCGTCCAGCACATTGGCTACATTGTTGATCAGCAACTCACTCCTGCCCTTAGGCAGACTGATACGGGCCTTGTGATTCAATTCCGCCCCTACCCGGTAAACGGTCACAGATTCAAGGCTGGCTTGCCCTGTCAGAGGGCTTTGGGCTAATACGCTGATGCTGATCAGGCACAAAGAAAAAGATGTCCATAAGACTTTCATAAACACGGTATTTTTGGTAAAGATGCAGTTTTCTTCATAATTGCATAAATGAAGTGATTTCTGTATTTTGTACGCTTAATCCGGAAACTACTCTAGCGTGCGACTTTACTCTTGCCTACTTTTCTGTTGTCTGTTCAGCCTGCCCATTTTTGCGCAAAAGAAGAATGATGCCTACCAGCTGCATATCCGCAGGGCAACTTCCCCTGTTAAAATTGACGGTATAGTGGATGAACCAGCCTGGGCTGCATCGGACACGGCTACCAACTTTTACATGATCCTGCCCATGGACACGAGTTATGCAAAAGTGCGTACGGATGTACAAATGACGTATGATGATAAGAATATCTACCTGCTGGTAGTGAATTATAATGGTGCCCCCGGCCCTTACATGGTAGAATCCCTCCGCCGCGACTTCGCCTTCCTGAAGAATGATAACTTCCTGCTTTTCATGGACCCTTTTGATGATCAGACGAATGGTTTCTCCTTTGGTGCCAATGCCGCAGGTGCGCAGTGGGACGGATTGATGTACGATGGCGGGAAGGTAGACCTGAGCTGGGAAAACAAATGGAGTTCCGTAGTAAAGAACTATCCTGACAAATGGATCTTTGAAGCAGCCATCCCTTTCAAATCTATCCGCTATAAAAAAGGTATTACGCAATGGGGCATAAACTTCGGCAGAAATGATCTGAAAACAACAGAGAAAAGCAGCTGGGCACCGGTACCCCGGCAATTTCCTTCTGCTTCCCTGGCTTATACAGGGGTACTCGTTTGGGATGTGCCTCCGCCAGATCCGGGCGTGAATGTATCCGTTATTCCTTACCTGCTGGGTGGTGTGAATAAGAACTATGAGAATGAGAAAGATGCTGCATTCCGTGGAGACGCAGGGCTGGATGCCAAGATAGGCATCACTTCCTCCCTCAACCTGGACCTTACCGTGAACCCTGATTTCTCCCAGGTAGATGTAGATAAACAGGTGACTAACTTAGACCGCTTTGAATTGTTCTTTCCTGAAAGAAGGCAGTTCTTCCTCGAGAATGGGGATCAGTTCACCAACTTTGGCTATTCCACCATCCGTCCGTTCTTTTCACGGCGTATAGGCCTTGGCGTGCCCATTCATTTTGGTGCGCGGTTAAGTGGCAAGCTGAATAAAGACTGGCGCCTGGGCGTGATGAATATGCAAACGGGCAAACAAACTTCTACCGCTTTACCTGCACAGAACTTCACAGTGGCTGCCCTGCAAAGGCGTGTGTTTGCACGTTCCAATGTGGGGTTCATCTTTATCAATAAAGAATCACTGAACTACAACCCGGACAAAGCATTGCCGGGCCAGCCTGTTTACAATCGCTACAACCGCAACTACGGGCTGGAATACAACCTGGCCTCTGCTAATAATTTCTGGACAGGGAAAGCCATGGTGTTAAAATCCAATACACCGGGCAGATCAGGGAAAGACTGGGTGCATGCCGCCAACCTGCAATACACCAGCCGTGTATGGAATATCAGCTGGCAGCATGAATACGTTGGTAACAATTATAATGCAGAAGTGGGTTATGTACCCAGGAAGGGGTATATCAAACTGAACCCGCAGATCACGCGGCTCTTTTTCCCAAAGAAAGGTGCGCTGCTGAGTCATGGACCACAGCTTAGCACTACTAATTTCTTTGATGAAAAAATGAAACGTACGGATAATGAAGTATTGTTATCCTATGGCATGGTGTTCCGTCAGCGCAATACTTTTACGTTATGGAGCTCTACGAGCTATATCAAATTACTGCAACCCTTTGACCCCGTGAATATCGGGAAGGATAGCCTGGCCGCGGGTACACGGCATAGCTGGAACACCATCGGCGCGGATTATGTTTCCAAACCGCAAAGCCTTTTTACGTATGCATTATCCACCCGTTATGGCGGTTATTATGCAGATGGCAAACGCTTTACTTTTACGGGAGAACTGGGGTATCGTTTTCAGCCTTATGTGAGCCTAGCTTTGAGCGCGAACTATAACGACATCCGTTTACCGCAGCCATGGGGCAACCAGGCTTTCTGGCTGGTGGGGCCCCGTGTGGATGTAACCATGACGAATACACTTTTCTTCACAGGTTTTATGCAATACAATGAACAGATGAAGAATGTGAACCTGAATACGCGTTTGCAATGGCGTTACCGGCCCGCTTCAGACCTGTTCATTGTATATACGGACAATTACCTTCCGGAACCTTACTACGTTAAAAACAGGGCTTTGGTGCTTAAACTGGTGTATTGGTTAAACCTCTAGTTCACCATGCATAAATCCTGGTTTACCATACATAGGTTCCTACGGCACCATTCACCAGTTCCGTGGTGACTGTTTTTCCATTAAAACGGATGTTAAACGATTGCGGAGCATTCCCGTTATTCAGCACGATCAGTACTTTTTTTCCATCCGGCGTTTTGAATGCCACATTTTCCAGGTTGCCGGAAATGTCTGATGCAATACGTACTGAGCCCGGCCTTACGAATTTCGATGCGTGTGCGATGATGTAATAGGCTACATTCCTTGATACATCTGTACCAATAGTGAGGGCACCGAGGCAGGTGGTGCATCCTCCTTCTGTATGCGGTTTATAATTGGCATCTGCGGCGAGGTTCCATTCCAGCACATTACGGCTCCAGTTACGCGTGGCGCCGATAATGAGGGTAGAAATGTGCCATTGGAGGTCTCCTGCAAAATTTCCGGGGCCACCTACCCACTGTTCCGTGAAGTAGATATGTTTATCGGGAAAAGCATTGTGCAGCTGGGTTAAAGCAGAAATAGAACCACCATAAAGATGAAAAGCCGAACCATCCACAAATTGCCTGGCTCCAGCATCTTTAAGGATATCAGCAGGATAATCAGGGCGATCTGCATTGTGATCATAAGTAATGATTTTGGTTGTGATATTCGCCGCCCGGAAGGCTGGCCCCAGGTGGTCCCTGATGAATGCCGCCTGTTCAGCAGCCTGCATCACCATACTGGGATTATTTCCGCCATGCAAGGGTTCATTCTGGGGAGTAATAGCATCGATCGTAATACCTTCCGCTTTCATGGCCTGAATGTATTTTACGAAATATTTTGCATATACACCATAAAATTCCGGCTTCAGGCTGCCTCCTTTGAAATCATTATTGGTTTTCATCCAGGTAGGTGCGCTCCAGGGTGAACCCAATATTTTGATATGGGGGTTCAGCGCCACGATCTTCTTCAATACAGGGATCAGGTCTGTTTGTTCTTTACTGATGCTAAACTGCAGCAGATCAGGATCTGTTTGCCCCGCAGGCAGATCATTATAGGAGAAAGTACTGGCGCTCAGGTCTGAGGCTCCAATGCTTACACGGAGGTAACTAACACCGATGAAAGTACTGTCCCAAAGGAATAATTCTTTCAGGAGCGCATCCTGTTTGGCAGGAGATAAGGAATTAATGAGGGTGGCACTTCCTCCCGTAAGGGTATAACCAAAACCATCAATGCCCTGGAAGGATTGTGTATCATCTACCGTGATGGTGGGGAATGCGTTGGCGGCATCCTTAAACACCAGGCTTACATTTTGTTTCTGGAATAATACGGACTTATCCGGTTTGGTTAACCAGAAGGCCACATCAGAGGCTATTGGTCCCGGAGGGCCGGGTGGCGGGCCTACAGGACCGGGGGCATCACCTCCGTTTCCTTTACAACAGATGGCGCTAAAGGCCCAGACAATTAGTGTCAGAGATATTTTTTGCTTCATGGTTCATAAATTTATAACGGCCGGCAGCAAGAATACTACCAGCCGTTATGCCAGGTAATTATTGCTCTTCTAAAAATTTAATATCGTCAATTTCTATACCACCGGTACCTAATGTACCGCCGGAGCTGCCAGCTTTGATCACCATGTACACTTTACCGGTAGCCGTGAATTTCATCTTTCCGCCTTTACCTTTTCCATCTCCGTCACAACCGATCTCTGCCAGGTCTCCATTGAAAGGCAAGATACCGCATCCGGACCAGGTGTTCATGGAATTCCATTTGGTACCGCTGTAATCTGCACCCTGTACAGGGGCAGTGGTACCAAATACCACTTCAAACCAGGAGTTGGTAGCACCGGCGCCTTTTACCTTTCCGGAAAAAGTATACTCCTTCCCTGCTATTACATTAATGGCCTGGTAAATACCACCGTTGGAATTGGCCGTATTGGAGAACCTCATCACACCACCTGCTATGGCAATAGTGGTTTGTGCGCCGCCGGTATTCAGCAGGGTCCAGTGTGCTTCACTGCCTGCTTCCATATTTCCTCCTTTGAGGATATCTACTGCGGGCAGATCGTTTGCAATGGTCACCGCTTGTGCTGCTGTGGTAAATCCACCCCTGGTGAAAACAGTGAGCTGTATATTGTAATTACCTTTTTTGGAAAAGGTGAGCGTATCTTTTTCTTTTGCGGAGGTACCACTGGCACCATATTGCCACTTCCAGATAAATCCGCCGGAAGTGGTACTGGTCACTACGATCTTGTTAGGGTTCGCTGCCAGCGGCACTGCAGTAAAAGTAGCCGGTGCAGCAGAAACGAGGTCCATTTTTTCTGATTCAGGAGAACAGGCTGCCAGTAATAAAGCAGCCGTTATGCTATATAGTAACTTCATGTTGTGCATTTTTTTGATGATCATTTTGTTCCTCCCCATTCTTTGCTTTGTTCCATCTTGGTATTATCCAGCTCCAGTAATGGAATAGGCAGGATCGAATGTTTTTCCGGTTTAAAACCACGGGCCAGTAAAACCGCATTGGTAGCTGCTTTGCCAGACCTTACGAGATCAAACCAGCGATGCCCTTCTCCGGCGAGTTCCAGTCTTCTTTCATCAAAGATATTATCGATGGTAGCGAGGATGGGACCTAATCCCACACGTGCGCGCACCGCATTCAGCAATGCATAGGAGCGGGTGCCGCTTGCACCACTTTCTCCTCCACGCACGCGTGCTTCTGCTTCCATCAGGTAAGTATCTGCTAAGCGGATATCATAGATATTCTGCGGATAGTTCAATTCTACTGCGCCACCGCCGGTGGTTTTGTTGGATAACCTGCCTGCCAGTTTTTCGAGGAAGTAACCGGTGTTCATATAACCTTTTTCATACGTCGCTATGTTGTTCTTCTCCAGGCTGTCCAGGTTAGCAACAGTGGATTTATAACGCGGGTCAAAATGGATGGCATCAAAAAGAGAAGTGGTGACGGGCAGGAAGCTCCAGCCGGAAGCATAATCCGGCGCAGCGGCTGTAAGGGTTTTATATCCTCTCGGGCCTACCATGATGTTGAGTACATTTCCTTCCGTGCAGGATACGCAGCCCCAGCCACCGGCCGAAGTGGAAGTATAGGATATTTCAAAGACAGATTCGCTGTTGAACTTTGAAGCAAGATCAGATTTCCAGAGATTGGCAAAATTGTCCAGCAACTTGTAACCATAGGTGGCATTTAGTTGCCCCGGCGTTGTGCCATTTACATTTTCAAGCGCTGTAACAGCTGCTGCCCATTGTTGCTGATAGAGATATACTTTACCCAGTAAAGCATGGGCTGCTCCTTTTGTAACCCTGCCGCCTTCTGTGGCTATGGGCACTGTGTTGGGCAGGTTCGCTTCAGCGATGGCATCTTTCAGGTCCTGCTCCACCAGTTTGTAAACATCTGCCGGAGGCGCCTGCAGCACATTGTACATTTCACTGGTCTGCACGGGTTTGGTGAAGAGCGGTACGTTCTTGAACATACGCACGAGATCAAAATAGAAATAGGCGCGCAGGAATTTTGCTTCTGCGGTGAACCTTTTCTTTTTGTTTTCATCCATGGGTATGTTTGGCAGTTTAGTGAGGATCACGTTTGCGCGGAACACACCGGAGAAACCTTTCCGCCATAACTCGTTGTGCGGGCCTACTTCAGGTGTGAGGGTATAATTGGAAATAACCTGGAAGTCGTTGATATCAGTCGGGCCGCCGCCACCTGCCACATGATCGTCGGAAGCAGCATTAAAAGTACCTACCCTTGTTACATAACCATTGCCCTGCCAGCCTACTACATCATATACAGCGATGAGTGCTTTGAAAGCTTCATCTTCATTGCGGTAAAAATTGGATTCCAGGTCAGTTCCCTTTGGTTTGATATCGAGGAAATTATTACAGCCGCTCATTAATTGCAAGCCTGCTGTTAAAGCGATAACGTATGGAATATGTCTTCTTTTCATTTTGATCAGCTTTTAAAACATTAGAAAGTAACATTCATGCCTGCCATAAAAGAGCGTGCCTGTGGATAGATACCACGATCGATGCTCAATACACCTCCGCCGATCTCAGGATCGTAACCGGTATATTTGGTGAAGGTGAGCAGGTTCTCACTCATAATGTGCACACGTAATTTCTGCAGGCCTATCCTGTTGATCAATGCTTTGGGTAAGGAGTAACCTATTTGTACTGTTTTCAATCTCCAGTAATCACCATTTTCCAAATAGAAATCAGATGGATTGGTGAAGTTCTTATTGGGATCCAATGTGATCAGCCTTGGATAAGTATTGGTAGAACCGGGGCCGGTCCAGCGTTCCAATGCTTTTGTCTGCCAGTTGGCATTTCCGATATCCAAACGGCGCAGGCCCTGGAAGATCTGGTTGCCGGCAGCGCCTTGTCCGAAGATCACGAGATCAAATCCTTTATAGGCTGCATTTACGGTAAAACCATAGGTCCATTTAGGTGTGGGCGTGCCCATGAATTCACGGTCCAGCTCAGTGATCTTTCCATCGCCGTTGCCATCTTTCCAGCGGAAGTCTCCGGGTTTTGCATTGGGCTGGATCTTTGTTCCATCCTTTCCGATGTAGGCATCTACATCTGCCTGGGTTTGGAACACCCCCATTGTTCTGTATCCAAAGAAGTTGTTCAGTGGCTGACCAATGGCAGTACGGGTGATAGCTCCCATGGTCTGGAAGGTCTGGCCACCTGCCAGGTAACTGATACCAGGGCCCAGGTCTGTTACTTCATTCTTCACATAAGAAACGTTACCGCCTATATTGAATTCAAAATCATCGCCGATGTGGTTGCGGTAATCCAGTTCCAGTTCAAGCCCTGTGTTGTTCATGGAAGCTATGTTATCCGCAGGGTTACCGATAGCGCCTACATAAGCAGGGATCCGGGGATTCTGGAGGATACCCGTGGTCCTTTTTCTGAACCATTCAAAAGTGAGGCGGATATTCCTGAGGATGTCCGCATCAAAACCAATACTCGTTTGGCTGGTTTCTTCCCAGGCCAGATCAGGGTTTGCAGGGGCATTAGGACTGTAACCTACCTGGTAGCTGCCGCTATTACCAAAAGTGTAATTGCGTCCGCTACCGATGGTGGAGAGATAAGCAAAGTTGCCGATGTTATCATTTCCTACCACACCATAACCACCACGGATCTTCAGGCGGTCTACCACTTTGTTTTCCGGCCAGAATGTTTCCATGGAAGGCACCCATCCCAGAGAGAAAGAAGGATATCTGCCGTACTTGTTATTAGAACCAAAACGGGTGGAACCATCCCAGCGGATGATACCTTCTGCGAGGTATCTTTCTTTATAGTTATAGTTCACTCTTCCAAAGAAAGAAGCAACGCGGTGATCGGCTCCTTCTCCCCCGTCAGATAAACGTTTGTCTGCCGGCACTTTAAAGTTGAGGGAAGCATCTTTGAAATTATCTGCCGGCACATCGTTGAAAGTAACGTTGATGTTGCGGGTACGGCTATCCATATAAGCACCCTGACCAGCCAGCACGGTAAAGTTATGCTGGCCAATGGCACGGGAATAGGATACGATGTTTTCCAGGTTCCAGTTGTACCCTTCGTTCATGCTGCGGTTGAAGGAAGTACGGGAGGAAATGTTGGAAGAGTTCAACCAGGAAATGGGCGTGAAAGTTTCGCCGCCCCAGAAAGCGATCTTGGCACCCATGGTGGAACGGAACTTCAATCCTTTAATGGGTTCAGCTTCCAGGTAAACGTTGCCCACTACGTTGTGAGACCAGCCATAGTTGCCGATGCGGGTTGAGATGAAGGCCAGCGGGTTGGTCATTTCCTGCCCTACTGCAGAAGAGATGCCATATGGACGGCCCAGTGCATCTTTCCTTACCCCCACATTGTTGTAAGGTGCAGCTGCCGCTATTGCAGGATCTGTTACTACTACGGGTGTAATAGGGTCCAGGTTGATAGCAGAGCTTAAAGGGCCACCAAATTCGCTGTTGGTATTACCGAGGCCTACGCTTTTATCATAGGCATATCCGATGTTCTCTCCGAAGGTGAGCCATTTTGTTAGTTTATGTACAGAGTTGATACGGATATTGAAACGCTGGTATTTAGAGATATCTGAAGCAACGATCCCTTCCATGTTCAGGTAACCGAAAGAGGTATAATAAGTGGATTTTTCATTACCACCACTTACACTCAGCTCGTGGTTCTGGCGGCGGGCATCGTTGTTGAAGATCTGTGCCTGCCAGTCTGTTCCCACGCCAAAGGATTTTGGGTCTGCATAAGGCAAAGCACTCCCATTGGCGGCCGCGGCTTCGTTGCGGAGCGTGGCATATTCAGTGGCGTTAAGTAATTTGAGCTTGCGGGCGGGAGCAGAAGTTCCGTAATACCCATTATAGTTCACGGTCACTTTTCCTGCTTTCCCTTTTTTAGTGGTAACGAGGATAACGCCGGAAGCGGCACGGGCACCATAGATCGCTTGTGAAGCGGCGTCCTTTAATACCTCTATGGATTCAATGTCGTATTGGTTCAGGTAACCGATACCGCCATTGTCTACCACCACACCATCCACTACCCATAAGGGATCGTTGTTGGAGAAGGAGGTGGTACCTCTCACTCTCACAGCAGCGGCAGAACCCGGCTGGCCTGAGTTCTGGGCAATGATCACTCCGGCAGTACGGCCCTGGAGGGCTTGTTCCAAACGGGTAATGGGCATATCTTCCAGTTCTTTGGCACGAACACTGGAGATAGCGCCGGTTACCACACTTTTCTTCTGAACACCATATCCCACCACTACGGTTTCCGTTAATGCGGTTTCAGAAAGCTGGAGGGTTACATTGAGTGTTTTGCCACTGAGCCTGAGGGTTTGCGGGGCATAACCAATAAAGCTGAAAACCAGGGAAGTTTTGGCATTGGGCACCCGGATGGAATATTGGCCATTGGCATCTGCCGTGGTACCGGAAGTGGTTCCCTGGATCCTTACGGTGGCGCCGGGAATAGGTTCTCCGGCATCCCCCAGGATACGGCCGGTGATAAGTAAACCGGTATCGGCAATAGGTTTTGGATCAGCTGCTAACTGGAGAATGGTGATGCGCTGGCCTTCCATGGAAAAGGATAAGGGCTGGTTCAGGAGTAAAAGGTCTAAAGCTTCTTTTACCGTGGCATTTTTGAGTTCTATGTTCACAGGGTTGGAACGGGCCATCAGGCTTTCATCGTAAACAATGGAAATACCGGCCTGGCGGGCTACCTCTTTCAGCACCCTTTTAAGGGGAGCGTTCCTTTCCTTAATGGAGATCTGCTGGCTCAGGCCTTTTGCACTGATCTGCAGACAGGCTACGAGCATCAGGAAGGTGGTAAGTTTCATAACGACGAGGAATTTACGAAGTACATGTGGGCTTTGAGCGGTGCCAGCTCCGCCACTAAAGTTTAATTTCATACTTTTGCATTGTTTGGGAATTACGAAATATCAGTTCTTAACGGGACGATTAGGGATACCCAGACGTTGCCGGAGGTGTTGCAAGCGCTTCCGGTTTTTTTATGGGCATGCCTTTACATTAACTTGTAGTAGTTTTTTTCATAACGATTAGATTTAGGTTATACGTGGATTTATTCTATTGATAAACTTCTTCCTTTCATGTTGAACTTTGCTCCGTTAGCTTCGAGCATATGTAATATTTCGGAAAGGGGCAGGTTTCTGCTGATCCGCCCACCGAATAGTTTTGGTTCTGTATTCGCGTTGTATGTAATGTCAATGTCGTACCAGCGGGAAACCTGGCGCATAATGTCTGCCAGCTTAGCGTTATCAAATTCAAAGAAGCCGGTCTTCCAGGCAATCACCTGCTGAATGTCTGCATTATTGTACACGTACATACAACCATTGGCGTTATCGAGGGAAGCCTGCTGCCCGGGTTTCAGCAATTGATCGTTCACTTTTACGGCGCCTTCTATGAGCGTGGTGTTGATGGCTTTTTCATCTTTGTAGGCCATCACATCAAAGCTGGTGCCCAGTACTTTTACAGTCATCTCTTCCACCTTTACAATAAAGGGTTGTTCTGCATTTTTAGTGACTTCAAAATAACCCTGCCCCTGCAATTCCACCAGGCGCTCATTCCCGGTGAAAGCAGTGGGGTATTTAAGGCTGGATGCGGCGTTCAGCCATACTTTACTCCCATCCGGCAGCACCACGTGGAATTGTCCTCCACGCGGTACGGTGAGTATGTTGTAACCTACGGCCGTGGAGTTGCGCTCTGTATCGTATTGGAGTTGACCATTTTTCTGATGTACTACGGTAGCGCCCTGTTTGATCACCTGGTTGCCAGCACTGTCCAGCGTTAAAGTGGAACCATTGGCGAGGGTCAATACGGCTTTATTGGTGCCGGGGGCTACATCGGGAACTTCTGTTTTAACAAGGGGTACAGTGGAGCGTTCTTTTTCCTTTAGTAAAAATACCGTGCTAGCAGCCGCTAAAATTGCCACGATGGCTGCGGCAGCTATCCAGCGGCGGTAGATCTTCATCCTCACGATCTTTACCGTGCTGATATCCTGTAATAAACGGGCTTCTATACGATCGCTCTGTACGGGAGATATCTGATGCTGCTCCGCCATGGTACGCTGAAACTCGCTCTGCATCCGGCGTAACAGGGAACGGTGGGCATCCGTTCCCTCTAACCATTGCATTAATGTAAGCACCTCTTCAGGTGTACATTTACCTTCGAGGTAACGCTGTAAAAGGTCTTCTTCCTGTTGTGGCATATCTATAATATCCGAAAAGACCCGGGTAGGGTACCCTGCTTAAAAAATAATTTTTCCGGACACGTAAAGGGCCATCATTACATCTCCGTAGCGGAATACATAATCATGGATAAAACGCATGCTGAGTACCATGTGTTTCTTAACGGCATTGCGGGAAATGCCCAGGATGGCAGCAGCTTCGTCGTAAGTTCTGCCCTCCTGCCTGCAAAGGCGGAAAACATTGAGGCGCTGGGGAGGCATATGGTTCAGGGCTTCATGAAAAAGGCGGTCGTATTCCTTGGCTTTCACCAGCTGTTCCGGTTGTTCGGATTCCTGTGCGGCTATGTGATTGAGGAGCTGTTCCCTTAATGTGCGGTCTGTAGCGAGCTTCTGAAGGGTTTTAAAGGTATGGTTGCGGGCTATGCGGTAGAGGTAGCCCATAAAGGGAAGGTCCGGGTTAATACGGTCCCTTATTTCCCAGATCCTGAGAAATACATCATGCACGAGGTCTTCCGCAAGCGATGGCATCTTGCAAAAGCGCAGCATATAAACGTACAATGAAGGATGAAGTTGACGATAAATGGCAGTAAACGCTGTTTCATCTCCCTGCTTCATACGTATCACCAATTCCCTATCCATGATAATATTTGTAGATTTTGGCAGACTGTGTGTTGTGTAAATCTAAAGAAAAATACTATACTCAAGGTAACTGGTTACCAAAAAGTACCTACTTGTTGCACAGTACCATTGTACCTACCTTTGATCCTTATGGAAAAGATCAGATTAAGTATCCTGGATCAATCTCATGTAAGGCTGGGCAGCACAACCACCAATGCCATGCAGGAAACCCTGGCCCTGGCTAAACTGGCAGACGAACTGGGTTATTACCGGTACTGGGTATCGGAACATCATAATATAGCGAATATAGCAGGCTCAACGCCGGAAGTGCTGTTAGGCTTCCTGGGCGGGCAGACCAAACAGATCAGGCTGGGTGCGGCGGGCATTATGCTTCCCAATCACAGTGCTTTAAAAGTAGCAGAGAACTTCCGGATGCTGGAAGCTTTGTTCCCCGGCAGGGTTGATCTGGGTATTGGCCGTGCGCCGGGAGGCGACAGGGTAACGGCACGTTTACTGAACCCCATGAATTCTTTCAGCGAAGCAGAATTCGTGCAGCAGATCATGGACCTGCAGCATTTTCTTACAGATAAACATCAGCAGGTAAAAGCCATGCCCAAAGCGGAAACAGTTCCTCCATTGTGGATGCTCACTTCCAGCGGTGGCAGTGCCAGCCTTGCCGCACACTTCGGATCTGCGCTTTCCTTTGCACAATTCATCAATCCTACCGGCGGGCCTGAAGTGGTAGCGCAATACCGTAAACATTTCAAACCATCTGCTACGCTCAAAGCACCGGAAGCTAACTTCGGCATCTTTGCCTTTTGTTCAGAAGATGAGGAAGCAGTGGAAAGATGGCAAACGGTATTTGATTACCGCATCCTGCATATTGAAAGAGGAAGGGATACCCCTCTCCCTTCTTATGAAGAGATCGCCGACATGGAATACATGCCGGAAGAACAACTGCGGATCAATTATAACCGCGGGCGCATGATCTCCGGTACGCCGAAAAGAATGCGGCAACAGATTGAAACGCTTTGTGCGCAGTATGGCGTGAATGAAGTGGTGCTGTGTACCATTTCTGAAAACGCGGAAGAAAGGATCACTTCTTTTAAATTACTGGCGAAGGAATTTGGAATTTAACATTTCAATAAGGTTACTTTTTAAAAGACTGCGTATAAACAGGAAATCTATTTCCTATGCGCAGTTCCTCTATCTATTGGGTAGCCATACCCATGTTAACTTTGTTTGCCTGTGAACAGGCCCGCTACAACGAAGCGAAGGACGAGATTGCCGCCGCTGCAGATACCACTAACCTTCTATCACCTTCCCGCAAAAGGATCAAAACAGCAGACATCCATT
The DNA here is from genome assembly GCF_900129465.1 of Chitinophaga niabensis. Classification (NCBI taxonomy): domain Bacteria; kingdom Pseudomonadati; phylum Bacteroidota; class Chitinophagia; order Chitinophagales; family Chitinophagaceae; genus Chitinophaga; species Chitinophaga niabensis. The sequence goes on along the minus strand of NZ_FSRA01000001.1, from coordinate 1,454,585 downwards.
GCCGTGTGCAGGATGTAACCGCTGCTACCATTAAGCTGGAAAAACTGGTGACGTCCGTGGATGGTATTGTAGTGGAAAGCGTCCTCCGTAACGATGCACAGGAGCAACATGAGTACTCCTACAGTGCAGATTCCATTAAACAGGTACAGCTCTACACACCTGTATCTACACTCACTCTAAGAGTACCTGTTGCACATCTTGATTCCGTTTTCAACATCATTACAGCGATGGCTGGTTACATTGATCAACGCACCTTGCGGGACAGTGATGTTACCCTGCAGTACCTGAGCAATGAATTAAAAAATGATGCGGCGGTGCAGGATGAACGGGAAACCACGCACACTAAAAAAGACAGTGAGCTGGAAGTACGGAAATACAATGAACAGAAGAAAACAGCTTTCATTGAACGCGAGATCGCCAACATGGCCATCGTGGAAGATGTAGCTTATTCTACCATCAATGTTCAGTTATTTCAACCGCAGGTAGCTGATGTACAGATCGTACTCAATCCTGCCAGCATTACGCGTGCCGGGTTTGGCACAGAAACGGCAACCGCCTTCCGCACCGGCGTGAATGTAACACGCAGTATTTTCATCTTCTTCTTTCAGCTCTGGCCGTTATGGATCATAGCCATCCTGCTCTGGTTTGGCTATAAGCGTTTGTTATTCAAGCGGGCTTAGTTCAATCGATTCGTTCTTACTGGTTTTAAAAGTAAAGGTCCTGCCTGTTAAGGTGGAGGATGCAGGTTTGTTATTGCGTGTAAGTTTCACTGCTTTACCGGGCCATGGGTTCTCCATCTCACAGTCACGACCTTTTTCGCTTTGCAGTTTCACATATTCCACGCGGCCATCTTTCAAACTGCTGCTGATCACAAAAGCGCCATATGCACGCAGGTTGTTGAACTTTGCGTCTTTTTTGTGATTCCAGTTGGGAAAGATGCGAACGCGGCCTTCATAACTTTGCAGCAGCATTTCGTTGATGGTGAGCGGTACGGCAGATAATGTTTCCGTTCCCCCACCTGCAGCAGTGATCCAGCCATTGCGGTTGGATTGTGCATAGATACGTGCTTTCAATTGTTTAATAATCTCATCTGCATCGTAACCTACGCGTACGGCTGCGGGAAAACAGGTTTCTATGCCGTTACCGAATGTGTTGCCCCAGCTGCCGGGTTCCTGCATTTTGTCTTTCCAATGTGATACATCACTCAATAAGATGGCGTTGAAAGCAGAATCAGTTACCGGGCCGCATACTTCTCCGGGAAGTATTAATCCGTGAATGGAAACCCTGGCTAATCCCATGGCTCCGCTGTGCCATGGAGAAGGACTCTTTTCCACGCTTTTTAAACGCACCCTGCCATCAACCTCCTGTGTTGGAAATGGGCTAAGGTGTGTGAGAATGTGTTGCCATTTAGCCTGCCTGGCTGCATCCTTATGCAGGTAAGTGCTCACATTGATCATACCTTTAAAAAGCATTTTTACAAGCCCCAGTGAAAGGGTGGAATTATAATCTCCCAGCATGTGCCGCCACTGCCCTTTGTTCTTTAAGTTCGGCATTACTTCTCCGTAATGATCATTCTCTATCACATAACGGCCATTTTCGAATTTGAGATAGTCTTCCCAGAAATCGGCACAGGCTAACAGGTAAGGGTATACTTTTTCAGCATACTGTTCATCATAAGTACTATAAAAGCGCATCAGCATATTCGCGGCACCGAAAACGGCGTTGATCTTCTGGCCCAGGAATTTATAACCATGGTCGATAGTATTTTCCCGTGTACCGTAGCGGGCTTCCATTTCATCAGGCGTGAGCGGCCATAATGTGGTGCATAATCCCCCCGGTCCGATACCTACCGGGAAATAGATGCCACGTATGTTCAGGAGGTCTTTTGCGTGCCACCTTCCTTTTTCCATGTAATCCAGCAGGGGTTGATCGTAGTTATCCGTGAGGTCTATATAGTTGGAAGAAAAGGCTGCCCAGTAAGGAGCCTGGTAGTTATAGTTGAGGTGATAATCGCCACCCCATGCGGAAGAATCTTTGGTGATGAAAGGGCCCCAGATGCCTGGTGCGTATTTCCCGGGCCTTGATGAAGCGGCAAAGAGGTATTGGGAATTGGTGTAGTATTTTTCCAGCATGGTATCGTTGATCTGTATGCTGGAACGTTGCCAGAATTTATCCCACCATTGCTGGTGTGCGGCTTTCATTTCGGCGATATTTTCTTCAGGTGTTTTGTTAAATGTAACAGTGATGGTTAGTTTTTTACCCGGTTGTAACGTCTGGTCTCCGTATACTTTCATTCTCAATGTTACTTCGCTGGGCCATTCCAGTAAGGGGGTATTGGAGAAAGAGCGGGAGACCCAACCGGGGCCTTTCTTTACTACGGCGGTATTACCCTCCGGTGCCCAAAGGTCTAATTCTACCTTGCAGGTTCTATTGGCAGTGATCTCCGTGATCACGGTGTTGTGCATAGCAGTGACTAATGTATTCACTTCTACTTTTAAATCATCTTTTGCAAAAACGGCATGAATGGAGCCTTTTGTGGGGATCTGTTCCGCATAGTAGGAAGCATTGCTGAGTGCTTTGATCCTTATATCCAGCCCTCCGGGAAAAGCAATACCTCCACCAGGGTAAACAGGATAGGCACGCCAGAAATCATTCTTTCCGAAATAGAGTTTCATGTGATCGGGCGTTCCGCCAAATGTGAGGCCGATATCGCCATTACCTGCCAGGGGGGCATCCGGTACTTTTGCAGTAGGAACATTTTGCGGGGCTGAAGTATAGACAAAGCTATAGTTACCCGGCGTTTGTGCAGCAGCTTGTGTAATGAAACACAGGCCGAGCAACAGGCGGCTAATTTTCATGCGGTGGAATTTATTATCTTAGTCCAATGTACAAAAAAATCCTATTCCTATGCTGCTTTTATCAGGCTGCTGCTGCGCAATCTGAAACAGTGGTGACCGTTGAGATTTCCGTGGTATACCCTGTAAAAGACAGGTGGACGGGTGCACCTGTTGCCGATTTCTATTTGAGATGTTACAAGGAATATATCGTAGAGCGCCTTTTAAAGATAGACTTCAAAAAGATAAAGACGCCAGCTGAATTAAAACCGCCCTTCTACAACGACACCAGCTACTATTTCATCAATACTGCACTGCAGAAATACGTTCCATATAAAAACTTTTCTGCTGCCGCTTTACCAGATACTGCTGCACAGGACCTCGCGCTGAAACCCCTGGGTATTCAGATGCGCCATATTGCTGTAATGGACAGCGCTGTACGGATCGCTGATACTGTAATACGCGATACAAGCTATATCCGCTACCGGTGTATAAAACATGGGCCCAGGAAAAATACAGTTATAACAGGGTATCTTTTGCCGGTTAGGAATACTTCCTCCTATTCTTATCACCGGCCTACTGAATTAGCAGCCGACGGGCGGTTTGCATGGGTGGAAACAATGGATAAAACGGATGGGCATTATTATCTTACGAAGTTCAAATATGAAACGAGGGAAATTCCAACAGGAGACCTGAGGATAATCCGGAAGTGGATGGAGAAAAAGGGGTGGTGATCATCTGCGGACATTGCCTGTCCGTATCCGGACAGATATTCCTATCCAGATAATTGATTTACAATAATTTAACCCATGGCACAATTCCTGTTACTGCTGTTCCCATAAACAACCCGCTATGCTCAGAAACCATCTAAAGATCGCTTACAGGAATATCTGGAAAGACAGGGTTTACAGCGCTATTAATATCACTGGCCTGGCACTGGCTACCGCTATTTTCCTCCTTATTATCCATTATGTGCGGTTTGAGCATAGCTATGAGGATATTCACACCAAGGCAGACAACATCTACCGGGTAACGCTGGATATTTACAATGGTGCGGAATATGTAACTACGGATTGTGAAACTTATCCGGTACTGGGCCCTACGATGTTAAAGGATATGCCTGAAGTGAAGAATTATGCCCGGATAGAACATGTGGGAAATACAGAGGTAAAGTCCGGCGAAAAAGGGTTTATAGTAGACAAGGTATATGCAGCAGATTCACAATACTTCTCACTTTTCAATATAGATCTTATTGAAGGAAATAAAAGCAGGGCATTGACCCGGCCTGACGAAGTTATGCTGAGTGAAAATACAGCGAAAAAGATCTTCGGGAAAACAAGTCCTGTTGGAAAAGTATTACAGGTAGCCAAATTCACGCTAACAGTAACAGGTGTGTTTAAAGACATTCCCGAGAACACTCATCTGAAGTTCGATCTGTTAATTCCTTTTTCCCTTGTTACCAAAACAGATTCCACCCTTAATAACTGGAGCAGCAACAACAACTTCACTTATGTGGAATTGGTGCCCGGCGCCTCTCCTGCAGCACTGAATCAGAAACTGCTTGCTTTATCCAAACAACGTTTGAAAGATGAGATATTGACGGCAGGGCCTATCAAAGACATTCATCTTTACTCCAAACGTACTTACGAACCGGAGCCTCCGGGGAATGCAGGAACCGTGAAATTCCTGCTGCTGATAGCAATCCTGATCCTGGTAATCGGTTCCGTTAATTATGTAAACCTTACTACTGCCCGTTCTTCAGAAAGATTAAAGGAAGCAGGGATCAGGAAAGTATTAGGTTCTACCCGCCTTGGCCTGGTGTACCAGTTCTTCCTGGAATCGCTGCTTATTAACCTGGCGGCCTTTATCCTGGCGTTGGTATTGGTATATGTATTCATTCCCTTCTACCTGCAAATAGTGGGCAAACCACTGGATGCAGAAATCTTTCATTCACCTTCCTTCTGGACTACCTGCGTACTTCTATTTGGGCTGAACTGTTTGCTGTCCGGGCTACAACCTGCCATAATGCTTTCTGCGGTGAAACCAGTTGTGATCATGAGCAGGTCCAGCAACAAAGGTGGCGCCCGCGGAAGTACATTAAGAAGAACATTGGTGGTAGGGCAGTTTGCCGTAGCCACGGTAGTGATCGCCTTCACACTTGTTATATACCGGCAGCTGCAATTCATGCGGCAGCAGGATAAAGGGATGGATATTGAACAGATCCTCGTTATCAATGATCTCGACGACGGGAAAAGCGATTCCGCACGTGTAAGTCTTCATCAGGCCATGCGTAACGATCTGCTGAAACTCCCTGCGGTTAAAGAAGTATCCTTAGCAGGTGCTTTACCGGGAGTAGATCCCAGTTATATGAACACCACCAATAACGTGGCTTTGCTGGGGAGTGAAAAGAACGGTTACAACTTTTCTGCCTATGCTATAGATTCCAGTTTTATTCCCTTACTGAAGATGACATTACTGGCAGGTAGGAATTTCAGCAATAGTGCTGCAAATGCTAATGAAGTATTGCTCAATGAAGAAAGCTGCCGTTTACTGGGTTTTTCTTCACCTGAAAAAGCCATTGGGCAGGTGATCACTTATCATGGAAAAACAACGGTTATCGGTGTTGTAAAGAATTTCAACCAGCTATCAGTCAAAGAGGCACAGTTGCCTATGATCAATTATTATATTCCTCATCATGCTAAATACATCGCGGTAAAGATCAATACCCGGGAGGTGGATAAAGTCATTGCCGCGGCAGAGAAAACCTGGCTCACTCATTATCCGGGCAGGGCCTTCGACTATTTTTTCCTGGACCAGTTGTATAACCGGCAATATAAATCTGATGTGCAATTCGGGCAGATCATTTCGGTGTTTTCTTTCCTTACTGTTTTTATTACCTGCCTTGGTTTGCTGGGGCTTACGGCGCATAATATTGCACGGCGTACAAAAGAGATTGGTATCAGAAAAGTGCTGGGAGCCAGTGCTATAGGCATTGTTCAGCTTTTTGCAAAGGACTATGTTAAACTGGTATTGATAGCGATGGTGATCGGCATCCCTGTTGCGATATGGGCGGAACAGCAGTGGTTACAGGATTTTGCGGCGCGGGCAGCTATGCCCTGGTGGCTGTTTGCATTAGCGGGCGGGGCTATTTTATTGATTGCTTTGATAACGGTGAGTTTGCAATCGGTGAAGGCAGCATTGGCGAACCCGGCAGATAGTTTAGCAAGCGAATAAATTTAATAAGCGCCCCGCTGTTACACGGGGCGCTATCTTTGGGGTTAAGTATTCGGACATTTGTCCGTAACAGAGAATCCTACAGCTTTGATACCATACCATGGGAATACAGTTGAACTATCCCTGATCACACGGCTACGTGCAGCCAGGCTTACTGTATATCCGCAATTATCCATGGCAGATACATCTACGCTCCATGGTGCATTTTCATCTCCATCATCCGTATTATCCGCAAGGTTACCTACATCACCGGCATTCGGCAATGCATCGTAATAACGGCTGGATGGTGTTGGTACTGTTCCATGCGTATGTGAAGATGGTTGCAGGTCCAGGCTCCACAATGCGAAGTATGGATGCACTGCTCTGAGGTGACCGCTCACGGTGTGATTGGTAGCCGTTTTATCATAGCAATGGCAATCACCACCATCAATCACGAGATCCAGTGTTTTAGTGAGATCAACGGATACATTCGCCGTTGTGCTAATGGTCATGTGCACATTGTTGATCACTACAGAGAACAGATCAGCTACCTGTTCAATACCCAATGCATCTGTATGGGTAAAACGGATCGTATAATTACCATCTGTTAAACCATTCGTACTCCAGCCTGCTAGATAATGTGTTTGATTGTACAAACCGATAGCGGGGTTTTCTTTGTAGATGAACCAGCCATCAGCAGGCGTTTGCGTATCACTGAACTCTACATTCGGATCCGGCGCAAAATCAATCATAGAGAATGTTTCGGCTGTAGATACAGATGCATAGGTGCTATCTGCCGCACCATGTTTCTTATATTCGATCTTGTATTTGATAATACCATTGAAACCCGCGCGGTTAATGATACCATGGAAACTTACCCATCCGCCATATGGACGGTTGTTGCTGGAAGTAGGATTAGTAGTATCTGAGTTCACCAGGAAAGTTACCGGGTGTATCAGATCACGGTCCACTCCTCCCACATGCGTCAGTTCCGCTTCTACTTTCGCGGCCTGGCTTGGGCGGATCTGTACAACAGCATCTACCCGGTTACCCCAGGTGTTGAGATCATTAGGATCTGTGGTAGATGGTAATGACGACCAGGATAGTACGGCCCTTACCCTGATGATATTGGGCTGCGCGCAGGTGCGGATGCGGTTGGTGAGATTGATGGGCAGGTCTACGTTGTAGTATAAACCATCTGCGGGGATATTGTCAATATCATGCACAGTAATACTGGCGGTGCCGAGGTATTGATCAAAGATGCCATTGTTATTCCAGTCTGCCCAGAAGGCCACGTGCTCCTGTGAGCCATTGTGGCAAAGGTCGCCACTGAAGCCGCTGCTTTTCTTTAGTTTGATGACGGCACCGAGGGTATCCAGGGGTGTGTTTAAGCCTACGCACATCAGTTCCTCGAAGGTTACATCTGCCTGGCTAACGGGTTTAAGGATGAAGTCCGAGATGGCCTTTACGTCTATCTTTAACTTTTGAACCTCGAAGAGGTTGTAGCTGCTGAGGGCTTTGAACTTCTTCGCATTGGTGAGCAGGGGTGCCACGGAGGAATAGAAGGTTCTGTGATCGGGAACCTTTGCACGTTTGTAAGCAGCGTAGAAAGTTTCCAGCGGCGGGTTCGGTGGTTGAGGGATGTGAATTTCCTCGTTGATGCTGATGTGGGCCAGGAAGTCCGGTTTGATCTTTACGTCCAGGGCCTGGAAGATATCTCCCCAGATAAAACGCCTTTTACGTTTCAGCTGAATGTCCACATCCTTTACGTTTCCATAATGCGGGGTGGCATTGGGGTCTGTGGAGGGTACCACATTCCAGGATAATACGGCGCGGACAGTTGGGATCACAGCCGTACCACAGGTCAGGAACTTACGGTACTTTTCATCGTCGATGAAAAGATGCGTCATGTACTTGAGGGGGTGCTGGGGGCCCGCTGGGGCTTCGGAGATGTCTGCTACTTTGAAGCTGGAATAGCCCATGTCCTGGAAGCCGTTGCCATCTTTAAAGTCTACGAAGAAACGGACGTACTCTTTGGAGCCGTTGGAGCAGAGGCCGCCGCTGTAACCGGAGGCCAGTTTAATGCTTACGATGGCTTCCAGTTTTGCTTTTTCGGGGTTGAAACCTACACAGGTGATCTCTTCCCATTGTGTGATGCTGGCTGCCTTGAGGTCCTGCAGGAAGAATTTGTTGAGCAGGAAGGTCTGGCGATTGTACAGAAGCTCTGATAACTGAGCCGCCGACACATTGGGGATCTTCAGTTTTTCCATGATGTTCAATTTTGGGGTGTACTATTTGGGGTGTTTCGAATACTATTCTGGGGCTAATGGAGAAAGACCGGATATAAAGTTAGGAGGGTTATACGGGAAAGGCATGCGTACTAATACGCTATTTCACAGGCAGGGAACATTAAAAAAACAGAATGGAGCGTCTTATTTCAAGAAGATAAGTTCATGCCAATCTTCAATCAGCAATGGATCATTTAAACATATTTCTGCCAGCATGAGTGTTCCTGAACCATTATAAAGCAGGAACGGCAGATCCTCCGCTGAGAGGGAGCGGATCAGCGTCTCCATTTCTTCCTTATATTCATTCTTCGGCAGATGAACATAAAGCAACATAAGAACAGAGAGTTTTTTGAGCTGCAGCTGTTGGCCTGAGAGAGCATCCCCGGGCAGTGCTGTATACAATTGCCCTATGTATTCAATTGCCTGTGATTGCAACAGGCTATCCTGCCGTTTTTTACCAGCTATCAGCATACAAATAGCGAGATACAAAAAGTTCAGGTGCTCGTTTAAGGGCCTGGCAGAAGCTTCTAATGATAGAACGCCGGTTAATACTTCCCCTGCATACTTCACCGATCCTCTCAGTATGGCTTTAACTGTAGGCCTGTTTATATCAATGATGGAAGACATTAATGTAAGTACCTGCCCCAGGTTGATAATGAAATTATTCTCCGTTGCTGGTTCCGGGGTATCTTTCAGCAAACCATTTTCTCCGGATAATGTCTCATATAAACAATCCGTCAATATTACGATGCATTCCTGGTGGCAGATTCTTCTAAACCGGTGTGTTCCGGGGTTGCGGCTTAATTCCCGTCTTAAAAAATAAGCGATACTTCCGAGCATGCCGGTCATTAAAGAGGTATCTTTCTCTCTTGTATAGATCACGGCTTTATATAAGGTGTTGTCCACATCTTCCAATACATCATCGGTATTTGTATCGGCCAGCAGTTCATTCTGCACCAGCCACTCTACTCCCCAGCCAATACCGGCCAGGCCATCACCGAAACCCAGCTTTTGTATGGATGTTATATTTTCACTGATCTCATCCAGCAAAGCAAGGCCTTCTTCCTTCAATGTTTCATCCGAAGTGTGTTTGGATAAGAGGTAATATAAGATAGCACTACCTATCTGCCCACTCAATAGTCCATATTGCGTATCTCCGCTTGCGGCGTGAAGGCGTTTGAGCAATGTGGGTGATTTAACTGCTGTTAATGTTGATTGATTATTCATATGCTGTTTTAAACTGCTCGCGCCCAGGGCCACGATGTGATATAATCTTCGAGCTCTGCTCTATCCATATTGCACACTTTAAGATATTCTTCCATAAAGCCCACCCTCGTATCTATGTCGGCATATGCCGAATTTTCAGTTCTCATATGTGGCAGGTGAAATAAAGGGCCGGGTACCCGCTCTACCTTATACTCAAGATTTTTCATCCGTTTTGCACGTTCCACATCTTCCGGCCCCCAACTGGTGATGTATTCATTATCCATACCCGCTTTCCTGTATTTTTCCCTGTTTATGAAAACAGCCCCGCCATAACAATGGCTTGTACCTGTTACAAATTTCCCTTCATTAAAAGTAAATAGTTCAGGGTCCAGCATTCTGCTGAACATCGTTTTAAAGATCATATCTACACTGGTACACCTTCCATCAAAGGGAAATACCATATCTGCTTTTCCTTCTCTTAACTTTTCAACACTTTGCAGGATCTGGCCGATGGGCAGGACAATATCCGTGTCATAGATCACAATAATATCTGTAGATGCCTCTGATATCAGGCTATTGTTCAGCCTGGTGCGGTATAGCAGCAATTGCGTATCCTCAGCGAAAGCATACCTGCATTCTTCCGTTAATTTTTCCGGCACTTTCCGTTCCGTATCCGACTCGAGTATACAGATATTCGTATTGAAATACTTTTTCAGGTATTGCAGCAGGATAGACAGGTTTTCGAGCCTGCTATCGGAATCAATGCGCACTGCGATCAGAAAAGTTACATCCGTCAGATCGATCCGTTGTTTAGCTTCCTCATTTACAAATTCCTTTATCAGGGTAGTGAGTGCAAAGCTGCAGGTATCTTCAGTGATATGCACCAGCTCACTGTCGTAATAAGGAGGGAAATGCAGGTAATTACCTTTCCTGAATTTGGAGACCTCTGTTTTCGTAATATGACCGGTGTAATGCAGTATCCTGTTCTGATGCCAATCTTCTATAGGTGTGCTGGCCCAGCAAAAGTTCAACTGGGGGTGGATCTCTACTTTTCTTTCCATCAGCAATGCATTCCAGAAGAGTGCCCACATATCCGCACACCAGGCCTGGATACCTCTGCTTTTGGGCTGATCTGGTTCAGTTGTGGAAACCGGTATCCTGGATTGTTCCCTGTTATGTACCAGCATCTGCTCATAAAGCACTTCACTATCTGCTTCGATCTTACTCCAGAAGGAAATGGGGATATTTTTTAACAGGTACTGTGCGCCACCGCAATTGGGATCATTTTCTATAACCAGATCAGGAGGTATCCCCACTGTGGCACACATTTCTTCCAAAAAACCTTCCCGCGTTGTTCTTTTAATGTAGGCAGAATCAAGATACCTCCTGGTATCAGAAACATACCAGGTATCGTTTGCCGCCATCTCTTCAAAATCAGGTAATTCACGGAACACGATGTCTGAATCATGATAAAAAATGACCTCATGCTGCAATGCAGGGAATTGCTCAAAATGTTGCCGGATAATATTAGGCCTTATGGAAGAAGGGTATTTCTTTTGTTGCCGTTCATCGGGGTATACAAAAAAGGATGCCTTGTGTTTCCACTTATCTATAATATCATGGAAGTAATGACTGAGCTGCTTTTTGGGATCGTACCCGATCAGTATATGAATATTCTCCGGGAGGATCCCGAGCTTATTGAAATTAAAGATCTGCAGTTCAATCTGCCATGTGAAATAATAGTCGTCTGGCTGAGCGGAAAGAAAAACCATTAAATCAATTTTCAAAAGGGTTAATGTTTCAAAACGATCTCATTTAGTTCTCTGAACCCCGTGGGGCCGGAACTGAAAAATATATCTCCGTTCTTTTTAACGAGCATATAGGTAGGAAAAACAGTTACAGACAGCGCGCCTACAATGGTGTGCTCCCTATCCTTCATGCTGCTAAAGATCTGCGGCCATTCCAGCTTATTTTCAGCAAAGATCTCCTTTGCCCTGGTATAATTCTCCGGGTTATCAAAACAAACGCTCACAAAGGGCACCCTGGACCTTACTTTACTGTGTAATTCCCGTAATTCCGGCATGGCAGCAATACATGGTTTACACCAGGTTCCCCAGAAATCAAGCATCAGGTATTCCTCTGCATTTTTAAAATATGGTGCCAGCTGGCGCATATACGCTTCCGGCATTTTTGCCTGCAGTGTGCCGGATTTCAAGCGGCGCAGGTAAACATTTTCCCAATCCCCTCCAATGCTGTCTATCCTGAACAGCTCTTTACCGATCACAAGGGTATCCGTCAGTTTATACTTGTTCTTATAAACAAGCTGATCAACGATCTTATCCTCCTGCACTTTTCCATTCTGTTTCACCATAATGGAGATCTTCTCATCCGGTGAATTATAGGTAGGTTTATTAAAATAGAGCTCAGTACTTCCCAGTTCTACCACTCCGCTCCTCCCGATGGACGCAGCAAGTGGCATTTCATTCAAACAAGTGTCCGGATAACCTATACCGGTATTAAAAGGGAAAAAATAGATCTCTGATGGCCGGAGTGTTATCCGGCTGTTTATACAGAATGGAAGTTCAAGCACCACGGGGGGTACGGCATCATCCGGATAATTACTGCGATTCCATTTTTTCAGGGAATCGGAAACATAACTCAGTACTACGTCTTTGCTGAGAAAAGGATTATAGTGGCGAAGGATGGCTAATTTCAGGTTCCGGCCTTCCCTTTTCGTCAATACCTTTAACGTTGCTGCTAAGTCTTCACAGCTGGTATCTCCACGCGATGCATAGCGAACCGCCCATAAAACACTGTCAGGCTGGGCACCTTTGCACCATACCTGCAGCTCCTTAAGCACAGTGATCGTTCTTCCTGTGCCTCTCATATAGGTGATTGGTTTCATCCCTGCTTTGACTATCCGTTCCTGCGCAAGAGAAACAGTTGAGCATATAAGCAGTAAGTTAACCAGGATATATCCGCTGTAAAATCTCATACCAGACTTTTATTTCAAGATACCAAACTATCCGCAACCCTGAAGAAAAAATCACTTTTTCCAGGGTTGCGGATAACATTTTTTACCAGCGTTATATACTACCGGCAGGGAAGCTGCTAAGCTTCATCCCTGGAGCAGCAGATCGGATCATCGCTATCGCATTGGATCCCAACAGTGCCGCTGGCGCAGGTTACAGATTTGCAGGCAGAACCACTTCCTGAACAGCTAATGGTCAATCCGCTGTGACAGGCCTGGCTGATAGAACAGTTACCTGCTGTAGTAACATTGGCTACACCGCCTAATACTTTTTTCAATTGTTCCCTTGTAAGAACCTGGGATCCTTCAATGTTGTGAAGGTCTAATTTAAGTTTCTTCATCGGTCCTGATTTTTGAGGATTAATAAAAAATGATTACCACATAAATCTAGAACACTACGTGGCAGTTAATTTGCCATGAAAATTCTTTTTCAAAGTTATTTAAAGGGAACATGTTCTTTCATCAGATCAGCCTTCATCAACGGCGCAGCAGCTTGCATCATCATCATTGCATTGAACGCCGGGAGCGCCGGTTTCGCAGGTTATGGATTTACAAGCTGATCCATTCCCATTACAGCTAACCGTTTTTCCATCGGAACATGCCTTGCTGATCGTACAGTTACCTGGTGTGGTAACATTGACCGTACCGCCCAATACCTTTTTCAATTGTTCCCTTGTGAGCACCTGGGAGCTCTCAATGTGATGAAGGTTTAATTTAAGTTTCTTCATTGGTCCTGATTTTTGAGGATTAATAAAAATGATCACCGCTTCAAATCTAGAACACTACGTGGCAGTTGATCTGCCACGAAAAAAGCTTTTCAGATATCTTTACAGGGAACAAAAACTGCTCTTTCTGAAGAACAGTGTTAATCGGCGGCACAGCAGAGCATTTCCCCTTCATCACATCTAACCCCGGCAGCACCGTTTGCACAGGTTACATTGTGATAACACCTGTTTCCTGTACCCGTACAGCTGGCGGTTGTTCCATTGCCACAATCCACGCTAGCCGAGCAGTACCCTCCTTGTGTAGTAGTATTGACCGCACCACCCAACACTTTTTTCAATTGTTCCCTTGTGAGAACCTGGGAGCTCTCAATGTGATGAAGGTTTAATTTAAGTTTCTTCATTGGTCCTGATTTTGAGGATTAATAAAAATGATCACCGCTTCAAATCTAGAACACTACGTGGCAGTTGATCTGCCACGAAAAAGCTTTTCAGATATCTTTACAGGGAACAAAAACTGCTCTTTCTGAAAAGCACAGATCCTCCGGTTTGCCAACCCCGTTTGCTTCTTCCCTTGTCAGGGCTTGTCCGTACTCAATAAATTTGCAGCTTGTCATTTCTCCATTCCTGCCGTAATAATAACTTCTCCGTTGCCTGTCGTACCGGATATCAGCCCCCATCTCTTTCATCTGTCGCAGGAAATCCGTCATGGCTCTTTTAGAGAGCCCATTTCTGCGGGCAAAGGTTTCCAGGTCGCCGGTTGTTCTTTTCTTCAACAGATAATTAACAAACTCAAGCCGGTTACTTGTTTTTACTAAAGACATAAGCACAATGGTTTAATAAGCTAAAAATGGTGTTTTATTCAGGGAGTAAGCAGGTATTTGAGATCATGGATACTGTAGAACCGGGGTAACTGGTATAAGCTGTCACCTGATTCTGTAGAGATAAAAAAAGTGGGTGTAAATACTATTTCATTGGTTTTGCACCAATCCTCCATTGATCTGATCTTCTCTCCCTGCTGTTGAAGCTGACCATTCATGGGATATTTGGAGGCAAAAGTATTGTATTCCTTTTTTTCGGGCAGGTACCAGTCGTCCAGCGCCATCCTTATTTCTTCGCTGTTCCCGTTTTCTGCAATTGCAAGCAGGTGTGTCACGGGTTTGATCCGGCTGTCCTTTTCACTTTGGGTAACGGTGAAAATGATCTGCAACTGAATTTCTTCATTGTTTTCGATCAGCTCATCAATTACGGGATGTGCGCTGGCACAGGGGCCACAATAGGGATTACAGACTTTGATCACTTTGTACCTGGCATCCGGCTTTCCCAGGGTAATGCCCAATCCTTCGGTGGGATGCGTGATGGTTTTTTCCTTGGCCAGCAAGGCTTCAAATATCTGCGGGTTATGCTTTATGCGCCGAAGCTCCGCACTTTTAAAACCACCTTCTTTTGCCTTTTCCAATGCAGGCATTAACAGGGATATAACCATGAACACGAACACAAAGGAAGTTATAACGGAGAGGAAAGCACTGGCCTGGGTATCAGCAAGCGGAACAAGCATATAAAAACCACCGGCAAGTGCTGCAATGAACTGTAACAGCAGCAGGCCCTGCACAAGGAGGCACAGCGTGCACCATTGTTTGGCTACTTTCCATTGGTAATAAATAGAAAAACCTATATAGGGCAAGGCCAGCAGATTGACCCAGCCTAACAGCTGCAGGATAGGCTTATTGGTTAAGCCCGCTGTCATCAGCACAATGAGCATCCCAAAAAAGTAACAAGCACCAATGCTGCTCCAGCTCTGGCCGAATATTTTTGAACCCTTTGACCTTAAAACAGCCGAGCAGTTAACTTTGCCTCCAGCCGTACAGATCTGCCTCAGGGCCGGATTATACTCGTCCACCTCATGCCACAGGAGCAATGCAGTTACCATGCAACCAGCCAGTGTAAATAAAGAAAAAACAACCGGGGCAAAACTAAGACTGGCGGGAATTTTAAAAATAGCCAGCAGGCATAACAACAGCATTAATACAGGCAATCCGAAGGCAAGCAAACTGAAGATGGTTTCCCGTTGTTTCTCTTCCTTCAGCGCCTTTTTGTATTCCCTTTCTCCGGCATGTTCTCCCGCTTCCACAGCCAATATTACACCCTGGTACCTTTCTGCGAAACGTTCCTTTTCCCAGCGCTCCTGTTTGCGGGTCTCCGGGTTGTATAATTCAATAGTATCTCCGGTAACCTTCCATACCGGCGCGAAAAGATGGTGTTTCAATTTATCGCCACTGATATGGGCAATGAAGGGAAGCGGCAATTCATTCAGATATTCCTTTTCCAGCTTATAGGCCTCATTCCGGACGCCGTAGCTTTTCAGAACATCCATGATAGAGGTAAGGCTTGGATAGTCTGCATGGTCCAAAAGGTCTTTACGGATAGTGGTAGCCGTAACGGGTAACCGCATCTTTTTACAAAGCTGTATAGCTGCATCCTCGCAATATTGCAGCGGAACGAGCAATTGGGTTAAAAACGACATAAAGTTTTTTTTTCTAAAAGTAAATTGGTCCTCGGTGTCTAATACGTAGAATAGTTCTTATGGTTCGGGTTCCTGCTTATCATTTATCGGGCAACATTGTCTATATTTCCATTTAAAAATAGGTAAATAAAAATATCTAACACATTTTTTTTTTACAATTAAGTTTTTATTTTTATAAAGTACCGTCACCCCGGAAAAAGATGATAAGCTAGTAATAAAGACCCGAATTCATTTTAAAAACGTTTGTAACCTGTGGCTATATTAAATAAGCGTTTTACCTATTATAAACAACTGAATGCAATGGATTGTGGCCCCACCTGCCTTAAGATGGTGGCAAAAGCCCATGGCAAATACTTTAGTGCAGACAGTCTGCGGCAGATGACCGGCTTCAGTAAAAGCGGCGTGTCCTTACTGGGGATCAGCAATACTGCAGAAAAAATAGGTTTTCGCACCCGTGGTGTGAAGATCAGTAAAGAACAGCTGAAAGAAGTAGCACTACCTGCTATCCTGCACTGGGACCAGAATCATTTTGTTGTGTTAACATCCATCAAAAAAAAGGAAGCGGAGATAGCCGATCCCGACAAAGGCATTCTTACCCTTAAGAACAGTGAGTTTTTAAAACATTGGGCTTCCTCTAAAAATGAAAATGGCACAGATACCGGTATTGCATTGCTGCTGGAACCTACGCCTCTTTTCTATGAAAAGGAAAGCCAGCAGGAAAAGAAACTGAGCTGGTCGCTGGTATCCCAATACCTTCTTAGTGCCAGGTGGCAGATCACCCAGGTATTTATCGCACTGCTGGTTACTTCCCTCCTGTCCCTCATTTTTCCTTTCCTTACCCAAAGCATTGTAGATACAGGCATCAATACACAAAACCTGCATTACGTAGTGATTGTGCTGCTTGCTCAAACAATGCTCACGTTTAGTCAAACGGTAGTGAGCTTTATCAGGAGCCGTTTGCTGCTAAGGGTCTCGAATATCCTGAATATACAGATCCTCTCAGATTTCTGGATCAAACTCACCCGCCTCCCCATCTCCTATTTTGATATACACCATACCGGCGATACACTTCAAAGGATCGGTGATCACCGGCAGATACAAAATTTCCTTACCGGCACTGCATTGAACACTATCTTTTCCTTTTTCAATTTTATCGTTTATGCGATTGTGCTGGTAATATACAGTGCAGAACTATTTTATGTTTTTTGTGCCGGCAGCATTATTTACTTTGCCTGGGTGCAGATCTTCCTCCGGGTAAGAAGGAAGATCAACTACGAAACATTTCATCTCTCCGCCAGGGAAAACAACACCACACTACAGCTTATACAGGGCATGCAGGAGATACGGCTCAACAACGCAGAAAAACAGAAACGATGGGAATGGGAGAACATCCAGGCCAATGTTTTTAAACTGGGATTCAAAAGCCTCAACTTCAGCCAGATCCAGCAGGCAGGCGCCACTTTCATCAATAGCATGCAGGGCATCTTCATCAGTTTCATTGTGGCTAAACTTGTTATCGACGGGCAACTTTCCCTTGGCGCCATGTTAGCCATACAGTATGTAATTGGTCAATTAAGCGGGCCTATTCAGCAATGGGTAGGCTTTGTACAAAATGCCCAGGATGCCAGGATCAGTATGGAACGTCTCAATGAGATACACCAGATGGAAGATGAAGAAAATGCAGAAAAAAATTATGTTACGCAGCTGCCTGAAAACAGATCTATTGTATTTAACAATGTGAGCTTTACATATCCGGGAATTGGAAACGATCCCGTATTGGAAAACATTAACCTGTTGATCCCCGAAAATAAAATAACTGCCATAGTGGGTGCCAGCGGCAGTGGAAAAACAACACTGATCAAGCTGCTTTTAAAAGTATATGAACAGTACGAGGGGGAACTCAGGATAGGAGCTCCTCAGCTGCAAAGTAAAGACGGCATTAAGTTCACGCACATCAGCCCCTCCTACTGGCGAAATGTTTGCGGAGCCGTATTGCAGGATGGCTATATCTTTAATGACAGTATTGCCCGGAACATTGCTGTAGCAGATGAAACCATCGATTATAACAGGCTGATCAAAAGCTGCAAGATAGCCAACATACATGCCTTTATAGAACAGCTTCCCAACGGATATTACACAAAACTGGGAGCTGAAGGCACCGGCATCAGCCAGGGACAGAAACAACGGATACTGATTGCAAGGGCCGTTTACAAAAATCCCGAATACCTCTACTTCGACGAGGCTACCAATTCACTGGATGCCAATAATGAAAAAGATATCGTAGAGAACCTGGAAAGATTTTTCAAAGGAAAAACCGTGGTAGTAGTAGCGCATCGCTTAAGTACCGTTAAAAATGCAGATAAGATCGTAGTGCTGGACGGGGGAAGGATTGCTGAAGAAGGTACACATGACTCCCTCACAGCACTGAGAGGGAAATATTATGAACTGGTAAAAAATCAGCTGGAATTAGGTAACTGAAAAACAAACCGGATATGAATAACAATATTGCTGCATACCAGGACCTGTCGCCGGATAACCAGGCTATGATCACGCTCAGCAGTAATTTTGAAGAGCGTTCGGACATTGCCCAGGAAATTATCAGCAGGAAACCTGATTTTTTTGAGAAATGGGCGATGCTGTTCTTTTTAGTACTGTTGTTATTCCTAACATTATGTACCTGGTTCATTAAATATCCTGACATTATAAAGGCAGAAGCTATATTAACAGGCAGTAATGCGCCTAAAGCGATCATTCCCCGGCAAACCGGCAGGCTTACTGCACTTTTCGCCACCAATAACCAGGATGTTAAACAGGGAGAGATCATAGGCTGGATGGAATCCGGCGCCGATCCGCAGGAGATCATTGATCTGAGGATGAGATTGGATAGCAGCGTAAAAATGATAGAAAGCCGCCAGCCTCAATTGATTGCCGGATTATTTAACAAACGATTTTCCAACCTGGGAGAACTCCAGGTTTCCTACCAAACCTTTATTACAGCCTGGCAGCAGTATAATGATTACCTGATCAGTGGTTTCTATGCACGGCGGAAAAAGTTCCTTGGAACAGACATTGCGTCGCTGCAAGGCATCAGGGAAAAACTGGCTGTACAAAAAAACATCCGCACAGAAGACCATACAATTGCTTCACAAACGTTTGAGATGTACAAATCGCTGTATGAGCAAAAGGTTATTTCACTGGAAGAATTCAGAAAAGCACAAACCAATTTACTCAACAAACAATTATCTATCCCTCAAAATGATGTCAGCATCATCTCTCAGCAAAACCAGATACGGGATAAACAAAAAGAAATAGACCAGCTGGACCACGACATCCTGCAGCAGCAGCAAACATTCGAACAGGCATTACAAACCCTGAGAAGCAGTGTAGGCGAATGGCTGAGGCGGTATACCATACAGGCCCCGGTGAGCGGGAAGATTGTACTGGCCCTTCCCTTACAGCAAGGGCAACATCTTGAAGAAGGAAAACTATTGGGTTACATTAATCCATCTGATAGTAAATACTACATGGAGATAAAACTTGAACAGAAAAATTTTGGCAAGGTAGATACGGGTATGAAGGTACAGCTCAGGTTTGATGCCTATCCGTACCAGGAAACGGGATTTCTGCCAGGTACATTGGATTATATCTCAAATGTAGCGGTAGACAGTGTTTTCCTGGGAACTGTTCGCCTGAACAGCCAGCTTGTTACCAACCAGCATAAAACCATACAATACAAAAATGGATTAAAGGCACAGGCAGTGATCATTACCAGGGATATGCGTTTGCTGGAACGATTATATTATTCCGTTGTCAGACAGATGGATTGATATCTTCTGTTCCTTAGGGGATAGGTATAGGCTCCTTAAGGGATCCTTATACCAGTGGTGGAGTTCCTTTTTTTGTTCTTTTTTAAGGGAGGGAGTGCCTGGCCGGGCTGTTGGCGTGTTTTCCTGTAAAATTCCCTGCCGGCCGGGCAGAGCTTGCGCTAAGGGAACTATAGTTCTCCTCAGATCTTTGCACCCGTAAAATCACCGGGTTGGTGGGGAGCTTTTGGACTGGTATCGTGGGATGCGGAAGGAATACCTATGATGCGGGGAGAGCGTCCAGGTTCTTTTGAACTTAGGTTCCTTTACAACGTAGCATTGGGGGAATAGTACATCTATGATATCCATGGCCTCTCCTTGCTGCAGTATAATAAGTGTCGGTTCCAATATGGTGCTGTTGGGAATGATCCCTTCTTCCGCGGTTTTGAGCTCGCCATTCATGGTGAGGGCAAAGGCTTTTATGCCTGGTTCTGTTTTGACACGGATATTGCCCTGTTCATCCTTATCGATGGCATATGGTGTGCTGATGCTTTTACTCCTGTTGAAGTGAAAACCTTTGAGTTTGGTAAGGTTAGCTGGAAGAACGTGTTTGTAGCCTTTAGCCCGTGTATTATCCGCATTGACCACTTCGATCATTACTTTATTGAGGCGGTTAGTGCAGGTATAGTCATTGGGGAGGTTGGGCAGGGCGTGGCGGATGATCTTAGCCTGCCTGCTGGCTCTGCCGAAGTCCTTTGCCGCCAGGCAACTGGTTGGAGTACGGCGAACTTTAGCCGGCAGGGCTTTGAGGAAATGCTTTCCATTCAGCTTATAACCGATGGTATCGCCGAACTTTCCTGTGTAAGTGAATATGTGTGTCTGCAAAGGCATGTTCTCAATTTACGAAAAAGCCACGGACACATGATGAATAGATTATATCTATATATTAGAGGAATTTTTACTTCATGCGGAGATCGTCTGCGTCGTCTGTGTATTCGTTGTCATCGTCCAGGGTGATTGTATTATGCATGTTATCTATAGAGGCGAATACGCGTTCCAGCATATTGTCTTCTTTCACCTCGAATACTTCCTGCACCCAGTTGGCTATTTCGGGGCGCGGCATGGGGAGTCCTTTCCGGTCGAGGAGGTCGATGATCTCGTTGAAGTTTTCGGGGGTGGTGATTGTGCCTAATTTCCGCTGCATTGTCTTTTTATGTAAAGGTAGGGGGCATGGGGATATTGCAATGCTAAGAGATTATTAAGTTTAATGGAAATTAGGGATGGAAACTTTATTCATAACAGTGATGTTTATTTTTTGCCATAGTGTGTAGAGAGCATTTTCTTTTCTTTAGTAAGATTACCTGCTATTTTCTGTAGTACTTTTTTCAGGGATTTGAAGTTGTGTGTTTCGGTAAATTGAATATATGAATTTATATAACTGATCCTGGTATCCAGCATATAATAATAACTACTACTTTTTCTGAAGAATCGATGAGATTGAGATTCCAGGTAATTGAGTTGTTCGATATTTGCTTCATTAACAGAAGTAAAGTAATCCGTTGTAAAATAACTGACACATGCTTCAAACTCCGTCCAATCTCCCCTGGCCACTATTTCTTTTATAAAACCAGGAACATTATACCTGATCTTATCTGCAATCGTGAGATCATAAATATCTTTTGACCTTTTCAATCCTTCCAGTGTATAGCGGGTTTCAACTCCCATGCCTAAAAAGTACAGACTGTCTCCTGTTTCTGAGAATTTGACCCTGGTTATATTGCCGTGTTCGTATGTTCTTAACTGATGCCAGGCTGTGTCAAATAAAAAGGCATTCCTGCTCGTCCACCCTACAATATAGTCTCCTGATGGAGAATACTGCAAGCCTTTTAAATACAAACCTCTTAAATTATCTTTTCTCCATTTACCTTTTATCTCTCCGGTCAGGATATTGGTCAGTCTTGCTTCATCATAATATATTTCAAGCACCTCATCCTTACCCGGTGGCATACCTATATTCTGAATAAAGTAGGGAAATTTTTCCTTTTTGATCAATGCACCAACTTTATTGAAATAAAAGAGTGTACTATCCTTCCAGCACAATATCTTTCCATTTGTATTTATGAGGGTGTTTGCCCATCTGTATTCACCATCCAACAATATTTTCCTTTCCCCGGTCTTAATATTCAAAAGCGAAATGTCATTTGTGCCCATTAAGAGGAACAGGTCTTTCCCATCTATGATCGAAACATCGAACAAGGCATCCGGTGGAGGAAGTGATAGCCTTCTTAGAGTATCTGGTGTAATAATGCTAAATACATTGCTGTCTCCCGGCAGAACTACCATGCCCTTTATATAGTCCGTAACGTTCCTATTGGGGTAAAGCGTTGAAACAATACCAAAGGGGTTTCTCTGAAACTCCCAGGTATTCAACCCTTTTTCAGTTTTCGTTACGGCCCGTTTCCCTTCAGTGGAAAGAACAGCTTCTATTGTACGGTCTGCTTTGTTCTTAAGAGACCTGATGATCTGGCCCTCTTCCGTCCATAAAATACTGGCGCCATCGTCCGATATGGAAAGGATGGTATCTTTTTCAGCAGGAACAGCTCTAAGGTTCATGGACAGTACCCTTCCCGTGTGCCCTTCAAACACGAACGGTTCTTCGCTCCCGCTATCCCATATTTTTATCTTTTTATCTATGCCTTTGCTGGTGTATAGTTTTCTGCCATCGCCGGAGAAAGCCAGGCAATTCACGTTTGGTTCCGGGATCGTATCTATAGAAAGCGGTTCTGCCGGATCATAGAGCAGTACTTCACTTCCATTGCTCACCGCAACGGCATTCATTCCCGGACTCACATCGAAAGTTATCATAAACCCCGTGGAGAGTTTATATACTTCATTCAACAGCGTATCCAGAATATGAATTTCACTTCCTCCCGAAAGCAATATATAAGCACCATCCCGGGACCAACGTACTGCCGTACTCCCTTGAGCAGGCCGGGCGATCTCTTTTTCTGCATAATCTGCATGCCTGTACAGGGAAATTGAATTTTGTTTCAATGCAACAGTGTAGGCAGAACAGGATGCCGTGGATACCGGGCTTCCCGGCAATGGAAAAGCCCTGATCTGATTCCCGTTAGCATCATATTCAAATATATACATGCTATTACTTCCATACAAAATGCTCCTCCTATCGTCGTAAACAAAACTCATTAAGAAATTATTGATCTTAGAATGAAACATTACGTTAGTAGTGTCGCTGACGATCCTGTTTAATATTTCTGCATTTTCCAGGGAAGGATTGCTTTCATAAGCCAGGCAGGATAACCTGAAAGCCAGTGTAGGATTATCATTACTAAGCAAGGATACATTAGCGGTCATAGCAGATAACTGTGCCAAATGAGTCTGACGCTCCGCGTTCTTTTGTGCCGCTTCCGCTCTTGCTTTTTGAACACGGGCTATTCCTGTTTGTTTCACAGCCTCATCCCTGGCTATCCCGGCACGATCGCGCTGCTCCTTAATTTTGTTGAACACATAGGCAATCTTATCATCGGCCTGTGTAACTTTGGATGGATCACATACTTTGTAGGCCCGGAGTTTTGTAAGCGCCAAAGTATAATCCTGCCTGAGTATCGCGGCATCTGCTTTTTGCATAATAGCCTGGCATTCCTTCCCCGTTTGCGCATAGGCACACAGGGGGAAAAGGAGTATTAGCAAAAAGAGCAGTTTCGGCATTTTTACTTTTTCATATGAAACGGGAATTCGTTTCCCACATAAGCATCCCATTCTTCTTTTGTCAATGGCCGCAAGACCATGGGGGCTGCTTTCTTTAGCAAAGCAGCTTCCTTCCATTCATAAACTTTTATATGCTGCCCTTCAGCCGCAATAATGAGATCATTATTAGCACGGTTAAAAACAGCTTTATCTAATTTGGCCGTTGTGATCTGCAATGCAATACTATTATCCTTCAAATTCCAGATCACCAGCGCTCCTTTATAATAATCCTTCAATTGCAGTCCGATCAATAAATATTCACCTGAAGCTGAAAAATCCGTTGAAACTATATCTCCGCTAAAATGCCTTGTAACAGGTGATGAGGGCTTATCATCTTTATCCATTGTGTATACAGAAACCCGTTCTTTGGTACCCAGGGCAATACGTTTAAAATCCTTATCGACTGACATTGCCTTTGTATTACTGTATAATTCATTGAAGATGACGGTATCTTTTTCCAGATCTTTTAACTGGATATTAAACCCTCCTGCGAATAATACTTTATTCCGTGATTTCCAGAAAAAAGCTTTGTAATAGGTCAGCTCTGAACTGTCTATCCTTTTCTTAGCCTTACTCTCAAGATCAATGATCCACAATCCCCTTTCTTCGTTATTCATCATAGTGGTAGCTGTACCTACCAAGGCCAGTTTCCCTGCCTGATCAAGGTCTATTGTACTTACGGTAGCCATCAGCGGAATAAAACCTGTATCTCTGTTTGCGAGATTTATGGTCCTGACACCTATCTTTTCCGGGGTTATCACTTCTGAATTTCCACCAAAGGCCAAAAGCCCGGCTTTCTCATTCACAGCTAAAGCGTATACAAATCTCCTGATATGGCGAAGTGTATCTAAACGCCCACTCTTATCCCATTTATATACACCCTGGTAATCAGAGATATATTGTGTATTATCTGCTGCTGAATAAAGATCTGTGACTGCCATGGGTGTGGTGGCAATGGCTATGGCGCCGCCTGGTGTTATCTGCCAAAGATGAAGATCGCCGCTTCGTGTTTTTGTATACAATGTATCTCCCATTGGAGAAAATCCCACACAATATGCAGGGTCGCTCCATTCCAGCTCATGTATAGGTACTGTAGACTGGGCTCCATCGCTTCCCACCTGAACAGTTTTAGTAGCCTCCGACCAGAATGTTTTAACAATCTCTTTTCCGGAGGAAGTGTTCCATACTGATGTGGAATTCGTGAATGAAAAATATCTTTCATTATCCGAAAACACAACATCATCTGCGCTCATCGAACTACTGCCAATCCATTCATACAACATTCTTCGGTCTGCAACATCCCAGACCTGGAAATATTGTTGATTGGAGATGATTAAATATCTTCCGCCTTTTGATGTCTTAAAATCCCTTACTTCTTTATCTCCCTTTAAAAGAAGTTTGTCGTCAGAAAAACGATGCAGGGTAAATCCCTTATTCTCCTGCAGAAGTCTCAGTATATATTTCCCATCATTCGTCAGGTATCCTGCGAATGTTTCTGCTGCTTTTGTTTTTCCGGCATCGATCTCCCAGGCCTCCAGATTTGCTGCAAGAAATACCAGCTTATCCGCTACACGTGTGAAACAGCCTTTGCCATGACTGCTGCCAAGTGTATTCCCGGGAGAAAAACGATGAATGATCTTCCGGGAATGAAGGTCCCATATCATTACTTCGCCAGCACCCTGCATAAACCCATTTTCAATATCATGATCCAGTGTTGCAAGAAAACGTTGGTCCTCACTTACTGCCAGCAATTCCACTTCTTTTTGCTTATGCACCAGGGAATCGATCAGTTTACCCTCCGGCAATTTTATTATAAAGGCCTTATAGTCCTCAGAGGCCAGGATCAGCTTACTCCCATCTGCTGTGAAAAGAGCAGACTTGCCCGCATTACCGGGCATTTTAAATACCGCCCTGCCTGTTTTCACCTGCCAAACCTGCGTAAGTTTATCATTGATCGCAACAAAATGTTTGCCGTCCGGACTTAGTATCATATCGGAAACAGGTACTCCACAGGGGAATTTCTTAATGAGTGCCGGCAGGTGATCCATTGCGTTACGTATAACATGGTCCGCCTCCGATGAATAAGAAAGCCCCATCGCTTCCAGGCCCAGTAATAAACTCAGATGCCATTCAGGATCTGTTTCACTTTGAACCGCCAGGCCAGTGCTGGCCAATTTCCGCGAAACCATTGTTTTCAGGCGTCCTTCTGCTATTGTTGTTTGCCGTTCTGCTTCTTCCCTCGCCTTCCTCTCGGACACTGCTGAAGCTTCCGCTTTACGCTGTGCAGTCTTCGCATCTTCTTTTGCTTTCCGTTCTGCCTCCGAAGCATCTTCTGCTCTGCGTTGCGCCTCTTCTGCCCTCTCCTTCTGCGTGCGTATGCTATCGTATACTTCTATGATCTTGTTATCTACAAAGGTATTTAAGGAAGGATCACATACTTTAAGTGCCCTTAGTTTAACCAAGGCGTCCCGCAGCGCACCTTTTTCAAGTGCAGCTGCTGCTGCATTCTTTATCCTGATGCAATCCGGTTTTGACTGACCCAAAGCATACCCGGTTAAAAGGGTTAAAAGAAGTACGCTTCTATATTTCATTTATCCAGGTTGAATGTTTTGATGATGCCGGTGAAATCGCTTTGCCTGCTTTCTGCAAGCAATGCCGTATCATTTGGGTATAGTTTATATATCTCATAGGCACTTTTAAACTCAATCGTTGCAAGGTCTGTTTCATCTGCTTCCTGGTAGATCTTACCATTCTGTATATTTTCCCTGAACCGGGCTATCTGGTATTGTTTCAAACTCTGCTCGGCCCTGTCCCTTTGATCATTAGCCCGACCATTTAATATGGAGATCCAGATCACCACAACAACCAATGCGGCAATAGCACCCAGCGCAGCCATCCACGCTATCCTTTTCTTCCTTGTGCGGATGCCCTCACTGATCCTTACATATTCTTTTTCCTTCTTATTAAGCAGCGAGTTTTCCTTATCCAGCTCTTTCACCATAGCCCCCAACTGCTCATTCCTGTCCCAGAGGTAATTTTTACTTTTACCGTTGGCCAGGTATACCCGTATATCATCTTCCAATTCTTTCTGCATGGCCATTCTGGCGATCCCTGTTTCTTCTATCCATTGTTTTATATAGCGCCATCTCACCACAGCATCATGCACCGGCTCCCATGCTCCATTATCATTCAGGGAATAAATGATCCGTTCTTCCCTTAATACATCAATCTGTTCCTTTATAGCGCTGTTCAGGGTTTCATCCGTAAAAACAAGGTCTGCCGCAGTTACGCTCTTTTTGCTGTAGATATCTCCCTCTATGTTCACCATCCGTAACAGGATATGTTTCAGCGCCTGTTCATTTTCATTATGTTCACCGAGCAGGGCTTTTAATTTACTGTGCAAGGCACCGGATACGCCGCCAATAGTATTGTAATAATCCTCTGCCTCCAACAGCCTGCCACGATTATTCTCCATGGACTTTATATACAGCTCACTCAGCAATACGGATAACATAGGAAGGCTTCCCGGATACTGTAATACATCATCTATGATAGTATCTACCAACTGCGGTGGTTCATAGAAAAAAGCCATGTCAATGGCAGGCCGCATAATGGTATCCTTTAATTCTTCTCGGCTCATCCAGGGGATGTTATAAAGGCTATCCTTCCATAGCTTTCCCAACCTGCCTTTATTGATCAGGTGTTGAAAATCTGAGCGCAGCGTAGCGATCAGGAAAACGTTCTCATGCTGCAGATACTGTTCATATAACTGGTTCAGGAATGTTTCCGCATCTTCTTTATTCCGGGCCTGGGTAACCAGCTCTTCGAGCTGATCCACATAGATCACGGTTTTGATCGTACTGTCAGGCAATAGCAGCTTTTTCAGCATCTCCAGGGGATATTCTCCCGGGCGGATGGTTTCCAGGAAGGTCCAGCCTTCTTTTTCAAGGGCTGGTTTAACACCGGCTTTGATCACGGAGGTTTTGCCGGAACCGGAAACCCCTGTTACGATCAATATATTTGATTGCCGTTCCTTAATAATGTTCAGAATAGCGGAGATCACCTTTTCCCGCCCATAGAACTTATCCTTATCCTTTTCCCCGTATGCCTCTAATCCTTTAAAGGGGTTATTTTCCCGTGTAGCTTCTTTTGCATCCCGCAGGGATAATTTACTGTTGGGGTTTAAGAAGAGGAACTCACCCTTATCATGGTTCTTAAGTGTAAATAACCTGGGGGTCTGGCGATGTTTGATATTCCTATCCAATGCCAGGCTCTCCACTACATCTCTCAGGTAAACGATCAATCCGGAAGCAGTGATCAATCCATTATGCAACAGATCTGCAGCTCCTTCCAATGCAGAAACGAGGGCACTGGCAAAGGGAGAGTTATTTGTCTCCTGCCGGTTTCGCCAGCCATAGTCAAGGGCAGTTTGATCAAAGGCAGCGGAAGTGATCACCTGCCAGGCCTTGTCTTGTATGTATAGTTGAAAATGCTGCCTGTATATTTCTTTGGGGCCTGTGTTCAGGTGCCGGGTATTAAAAGCCGCCCATTCCAGGCTTCCGGCAAAACAGCAGTCTAAAATGATCAGCACGTGCCGGCATTCTATTTTATAGAATGTTTCCAGCAGCTGATCCATACTGATCCAGGTGGATGCGTCGTCTGCCCTGCCTTCTTTAGGAATAATATATCCCATAGCAGAACCATCTGCATTCTCGAGTGTTTTGCCATGGCCTGCAAAGTAGAATACGAGGCGGTTGTTTTTCTGGTTGACGGTGTTCACCATTCCTTCCAGGAAGTTCCTGATACCGGTTGCGGTGGTATCATTGCCTTCCAGGATATTACTTTGAAAACCGTTGTGTGGGCGCTCTAATTGCCGGCTAATGCTTCGTACATCATACAAAGGAGTGCGCAGGTCTGCGATCATAGCTTCATCGTACTCATTAATCGCTATTCCATAAAAATACGATGCAGAGAAGTATTGGCTCAGGGACATCTAATGGGGTGGTTTGTACATCAAGATACGGATTTATAATAATATTATCCATCAAAACCCCCATATCTTCCATCCGTGCAGAACACGGTACTTGATACATTTGAGCGGGAAGTTCTTCCTGTTTCAAATATCTACCGTTATGAAAAAGAAAATTCTACTCTTTCTGATCAGCCTGCTGATCGCCCGATGCGGCTTTACCCAAACCACAGTAGTTGTTGACCCTAACCGAAAATTCCAGACGATAAAAGGATTCGGCGTATCGCTTTCCTGGTGGGCCAATATCATGGGTGGCTGGGGCAACACGGCTATCACTTCAGTCTGCAGCGACCTTACCAGCAGCAGCGAGCTGAACTTTAATTATTTCCGGTTCAATATCGGCGGTGGCGATACTCCGGCACACAACCATATAACACAGACAGGCGGCGCTATGCCTGGTTATAAATCCAGCCGTACCGCTGCATACAACTGGCTGGCTGATTCCAACCAGATCAGGGTACTGCAAAAGATCTATGCCTTAAAAAGCAGTGCCATTTACGAAATGGCAGGTTATTCCCCTCCTTTCTGGATGACAAAGAGTGGTTGTACTGCCGGCAACACAGATGGTTCGGACAACCTGCTGGATGCTGATTACGGTACTTATGCAGATTACCTTACTGATATTGTGAAACATTTCAAAGATGTGGAAGGCATCAACATCAGCAAGCTGGAACCATTTAACGAACCGTTCTCCAATTGGTGGAAAGCACTGGGCGCGCAGGAAGGCTGCATGTTTTCACGGGCCAATCAGAAAAAGCTGATCGATTCCGTATATCACCGGTTAAACAGCAAGAACATGCTTTCCTGGTGCAGCATTGCTGCCATGGATGCCAATACGATAGATCAGGGCCTTACAGGACTTAATAACTATGTTGCTGATGGGATAATCAGTAAAGTGGCTGATATTGCCGTTCATAGTTATGGTGGCACGCAACGCGCTCAGTTATACAATGCCGCGTTTGCACAGGGTAAAGAAGTATGGCAAACAGAAAGCGGTCCTTTAGGGATTGCCTCTAGTGGCATGGACAACTACCTGTATATGGCCAGCCGTATCGTGCAGGACCTGAAAGAGATGAAGGCTGTGATCTGGGCAGACTGGCAGGCCGTTTCACCGGATAACCGCTGGGGATTATGGACGTACAATGTTGCTGCCAAAACCTATCAAAAAGTAAAGCCCTACTATGTAAGGAAGCAATTTTCAAAATATATTAAACCCGGTTATTCGATCCTGTACAGCAATGAAAATTCAGTTACAGCGCTTAACCCTGCAAATAACGAACTGGTAATGGTGCTCATTAATACGGCAACAGCCAGTACATCCTATAAGCTGGATATGAACCTTTTTGGCACTGTTGGTTCTGCAGCCGTATATCGCACCACCAGTACTGAAGATTGTGCCCAGCTCACCAATATCGCCGCAACCAATAATATATACAGTTATTCTGCTCCTGCCCAGTCCATCACAACATTTGTGATCCCTGTTACCCTGGCCGGCAATCCAATTGCCAACGGTACATACAGGATCACCGCCAAACACAGTAATAAAGTAATGAGCATTGCGGGATACTCCACTGCAAACGGTGCCTTGGCAGAACAATGGGACTGGTTAAACCAGGCAAACGAAAAATTCATTGTTACGCTTACTGCAAACGGTTATAAGATTGCTCCTTCCTATGCTGCATCCAAAGTACTGCAGGTAAACATGGTATCCCTGGCAAACAGCACTGGTGTTTCTATATGGGACGACTATGCCCAGGACCATGAACGTTTCAGCATTATTGACATAGGAGGAGGTTATTACAAGATCGTAGCCAGGCATAGCGCTAAATGCCTTGCCGTGAACAATAACGGAACAGCCAATGGCGATGATATCGTGCAATACGAATGGCTCAACTATGAGAACTTTAAATGGTCGTTTACAGATGTTTCATCCTCTTTGCTTGCGGTTAGCCCACCTGTGCAGGATAGTAAAACTTCCGGACCGCTTGTATATCCCAATCCTTCCAACGGCCCTGTAACCATCAACTTAAACACTCCTGTAAAAGCCAGGGTGCAGGTGCTGGACGTAAATGGAAAGGTGCGCTATGACAACGTTACTGCCAATAGCCTGCTTAACATTGATCTGGGCAAATGGGGGAAAGGATATTATATCATCCGTATCACGAATGAAAAGGCTACATATACAAGGCCGGTTGTTATCAACTGACGGTTTATTCTGCTTTCAAGCTGTTCACCGGGTTGGCTAATGCTGACCGGATAGCCTGGTATCCTACCGTCAGCAAAGTGATGAGTATGATAGCACTACCGGCGGCAATGAAAACAGACATGCCCAGCGGAACGTGATAAGCAAAATCGTTCAGCCATTGCGTCATAGCCCACCATGCAAGCGGGAAGGCAATCAGTATGGCTATCAGCACCAGCTGCATAAAATCCTTTGATAACATCAGTACAAGGTTACTAACGGTGGCGCCCAGCACTTTCCGTATGCCTATTTCTTTCCGGCGGCGTTCTGCCGTAAAAGCAGCCAGGCCAAAGAGCCCAAGGCAGGAGATGATAATGGCCAGCCCGGCAAAATACCGGGAAATGGTAGCCACCAGTTTCTCTGAGGCATATTGTACCTGGTAGTCATTATCAAGGAAGCGGTGGTCAAAGAAGAACCCGGGATTGAATGTCTGCCATAATCCACTAATACGGGCAATGGTGGCCTCTTCCTGCCCTGCTTTGATCTTAACCATCACCAGCATGGTTTCCTGCGGGGCCAGTTTGAAAATAAAGGGCCTGATGGCTTCGTGTAGTGAATTGAAATGAAAATCTTTTACTACGCCTATGATGCGTTTTTCCCTTGAACCAAGACTGATGGTTTTACCGATGGGGTCTTTCAGGTCCATTGTTTTGATCGCGGTTTCATTCAGGATCACGGAACCAGTGTCTGAAGTGTAGTTCCTTGAAAAAGGCCGGCCTTTCATCATTTGCATATCCAGTGTTTCTATGAGGTCGTAATTCACAGGCATCTGGTAAAAACGGATCCTCGCGTCCTGGTTCTTTCCTTCCCATCGTACACTTCCACTAGGCTCATAACTGGGTAAAATGATCTGTTGCTCTATGCTGGATGCATTGAGCACACCGGGAATGTTCTTTACTTCAGCCAGGAAGGTGGTGGCCTTTTCTGCAGCCCTGCCCTGCAGCTCAAAGCAGAGTATATTGTCTTTACTATAACCGGGCGATTTAGTTTGTACGTAACTGATCTGGTTGTATACTACTAATACGGCAATGATGAACACTACGGATACCGTGAACTGGAAAGTAACAAGCCCTTTCCTTGCCCACAGCTCTCCTGCAGAACGATGGATAGCACCTTTCAGTGAGCTTAAATGTGAAAGGTAAAATGCTGGATAACTTCCTGCAACAATGCCCGTTAATAAAGTAATACCCAATACAGCCAGCAGCAATACCGGATCGAATACAAACACTTTTCCTGTAAGCTGATTAAACTGCGGCAGTAATGCCCACACCATCAGCAAAGCTATCAGTAAGGCGGCCAGGCTCATTAATATGGATTCTCCCAGGAATTGCAGCACCAGCGAAAACCTGCCGGCTCCCAATATTTTTTTAACGCTGATCTCCTTTATCCGCCGCGAAGCTTTGGCAGTAGAGAGGTTCATGAAATTAATACAAGCGATCAACAGGATAAAAATAGCAATAACAGTAAACAGTTTTACATACCCTATCCTTCCGCCGGCCTGCACTCCATTTTCGTATCTGCCATACAGGTAACCTTCTGCATAAGGCCGCAGGAATGGCATTGTTATTTTATCGTTCAGGTTTGCATGCAGCAATTCTGTGATCTTGTTGCCCGGTATTCCGGCAGTTGATACGATATAGGTATTAAAAGGCCCGGTAAGTGTATTAGATGCAGGAACGATATCGTACCAGGCTTCCAGCGGCAATACAAAATCGTATTGCATAGTGGAGTTAACAGGAAAATCCTTGAAAACACCCGATACGATGCATGGTTTATCAAAGGCCTGCCATTTCCAGGATAACTCCTTTCCTATTGCACTATCCACTGAATGAAATAATTTTTTAGCCAGCTGCGCAGATATTACAATACTGCTTTTATTTTCCAACACCTTATCGCCCTGGAGCAACTCGTAGGAAAAAACGGAAAAGAAATCTTTGCTAACAAAGTTACCTTTTGCACTGAGGGTATTTTCTTTCCATGACAGGTTGAAATTCCGGAACCATACCGCTGGTGTGGTAGTTACCGTATGTTCTACTTCAGGTAGGTTTTTAAGGAGGATGTCCCCTACATTGCTGCCGGTACCTTCCGTAGTGGCAATACGGCCTCCGGGGTTTTCATTCAGCATTACCTGGTAAATATTCTTCCGGTGGAATTTATCTATGCTCAATTCATCGTAGATCCAGAAACCAATCAGCAATGCACATGCTAAGCCCGTAGAAAGGCCTGCAAGGTTAAGGATAGTGAATTGACGGTCTTTGATCAGGTGGCGCCAGGTTGTTTTAAACATCTTTAACAGGTTATTGCGCGTTCAGTTACTAAAAGAATGCCTGAAAATAAAAAACGTTTTATTCAATATTATACATATCTCTATTTTTAACACCTGTTCGTTTTTGGTACATGAAGTGTTCGGTTATTAACCGGACTGGCTGATTAAATTCTGCCGCTTGTAATCACTTAGTGTTTGCCCTGTATGGTTCCTGAATATGCGGGACAGGTAAGAAAGACTTTCAAAACCGGTTTCCTCCGCTATTTTATAAAAAGGGAGATCTGTGGTGATAAGTAACAATTGCGCCCGTTCCACCCTCTTCAATTGCACGTAGGCCAATGGCCGCTCCCCGGTGTTCTTCAGGAAAAGCCGTGAAAAGTAATCGGGGTGCTGATTGGCCCTTTGTGCCAATCCTTCTACCGTAATACTGCTGAGCAGGTTGGTTTGGATAAAGTTGATGGCATCCATCACTTTCGGATGGATCATTGTTCTCTCTGCGATCTGAAAGTTATCTGCCGCCATGAACCTCGACAGCAACTGCATTAATAACCCGCAGGTTTCCATAAATACGGAAGGTGGTATGAGGTTGTTCATGTCCTGGTAACTCCTCAGGATGTCGTTCTTCTCATAGTCCCTGGGGTTATAGGAAGTTTTGATAGCACGGTTGGGATTTAGTAAAAGGATGCGTTTTACGCAATTAATATCTTCTGCACTGGCAGGTATTTTAAAGATCCTGCGGTTGGCGGCAAACAGGGAAATACCGTCCGCCGATCCTTCCATGAATTGTACATAATATTGGCTCAGCTTGCTCCGGCATTCATAGTTGCAGGTAGTAAAACTGGGAATGAGATATAAATGGCCGTCTTCCAGTGTCACGGTTCCTGTATCATTATACAGCTTTCCCTCTCCTCCATCTATATAATATAAGCGATAGAAGATGCTTTTTATATTGCTGTAATGCCAGCTTTTGTTCAGCTGCACATAATCCGTATTCAATAACGTAAAGGAATTCATAAAGTCGGATTTGTACAAATATAAGTTGTGTTTGTGTATTGCTGTTACAATAAGGGTTTATTAAATTTATGGACAACCAAATAAGTCGCTTTTATCCACGTAAAACATCTTTTAATGCGGCGGATCATTATTATACTGCTATTGCTTGCATTTGTGATAGGGATGAGTGTGTTTGTATTTTCTTCCACAACACCGGATATGCCGGATGATGTACAGGCTGCCTATGATGCCCTGAACGGGCCATTGGATTATAATATCGATGTAAAGCCCATCCTGTCCGACAAATGTTTTGCCTGCCATGGGCCGGATAAAGCAAAACAAAAAGCAGGCTTGCGGCTGGATATAGCAGACCATGCCTATGCGGACCTTCCGGAGAATAAAGGGAAAGTAGCCATTACACCCGGCAACCTGCATAAAAGTGAACTGTTCCACCGGATCATTTCTACTGACCCTCAGTATTTAATGCCCACACCGGCATCCCACCTGAGCCTCACAGCCACAGAAAAAGCCATCCTCATAAAATGGATCGAAGACGGAGCGAAATACAAAGCACACTGGGCTTTCGTTAAACCGGAGAAACCAAAAGTACCGCGGGTTAAAGGCGTGCAGGTGAATCCCATAGACAATTTCATCCAGGCGAAACTGCAAAAAGAAAACTTGTTGCCCGCAGCGGAAGCTGATAAAGAATTATTATTAAGAC
This sequence comes from Chitinophaga niabensis, assembly GCF_900129465.1. NCBI lineage: Bacteria > Pseudomonadati > Bacteroidota > Chitinophagia > Chitinophagales > Chitinophagaceae > Chitinophaga > Chitinophaga niabensis. The sequence continues at coordinate 1,419,945 of NZ_FSRA01000001.1, read as the reverse complement.
GGGTATCACTGGACCTTACAGGTTTACCACCTACCTTAAAAGAGATCAATGATTTTATCCGGGACAGCTCTCCCAATGCATACGAAAAACAGGTAGACCGTTTACTGAACTCCGCACACTTTGGTGAAAAAATGGCGGTGGACTGGCTGGATGCCGCACGGTTTGCAGACACACACGGTTATTCCATAGATGATGAAAGGGATATGTCTCCCTACCGCGATTGGGTGATCAAAGCATTTAATACCGGGCTTCCTTACGATAAATTCCTGCAATGGCAACTGGCAGGCGACCTCTTCCCTCAAGCCAGCAGAGAGATGATCATCGCCACAGCCTTTAACCGGAATCATCAGCAGAATATGGAAGGCGGGGTTGTGGAAGAAGAATTCCAAACGGAATATGTGGTAGACAGAACGAATACATTCGGGGATGCCATGCTGGGCTTATCGATCGGCTGTGCCAGGTGCCACGATCACAAATACGATCCCATCACCCAAAAGAACTATTATGAACTGTTCAGCTTCTTTAACAACGTGAAGGAGGCCGGCCAGATCTCATTTGATGGCGCCATGCCCACTCCCACATTATTATTGCCTACTGCAGAAAAAGAACGATCTGTACAAGCTATCAAAGACAGCATTGCGCTGTTATCACGCACATCTTCCGGTTTTGAACAATGGATGAGCAGCAAGGCTTATCAGCAGCTGGCGAATTATAAGATCCCGAAAGATAACTTACAGGCCTGCTTCACATTTGATCATGCAGACTTTAAAAATACCCTGAATAAAAAACAGGAAGGTGTGATCAGGGGCATTCCCGGCGATGGTACTAATTTTGCAGCCAATGGAACCGGCAAAGCCATGAAATTAAACGGTGATAACTGGCTGGATGTAAAGCCTGTTGGGGTGTTCCGCAAGTCACAACCCTTTAGCATCGGATTATGGATAAACATTCCTAACGCCTTAACGCAAGGGGTGATCTTTCATAAAGGAGACAGGGAGCGTTTGTATAATTTCAGAGGTTATCATTTATATCTCAGGGACAATAAACTGGAGATCATGATGGCGCATACAGCACCTTCAGATGCCATCACCAGGATCAGCAAAGACGTTGTGCCGCGCGATAAATGGATCCAGCTCACCGTAACCTACGATGGGTCTTCTACCGCAGCAGGTTTTAATCTTTACCTGGATGGAGTGCCCATGCGTATGGAAACTACCATGGACCAGCTGAGAAAAGATATCAACTTCGGGAATGGCCCCAATGAAGCGGGATTACAGATTGGCGGCTGGGACCGTGGCTTTGGCATTACCAATACATTGGTGGATGATCTTGTGGTATATAACCGTAATCTCAGCCCTTTGGAAATAAGCATCCTGGCAAAGAAAACATCCTGGGCTGCCATTGCAGCTCAACCTGATCCCGTTGCTTTGAAACAATATTACCAGTCTGTTACGGACACTTTGCTGCAAAAGGAACTCGTACGGTTACGCAATAAACTGGCGGATACTGTTGCCACCATAAAAGAATTAATGGTGATGCAGGAAATGCCCGTTCCTAAAAAAACATTCTTACTCAAACGCGGCAATTATGATATGCCGGGTGAACAGGTATTTCCTAATACGCCGGCAAGTTTATTACCTTATCCAAAAGACCTTCCTAAAAACAGGTATGGTCTTGCACAATGGCTCACCCACCCTGACAACCCTTTAACTGCAAGGGTAGCCGTGAACCGGTACTGGCAGAATTACTTTGGTACAGGACTGGTGAAAACATCAGAAGATTTCGGCAACCAGGGCGAAATACCCAGCCATCCTGCATTGCTGGACTGGCTTGCCGTTACCTTTATAGACTCGGGCTGGAATGTAAAAGCGATCAATAAGCTCATTGTAATGTCCGCCACGTATCGCCAGGATTCCCGTGCAGGAAAAGCGGCAAAGGAAAAAGATCCGGATAACCGTTTACTGTCTCACGGCCCGGCCTACCGTATGTCTGCAGAAATGGTAAGGGATAATGCATTACAGGCAAGTGGTTTACTGAACCCTGAAGTGGGTGGCAGCAGTATAAAACCTTATCAGCCAAACGGGCTCTGGGAAATAAACAGCAAAACATATCACCAGGATACCGGCAGCCTGGTGTACAAACGGAGTTTGTATGTGTTCGTAAAAAGATCTGTGCCCAATCCCACACTGGCTACTTTCGATGCGCCTTCCCGCAGTTATTGCATCGTAAGACGGCAGAAAACAAATACGCCTTTACAGGCATTGGTCACCCTAAATGATCCTACTTACCTGGAGGCCGCAAAGGTATTGGGAGAACAGATGACAAAGGAAGCCGATAACAAACAGGCTATTACGCTTACGTTTAAGAAACTAACGGGCCGTTCACCACAAATGGCAGAAATGGAATTGCTGTTACAATTACAACAAACAACACTGGCAAAATTCAGGCAGTATCCGCAAAAGCAAAGAGGCTGGCTGTATGCAGGGCAATATAAATTCAGCGGAGCTATAGATAGTGCCGTAGTGGCGGCCAACACGGTAGTGGCCAGCACTATTCTGAATTCAGATGCATCACTCATAAAAAGATAAGCACATGTGCGATGAACATAATTTCAGGATCAATACGCCTGATTTCAACAAACTGAACAAGCAACTGGGCCGCCGTGATTTCCTGACCAAAACATCCATGGGTATTGGCGCCCTGGCGCTGAGTTCTTTGTTAGGGAATAAATTATTCAGCAATGTAACTACAGAGCAGGAAATACTAAACGCCATTCCTCACTTTGCCCCAAAAGCAAAAAGGGTGGTATATCTCTTTATGGCAGGCGGGCCATCACAGTTTGAAACGTTTGATTACAAACCTGTATTGGAAAAGCTGAGAGGCCAGAACCTCCCGGATTCTGTCCGGAATGGCCAACGCCTTACCGGTATGAGCTCCGGACAGGCCCTGCTGCCTGTTGTGCCTTCTGCATTCAAATTCAATCAGCATGGAGAGAGCCGTACCTGGATCAGTGAGCTGTTACCGCATACTGCCAAGGTGGTAGATGAGCTTTGCATTATCAGGTCCATCCATTCCGAAGCAATCAATCACGATCCTGCCATTACCTTTTTGCAAACAGGGAACCAGCTTCCCGGGCGGCCATCCATTGGTTCCTGGTTAAGTTATGGGCTGGGGTCAGATAACGAGAACCTGCCCACTTTCATCGTACTGGTTTCCAAAGATGCCTCCAAAGACCAACCTTTATATGCCAGGTTATGGGGCAACGGTTTTTTGCCTTCAGAATACCAGGGCGTACAGTTCAGATCAGGCAAAGATCCTGTACTCTTCCTCAATAACCCGGAAGGTTATGATGGAGCAGACCGGAAGGAAATGCTGGAATATCTTTCCAAACTAAACCAGCTGCAGCACAACACGTATGGCGATCCGGAAATAGATGCGCGCATTGCACAATATGAAATGGCTTTCCGCATGCAAACATCCGTTCCTGATGTAATTGATGTAAAAGATGAACCAGACGAAACATTTGACCTGTATGGTCCCGGCTCGCGGGATGCTGGTACTTATGCCGCGAATTGCCTGCTGGCACGTAAACTGCTGGAGAAAGATGTAAAGTTTGTGCAGCTTTATCACCAGGGATGGGACCATCACGGCAGCCTGCCGGCTAATATGCCTAAACAATGCCTTTCCATTGACCAGGCCACCGGGGCACTGATCACTGATCTCAAACGCAGAGGTTTACTGGAAGATACACTGGTGATATGGGGTGGTGAATTTGGCCGTACTGTTTATTCACAAGGCAAACTCACGCCCACCGATTATGGCCGCGATCATCATCCGCGTTGTTTCACGATGTGGATGGCAGGTGCAGGTGTAAAACCCGGCTTCTCTTTCGGGGAAACAGACGACTTCAGCTATAACATTGTGAAAGACCCTGTGCATGTACATGACTTCCAGGCTACCCTGCTGCACCTGATGGGCATCGATCATGAAAGGCTAACCTATAAGTTCCAGGGAAGGCGCTTCAGGCTAACAGACGTAGAAGGGAAAGTAGTAAAGGACATATTAACCAACGCATGAAATTATTAGACATCTTTACATTTTCAGGCCACCTGCATCCCCTGATCGTTCACCTGCCGATAGGTTTCATTCTGCTGGCCACACTCTTCAACCTGCTGTCTTACGCAAAGCGGTTCGCTTATCTGAAACAGGCGGTGCCCATCACCCTGCTCATTGGTTTTATAGCCGCCGTGTTAGCCTGTATCTTTGGCTACCTGCTTTCTTTAAAAGGAGATTATGATACGGATGCACTAAGTAAACATAAACTGTCCGGCATTTCTCTTGCTGCTATTGCAGGCCTTCTGTATTTCACCACCACTAAATTCTTTCTGAAAGAGATCCCCCTTCCCCGCCCTTTATTTTCTTTATTGCTTACGGGGCTGGTAATACTCATGAGCTATAGCGGGCACCAGGGCGCCAGTCTTACGCATGGCAGCGACTATCTCACGATGCAGGTGCTCTTACAAAAAGAAAGGGTGAAACCTTCCAGCGCTGAGGAAGCGTTGTTGTTTGAAGATGTGATACAACCTATCCTGCAGAACAAATGTGTGCAATGCCACCGGGATGGAAAAAGTAAAGGAGACCTATCGCTTGAAAATATGGAAGATATCCTGAAAGGAGGTAAAAGCGGGCCTGCCATTATTCCCGGCAACCCAGATTCCAGTGAGCTGATCCGGCGCATTATGCTGGATGAAGATCACAAGGATTTTATGCCGGCAGACGGAAAACCTCCGCTCACAAAAAATGAATTACGCCTGATCCGGTGGTGGGTGAAAGAAGGAAAAGCTGCACAGGGAAAAACGGTTGCTTCCCTGGACAGTGTTATTCTGCAACCAATGGTAGCACAATACTTAGGTATGGAAACACAGCAAGCCGTAAATATTACACAACATATCAATCCTGGTATACCCATATCAACGGATACATCGCTGATCGCTAACTTACGCAAAACAGGGCTTCATGTGCGGCTGATGTTACTGCAACCGCTTATGCTCGATGTTACCCTGCCAACAGGCTCCGGCGTCAAAGCAGCCCTTATAAAGCCTGAAATCCACAAGCTCGCCAAACATATCATCTGGCTGAATTTATCCGGCAATGGCCTTACGGATGATGACCTGGATTTTCTGCCTGCACTCATTAATCTTGAGAAGCTGCGCCTGGATAAGAATCCTGTAACCGACAAGATCAGTCATCAGCTGATAACATTAAAACACCTGGAGGCTTTAAACTTAAATGAAACAAACATCACTGCCGCTGCTATCGATCAGCTGAAAAAAAACACGGCGATCAAAAGGGTATATAGCTGGAATACAGGCGCGCAACGATGATGAAAAACAAAGGCCTCCCATTAATGGGAAGCCTTTGTTTATATAAGTTGTTCTCTGTTACTTTAAAGAATTGATCCAGCCGGCAATCTTCAGGGCATCTGCCTTTGGAACCTGTGGCATCGGAGGCATCTCTGTTGCATAACCAGGCCAGTTCTCCGGGTTAGGATTGTAGATCAGCTTCACAATCATTTCATTAGTGTAACGCTTTTTAGCAATGTCCTTAAACGCCGGACCTACCTGCTTTTTATCTGCATTATGGCAGGCGGCGCAGGTATATTTGGCCAGCAATGGTTTCACTTCTTCGTATGTGGGCGCTTTAGCGGCAGCTGGCTTAACAGCACCAGTGGTGGCTGCTTCAGCTTTGGTACCAGGCTTTGCAGCTGCAGCTTTTGAGGCAGCAGGCTTTGCTTTCTCAGCAGCTTCTTTAGCCGCCGCTTCCTTTGCAGAGTTACGGGTGCTCACGCCACTCATAGCCAGTTTATTACCATCCGGAATATTATTCAGGGTATAATATCCTGTTGGATGTACGAGAGAGTAGAAATTATCTTTTGAACGGATACCTTCCAGTGTAATGTTATGAATATAATATTGACGGAGATTATCTACGATCACACGTACTTTCAGGCCGTCATCAGACACTTTCACACCCTTTACATCACAGTTCTCCATGTTCACGGTAGGGCTGCCATATACAGGATGATATTTGTAGATAAAGCTGGATACAGCATAAGAAGCCAGGTCTTCTGCTGATTTCTTATCAACCGGTAAAGTGAACTCAATTTCAAAACCATCAGGCATAGCTTTTACGGTTTGCATTTCGAAAGGAATGCGGTTATTCCATACAAGGCGTTGCAAACCTTCATTGGCATCACCTGCAGAACCCCATCCGCGGTTGGTTTCCCCTACAAAGAGAGAACCGTCCTGACCCCATGCCATACGCAGTACGCCGGATTGGAAACCACTGCGGAAGTCGAATGCCACACCCTGGTATTCGCCTTTCACTTTTTCCATCACTACCCGCATGATCTTACTTTGACCCTGATCACCCACAAGTGTTTGACCGGCAAAGGGACCGAATGCACCTTCAGGGATCTTTACCATTTCAGAGTTGGAAATACCCAGTACACCGTGGGGTAACCATACAGCAGGCAGTCTTAATTCAGGAATGGTTTTCTTTGCTTCGAACATGGTGATGAATTTTTCATCTATCACATTCTCTGGTTTGATCATCCTGCCTTGTGCATTTCTCACTTTGCGTTCGTCCACTACTGCATTGAATTGCGTTGCGGTCAGTTTGAGGGGGGAATTAGCTTCACCTGTCCAGCGGAGGCCGGCAGGGTGACCCACAAAATCACCTTTCTTTACACGCCATATACCACCGGAGCCCATATAGTCTCCCTGGTTCTCTGTGTAGAACAGTTCACCATCCACCATGCTGATACCGCAAGGGGAACGCATACCTGTTGCCCATGGTTCCATTTTGCTACCATCTGCGGAGATGTGCATGATCCATCCTCTCCAGGGAACACGGCTTTCACCGCGCCACCATTCTTCATCACCGAACGCTACGTTGGCGGATACAAAAAAGGAACCATCCGGCGCTAATTTAGGGCCGAAGGAATATTCATGATAGTGACCGGAAATAGGCCATGCGTATACGGTTTCATATACATCTGCCTTACCGTCCATATTCGTGTCTACCAGTTTGGTGAGTTCACCTCTTTGCGCGCAATAGAGGGCACCGTCTTTCCAGGCAAGGCCCAGGATCTCGTGCAGGCCGGTGGCAAACTTGCGGAAGAAAGGTCTTCTGCTGGTAGGGTTTTCCACGATATACACATCACCACGGCGGGTAGATACACCCAGGTCGCCATTCGGCAGAACGGTAAGACCGCCTACTTCCAGCAGGGTGCCTTCCGGCGAGCTCACTTTATTTATCCTGAAGTAATCTTCTTCCTTCGGCGTTTCCTGTGCAAATGCTGAAGCAGCAGCGCAGAAAGGAAGTAAGTATAATGCAGCTTTCTTTATGATATTTTTCATTGCGTCAGTTCTGTAAATGTTTAGAAAAGGATGGAATAGCTCAACTTGCCTTTCACCGGTATGATCAACTCTTTGCGGTTGCCGGCATCACGTACCACAGGTTTGGCGCCACCGGCATCCAGTAACTGCAGGTAATACTGCTTCCCATCTATTACATACTGATCTTTTTCCCCTACTTCAATCTGTGTACCTTCCGCCAGTTTAGCGTAAAGATCGCCGGCAGGGTCAGTAACCGTGATCTCACGGGAGATACCATGTCCGTCTTCAGAAACACGGATAGCATCTGTTACGTTGGAACCGAAGATCTGGTATTTGAAAGTTGGCCTGTCCTTTTCATCCAGCACATATCCTTTCGGGCGGTAGCTGGTACCTGCAGAATCAGTTTTCCATGCATCCTGCTGGCTGGCTAACCTGCCTAAAGTGAAATAAGGCATGCCGAAAAGTTGTTTAACACCTTGTGCGCGGGCGGTACCATTTCCTCTTTCATGCCACATAGGTGTGGTTTCCAGGAAGTCGCCCCTCCACAATTGTACGATCATTCCTTTATCCAGGTCGTAAGTGTAGTGCAGTTTTTCAGGGCTGCCTACAGATACGGCATGTACCACTCTTGTACGGTTGCCGATATCCATGAAGCTGCGCAGGATAGTGTTTGTTTCTGCGGTTACAAGGATGGGATCGGTATCATCCGGGGTGATGGCATCTCCGGTGTAAAATTCACGGATGCCGGGGCCTGCGATGGTAATGCCCAAAGCGGGATTCCCCCTGTCGCCTGCTCTGCCATAAATGATCTCTACGGGCAGATCGCCGGCGGATAAGTTAGCTTTTCCACCCCGTTGACCAAATGGTACCACCACCTGGTTATTGATCTTTACGAGGGCGCCGCCGCCTTGTCCGTTCAGGACAAAGGTATATTCTCCTGCTGCTTTCACTTTGAGGGTGCCTTTATACAGGAGTTGGTATTCCTGGCTTAAAGGGCCTGCGTTAGCAGTCAGTTTTGCCACAGTACCCTGTGCCTCCGCTTTTTGAGCTGCGAGGTTCACATTGGCATCGTAGCGGCCTTTATAAACGCTGTATTGCAGGTTTGTGAGTTCAGGAACAGGCTGATCAAATTGTTTGATCTCGATATTCTTAAATGCCACAGCACCATGATCTCCCTGGATCCGCAATGGACCGGTGGCTTTTTCATCACCGCCGCCAATGGAACCACGGGTGGGGCCCATTAATTCAACATTTTCGTGGATCACCACGCCATTCAGTTCAGCACGGATAATGCGGGCATTTTCTGTTTTTTTGCCGCTTGCATCAAAACGGGGTGCCTGGAAAGATACTTTCAGGTGCTGCCATAAACCGGGAGCTTTGCTGGAGTTCTGGCGGGGGGCATAACCCTGGTAGCCTTTCTGACCTTCAGGTTTGCTATCGTCCCAGCGTTCATAGATACCACCGTTGTCTCCTGGTTTGGGAGACCTTACACCCCAGCTGTCCAGCAACTGCAATTCGTACCTGCCCTGGAAATAGATCCCGGAATTAGAGCCTGATGCCATCATGTAATCCAGCTCAAGGTCTATATCCCCGTGTTCCATATTGGAAAAGAGGTCTTCCCCATGTGCCTTTTTACCGGGCATGTTCACAAGGATACCGGTGCCTTTGGCAATGTTGAGCACATTGGGCTTCAACAGGCTGGCGGACACATCTCCTGCTATCTGCCAGCTGCCTGAGGGATTCTTAAAAGAAGAAAAGTCCTGCAGCGGGATCTGGCCAGACTGGCTGAAGGCCGGCTGAGTAATGATCAGCCCGGCACCGCATACATATAAAAAGCCGATCCATGACCGGCTTAAAAAACTGTTTTTCGATCTTAGTACCATGGTCGCAAAATATAAATAGTTTTTTTCCGGTTCAAATTATTCTTGAGGAGTGGTAAAGCTGAAAGTCCGGCTGCTAAACGATTTGCTAAATAAAAAGAGGCATACGGCGGGGTTCAGGCATGCTTCCGGGGCAATAGATGGCCGGCCCCCTGTTAAAAATTTCCTTTCTTTGCAGGCATGAACCGTTACTTTATTATTCACAAACCTTTCAATATGCTCTCACAGTTTACGGGCGGGCGGCAGACTGAAAGGCAGATCGGCGAACTGGATTATGATTTTCCGGAAGGCACCCATGCGGTAGGCAGGCTGGATAATCATTCAGAAGGTTTGCTGATACTCACCACCAATAAAAAAGTAACACGCCTGCTTTTCCAGGGCGAGCAACCCCATGGCAGAACTTACCTGGTAAGGATAAAGAATGTAATAAAGCCGGTGGACCTGGAACGTTTGCGCACAGGGGTTCCTATCAGGATAGCAGGTGGTGAGATGTACACAACACCTCCCTGCAAAGTAGAAATAGTGCAGAAACCTGCGAACCTGGCAGACCGTGTTGGTGAATTAAGCGACGATTATCCGCATACCTGGCTGCTCATTACTTTGATGGAAGGAAAATACCACCAGGTGCGCAAGATGGTAAGATCAATACATCATCCCTGCCAGCGGCTGATCAGGGTATCTATTGAAGATCTGGAACTGGGTGATCTTCCGCCGGGTGGTGTGCAGGAGATGCAGGAAGCGGAGTTTTTTGAGAAGCTGAAGATCGCGAACTGGAACTGATGATGATCAAAGCGGTGATCACTAATCCAAAGAGCGCCATCATAGCAAAGGTCCATCTCAGGCCAGCTGCTTCTGCCATAAAACCAAACACCGGGGGTATCAGTAAAAAACCAAGGTAACCGATCGTAGAAACCGCTGCAATAGCAGGGCCATTGGCCATTGTAGTAGATTTCCCCGCCATGCTGAAAACCAAAGGCACTACGCAGGAAACGCCCACCCCCGTCATCATAAAACCAATACCTGCAGAAATGGGATGCGGCATCAGTGCCGCCAGTAACAAGCCACTGAAGATGAGCAGTCCGCTGTATTTGATCATAGATACAATCCCTATTTTATGCAGGAGCTTATCTCCGCAGAAACGCCCTGTGGCCATGGCTGCCATATACACAACAAATCCTGCAGTCACCATTTCTTCAGACGCTTTTACCGCTTCCTTAAAATAAATGGCGCTCCAATCGATCATAGTGCCTTCGCAGGACATTACGGCGAAACAGATCAGGCCATATTTCAACAGTCCTCTGTCCGGTAATGCAAAACGCCCTCTCCCGCTGGTGGCAGGCGGTTGTTTTAAACTGCCGGGATATGCAATGAAACCCAGTATCACCATCAGTATGCCTACCATCAGAAAATGCCATGCAGTGCCTACCCTGAAATATACCATGGCACCACCTAAACCTGCACCACAGAAACTGGCTAAGCTCCAGACGCCATGAAAAGTAGTAATGATAGACTTCTGATATAAAGCCTGCACACCTACGGATTGTGCATTCATGGAAATATTCAGCAGGTTGCGGGATGCACCAAAGCAGAATAAACCTATCACCAGTTGCCATACGGATGTTACAAATCCCAGTATGCTTAACATGCCATTAAACGCCAAAGCCCCAATGAACATGATCCTGCTGCTGCTGTAACGTTGCAGGAGTACACCTGTTACGGGCATGGTACATAATAAGCCCAAAGGCAATGAGAATAATACAACGCCTAATGCTGCATTGTTCAGTTGCAGCCTGTGCTGAATATCCGGGATACGGGAAGCCCAGGAAGAAAATCCGAAACCGGAAAGGAAGAAAAATAATGTAATAGCTATACGTGCCCGCTTCGGTGAATCCATTACTCCTCGTTTTTAATGCTGCCTGCCAGTAAAGTAGTCCCTAATCCTAATACAGCGATCATGGTAAAAGACCACCTGAGGCCGAATGCCTCTGCCACAAAACCAATTAACGGCGGCCCCAGCAGAAAGCCCAGGAAACCAATGGAGGATACCATCGCCAATGCTACACCAGGCTGGATAGTACGGGAACGGCCAGCTAAACTATAGGTCATGGGTACAACAGAAGCCACTCCAATTCCCACTAATAAAAATCCTATGGTAACAGGTACAATGGTAGGTAATATCACGGCTGTCAGCAAACCGGTTAAAATAGTAACGCCGCTGATCTGCAGCATGCGCTTCACACCAAATTTTGTGATGAAATAATCTGCTGCAAAACGCCCGCCTGCCATGGTACTCATGAAGGCCGTAAATCCAAGGCCCACCAGTTTTGCCGGTGCATGCACGATCTGCTGAAAATACACACCACTCCATTCAAACATGGTACCCTCGCAGATCATACAGGCAAAGGTGATCAGACCCAGTAAAATAATATTCCTGTTCGGTTTTACGAAGATGGATGTTTGTTTGTTCTTACGGGATGCATCCCTTGGCAGCAGATAAGGGCCGGCTAACAGTGCAAGCAGTAGCGTGAGTGCAAAGATGGCACAGTAATGCACAAAGGGCGTAAACTTATGTGCCGCCATAAAACTTCCTATCAGCCCTCCTGTAAACCCTGCCAGGCTCCACAGCCCGTGGAAGCTGGCCATAATGCTTTTGCGGTAAAGCCCTTCCACACTAATGGCCTGGGTGTTGGCCGCGATATTGATAAGGTTGGCACAAAGGCCGAAGAAAACCAATGCTGAAACAAGCAACACTACAGTAGGCGCTGCACCTAAAAGGATCAATGTGCCGGGGTATAACACCACACCTATCAATAACATCAGCCGGCTACCAAACCTGGACACGAGATAACCGGAAAGCGCCATACCGGCCATTTGCCCGGCAGGTAATGCAAACAACAGGCTGCCCAGTTCCGCGTCGTTCAAATGGAACTTCAGTTTAATATCCGGTATACGGCTGGCCCAGCTGGCAAAGATCAGCCCCTGTACAAAAAAGAAGATGCTTAAGGCTATCCGGTAGATCCTTGGGACCGGTAGTGATAATGGTAAGGTATTCGAGAGTTGCATTTGCCCACAAAATTATTACACGATAGAAAGTTTCCCTACTCCTATAATGATCATTATTTGCACTCCATTGATCTTAAAATGCCTTAATTTTGCCCCTATGAGCAAAATTCAACTGGAAGAGATCAGGCCGGATTCCGGTAAGTCTTTCAAACTGAATACTTCCTGCTTCAAAAAGAGCTTTTTCTGGCATTTTCACCCGGAGTATGAAATTGTGTATGTGGAAGGTGGTTCCGGTACCCGCCATGTTGGGCAGCATTTATCCGGCTATGTGGATAACGATCTCATTTTCATAGGGCCTGATGTACCTCATTTAAATTTTGATTATGGGCTGGGCTACGAGATCAACCAGATAGTGGTACAGCTGAAGGAAGACTTCCTGGGCGATGCTTTTCTGAATGCCCCTGAACTATCCGCTGTTAAAGCCCTCTTTCAGAAAGCAAAATACGGCCTGTCTTTTACAGGGCAAACAAAAGCAACTGTTGCAGAAAAACTGAAGGCCATGCAACCCAAAGATCACTTCGGGCAGTTAATGACCTTACTGGAGATCTTCCAGATCATGGCCACCAGCAAGGAAGTGGTGCAGCTGAATGAGGAAGTGAACCAGCAGCATAAAGAGAAAGAGCGCATGTCTGCCATCTACGATTATGTGGATACCAATTATCACCTGAAGCCGGATGTGAACTTCATTGCAAAAGAAGTGCACATGACAACCGCTGCGTTCTGCCGTTACTTCAAAAAACAAACGGGCTTAACCTTTACAGATTTTGTGAACCGCTGCAGGATCAACCAGGCAAAGAACCTCCTGCTGCAGGACAGATCGGTAGGTGAAGCCTGCTTTAGCACAGGGTTTGAGCAGCTTTCTTATTTCAATAAAGTGTTTAAGAAACTGGAGGGAGAAAATCCGAGTGAGTTTAAAAAACATTACATCAAATAACCGTTCATATGTGGTGGGTCTATGCATTATTATCAGCACTTTTTGCCGCATTGGTGGCCATTTTTGCGAAGGTAGGCATGAAGGGAGTAGATTCTGACCTGGCTACCGCTATCCGTACGGTAGTGATCCTTTTTGTGGCATGGGGCATTGCTTACTTCAGGGGTGCCACAAACGGCATCCAGCTGCTTACCAGGAACAATCTTATCTTTTTAGGTTTATCCGGTGTAGCCACAGGGCTTTCCTGGATCTTTTACTTCCGTGCCCTGCAACTGGGCAAAGTGGCGCAGGTGGCATCTGTAGATAAACTGAGCGTTGCGCTCGCCATCGTTTTCTCTGTTGTTTTCCTGGGGGAAGCGCTCACTATTAAAACAGCCATTGGTGCCCTGTGCATCATTGGCGGCACACTTATCCTTGTATTATGAACATCGATTTTCATACAACAGACTGGGATGCGATCGCACCTACCATCCATAAAGGAGAAACCGGTGAAGCCTATTGGCGTACAGTACAGCTCGGCGATCTGCGCATTCGTGTAGTGGAATATTCCAAAGGATATAAAGCAGACCACTGGTGTCAGAAAGGGCATATCATTTATTGCCTGGAAGGAGAAATGACCACAGAACTGGCCGATGGCAGTTTGCATATCATGAAAAAAGGAATGAGCTACCAGGTAACGGATGATCTTAGCTCCCACCGTTCTTTCACGGATACGGGCGCAAAATTATTCATTGTTGATGGCTCATTCCTTCAGCCATCACTTTAATATAAAACGGTGGTTCCCGGACGTTAATGCTACGACATCTTTCACAGGTACGCCATTCAGCGTAATACTTTTGCCTGCATCAAAACGAACGGTAGCCGTGCTGTTAGCCGGAATAATCACATCATAAACAATACTGTTACCCTCCCTTTTCCAGGAAGATACCAGGAGCTGGCGCCTTGCTTCAAACTGATCCAGGCCCTCTACAAAATGCGGTTCTAAAATAACATTCCTGAAACCCGGCGCCTGTTCATCCGGTTTGATACCTGCCAGGCCTTTGTACAGCCATGCGCCGATCTCTCCGAACATAATGTGGTTCCGTGAATTATCGTTCTTACTTTCTATGCGCCAGTTCTCGGGTAAAGTGGTAGCGCCGTTCACGATCCACCATCCCCAGGAAGGGAAGGTTTCCTGGCTGGCTATTTTGTATGCCGCGTTTGCATAACCATTATCACTTAAGGCACTTAAGATCGCTTTTGTGCCCAGCAAACCAACATCCAGGTGGAAATTATCTGCTTCCACCCTTTTGGCAAGGTTTGCTGCTACTTTGGCTTTCAGCTCTTCAGGCACTAGTCCCCAATATAAAGGAACACTCATGGCCGTTTGCACACCTTCTCCATAAATGGCGGTTTGCTTATTCAGGTACTTTTCATTAAAAGCAGTTTTGATCTTCTCTGCCAGCGCTTTGTATTGCTGATGGTCCGCAGTTTTGTTCAGCAGTTTTGCCGCTTTGTAAAGGATAGTTACATCCGCAAAATAATACGCCGTGGAAGTAAGCTCTACCGGTGTTTTAGATTTAACCGGCACCCAGTCTCCCAGCCCCCAGGTGGTTAGGCCGGATGGGTAATCTGTAGCGATACGGTCTACATAACGTTTGATGTTATCATAACAGGCACCGAGCAAAGTAGTATCGCCGTAGAAGAGATAGATATTCCAGGGAATGATAGCGATAGTGCTCGTCCAATCCGGTCCGTTCCCCCATTCATAACCCCATCCGCCGGTAGGAATGATGGAAGGCAGTACACCATTAGGCTGTTGTTCATCCCGGTGATCAGCCAGCCATTTTTCGTATACGGTAATGCCATCAAAATTATAGAGGCCGGTTTCGCTGGCAATATGCGCATCACCCGTCCAGCCATTCTTTTCCCGCTGCGGGCAATCTGTAGGATAGCCATAGAGGTTGGAAAGATATGCGTTGTTGGTAGCTGCCCACAATTTATTGATCATGGGATTGGAAGAAGATACATGCCCCAGCACAGGTACATTGCTGTGCATGAAATAACCAACCAGGCTTTCCTTTGTAAGCGAAACGGGTTTGCTGCTGGTCACTTCCACGTATTGAAAACCCTTGTAGTTGAAACGCGCAGAGAAACTTTCTTCTCCTTTTCCACTGAGGATGTAAATATCTGTTTGAAAAGGATCTTTATCATCCGTTGGGCGGTAGTGCATGTCTATATTGGACATATCGCCCATGCCATCTGGTTTCAATAGCTCTGTATGTTTCAACCGGAGTACGGTACCGGCTTCTCCCTTTACTTTTATTTTACTTACACCGGCAATGTTCCGGCCCAGGTCAAATACATAAGTAGTATCATTGATCTTATTCAGTTTAGCTGCGGGGATCTCTTCTACCTGTTCAATCGGGCGCATTACCTGTGCCACAATGTTCTTAGAAGGTGCGGAACGGAGTGTTACCTCTCTCCACTTCTTATCATCAAATCCAGCCTTATTCCAGCCATCCTGTTCCAGCCTGGCATCATAATGCTCGGCTGTATAGATGCTATTGAAAATAACAGGTCCTAATGCGGTTTTCCAGTCTTTTTTAGAACTGACGGTTTCTATTGATCCGTCTTCATAAGTAATGCGGAGGTCCATGCAGAAAGCCGGTCTTCCTCTCCAGGGTGCTTTATCAAAATACCATACGGCGGTGGACTGGTGGTTATACCATCCATTACCCAGCATCACACCGATCGCATTCTTACCGGCCTTCAACTGTTCTGTTACATCATGCGTAACATACAAAGTTCTGCGGTCGAAGCGCGTATACATGGGGTCCAGCCGTTGTTTGCCGATCTGTTCTCCATTGATGTACAACTCATATAATCCGGCCACGGCAATATAGGCCCTGGCGGACCTTATCTTCTTCTTTGCCTCGAATTCTTTGCGGAACTGTGCAGCAGGTTTCACCTTTACGTCTGTTCCATCGCTGATCCAGGCGCCCTGCCAGTTCTGCATGTTCATCATGCCGGTTTCAAATGTGGCCCCTGCAGAAAGCATTTTATCAGACTGGTCATATGTCACTACTTTCCAGTAATACCTGGTAAAAGGCAGTAAATCCTTCCCCTTGTATACAGCAAACGCGGAAGAGGAGTTCACCTTTCCGGACTTCCAGATGTCCCCTTTTCCATCGCGCGTAGTGGATACAAATACTTCATATGCTTTCTGCATGGTACCTTTTAGGGGATTGAGCATAACCCAGCTGAAGCGGGGCAGTTTTGTATCAATACCAATAGGATCTTTCATGTATTCACATTGCAGGTTTGTTAACCCGGATGGTTCATTGGCCTGCGCAGATGAAAGCAGGAAAAAAGCTAAAAGGATACTGATCAATTTCATGGTAATTCCAGTCTTTGTTTATCTTTTAATAATTGCGATTTAAGTGTTTCATATTTCACATCCTGCACCGCTATTTTACCATTAATAGCCTGTACTGCAGCAGTGGCAGCACTTTGCCCCAGGATCATAAATACCGGTTCCATCCGGATAGAACCATAGGCAATATGTGAGCTGGACACACAAACAGGAACCAGCAGGTTTTCACATTCCTTCTTTTTAGGAACGATGGAGCCATAGCTGATACGATAAGGTTTGGGAGCATCCACCCCTATATCACCTTCGTTCTGCACAAAACCATCCGGTTTCACGTAACGTTGTGCGTTATGCGCATCCAGGGTATAGGATCCCATGCCAACAGAATTAGGCACATCTTTTTTGCTGAGGGTTTCATGTTCTGTCATTACCGCCATCCCTATCATACGGCGGGCTTCACGGATATAGAGCTGGTGCGGCCAGCCGCCATTGTCTTTAAATTCGTCTTTTGCCAATCCCCATTTGCTGACGGCTGAGCGTACATCTTCCGGCACGCGGGGATCGTTGGCCATAAAGTACATGAGCCCTTTCTGGTATTGCTCATGCTCTTTGATGATCTCCTTCCGGCGCTCGTACGTGGCATCCGGGTAATCGTAATTCATACCAATGTTATCCGTGCTGAAAGGGCCGTGGTTATTGGTGTCCGTTTTACGGTTAGGAATTGGGTCGTACTTGGAAAAGGTTTCCCGCCAGCCTGATTTGAACACCCGCAGCAATAGCTCATACTGCATGGGATCATAACCTTCCGGTTTAGGAAAGGGGATCCGGTTTTCCGGCAGATTGGTAAGGCACATACGGAAACAGTATGCCTGGATCTTATCATCGCCTTCTCCCCTTTTGCCGGGATCTTTATCGGACACCCGGGGTAATAAACCGCTGCTCTTATCTCCTTCTATCTTATACGGGCTGATGTTCGTTAAAAAATGGTGACGGTGATGCAGGATGCCTGTTTGTGCGCCATTCCACTCTTCTCCGTATACACTGTTGGCTTCTCTGCCTACGTGGTATTTTACACCGGCAGCGGCCATCAGGTCACCTTCGTAAGTAGCGTCTATGAACATTTTACCGGAGAAGGTTTTCTTTTGCAGCGTGGTGATAGAAACAATGCGACCAGCTTTTTTCACCACACCTTTGCTTCTGTCCAGCCACTGGTCCCGGTATACTTTTACCTGGTGTTCTTTGATGAAGTCCTCCATGATCTGCTCTGCCACATGCGGTTCAAAGATCCACATGGTGCGCTCTGCTCCATCCATGGCAGGTGTGCCCTGCCCTTTGTTGCCGTAAGCTTCTTTTGCCTGCCATACCCATGCATTGGGTTGCTGGTAGTGCATGTATACACGGTGATAGAATTCCCGGGCCAGGCCGCCGATCACAGATTTATTTCCGGTATCAGTGAAGCCCAGGCCACCGGCGGATAATCCGCCGAGGTGTATATCCGGTGAAACGATGATCACGGATTTGCCCATCTGTTGTACCTGTACCGCGGCTGTAACTGCTGCTGCCGTTCCCCCGTACACGATCACATCTGCCTGCAGTTTTTCCTGTGCCATTAACCGGCCGGAACAAAGTAAAGTAAGTAAGAAGATTTTCCGCATGGCAGCCTGTTTAGCCCAATGGATAAATATAAGGGATTTAGCTTCTTTGTACCATCCTGCTCCGTCATGCTGAGCATCAGCAACGCTTTGGGAGGTATTGAACGCAAGCAACGCCTGTAGTGGTTTTCTGTTTGTCATCATATTTACAAAATAGTTCCATTTTAAGACACTTTAATGGGTTAATTATACGTAGCCGGCTTGCTAAATTTTTCCGGTTGGCACCTTATTTGGATACAGTATAGGGAACATAAACTTTTTTTTATGAAAAAGATAGCTTTGGGGATTTGTTTTATCCTTGCCGGTTTTGCGAATACGGCATCCGCACAGGTTAAAATAAATGTGAACATTGGTAGTCAGCCTGTCTGGGGCCCTGCGGGATACGATTATGCTGAATATTACTATTTACCGGATGTAGATGCCTACTATTATATTCCGGACCGCCAGTTCATCTATTTAAATGGTAACAAATGGGTATTTGCCCGTGCCCTGCCACCTTCTTATCACTATGATCTTTACAGCGGATACAAGGTGATTGTTAATGAGCCGAGGCCTTATTTAAAACCGGATGTTTATCGTGAAAAATACGGCAAATACAAGGGATGGTATGGCAAACAGGCCGTTATAAGAGATAGCCGCGATTCGAGATACTATGTAGTGAAAGGCCATCCGATGAACGGCAAGGGAAATGTTAATAAACACAAGGGGAATAAAGGGAAAGGTCATAAAAAACATTAGAGAGCTGTTA
Source organism: Chitinophaga niabensis (assembly GCF_900129465.1). NCBI lineage: Bacteria > Pseudomonadati > Bacteroidota > Chitinophagia > Chitinophagales > Chitinophagaceae > Chitinophaga > Chitinophaga niabensis. Next base: position 1,400,919 of record NZ_FSRA01000001.1, on the reverse strand, counting down.
AACTTTCCTGTAAACAATTCGTCTAACCGGCAATCATATCTTTAAAACCGTTAGAATGAAAAAACAATTCCTCAGCGCTGCACTGATCGTACTGTCGCTAATTACTGGTGTTATTGCATGTCAGAAAGATTCATCTGAAAACAATGAAGGAAAGGCCCGTCTGCAGGTAAGGCTTACAGACGCTCCTGCAGCTTATGATGCGGTGAATATCGACATTCAGAAAGTGATGATCAATACATCCGGGGATACTTCCACAACACAAGGCTGGATAGAATTACCGATGCTACATCCCGGCATTTACAATCTGCTGGATTTCAGAAATGGAATAGATACTGTATTGGCAGATATGGAAGTACCTGCAGGCCGCATCAACCAGATCAGGCTAATACTTGGTCCCAATAATTCAGTGGTGATAGCAGGGGTGGAACATGAGCTGAAAACGCCTTCCGCCCAGCAGTCCGGGTTAAAGCTAAAACTAAAGGCAGACCTCACAGCAGGTATCCTTTACCGTTTGTACATCGACTTTGATGCCAACCGTTCTGTAGTAACTGCAGGTAACAGCGGGCAATACATCCTCAAGCCGGTGATCCGCACTTATGCTGAAGCAACAGGTGGCAGCCTGAAAGGTTTTGTGCTGCCCAAAGAAGCATTGGCACAGGTATGGGCAATTCAGAACACTGATACTTTACTGGCGCTTCCTGATGTGCTCACAGGTTATTATTTCTTCGGCGGCCTCAACGCTGGCAGCTGGAAAGTAGTGTTTGATGCACAGGCGCCTGCTTTCAGGGATTCAACAATTAACGTGAATGTAACTTCCGGCGTTGTAACAAATGCAGGTACTACCACGCTGATACCATAGATTATTCAGGGCTGTGAACACTATTGTTCACAGCCTTTTTTTACCCTGCCGGCAATGTTTGCCCCCTCCTGTTTGTTTTTAGCCCGGTTTCCCTTATTTTCAATAAATGTTAACGCTAAACTTTGATCCTTACCCCGTTCTCACCACAGAACGCCTTGTGCTCCGGAAGCTAAGGGAAAGCGATGCAGATGAGGTGTTTTACCTCCGCTCCAACAGGGAACTGATGCAATACATCCCACGCCCCTTGCAAAAGAACAGGGAAGATGCCAAAACATTAATACAAAGCAACCTGGAACTCATCCAGCGGAACGAAGCCATTAACTGGGCCATTACCGTTAAGGAAGAAGACAAACTGATAGGGATGATAGGGCTTTTTAATGTTGAAGCGGAAAACCTCCGTTGTGAAGTAGGTTACCTGCTGCACCATAACTGGCATGGAAAAGGTATTATGGCAGAGGCTTTGGCTGCCGTACTGGATTATGGCTTCCGTGTCCTGAAGCTACACTCCGTTGCTGCATTGATAGATCCGGCCAATATTGCTTCCGCCAGACTGCTGGAAAAGAATAATTTTACAAAAGACGCTTATTTTAAAGAGAACCTGTTTTATGAAGGCAGGTTTATGGATACCATTATCTATTCCCTGCTAACACCATTCCGGTAAATGTATTTATGGCAAGAACGTTTGTGATCGGTGATATTCATGGCGCGTTAAAAGCGCTGGACCAGCTTATACAAAAGATCAAACCAAAGGCAGAAGACAAATTGATCTTTCTCGGAGATTACGTAGATGGCTGGTCTCAATCCGCCCAGGTGATCTCCCGGCTCATGGAACTGGATGCACAGTACAACTGCATCTTTATGAAAGGCAATCACGATGAATGGTGTGAATCCTGGTTAATGGGCAACCCGGCAGACCCGGTGTGGTTATTTCACGGCGGAAGGTCTACCGTGGCAAGCTATGAAGGGATCAGCACCGCAGAGAAAAGCGCACATATCAGGTTCTACAATCGGTTGCGGCCTTTTTATATTGATGATAAGAACCGTTTGTTCATTCATGCAGGTTTTGCTTCCATGCACGGGCCGGAGCATGAACGTTATGAGACCAGTTTCCTCTGGGACAGAACTTTATGGGAAACAGCCCGCAGTATGAACAAACGTTTGTCAAAGAACTCATTGCTCTATCCCCGCCGGCTACAGTTGTTCCATGAGATCTACATCGGCCACACGCCTACTATTAACTATAATAAATTCACCCCCATGAAAGCAGCGAACCTTTGGAACGTAGATACAGGTGCTGCTTTTTACGGAAAGTTATCTGCGCTGGACATCGATTCAAAAAAAGTGATCCAGAGTGATCCACCGCAACAACTCTATCCCGGCGAGAAAGGCAGGAATCCTTAAGTGTTATAACAACTAACCCGTTAACCGATCAAATCAACCAGCTATCGGTTAAATCATACCATATACGAAGTCCCGTTTTTTCCCCGCTCCTATTCTGGGTAGCTTGCCAACCGATTTTAATGTTAACACCAAATTACTGATTATGAAATGCGTATTCCTCGCCATGGCGACCCTTCTTGTTTGTTTACATGCTGATGCACAGCAGATTCCCCAGGAAGAAGAAAATGCTTCCGAAATTCTTTACCAGAAAGTGAAAAGGCCTGCAGTAGCTCCTCCCGAAGGTCCGGATGGAGATGAAAATCCAGCCCGGATGAAAGTAGGCCCGCTTAAATCGTTCACGGCTACACGTAGTATCAAGCCCATCACACAACTGATCTTTATTGAAGCAGATGCACCGGGCATTGCTAAAATGGAACGTGCGGGTGTTTGTGCACAACCGGTAGTAGAAGCTGCGCTGGAACCTGTTTACAGTTCCGTGAAAGCGCACATGCCACTGTACCTGCCTTTCAAGAACAGCACTACCGGCCTCTGGCAGGGCTTTTACTACAGCTGGGACAACGATGGCGATGGCAAGAAAGATGCCCATCGTGCCATTGATTATGGCAAAACATCTGTAGCGGAAAATGAAGATCCCACCTTTGGCGTATACGCCATTGCACCGGGAAAAGTGATTGATGTAAAATGGTCTAACGGTGGTGGTAACTATATTACCATTGAACATACCGCACCAGACGGTTATAAATACCGCAGCACACATCTTCATTTGCGCAATGGCCATGATAACGACAGGGCCAAAGCCAAAGGTACTTCCGGCAAATACAAAACATTTGCCACCAATGGTACCAACAGCAATTTGTGCTGGGGTACCAATACCCAAAAGATCGCGGTAAAAGAAGGTGATAATGTAAGCGCGGGACAATTCCTCGCTTATGCAGGAAACACCGGCTCCGGAGGTATTGGCGTGATCCTGAAAGATGATGGCACACTTAAAGATGCTAACACCCGCTCCTACAACGTACACCTGCATTTTGAAGTACGTGTGTTGGATACCCGCGCAGGGCACAGCGGAGAATGGGTACTGGTAGACCCTTATGGTTCTTACAACCACGGAGGCGTGGATTGTTATGACCTGGATGCCACTACCCCTTATGCACGTTTATTTGCACCCTTCTATCCCAGCTTCCACAATGTTCCGCTGGACCTCGTGAATAAATACTGGGGCTATTATACCGGCATGGGCATGGCACTTCAAACCGTGAGTGTGGATAAGAGCGGCAGCACCCTGTATGCTGCAGGTTCTTTCCAATGGGGTATTCCCGGATCATGGTATGCACGTTTCTATATGACCGGCACTACCTACCAAACTTACTTTAACACTTACGACGCACAAGGTTACCGACCCCGCCAGATCTCTGTTACCAAAGACGGCAGCGGCAATCCCCGTTTCTCTGCCATCTGGGAAAAGAAACCCGCCGGCCAGTCTGCCGCATCTGTACATAACCAGGATGATGCATTGTTCGGAGCTACCTGGAAGAACTATGTAGAAACCAAGAAATGGCATGTACAGGAACATGTGGATTATACCGTAGGTGGTAAACGTTATCATGCGGCTGTTTTTGTGAACAAGCCAAACGACAACGGCTTCTACCTCTATTATGGCATGTCCGGCACAGACTTCGACAAAAAGTTCGATGAACTGTACAAAAACTGGGAACTGAAAAGCATCAATGTAAATGGCAATACTGTGGGTGGTGTATGGCGTCCTAAAAAGAACAATTACGCCGCATACTATGGTATGACCTCCGCTTCTTACCAGACTAAGTTCAACCAGGCCAGCTCAGAAGGCCTGCGCCTGATCAAAGTACAGAACTACGATGATAATGGGCGCTTCAGCGCCATCTGGGGCAAATAAAGCTTTCCTGATATCACCTACTAATAAAAACAGGGCCGTAGCAAAAGCATACGGCCCTGTTTTTTTTCGTACTTTTGTGCCCGCAAATGGTAAAGATCGATCATATCACCCTTCCGGATTTTCCGTTATTGCTGGCGCCTATGGAGGATGTCAGCGATCCTCCTTTCCGTGTGGTCTGCAAGCACAACGGGGCAGACCTCATGTTCACCGAGTTCATTTCCAGCGAGGGGCTGATACGCGATGCCATCAAATGCCGCCGCAAACTGGAGATCTTTGACGAAGAAAGGCCGGTAGGTATACAGCTGTTTGGCGGAGATGAAGAAAGGCTGGCCATGGCAGCGAAGATCGTGGATGTAACCAACCCCGAACTGCTGGACATCAATTTTGGCTGCCCCGTAAAAGGCATCGTAGCCCAGGGTGCAGGTTCCGGTGTACTGAAGGATATTGACCTGATGGTACGGCTCACAGAAAGATGCGTGCGCTCCACTACCCTGCCGGTAACCGTTAAAACAAGGCTGGGGTGGGACGACAATACTAAAAACATTGAAGAAGTGGCAGAAAGGCTGCAGGATGCGGGGATCAAAGCCCTTACCATCCATGGCCGTACCCGCTGCCAGATGTATAAAGGCGAGGCAGACTGGAGCCTTATTGCCAAAGTGAAAAATAACCCGCGGATCCACATCCCCATTTTCGGGAACGGGGATATAGACAGTCCGCAGAAAGCGCTGGAATATAAGGACCGTTACGGCGTGGATGGTATTATGATAGGGCGTGCCGCCATCGGTTACCCCTGGATCTTCCGGGAGATCAGGCATTACCTCAACACCGGGGAAGAAATGGCGCCACCTACCGTAGCAGAACGCGTGGAGGTCTGCAAACAGCATTTATGCAAATCCCTGCAGTGGAAAGGGGATGGAGCCGGCGTGTATGCCATGCGCCGTCACTACCTTAACTACCTGAAAGGTTTACCCAATATCAAAGAATTCCGTACCCGCCTGGTAACGCTTAATACCGTGCCGGAGATAGAAGCAGTACTGGATGAAGTGCTCCGCACCTACGATGGTTTTGAGATGGAGAGAACACCCATCCAGCTGGTGAATTACCATGAGAACTGCCTGGTTTAAATGGCGGCTGAGTACCTTATAACCGCAGGCACATCCTGGTTTAATAAACATACTCCGGAGGCTGGATACCTTTTGTACGCAGGTACACGATCAATTGCCCGCGATGATGCGTAATATGGTCCAGCGTAGCATTAAAGCCGCCTTCTTTGCCATTACTTTCCTCATAAGTTTTCTTTAATGCTTCGTACGCCTTTTCCAGCGTTGCCATGATCTTTTTCTTTCCTTTTACAGGTTTCGGAGGAGTCCATTCCGTTTCCTCACCACGGATGAACATTTCAGACCACCAGTGAATACCGTAAGCAATATGGTTCAGTTGTTCGCCAAAGCTCCATATGCCCTCAACGGGTTTCAGATCGTAAGCCTCTTCAGGCATTAGCTCCGCCACACCTAAAGTATAGGCCCGGGAGCTTTCCAGGTGTTTTAATAGTTGTGCTTTCATGTTCCAAAACTACCACGCAGGTAAAAGAAAGGATTAAGATATCCTGCTCATTTTCTCGTGGCGGTATTTGGCCGGCGGCAGTTCAAATTTCTTGCGGAACGCTGCATTGAAATACTCCATGCTCATAAATCCTGAGGTATAAGCTACATCGGATAAAGGTGCAGGCGTATTTTCAAGTAAAAGGGCGGCATGCTGCAGGCGGATATCCTGCAGGAACTGGTAGGGAGAATAACTGGTAAAGGTTTTGAAGATCCGGGAAAAATGGAAAGGACTTACATAACTATATTCCGCTATTTCTTTCAGCGAAATATCCTCCATGAAATGCTGTGTAAGGTATTCCTTTGCACGTTCTATGGTAGTGAGATGGTTCTTTTTCAGTTTAGCATGAATACGTTCATCCGGTTCATAGTCCGTAATGCTGTTCAGCACTTTCCGGATCATATCAAAGATCAGCTGGTCGATATGCAGTTTACTGCCTGTACGGGTAAGCACCAGCTGGGTGATATAGAAATGCAGGAACTCCGTTTCAGGATTGGTGCGGATCAGCGTGGAATGAAGGTCAGGATCACTAAAGAATTTGGTATGGGCATACTGTTCTTTCAGCTGCCTTAACAGCTCAGGAGATATTTCGAAGATGGTGCATTCGTCCGGAACAGCATGTGTATGGGTAACCGTGCGTTCATATTCCGGTTTGGTGATCAGGATGCAGCCGCTATAGGAATCCAGCGAATTCCGGAAAACGTTGAAAAGGAAATTCCCTTTCCTTACAAAACTGATACAGAACCGGTCGCTCTGTTCCGGTTTGGAAGTGCGGCAATCTGTACACCTGCACCGGAAATCCATGATCCGGTAGTAGTCAGAAGTATAAAGCGTATGGATATCTGCATCCATTGCTTATTCACAAGGGATTTTCTTAAACGGTGATGGTTCAAACTTCAACAGGGTAGCATCTCCGTTGAAAACGGGCAGGCCATCGGACGTAAGGCTGTCTGCCTGTGCCTCATATGCCTGGTCCCCCATGATCTTGAACACTACATTCCGGGTGCTTTTCACTCCTTCACTCTGGAACTCATAAGTAGCCCTGAGGATATTATCCTCCATAGTACCAGTTATCACCCCTGTATTCTTGTCCTTTTCATAAATGTTGTATTCCAGCGTGCCGTTCACCTTGTCTTCATCCACTACCAGGGATAATTTAACAGTATCCCGGCCGTTGATCTTATTATAACAGGAAGCAACGGCACCCTGCGGCGTGGTGTTTTCTGTGGCGGAGGAATCATTTTTACTACCGGTACCGGCCTGGTTGCAGGCAGAGAGCAGGATTACAAAGGCTATAGCAGTTCTCATATACGCATGTTTCGGTTATTTTATAAAAGTACGGAATACTGCTGACATAGGGTTGTCATACCCCCGTGGTTCCTTTGTACCACAAACAAAAACGCAATTATATGTCAATCATTTCAAGCTTCCTTAAAGAAATGGAAAAGGAATCCATTACTACCCGCAAAATGCTGTCTATTGTACCGGAAGATAAATTCGACTGGCAGCCACATCCCAAAAGCATGACCGTTCGCCAGCTGGCCACGCATATTGCGGAAATGCCCACTTTTGCCTCCCTGGCGGTAACCACGGATGAACTGGATTTTAATGTGCAACCCTACCAACCGGTGCAGATCAATAACAAGGAAGAACTGTTGCAGTACTTTGAAACAACCCTGGCAGACAGTAAAGCACACCTGGCCGCCGCGAATGAGCGCATCTTACCAGAAACATGGACCATGCGTGCAGGGGATAATATTTATGCACAACTAAGCAAAGAAGAAGCCATCCGTATGAGCTTCAGCCAGATCGTGCATCACCGTGCGCAGCTGGGTGTTTTCCTTCGTTTGCTGGATGTGCCTATCCCGGGCAGTTACGGGCCTAGTGCAGATGGAATGTAGAGAGAAATAAATTTTAGGTAGCCGGCTGTTCAACACTGTTGAGCAGCCGCTACCTCCATATATTTTTTTTTACCCAAATGATTATGCTAATTTTATGTATCTGCAATTTCAAGGTTAACCTGACACAGTGAAAAGTTAATTGTTATACCCAAGCCTTCAGCTATAGCTATATCTCATGATCTGGTATTTATAACTATTAATTAAAGGATGATGGCTAAAAAAAGAGAAATTAATGTACAAAATATTCCCATTGCTGTTGTTGACCATAATAATAGTGATTACATTTCTATCACAGATATGATCAAAGCTAAGAAGGGAAATTTTTTCGTTGAACACTGGCTAAGGAATAGAAATACAGTAGAATTCCTTGGAATATGGGAAAGTATTAACAATCCAAATTTTAATTACGTCGAATTCGATGTAATTAAAAGCCATGCCGGCCTTAATTCATTCAAGATCAGCGTAAAAGAATGGGCAGCTAAGACCAACGCAATTGGATTAATCGCGAAAGCAGGCCGATATGGGGGTACATATGCTCATAAAGATATTGCCTTTGAGTTTGGCTCATGGATAAGCCCCGCATTCAAGTTATACCTGATTAAAGAATTTCAGAGACTAAAGGAAATTGAAAGCAATACGCATCAACTTGAATGGAACTTCAGAAGGAGCTTAGCAGCAACCAACTACAGGATCCAAACAGATGCTATCAAAGAAAAATTGATCCCATGGGGCGACACGCCACAAAAAAGTGATGTATATATTTATGCTGAAGAAGCGGACCTGGTAAACCTGGCCCTGTTCGGCCTTACTGCAAAACAGTGGAAAGAGCAATATCCGGAAATTGCATCCGGGCATAAAACAATAAGAGATTGCGCAGACACTCATAGCCTCATTGTTCTTTCAAATCTTGAAAACCTTAATGCCGTCTGGATCAGGCAGGGGGTCGGTAAGAAAGAACGGTACGAAATGATGAGGGAAGCTGCTATTGATCAATTGGCCTCCCTTCAAAAGTATTTAGCGGCCCCTTCAACCATTGAAAGTCCGAATAAGAAGAAAATGTCTGAATTGTTGCAGGCAAAAAAATAATATTAAGGCTGCCTTACTGAGGCAGCCTTAATACCATAACTAATTCATCAGCGCAGATAAAGACGCCGGTTCCTGTGGTTTGCTGATATCAAAGAAACGCACACCGCTCTTCACATATGCAATCAGCACACCCTGGTACGGGATCACATCATAATAAATTTCCCCATCTTCCAGGTACTTCAGCAATTTGGGTTGCTCAGGGTTTTTGATATTGAACACCGCCAGTCCTTTTGCACCATCGCAAACATACAGCGCACTATCCTGCACACCCAGGCCATAAGGCCCATTTAGTGGCAATTGCGCTTTAAGGACCGGGTTTTTAGTATCCTTTACATTGTATGCCATTAATGCATTAACGTTTCCTCCGCAGGCATTCCCTCCTCTCAGGGTTACGAAAGCGGTAGTGCCCTGTGTAACTATGGGATCACAGCTTCTGAAGTGATTTACACGGCTCTCCTGTTTGGGTTTGGCAGGATCTGTTATATCAAAGATATACATAGCGGACCCTGAGCCAATGAACAGCTTATTATCATAAGAAAAAATGGTTTCAATATCCCAGTTCAAATTAGTAATGCCTTTACGAACAGGTGCCGCAGGGTTTGCAATATCAAACACCTGCAGCGTACTTTGATTCACTACATAGAGATAATTGCCTGCAATGGCAAACCTTGCAAGGGAGCCTCCTTTGCCGCCTCCCGAACCATAGTCCGAAGTTTTGGCACCTTCTTTACTACAGGAAAACGTGATCAGCAGCAATAACAGGTAGTAATATTTTTTCATCAGAAACGGCATTTAGGGTTATTAACTTTTTTTACTTCCCATCTCACGATCGTTCCCTTTGTATAATCCGGGCATTCAAAATAGCGGACGCCGGGATCACGCTGTAACAATTGAGGATGCTTCAGTTCGGGGAATACATTCGGGATCCGGCTTTTTACATTTATGCCAGGATAAGCACTAAGGTCCAGTATGATCATATCCTCGAAGTTATTGGTGTAAACGTTCCCGTTTTTGAGTGCTACCTCTTTGCAGCCAGGTACATTTAGAAAACCTACTTTTACTGGTTTAGCTTTGTCTGAATAATCAATGATGTGAATGCCGGAATCTTCTTCTACCTGGTACAACCTGCTGCCCATCACGAAGATCTTGCCGGCTTTTCCGGTGGGCCGGGCCGCAAGGTTGGTGATCTTCAATTCTTCTGCGCCGTCTGTGGCATATACGGGCACATAAGTATCCACAATGCCAACAGGAGGGTCCTTGGGCGCACGTAATTCAAAAAGGCGGAAATCGCAACCGCAGAAAGCAATTGCTGCCAGGAGGAGTGTAACAGTTCTTAGCATAAGGATCGTATTTGGGTTGATACATATGCTAAACGGTCCGGATATTCCGAAAGTTACTTGCGGGAGATAAATTTATTGTTAATATAAAAAGTACCGAAGGGGATCACGGAGGCGCCCAGTGCTATCAGCATCTTTTTGATGGACCAGTCCATGGCCAGCTTCACTTCTATGACGAGGATCACATATAGCACAAATAACACGCCATGCGCCATCCCCACCTGCCTGGTTAACCAGGGTTCGTCTGCAAAGTATTTCAGGGGCATGGCTATGAAAAGCAATACCAGGAAGGAAATACCTTCCAGCAGGCCTATTACCCGGAGCCTTTTTACAGATTTCAGCGGCTTATTTTCCATGCCGCAAAGCTAGTATGTAATAGCCGGATGGAAAATGATCCTCGTCAGCCTCCCGGGTATTTCCTTACGCAAAAGGTGTTGCCCCTGTTTGCAGATAACGGGCGCGGCGGTTAACCTTTCCACCGGGCCGGCACGTTTTGTAACACCAGGATATGCAGCTTTTTCTTCCGGGAAAGGTGTTATTGCAAACTTTACACGGGGTCATTTTTTATAAGACCAGTGGGTTCAGTGCAGAAGCAGCCGGCCCGCCAATGGGCAGATCCAACAGCCAGGTAGCATGATCATTCTGCTGCCATTTGTGTTTAGGCGCCGTGATCTTTGCGTCTTCAGCCATATAAATCACCGTCATTACTTCACGCATATTGGGGGAATTATTGCCCGGCGCGCTATGGATGGTATAACCGTAATGCCAGGTGGCATCTCCGGCTTTCATAGTGGATGCCCGGGTGATGGGGAACTGGTGCTCGGCTACATATTTATTGAACGCATCTTCAGATTCATCAGATATTTCATAATCGAAAACCACACCATTTTTGTGTGAGCCGGTAGCAAAGGTGAGCATACCCATCTCTACATCGATATCTACCAGGGGCATCCACATGGTAACGGTGTTATGCGTATCAACAGGCCAGTAGTATTGGTCCTGGTGCCAGGGCGTAGGGCCGCCGCCTGGTTCTTTGAACAGCGCCTGGTCGTGATAGATCCGTACATTGGATACACCCATCAGGTCCGCTGCCATCTTTGCAAAACGCCTGGCCAGTACAAATTTCTTCACCCGTTCATCTACACACCATAAATTCATGATCTGCAAAAATGCTTTGCCGTAAGTATCCCTTTCTTCCATGCTGCGTTTCTCTGTATTATACTGGTTGGCAGCATCCGCAATCACCTCCCGGTATGCAACTGCTTCATCTGTGTTGAGCACATTGCTGATGAGTATATGTCCGTTTTTACGAAAGGCTTCTGCCTGTGAAGGAGAAATTTCCCTGGTATCATTTAATTCCGGCAAAGCGGTAGTGATCGTATGCATACTGGCAAGTTTTAGTATTACGAAGTAAGGCATCAGCAGGCAGGGAAAAAATGCAGGAACTGGTCATTTATTGGGGTATTTTATCCACTTGCGGGAAAATTGGCTTATTTTATAATAAAAAAGACAATGCTAAAAGCCTCCTATGAAGTTTTGCAGCCCCCGGGCAATCATTCCTTCCTGGTAAGAACATTTGGCAGAACGGGGTTCACTGCCCCGTATCACTTTCACCCGGAGTATGAATTAACGTGGATCGTAAAAGGAAACGGCAAACGGTATGCGGGGAGTAATATGGCTGGGTTTTCAGATGGGGACCTGGTGTTATTAGGCCCAAACGTACCTCATTGCTGGAAACTGCAGCCAACCGGAAAAAACAGATCTGTTGCACGTTCTGTAGTGATCCAGTTCACAGCTGATTTCCTGGGGAATGATTTTTTCTCCAGGGCAGAACTGGCCAATATCCATCAATTGTTCCAAAGGAGCAGCAGCGGCATACAGTTTATAAAGAGTACACCCCCACTGGTGCAGGAACAGATAAAGCAACTTACGGAGGAAAAGAATAATTTCAAACAACTGATACGTTTACTGGAAATATTACAGCAACTGGCTGTTTCAAAAGAATATGTATTGCTTGATCAGCAAAGGCTGATAGCGGAACTGTCTCCATCCAATCAGACCAGGATCAACCCCATATTTGCTTACCTGGTGGAAAATTTCAGGCGGGAGGTTTCGCTGAACAAAGCGGCCGCAATTGCCGGCATGACGCCGAATGCATTTTGTAAATACTTCAAACGGATCACCCGTAAAACCTTTATGGAAACTGTGATTGAATACCGGATCAATTATGCCACCCAACAGCTCATTCAATCAGATAAAACGATCTCGGCCATCTGTTTCGACAGCGGGTTTGGCGATATATCCCATTTCTATAAAATGTTCAAAGCCAAAATGCAGGTAAGTCCGTTACATTACCGGCAGCAATTTGGGGCATTTTGAAAGCCTGATATCAGTAACTTTCTGCAACCTAAGCGCACATTTATTCTTTGCTGAATATTTCATTTGCAAATACCGCCAGCAACCTGTTAAATTCCGCTGGTTGATCGAGGCTGACCAGGTGGCCGGCGGAAGGCAGCGTATGCGCCGTTCCCCTCCATTTTCCCGGAAGAACGGAATTGAGATAGTTGTTGTTGATGATGCGTTCCTGCTCCCCGTATACAAATGCAACCGGAATTCCCGATTCTTCCACGTGCAGGATCTGGTTACTCCACTCTCCCCTGCCCAGTGAAGCGGCGAGGCCGGCCCTGAATGCCGGATCCGTGTTCCGGTAATCTGCAATAAGCGTCTCTAATACTTCAGTAGCCGGTACCGCCACCAGGCCGGACACATACCCTTGCAGCCGCTCTTCAGAGGGTTCCGCTTCGAACAGTGCAGCACCGTGTTCGAATGGGTGCATAACAGTGAGGGGAGTAACCTCGCCGCCTAACAGGCAGCCGCCAGCTATGAACAGGCCTTTACAGCCTCTTAGCCGGGGCAGCGCTTCCGCAGCAATATTACCGGCCATGGAGAGGGAAACAATAATATAACTGTCCAGGTCCAGTTCTTGCAAGGTATCCGCCAATGCCTGGCCCAACACAGGCAGGCTGTATGCTTCGGCAGGACCGGATGCACCATGCCCCGGAAAATCTGCGCAGATACGGGTATATTGTTCAAATAAAGGATCGTTTACCTGCTTATCCCAGGTACGGCGGGAACCACAGGCCTGGTGAAGGAATATAAGCGCCTTGCGCCCATTGCCTTTTACTGAAACCGATAATTTCATATTGGGAATGTATAAGAATTAAATAAGCCCGCTTTTGCAGGCAAAAGCTACCAGCTCTGCCACGTTCCTGGCGCCGGTTTTCCTCAGCATATTTTTCCGGTGGTTTGCAATGGTATTCTCCGCAATATCAATGCGGTCTGCTATCTGTTTGCTGCACCAGCCTTCCGCCATGTATTGGAGGATCTGCCGCTCCCTGCGGGTAAGCAATTTGTCCTCCTCATGCGGGAAATAGGTGTACTCCGCCAGCATTTTGCAACCCGCAGCACTGGCTTTCTCAATGGTATGGTGCATTAAAAAATCCTTCTTGAAAGGCGTAATGTTCATTACCATGCCAAGGCTGTACAACGGCAGCCCCGTATCCGGGGAAGTAAGGTAACATCCCCGCTGGTAGATAGGCACATAGTGCCCGTTGCGGTGGCGTACTCTAAAATTGTATGAAAAAACAAACTGCTGATGATCTTCCACCGGTTGCGAGCGCAGGAAAGACATATTGGTGCTAAACACATGTTCATTATACACTTTGAAATCTTCGCCGTTATAAACGTCCAGCAATTTTGGAATACCGCCTTCAAGGAAGGCTTCAGGTGGCTCGCCGGTTATTTCACGTACGGCGCCGGACATTACGCAGTACCTGGCTTTCGTGTAGTCGATTACGTAAAACAAAGGTTTGGTGTGAAGGATACCGGCACCGAAACTGTCTAATCCGGAAACTATTGCACGAACATCCGGTTCATTGATCTTGTCGTTTTCGTAGCAGATGCTTTGCAGGTGCCCTTCGAATGTTTGTTCGAACTGGCCACCCCGTGAAACTTCTTTGCTCATAGGTGATGGTTAAAGGTGTACTCCAATAGCTATAAATGGCTATTGTCCCCTGCTCACAACGGTTTTACTTTTATTCTGATATAAAGATCATGAAAAAAATACTATTTTCTTTCCTTATCGGCGCATTATTTTATGAGCCCGGGGAGGCATTGGCCCAAAAAGCGACCCTGGCCAAAGACAAACCAGCTCCCGGGTATAAACAATCCGGATCAGCTTCGCCAAAGAAACCGGCAACTTATACACAACCCACAACAGCGCAGCCCGACAGAACTCCCAGGCCAGCAAATGTTGCGGTACCGCCGCCCCAAAAACCTGTCCGCATCGTTTCCCCCAGCCCACCGCAGGCAAACAGGCCAACCGTTGCCCTTCCGCCGCTACCTCAGCCCAAACCTGTTTTCACGCAGGCAGACGGCGAGATGTTTTCTTCCGGATTCAGCAGCGGCATACAACAAAGCGAAAGCAAGAGCAAGGAGCTGGACCAGCAGTTGGCGGACCTGGCAGATGAAAAAGCAGACCAGGAAGCCGATTTGAAAGAAACCGCTAAAAAAGGCTTTCTCAAAGCGCTGGAACGGGAAAAGGAAAAAAGCAAAACAATTGCCTGCGGCGGAGGAGACTATGATGTAGTGCTCTACGACGATTCGCTGTTGACCGTGCGGTATACACTCTCCGTTAAAGACAGCAGGTCCTGTACCTACATCAACACCGCAAATGAGGTAATTCCGTTCTGCGGATACTATTACAAAGCAACCTGCACTGTTATCAACAAAAAAGGCCGGCGCCTGGCCCTCAAAGGTTATATAATGGGCAGCCCCGGCCTTAATGCCAAAACACACATTACCCCTCATGGAGAAACCGGCCGTTGCCTGGGGCTCGACCGGGACGCGTCTACCTTCTGGAACAATTTTTACATATCCTGGAATGGCGAGCTTCCTCCCGGAGAACATATCAATACAGGTTACTTCTGGACGGAGATACGTGGCGAGCGGCCGGCCTGGGAACTCTCCTATTCCATCATTAAATAATTCAAACCAAACACCTATCATGAAGAAACAATTACTCCTGGCATTTATGCTAACCGCCGGAAGCCCGTCACTACAGGCCCAGGTATCATACAATGATCTTGGGCACGCTACCGGTATGCTGGCCGGTGCCATTTCCAATTCCATAAAAGAAGGTCAGACCAGTAAAATGTGGCGGCAAAAACAATCCATACAGTTGCTCCAGGGGGCTGTACAGGAACTCGGTGAAGCTCGTTACGGCAATGCGTTCGACCAGGCGGAGCAAGCCATGGTATACTATCCTAAGTATTCCCTTTCTTACCTGGTTATGGCGTACACTGCATTGCAAAACGGCGATTTTGTTAACAGCAACCGCATGCTGCAGCTCTACAACAAATATAACAGGAAAGCCTATAACCGGAATCTGAACATCACCGTACCCGGCGAGTTTGTGGATATGGTAAAAGAGAAAAGTGAAAAAGGGTTTGCCTCGCTCACTCCGGGCACTAAAGCCACGCAATACAGCAAAGAGCCCTGGCTCAACAACACACTGGGAGTAAAACTAACGGCATCAGCACTTTTCCTTTCGGAGGAGGCTGCACGTTATACAGGGGCTGGCAGTCAAAAATATGATGGAGTACCACAGATCGTAAGTGACAATACTATCAGCCTGCTGTACACACACAATTTCTGGTTCAGCCGCGGCCGCTCGCTTCCTTTTACGAATAACAATTTCGGGCTTTCTCTCACTGGCGGAGTAGATGTTAACCTTGATTTTCCCAACACCTATTTCCCCGGCAGTTATAAGGTTCACCTGACGCCGGGCGTGTTTCTGAACAAAGTATATTTTTCTCCTGTTCAGTTGCGGTACCAGCGGCCTCTGGGCTACCAACAGCGCAACGATAACGTTGATGTTGCTTCCGCAGGAGCAGTATTCAGCCCTGAAGTCCGCTGGTATCTCGGCGTGCTGAATGCATATGCAACAGACATGCGGCGATTGCCACAATCCACCCGATCCAACGGCAAATTTGGCTTCGGTTACCTGCTTTTCCGGTTGGGCCATGAAATGTTTGCAGGCTATAAAGCGAACGCTTCAAACGGCAGCGACTATTATGATGAAGAAAGAATTGATTTCATGTTTGGTTTCAGCGGCTACGCCGGCAAACGGCGGACTACGGAGTTCGGGTTCATCGTTGGACCCGGGGGCATCAACAATCCATTTGTGGATGGCGATTACTGGCGGGTGGGGCTTTCCATTACCAAAAGGATCCTCTGAAAAAACTGTTTAATGCTAAAAACGCTGTGAACCCTCATAATAAAAAAGAGCCGGCTCTTTCTTTTGAGCCGGCACCTTCTTTCTTTACGGCATCAAAAATCAGGCGTATTACAACACCTCAAACCGGTACAACCCGGATTGAAACGTTAGCTGATATTTGCCATTTACTTCGGCACCTGAGATCTCCTTACCTGCATCATTCCTGATCCGCTGCTTATTAAGCGGTAATACATAAGTTGCAGATGTATTTTCCGGTACTTCAATTAATATCCGGAGTTTCCCACCAGGTGTTCTTTCCCATTCTGAACGTATTTTCCCAAAAGAACTGTTATAGGATGATCTGCAAAAGCCCAGGTCTCCTGTGGGCTTCGGTTCAATTATGAAATGCTGCATACCGGCACTTTTGGGGTCAGCTTTTATCCCCCCGATGCTGGAATAGAACCATTCCACCACACTTCCAAACATAGGGTGGCACCTTGAACCTTTCCCATTCCATGTTTCCCATAACGTGCTGTTTTTATCATCGAGCAAATATCCAAAACCCGGAGAATCCTTTTGATTCATGATCTGGTAGGCAATGTCATCCCTGTCATTTTGAGAAAGCACCTTCAATAACAGTGGTGTACCTAAAATACCCGTATCAAAATGGTAATTAAGCGCCTTTAATTGGGCTAATAAAGAATTAAAAACAAGATCATAATGTTCCTCAGGCACTAAACCAAATGCTAAAGCAAAGACATTAGCACCCTGCCTGCCTTCCCAGTAGCGCTTTTCGGAAGCATTATACCAGGCCTTGTTAAAGTTTACTTTTATTCCTTCGGCAAGATCTGCAAACCTTGTATGATCTTCTTTTTTCCCCAGCACCCTGGCTACCTTACTCATGATATCGGTTACATAATAGAAGTATGCTGTATTTACAAAAGAAGCCGGGACCTCTACCTTTGCAGGTGTACACCAGTCTCCCAAACACCAGCCGTCTGGTTCTTCCCTGGTTACCAGCCCATCCTTGTCCGTTCTTGTTTCCAGGTAGTCTACCCATTGTTTCATCCCTGCATAATGCCGGGCCAATATTGTACTATCGCCGTAATAAGAAAAATACGCCCAAGGCATGATCACGTATGCCGATCCCCATGCAGGACCGCCTCCGCCACCTCCAAAAGGTGCCGTATGCGTAACAAACCCCGTCTGCTTATTCCGGGCATCTTCCATATCGTCCAGCCACTTACGGTAAAATTGCCGCATATCGTAGGTATAGATAGCACTCTCTACGATCACCTGGCCATCGCCGGTATAACCTAATCTTTCTCTATGCGGACAATCACTGCTCACACTGCCATGAAAGTTTGCATGCTGCGTTTTAATATACGCTTCATTTATCTTATTCAGGAAGGGATTAGAACATTCAAAACTCCCATTTGATGGCACATCCGTATGGACCACTTTTATTTTTACACTATTCTCATCCAGGTCAACATCCTCAGCAATCACTTCAATCCGCCTGAATGCATGCCAGGTAAATTTTGGCTCCCAGGTCTCCAGCCCTCCCCCCTTAAGGATATAGGTATCAAACTGGCCATAGTCCTGCCCTTCCTCGCTAACATACCTGATCTTCAGGCGGCTTCCTGCTTTGCCCTTAACGCTTATAGATGCCCAACCTGATATCGTTTCATCCAGATGATAAGCATATACAGTGTCCTTTGTTTTACCATCAAAAGAGGGAATAAGTGTACGTGTAATTTTATCAAACGGGGCCGTTTGGAGATGTAAATTACCCGTAGGTGGCCTGACCAGCACAGCAGGTTTCCACTTTGCATCAGCATACGCCACCTTATTCCATTCTCCCAATTTCAATCGTGCATCGTATATTTCACCTGTAAAAATGCCATCCTTTAATAATGGCCCGCCTGCTGTTTTCCAGGAATCATCAGAACCGATCATTTTACTACTTCCGTCTGCATAGGTTATTTCAAGCTGGAAGATCAGCCTCGGAACATCATACCACATATCCCCTTCTACCCTCCTGTCCCTCTGATTATACCATCCGTTACCCAGCTGTATACCAATGGCATTACGCTTTTGGGTGATATTTTCTGTGACATCAAAAGTATTGTACAACACACGCTGGGTAGACTGATCATCATATGGGTAAAGTAAATTTTTAAGCGGTCTTTTATCATAATTAGTAACTGCCGGAGCCAACACCTGGTCTCCAATCTTTTTTCCATTCAGGAAGAGTTCATAAAAACCCAGGCCACTCACGTAAACTACCGCCTGCTTTATCTTTTTACCGACAGTAAACTCCTTACGAAAGAAAGGGGCCGGATAGGTGATGGCAGAATCAGGATATTGATCCTCCATAGCCCCAATCCATTTGCCCTGCCAGTCTGAAGGATGTAATAGGCCCATTGACCAGGAGGCCGCCCCGCTCCATGCGGAGGGTGAATTTTTCTCGTCCCATACCATCACTTTCCAATACAGCTTTTTTCGCGATGTTAGAGGTTTGCCGCGGTACTCAACGCCTACGGAATTACCCGAATTTACTTTATCACTATCCCAATAATCTGCTTTGTTCTGTTGCAGCAAAGAAATACTGCTTGCTACCATGATCCGGTAAGCAGTTTGTTTTTTTGCTTTGTAGTCAGACGCCAATTGCCAGCTAAGTTTGGGTTGCATGTTCTCAATGGCTATTGGGTTTGAAAGATATTCGCAGGTAAGTCTTTCGACCTTCACTTCACCAGGCTTAGCCAGAATAGCAATTGGAATAAAGAAGCATAGGATGATACAGGAAGGAATTATTTTCACTTTATATTTTTAGCGGTTGTAAAAAGTTGCGTTCATCACCTAAAGTAAAACAAAAACCGCATCGATTAAATGTTGCCATAAAGAACAGAGGAAATTAACCACTATCAAATTAAGAAGCCGCCTGCCACTAAAAGTGTATCAAAAGCATATCAAAAGCACACCAAAAGCGTATCAAAAGCGTAGTTACCCCCACCCACTGCCATTTTGATATACTAATCAAGTAATAATGACAGCCTCTCCCCCCTGCAGAAACCATCAAATCCCATCAATTCCCCTCAAATCCCCCTTTTTCCCTCAAAACCCGCATAATCTCACAAAATCCCTCAAAAGCATCCCGCTGATTTTCTAACGGTGAATTTCCGGCTAACCTTTGCACTATCGGTACCGGATACACGGAATGCAGGAAAGACGTCGCCGGCGTTCTGTATCACCAGGCAAACGGAACTGGCCTTAGAAACAGTTCCTTTATCGCAAAAAAATAAAATCTTAATACAATGGCAAAACAAACAGGCCCAATGCAACTGGAAGGGACAGTAGGAAATTTCACCTTCTACAAAACGAAAGACGGCTTCATAGTCCGTCTAAAATCGCAATCCAAAGCCATCACCAATGACCGGACTAAAGAAAACATGTCGGAGTTTGGCCGCGCCGCCAGTGGGGCCAGGCTGGTCCGCAAAACATTTGCGTCTATCATAAGTGATATCAGGGATTTTTACTTTACCCGCAGGCTGAACAGTCAAATGGCCAGGGTAGTAAAAGCAGATCCGGTAAGCCCGCGTGGCTTCCGAAACATCGCAGACGGTGATATCGAACTGCTGCAAGGGCTGGATGTAAATACAGACATGCCGCTTACTACTGCATTCAAAGCATCCTTTGTACCATCCATAGACCGGGCCTCCGGTTTAATGAGAGTAGATTTCCCTGCTTTGATCACTTCTTCACTGCTCGCAAAACCCCAGGGGGCCAGTCATTTCAGGCTCACTATTGCCGGAGCATCGATCGACTTTACCACAGGCTATCACCTGGTGGCTCAACATGCAGGGCAATATTTGATAATGAGTAATGAAGGTGTTGTTACAACTCCGCTGGAAGTACAATTGCCGGCAGCAAGCACAGCACCTTTGATCCTCGCACTTGGTATTTCGTTTTACCAGGAGGTAAACGGACAGTTTTATCTCATTGGTAACGGGTCCTACAACGCAGTTGCTTTTGTAGCGGTTTCCGGATCATAAGAGATGTATGGGTTGCTTCTGCTATCACTTAAAAAGGTCCAATTATGGGAATCAGGGCGCCCCGGACCAGCCGGGGGCCCTTTGGTTTTAGTAAACAATTTCATATAGACTGTACCCAACAAAGCACCATGGTTGCTTTACGGATTCACAGACCACAACCCCGCAGATTTCACCAGCACTCTCCTGTTCAGTTTCAGCTGCGCCACTACAAATTCCGCCAGGTCTTCTGCCTGCATTACTTTTTCCGGGTTACCATCTGTGAGCTTTAACTCAATGGCCATATCCGTAGCAATGGTACTGGGTGTTAAAGCGCTTACGCGGATGTTATGTTTCCGTACTTCCAGCATCAGGGATTCTGTCAGGCCCAGCAGCCCAAACTTGGAAGCACTGTATGCGCTTGTTAGCGGCGCACCCCGTTGACCCGCAGTGGAAGATACGTTGATAATATCTCCGGACTTACGCCCGATCATACCCGGTAAAATAGCCCTTGTAACGTAATATACACCCAGCAGGTTCACGCGCACAATATTTTCCCAATCGGCAGGTTCAAGATCCATAAAGCCACCAAAAGAGGCAATCCCTGCATTATTGATCAGGATGTCGATCTCCGGCAGATCTTTAGTGACCTGTTGTACAGCAGCATTCACCGCATTGATATCTCCAACGTCTGCTGTGGCATAGGTTACTTTCACTCCCAATGCAGCCACTTCTTTTGCCGTAGCCTCCAAAGACGAAGAAGTACGCCCCATCAATCCAATATCCACGCCTTCTTTTGCGAGCGCAATAGCGATTGCCCTGCCTATCCCTTTACCACCACCGGTGATCAGGGCTTTTTTCCCTTTCAATGATTCCATATATAGTTTAATTTATTACCTATACCCTTTGGCCTGCAGATGGAACAACTCCGCATATCTCCCGTTCTTAGCCAGCAGTTCCTCATGGTTCCCTATCTCTGTCAGCTCCCCTTTTTCAAGCACCAGTATCCGGTCTGCCATCCTTACGGTAGAGAAACGGTGAGAGATCAGTACCGCAGATTTTCCGCGCGTAAGGTCTGCAAAGCGTAAGAACACTTCATATTCCGCACGTGCATCCAGTGCGGCGGTAGGTTCATCCAGGATCAGCAACTGCGCATTCTTCATATATGCTCTTGCCAGCGCAATCTTTTGCCATTCCCCGCCGGATAGTTCCACGCCTTTATTAAACCTTCGTCCCAGCATCTGGTCATATTTATCCGGCAGGCGTTCCATGAGTTCATCCGCCATGCTTTTCTGTGCTGCGTTTTCAATCAGTGACTGGTTGTGCAGTTCCCTGATATTGCCTACGGCAATGTTTTGCGATACCGTCATCTGGTAACGCTGAAAATCCTGGAAGATCACACCCACCTGTGTACGTAATTCCTGCAGGTCATATTCTTTAAGATCATGGCCGTCCAGCAAAATGCGGCCTTCCACGGGATCGTAGAGGCGTGCCAGTAGTTTTACAAGCGTGGTTTTCCCGGCCCCGTTCTCTCCTACCAGCGCCAGTTTTTCTCCGGCATGTAAGGTGAAGTTCAGGTGGCGGTTAGCCCATCTTTCTGAATTTAAATATTTGAAACCTACATTCTCAAATGTAAAGCCTTCCCGGATGGGCTTAGGGAAAGGTCTTGCATTAGCCCTCTGGGTGATGCGCGGTGCTATTTCAAAGAACTCAAACAGGTCTCTCAGGTAAATAGCGCCCTGCGTAATGCTCGTAAAACGGATCAGCACGCCTTCCAGCAAACCTCTCAGCTGCCGGAAAGAACCACCGAGGAAAGCCAGGTCACCTATGCTCAGCTGCCCCTTTACAGTTTGCAGGATGATGAATACATAAGCACCGTAATATCCTGCGCTGCCTACAATGGCAAATACCACTGCCCAGCTTTGATAACGTAAGGTGAGCTGTTTTTTATCGTTATAGAATTTATCAGATAATGTTTTAAAGCGGTCTACCAGGTAATTGGATAAATTAAAGATCTTCACCTCTTTCACAGATTCATCACTGGCGCCGAGATAACGGATATAATCCAGCTCACGCCGGTCTGAGGTTTGCCCCCATGCCAGTGCATAGAACTTATCATTAAAATAGGTTTCAGAAAAAAATGCAGGTAGTACGGCCACAAACAATAATAAAATGAGCCAGGGGCTGAAGGTCATTAAACCAGCTGCGAGGAAGATCATGGTAATGATGTCCTGCACCTGGCTGAGTACCTGTGAGAGCAATACGGTACGGCCGGCAGTTTGCTGGCGGGCACGTTCCAGTTTATCGTAAAATGTGGAGTCTTCAAACTGATCGAGGTCCAGCGTAGCGGCATGCTGCATGATCCGCACAGAGGTATGGTTGCCCACCTTCTCCCCCAGTAATCCATCCAGCAGGCCAATCAAACGGCCCAGCACGCCGGTAATGATCACAAGGGCAAATTCCACCGCTACAAGCTCCCAGAGATATTGATAGGAAGGTTCACCGGGTGTATGCGTCATTTTCACCACTTCATCAATGATCAGTTTGCCCACATACAGCAATGCGAGTGGCGTGGCAGATTGAGCGGTACGCAGGATGGCATTGCCCAACGCCATCCAGGGGCTGGTTTGCCATACGAGCCTGAAAAATGAAGGCAGGTTACGCAAAGCGGCCATCCTTTCCTTAAAACTAACATCCGGTTCTCCTGGTTTTCTGTTGGGCCTTTTCATATTAAAATTGAAGTTAAGCACTTATGTCGAAAAAGGGCTGCCTCCCGAATAAGAAGCAGCCCCGGGTTCCTTAGGAAGCATTCACTTGTTTACACTTATACTACTTTTTCCTGCAGGTGACTCATATACCGCGGCGTATCCTCCAGGCTCCACCAGAAGAATCCTGAAACCATTGTTTCAAGTCCGTCCAGGTAGGCTTTCACATCCTTGTTCAGCTGAGGGCCGAAGTCCGGCAGTTTACGCCTCAACTGTTCGATCTGGTGCATTTCGTAATCGTGAATGCGCGCTGCTTCATTCAGTGCTTTTTCCATCGTCAGGTCCTCGTTGTACTTCAGCACCATTACCAGGTTGTGATTGTCGCCATGCGCGATCTCCTTTGCCAGTGAAAAGATATCATTGGCCCAGCAAACCACACGGCGGCAGAGATCTACGATCCTTACAAAATCCTGGTCCTGCAATACGTACACCGGCAGGCTGGTGGCGGTTGCCAGTTCGTTGATATCGGTTCCCAGGTTGGCACCTGAAAAGTAAGGGCGCATCCGCATGTACTGCTTCACAGTGGGTGGCGTTTCACTGTTGGCATTGGCGGCTTCCCAGATCGCCGCTTCAAAAGTGGCTTTCAAAGAGATGGTAAATTGGCATTGCCAGCTTGCCCTGCTGGCGGGGATCAGGTTTTGCCAGATATCGCTGAATGCGGCGAGTACGTTACCACCTTCAGCAATGCTCACAAACTGATCGTTACGCAGGATCTTCACAAAACCGCTGATAAAGTTCTGCAGGAAATTCTTGTCCCGGATCGCGGCTGTTTCCGGGCTGATGTGATCCAATTGTTCATCCAGGACGAAAAGCCAGGAGTAAAAATTGTTGATCGTGATAAGTAAAGGAAGATCTCCGTCCGGAATGGTCCTGCATGTCATCCAGGCCATTTTGTAATTGGAGAATTCAGTGAATGCCTGTTCACTCGGGAACAGCGCAAAACGTTTCATCCAGGCATCTGTAGCTGCTGCCACCTCTTCCACGTATGGACTCATACGAGAGGGGTACGGGCAATACAGATCCGGGATGGAAGTGATTGTTTCCATCTGCGGGTACTTTTAATGGTTAAGAAAAATTGTGTGTCTTACGCTAACTAATTTACACTATTATATTTGCGCATAAGATAAATTAACATAATATAAAGCGGAGTAGAATGGGCATTAACAAAAAACTATAAAGCCCTGACAGGCCTCATTCACATGGGATTTTTTCTTATTATTTTATACTAACGAGCTCGGCTAACAACAGTTCCTGTATGGCTCTGTGCAATACGGAAAAACTAAATGGTTTGGGCACACATTTGCTCAGCGGGTCCAGTTCAAGATTCAGATCAAACCCGCTTTCTCCGGTACAAAAAATGATGGGGGTATCTTTAATTACAGCATCTGCTCTCACATGCTGCAGCAGTTCTCTTCCGTTCATAACAGGCATACGCACATCCGTAACAATAATATCCGGATGATATTCCTTTGCCAGGGCTAATCCTTTCTCTCCATCCACTGCTTCGAGGATGGTAAAGCCCAGGTCTTCCAGGTAACGTTTCTGTAATGCCCTGTTCATCCGGTCGTCTTCCACCAGTAATGCCGTAAGGCCATTGAATTTCACGGTGGCTATCGGATAGTTCTTAATGGTGGATGGCTGTGAGCCATCGTTGAATTTTATTACAGGCAGGGTCACGGTGAACACGGTTTCTTCCGTGGTTTCGCCGGGCGCATTCACACTGCTCCTTACTTCAATATCCCCACCCAGCAGAACAGCATAGCTCTTTGAATTAGCCAGCCCAACACCGGTACCTTCCACTGCATTTTCACCTACGCGTGCATATTCTTCAAATATTACGCTTTGCTTTTCAGGAGGGATGCCGGGTCCGTTGTCGATCACCTCCACTATCCACTTATCACCTGCAGGCGCTAAACTGAAATGCAGCTTTACGGTTGTTCCCTGCGTGGTGTACTTGATAGCATTCCCTAAAAGGTTACTGATGATCTGCCGGATATAAGGTTCAATTTCATATACCGTGCGGGGCATGTTTTCCGCCACGTACAATTCCAGTTCTACTTCCGCAGAAACAGCAATGTAATGGAACGCCTGCAGCATTTCCTTGCCAAATTCATTGATATTGATCCATTGGCGGGCAATGGCGGGTTTCCTGTTATTGTCGAGCAGGAAACGGTCCAGCGTGTTGTTCACGATCTGCAGGGTATTGTAACAGGCCGCATAGAGGTTAACAGAATCAGTCCGGTCTTCCACATAATCCGGCTTGATCTTAAACTGGGCAATTGAGAGGATAGTATTGAGAGGAGTTCTGAGTTCATGGGTTAACTCCCTGATGAAAATACTTTTTGCATTCACTACCTTCCGCAGGTCTTCCGTTTTGATATCCACTTCATCTTCCAGATGTTCTTTTTGTTCATTCAGTTCCTTTAGCAATTTATTGTTATTATTCACATAATACCCGATAGCAAAAAGCGTGAGTATGATCACAACGGTTACGGAAGAATATTTTATAAAACTGAATTCCTGTTCAGTAAAAGTGAAAGATGGGATTAACGCATAGTATTTATTAAGCTCTATAGCGGTGATCACCAATGCACCCACACAGAGGAAAACATAACGGGCAACAGAGGCCTTCATAAATGCAAGCGATCCGCCACACAGGAAAACAGCTAATACATATACTTCAATGGCCTTGCCGAACACTACCCCGAAATAGATCACGGCTGCAGTAACAATACCCTGTAGCACAACACCTGCCCAAAGGGGCTGGCCGCGATGGTTCAGATAGATAATAAAAGCAAAGCAAACCGCTTCAATGTTAGTGGCGATAATAAACTCGATACGACCAGCGACCAGGTAATATATGACACCGAAAGCCAGTGATATAATAGCCAGGATCAGGGAAATGTTGTTGGTCAGTTTGATGCGCGCTTTTTCAGCCAGGTCTTCGGTTTTGTCTATGCCTCCTTGTACCAACCATTTGTATGTTTTACCTATATCCACTTGTGTAAGGTTATAAGGGTACCTCAAAAATTATAGGTTTTTGACCCTATATTTTGTTATTCGCTGGTTAATTGCAAAGATAAGAGTAATTATGTGGGTTGGCGGGGTGAAGAGAATAAAAAAAGGGCATTCCGGATGGAATACCCTCTTAGGTGTTTATAATCGGTTACTTCTTATTCTGCGATGATCACTTTTACGCCTCTGTCCGTTAGCATACGAACAGTGTCCGGCGCTACCAGGTTATCTGTAATAATGTAGTCCACCTGCTCCAGGCTGCAGATCCGGCCGATACCCCGGCGGTCAAACTTAGAACTGTCCGCCATTACAACCACCGTCTGCGCCAGGTTGATCATTTTCATGTTCAGGCTGGCTTCTGCCAGGTTGGTAATGGAAAGACCAAATTCCGGGTCAATTCCATCCACCCCTACAAACAATACCCCACAGGAAATATCGTCCAGCAGGCGCTCAGCAAATGAACCGGCTGCGGAGGAAGAACTCTGGTGAATAAGGCCGCCTATTTGCAGCACATCCACAAAGGGTTTGTTGCAAAGTTCCATGGCCACCTTCAGGGCAGGTGTGATCACGGTGAGATGTTTGGAGGGATGCAGTACCCGGGTTAATTCAAACACCGTAGTGCCGGAACCGATAATGATGGAATCATTCATCCCTATCAGGGCTACCGCCGCTTTCGCTATCTTCTTCTTCTCCTCGGTTTTAATGAATTCCTTTTCATTAATGGGCCTTTCTATCGTATAGGGGTTCTGGGTAGAACCGCCTCCTTTAGTGCGGAACAACAACTTCTTTTCTTCCAGCAATTTCAGGTCCTTGCGGATAGTGACACCTGAAACCTGGAGGGAATCACTTAATTCCTGTATATCAACCCTGCCATTCTCCTGCAACTTCTGGAGAATGAGCTGATGCCTGTCTGTAATGTTCATCTGGAAACCGTTAGGGTGGTAATCTTATTTATATTTAAATAGCTTTCGTCAAATGTAGTGTTTTTCCGCAAAATTTTAGCAAGAATTAACCTAAAGTTATTATCAGGCAAGGGATTGCGGATATTTGTCCCACATATTGCTGTTTCACAATCGAATAATTACTATTTCATTAGGTTTAATATAACTTAAATCAGGGGAGCAATTTGTTTAACTTTAATTTAATTTTGTTTAATTAAGTTTAATTTCTACTTTAGCATATCACTTATAAGCTGATTAAAGACGTCAACCACTTCATCTTATTCCATTTTTATTTCCATGTTAGAACTGTAAACAAAAACAATCATGAACAATCTTTGCAACCGGGTGATGTGCCGTAAGTTTTTACTTGGCATACTGCTCCTTGTTTTGCCCTCCCTTGTACAGGCACAAACAGCACGAACCGTAGGCGGATTGGTAACAAGTGATAAAGGTGAACTCCTTATTGGCGTAAATGTGAGGATCAAAGGAAGCAATACCGGGGTTACCACCGGTGAAAACGGCCGCTATCAGCTGGCTGTACCCAACAATCAATCTATACTTGTATTTTCTTTCATAGGGTTTGCCGAACAGGAAATTGCTGCAGGCACCCGCAATACTATTGATGTAAAGCTCAGTTCCAGCGCCAAAGACCTGGAAGGCCTGGTGGTAGTAGGTTATGGTACGCAGAAAAAAGTAAACCTCACCGGTGCGGTAGACCAGGTAGGTAAAGAGGTATTCGAAAACCGGCCGCTTACCAATGTTACCCGCGGCCTGCAAGGAGTGATCCCCAACCTGAACATCCGCATGACGGATGGTAAACCTACCCGCGGCGCTACTTACAATGTAAGAGGCACCACTTCTATCGGCGCAGGCGGTAGCGCCCTGATACTGATAGATGGTGTACCCGGTGATCCGGACCTCCTGAACCCGAACGACATTGAAAGCGTTTCTGTGCTGAAAGATGCGGCAGCTGCTGCGATCTATGGCGCCAGGGGAACTTTCGGGGTGATCCTTATCACCACCAAAAACCCGGGGAAAGAACAAACCACGGTGAACTATACCGGCAACTTTTCCATGAATGAACGCACCATTAAACCTAAAATGGTGACTAACGGTTACCAATGGGCCAAAAATTTCGATGAAGCCTTTACCGCTTTTAATGATTATGCCTCTCACCCGCAGAAAGCCAACTCAGTATTTCCATTCTCCCTGGAATACCTGGATGAACTGAAACGCAGGAACGAGGATCCTTCCCTGCCTAAAACAGATATCAATCCTGCCACCGGCGAGTATGTGTATTATGGCAATACGGACTGGCTGAAGGAACTCTATGCAGATGCCAACCCATCTACAGAACACAACCTTAGCGTATCCGGCAACAGCGGTAAACTGAACTATTACCTTTCCGGCAGATACATGTACCAGAAAGGGGTATTCCGTTACAACCCGGATAATTTCAAAACATATAACCTCCGTGCACGCGGTTCCGTACAGGCTTTTAAATGGCTGAAGATCGAGAACGACCTGAGCTTTTCCCAGATGGACTACTTCTACCCTATCCTGAACCATCCCGGCAATACACCGGTATGGAGAAGGATCTCAGACGAAGCATTTCCCATTGCCATGCTGCGCAACCCGGACGGTACTTTAACAGAAAATGCTTCCATTGTTTTCGGTAGTTTTATCTCCGGCAACAACCAGTCCGAGCAGAACAAGATCCAGATCCGTAACACCTCCCGCTTCACCGCCAGCCTCTTTAATAATAAAGTGAGGCTGAATGGCGATTATACTTTCTGGAAACTGAACGATGTGGAAGGCAGGCTTTACACCCCCGTTCCCTACAGCAAGAAACCAAATACCATGCTGGAACGCGGTGAAAGCAAAATGAATGAAACGGATAATAAGACCACTTACATTGCTGCGAATATCTATGCGGATTATGAACATACTTTCCGCAAACACTATCTCAAAGCCATGGTGGGCTATAACTATGAAAACTCGCTGTTGAAAAGCCGTTACATCCAGCGGGATGGGCTGATCAATAATTCATTGCCGGACTTCTCTCTCACCAACGGGCTGAACTTTACGCTGCGTGGCGGTGGTAATGAATGGAGGACCATCGGTGGTTTCTTCCGCCTGAACTATAACTTCGATGAAAGATACCTGCTGGAAATAAACGGCCGTTATGATGGCACTTCCAAATTCCCGCAGAACCAGCAATGGGGCTTCTTCCCATCTGCATCCGCCGGATGGCGTGTATCCAGGGAAAAGTTCTGGACACTGCCGCAAAACACTGTTTCAGATTTCAAACTGCGTGCTTCCTACGGTTCTTTGGGTAACGGAAACATATCCCCTTACCAGTTCCTGGAAACCATGACGGTGGCACAGTCTTCCCGCATGCTGAATGGCATACGCCCTGACTATACACAGCAGCCCACCGTGATCCCGAACGGCCTCACCTGGGAAAAAGCCACTACCCTCAACGTGGGTACAGACCTCGCTTTCCTGAACAGCAGGCTCACAGCCAACTTTGATTACTACATCCGTAAAACAACCAATATGTTCACGGATGGCCTGCCATTGCCCGGCGTATTTGGTGCGAACGAACCGAAAGGCAACTATGCAGACCTGGAAACAAAAGGATGGGAATTATCCATCGGCTGGAGAGACAGAACTAAGGGCAGCAACCCGCTTTCTTACGATTTCCGTTTTGTACTCTCAGATAATCAAAGTGTGATCACCCGCTTCAACAATCCGCTGGGCCTGATCAATACTTATTACGCAGGCATGAAAGTAGGTGATGTATGGGGCTTTGTAACGGACGGTTACTTTAAAGATCAGAACGAAATTAATACCCGCGGTATAGATCAGAGCTTTATCAAAGTATCCGCCATCAATAAACTACTGCCGGGTGATATCAGGTTCAAAGACCTGAATAACGATAAAAAGATCGATGAAGGCGCCGGAACACTGGCAGATCCGGGAGACAGAAGGGTTATCGGTAATACTACACCCCGTTATACTTACGGCTTTAATACCAACCTGGAATGGAAAGGTTTCTCCTTCTCCGCTTTCCTGCAGGGCGTGGGAAAAAGGGATTTCTGGCCGGGTACGGACAACTCACTTTTCTGGGGCCCTTACAACCGGCCTTACAGCTGGCAGCCACAGGATGTGATGGATAACGTATGGTCTGAACAAAACCCGGACGCTTATTTCCCCCGTTTGCGTGGCTATACGGCGCTCAATTCCAAAGCGCAACTACAGGTACCACAATCCAAATATTTACAGAATGTAGCCTATATGCGCCTGAAAAACCTGAGCCTGGGATATAACCTTCCCGCTTCGTGGATCAATAAGGCCGGCATCGCCAATGCAAGGGTATACCTCAGCGGCCAGAACCTCTGGACCTGGAGCCCGATGTATAAATATGTAAAAACAATGGACCCCGAAGTGATAGAAGGCGCCGACCCGGAACTAGCTGCCGGCGCAGGGAACGGGATGAGCTATCCCATGCTGAAAACCTACACGATAGGAATCAATGTCACCTTCAAATAACATGGTCATGCAACGTTTTATCTATATAATCATCGCTTCTGTGTTACTGGCTTCCTGCAAAACGGACCTTAATCTGAAGCCCTTTGATAAGCTCTCTCCGGAGAATGCTTTTAATACCGAAAAGGACCTGCAGCTGTATGCAAATTCTTTTTACCTGAACCTGCCTACAGGAACTGACATCGTAAAATCAGATGCACTCAGCGACTACCTGGTGGGCAGAACACCTTCCAATTATATCTATGGTAATTTCAGCGCTACACAGGCTACCGGCTGGACCTGGACCAACCTGCGCAAGGTGAATTACTTCCTGGAACATGCCGGCCAGGCAAAGATCACAGACGAAGCAAAGAACCACTATATGGGTCTTGCCCGTTTCTTCCGCGCCTGGTTCTATTTTGAAATGGTGAAGGAATTCGGGCCTGTACCTTTCTATAATAAAACACTCGATGTAAGCGATCCCGATCTTTACAAACCACGCGACCCGCGCACCCTGGTGATGGACAGCGTGCTGGCAGACCTGAACTTTGCCTGCGCCAACATCCGCAATACCAAAGATGCCACCTGCTCACAGATCACACGTTGGGTGGCCCTCGCCTTCAAATCAAGGGTATGTTTGTTTGAAGGTACCTTCCGTAAATATCATACTGAACTGAACCTCACAGGCACTGCCAATACCTGGCTCACGGAAGCAGCCAACGCGGCAGACCTGGTGATAAAAGGCAACCAGTACAAACTGCTCACTACCGGTGCAGCAGATAAGAATTACCGGGACCTGTTCATCAATGAAACACCTAACAACACAGAGATACTGCTGGCCTTTGTGGGCAGCAAAAGCCTCCGTGTATTCAATGATGCCAACTGGTACTGGACCAGCGCTACTTATGGCGGACGTTACAGCTTTACGAAAACATTTATTGACACTTACCTGAAAACAGACGGAACACCTTTCACCGCACAACCGGATTACGCTACACAAACTTTTGTGCAGGAAGTAAAGAACCGTGACCTGCGCCTGAAACAAAGTATCCGTTTAGGTAACTATACGCGCGATGGCGCAGCAGCACCGCCTGATTTCACCTATACCTATACAGGCTACATGCCAATCAAACTCACCGTAGATGCAAAAGCTACGGATGGCGTGGCAGAGAATCCCAACTCTTTGCCACTCATCCGTTATGCGGAAGTTTTACTGAATTATGCGGAAGCAAGAGCAGAATCCGGTGCATTCACGCCGGCAGACTGGACAAATACCATCGCTTTACTCCGTACCCGCGCAGGCATCACTGCTGCTCCCCTTCCCACGGTGGCAGACACTTACCTTAAAGACAATTACTTCCCCTTGATCACCGATCCCGTAATACTGGAAATACGCCGGGAAAGAGGTATAGAACTGGCACTCGAAGGTTTCCGTTATGATGATCTCAAACGCTGGAAAACAGGCGGCCTGCTCACAAAACAATACACCGGCATGTACGTTCCCGCATTAAATACTTTAATGGACCTGAACGAAGATGGCAAGATGGATGTAAGTTTTGTGGAAACCACTCCTCCTACAAAAGTACCCGGCGTAACTTACATAGTGGTAGATAAAGTGCAGGTGAAATTATCGAACAACACCAGCGGCCGGCTGATCCTCTTCGATAACCTGGAACGCAAATACGAAGACTACAAATACTACTATCCGATCCCTTACAACGAGATCGTACTGAATAAAAATCTCGAACAAAATGCAGGTTGGACGAACTAATTTCACGATCACACAATAACTGATATCAAATGTCAACTAACAACGCAACAATCTTTGACAAAGCAGGCATCCCCCGGCAGCTGCTCTGG
The DNA here is from genome assembly GCF_900129465.1 of Chitinophaga niabensis. Classification (NCBI taxonomy): domain Bacteria; kingdom Pseudomonadati; phylum Bacteroidota; class Chitinophagia; order Chitinophagales; family Chitinophagaceae; genus Chitinophaga; species Chitinophaga niabensis. Next base: position 1,368,401 of record NZ_FSRA01000001.1, on the reverse strand, counting down.
GGTTACATCGGCATCATGATCTTTATGATGGGTGATGGTATTGAACAAGGATGGCTGAGCCCTTACCTGGTAGATCATGGTATGACGGTTCAGCAATCAGCCTCCCTGTTCACCGTATATGGTATCACCATTGCCATCTCCGCCTGGTTTTCCGGCGTACTGGCAGAAGGGTTCGGCGTGCGGCGTACTATGCTGCTGGGCCTGGTCCTTTACATGCTGGGCACGGTTGGCTTCGTGGGTTTCGGTATGCCGGAATTGAATTTCCCGGTGATGCTGCTGACGTATGCGTTACGTGGTTTCGGATATCCGCTCTTTGCTTATTCCTTCCTGGTATGGATCGCGTATAGCAGTCCACAGCAACAGCTGGGCCGCGCAGTGGGCTGGTTCTGGTTTGTGTTCACCGGCGGATTGAATGTACTGGGTGCATATTACTCCAGCTGGGCTATCCTGAAGTTCGGTCATCTCAATACTTTATGGACCTCTTTATTCTGGGCATTGCTGGGTGCATTCTTTGCACTGGTGCTGAATAAACGTTCTGCACAAAAGCAAACTTCCAAAGGTTCCCAGATGCAGGAACTCCTGAAAGGGCTCACCATCGTTAAAGAAGAACCAAAAGTACTCTTAGGCGGTATTGTACGGGTGATCAATACCACCGCACAATTTGCTTTCCCCGTTTTTCTGCCGATGTATATGGCCCGCCACGGTTTTGATACCACACAATGGCTGCAGATCTGGGGCACTATCTTCACCGCCAACATCATCTTCAACCTCATCTTCGGATTCGTGGGAGACCGTTTTGGCTGGCGAAACACCATCATGTGGTTCGGCGGCGTGGGCTGTGCCGTAACTACCCTCCTGTTTTACTATGCACCACAGATCTGGGAAGGCAGCTTTTTTATGGTATTAACCTGCGGCGTACTCTGGGGCGCATTCCTGGCTGGTTATGTTCCCTTAACGGCATTGGTGCCCTCCCTTGTAAAAAAAGATAAAGGAGCAGCTATGGCCATCCTTAACCTTGGTGCAGGCCTGCCCGTGTTTGTAGGCCCCGCCATTGTTGGTCTGTTCATTGGCGGCGTAGGTGAAGAAGGTGTAATATGGATCCTGGCGGTACTGTATGTGATCAGCGCCATCCTCACCCGCTTCATCACTTTGCCGGATAATGCAAAGACCCTCCACCATCATACGTTACAAACTGAAATAGCATGAGAATTTTAATTACGGCGCCTTATAATGAGAAAGGCCTGAAAGAACTGGAAACACAGTTCGGCGAAGTTGTTTACAGATCATGGAAACCTAACGGACGTGCTTACAACGAAACAGAATTACTGGAACTGCTGGCGAACAGTAAAGCAGATGCACTGATCACAGAACACGATCATGTAACGGCCACGGTTATTGCCGCAAACCCGCAACTGCAATTCATTGGTGTATGCAGGGGAACACCCTCCAACGTAGCGGTAGCCACGGCTACGGAAATGGGCATCCCTGTATTTTTCACGCCCGCCCGCAACGCGCAGGCAGTAGTGGAAATGTTCATCTCCAATGTGATCATGCTCTTGCGTAACACCATTCCCGGCATCGACTGGCTCAAAGGCCGCAACTGGCAGGAAGGGGCACACGATTCCTACCTCGCCTTCAAAGGCAATGAACTCGCAGGAAGAACTATCGGATTGGTGGGCTTTGGCGCTATCGGCCAGCTCATTGCCAAACTGGTGAAGGATTACCCCTGTAAGATCCAGTTCTTCGATCCCTACGTAACGGAACACGACAAAGCTTTCCGCAAAACAGGTATCGAAGATGTATTTTCAACCAGCGACATCGTATCCATTCACCTGCCGGTTACCAATGAAACAAAAGGTATGATCAACGGCAGCCTGATGAAACTGATGAAAAAAGATGCCATTTTTGTGAATACGGCCAGGGCAGCAGTAGTGAAAAGAGAAGACCTGCTGGATGCATTGGAAAAGAAAGCGATCCGGGGGGCCATCCTGGATGTGTTTGACAACGAACCACCGGATGCGCTGGATTACCGCATTATTGATATGCCGCATGTAATTGCTACGCCGCACATTGCAGGCGCAACACATGAAGTGGAAGATCATCATGTGGAGATCCTCAATAAAGCGTTGCTGCAGTGGTATGCAAAAGGGAACAAAAAGATAGCCGAACTGGCGAATAAAGAAATACTTACAATCCATATTTAATGAGCTATATCATAGTAGACATTGGCACAGGGAATGTTCGCGTAGCTGCAGCCTCTGAAGACGGCAAGGTATTAGGCGTTGCACGGGAGGATATACAATACATCAAAGATGCGCTGTACCCGGATAGTATTTATTTTGATCCCACCCGGTTGTGGGAACAGGTATTGCGGCTGGCTAAACAGGTACTGCAAAAAGTACCCGGCGCAGAAGTCAGGGCTATCACAGCTACCAGCCAGCGGGAAGGTATTGTGCTCATTTCCAAAGATGGCAGATCGCTGATAGGTTTACCCAACATCGATCACCGCGGAAGGGAATGGGAAGACCTGATAGCAGATAAAAGCAGGGTTTACCAGCTCACCGGCCGCTACCCTACTTCCCTCTTCTCTGCCATGAAGCTGGTAGGCATCCGTGAAAGAAGACCAGAGATATGGAAAGACACAGCTACCTTTTTAAGTATCAGCAACTGGATAGAATACAAGCTAAGTGGCATTGCACGTTACGAACATTCACAGGCTTCTGAAACTTTACTATATGATGTAGCCCGTAAAGAATGGTCTGCCGAACTTTGCGCCGTATTCGGGCTAAGCGGCGATCTGCTGAGCAGCATCGCTTCTTCTGCCACGGTACTGGGAAAAATTAAACAGGACGTTGCAGACACCTTATCACTGAACAACACCGTGCAGGTCATTGTAGGCGGCGGCGATACGCAGCTGGCCATCAAGAGTACCCGCCCTGCCGTGAATGATATGGTGATCGTATCCGGTACCACCACCCCCATCGTAAAACTCACCGGCATGTATACGCTGGATGAACAGGAACGTACCTGGACGAGCAGGGACATAGAAGCAGACCGTTTTGTATTTGAAGCGAATGCCGGCGTTACAGGATTGAACTATCAGCGGCTGAAAGAGATCTTTTATCCCAACGAAGGATATGATGTGATCGAGAAAGAACTGGCAGAGAACAAACATACTTTCTGTATGGCTTCCCTGGGTTCCTTACTGGCCGATGAAGAAGTATCGCTTACACGCGGTGGCTTCATTTTTCCGGCACCCGTTTCTCACCTGCTCACCCGCAGTTCTTTTGTTTGGGCTACGATACTGGACATTGCCTGTTCTATTGCCAAGAACTACAAGATCCTGGCTGAAGTTGCAGGTCATACGCCTGATTACATCTGGGGTTGCGGCGGCGGATTACAAAGTAAAGTATTGCGCCAGCTGATCGCCAACCTTACCGGCAAAAAAGTACACGTACGTAAAGAGTACCAGCAATCATCTGCCGTAGGTGGCGCATTGATCTGTAATGAAGCATTACAGATCAGGGTGCAGATGGATGAAAGTATTGATGTGGTGGCTCCGCAGGAAGAAGCCTATTATGCTACTTTGTATGCAGAATGGGAAAAAACCAGGGGGTATTTCAGGAACATGAATTAAGTAGTATGGATAGTTTTATAGGGATAGATATCGGCACACAGGGTGCCAGGGTGGTGCTGATGGATGCAGCGGGCAATTTACTGGGCAGTGAGGAAGAGCAATTTCCCTTAAGTGCCGGTTCAAGAGAAGAACAATCTCCCGCTGAATGGTGGGATGCCTGTTTACGCTCTTTGCAACTCCTGCTGGCAGATAAAGATAAGAGTAACATCAAAGCCATTGCCGTTACTTCCACTTCCGGTACGGTGATCCCGGTTGATAAACAATATGCGCCTTTGCACAATGCCATTATGTACAGCGATGGCAGGCAAACAGCGGAAGGTGCGCTTTGCAAAGAAAAGGCAATGCAGTACCAACCACAGGGCTATACGGCATTTAATACTACCAGCGGGCTTCCAAAAATGCTGTGGTTTATCAACAACCACCCGGAAAAAGCAGCACAATTACACAAATTCATTCATGCCGCAGATTTTATTACAGGAAAACTTTCCGGCAATTATGACGTAACGGACTTTACCAATGTGTTAAAATCCGGTTACGATGTAGCGGCGCAACGCTGGCCTGAATATATTTGGGAAACATTGCCCATCCGGGAAGAATGGTTACAGGATGTAGTGCCTTCGGGTACACCGGTAGGCAGGCTGAATAAAGACCTGCAGCAAACACTGGGGCTTTCTGACAACGTAATGGTAGTAGCCGGCATGACGGATGGCTGCGCTTCGCAGATCGCCTCCGGCGCCGTGAACCCGGGAGACTGGAACACCACTATTGGCACTACCCTGGTAGTGAAAGGTGTAACCACTTCCGAGATCCGCGATCCGGAAGGCAGGCTGTACTGCCACCGCCACCCGGAAGGTTTCTGGATGCCCGGCGGCGCCAGCAATACAGGGGCAGACTGGGTAAGTAAAAACTTCTCCGGTAACCTGGATGCGCTGAACGAAGCTGCCGCTAAACTGATCCCTACCGGCCATCTCATTTACCCGCTGCTGCAACAGGGAGAACGTTTCCCCTTTGTAGCACCGCAGGCAAAGGGATTTGAAACAGCAGGCCTGCCTGATGCAGCCCGCTTCGCCGCCAGCATGGAAGGCGTGGCTTATATTGAGCGGTATGCATACGAAGTGATCGAACAGTTATCCGGCGAAAAGGTGAAAGCCGTATTTACCGCAGGAGGTGCCAGTAATAGTGAAACCTGGCTCACCATCCGCAGTAATGTGCTGAACCTGCCCATTTATAAAATGAAATATGTTACCGGCGCTTCCGGCGCCGCTATACTGGCAGCATCTAAAACACATTTCTCCTCTATCATGGCAGCAGCAGCAGCTATGACGCAAACAGAGAAACAGGTTAACCCGGATGCCGCGTTAGCCCGGGCTTACGAAAGAAGCTACCAGGCATTTATTTCAATATTAAAAGAAAAAGGATACATATCCGGTCATACATATGCTTAACGTTTATTTACTGAGACACGGACAAACCGCCTGGAATGCGGATAACAACCGCTACTGCGGCAGAACGGACATCTCCCTGACCGCCACAGGCATCCGGCAGGCAGAAGCTGTAAAGGAGCAATTAAAGGGCATTACTTTCGATGGCGTTTATTCCTCCCCGTTGGAAAGGGCTTTTATGACCGCCAACATTGCCACCGGTGGTACCCATGTAACAAAGGATGCCCGCCTTATTGAAGCGGACTTTGGCACCTGGGAAAAAAAGACGAAGGAAGAATTCATTGCTGAGAATGCCCTGCTCTGGAATAACTGGATGGCAGACCCCGCAAAATATAAAGCAGGCGGTACCGGCGAATCAGGAACGGAGATCGTTACCCGGGTAGATGATTTTTTCCGGGAGCTGCGCCAACGTTACACTTCCGGCAATATCCTGGTAGCTGCGCATAATGGTGTGAACCGTTTATACCTTGCCTACAAACTGGGCATGCCGCTGAAGAACTACCGGATGCTGGTGCAGGAGAATGCCTCCATCACCATGTTCACGCTGTCTGCGGAAGGTGATTTCACTTTACAACATCTTAATTCAAAACTATGAAAAGAATATTCGTTATAGGGATGGCCCTTTCACTGTCCATGCACGTACAGGCACAAAAGATGAACGTACTGAAGATCAAAAATGCACAGGAGCTGCGGGCGTTCTTTAAATACACCGGTAAAGATGTTCCTTTTGTAAGCGGCCACCGCGGTGGCATCAACAAAGGTTACCCGGAGAACAGCATAGAAGCATTTGCCAATACGCTGCGTCACACACCTGCCATGTTTGAGATAGATCCGCGCCTTTCGAAAGACGGCGTACCCGTATTAATGCACGATGCTACGCTGGAACGCACCACTACCGGCAAAGGCAAAGTAGGCGATTACACGCTGGCAGAACTTAAACAACTCTACCTGAAAGACGTGGATGGCAATGTTACCAAAGCCCGCATTCCTACTTTGGAAGAAGCGATCAGGTGGGCCAAAGGTAAAACAGTACTAAGCCTGGATAAAAAAGATGTGCCCTTCGATACCACGCTGGCGATCATCAAAAGGAATAACGCGGAAGGATATGTGATGGTAACGGTGCATTCTGCCAAAGAAGCCCTTTATTATCATGAACGCAACAAGGATATCTTTTTCGAAGCCTTTGTGAAAACACAGAAAGCATTGGAAGAATACGAAGCGGCAAAGGTACCCTTTACGCATATGATGGCTTATGTAGGCCCGGATAATAAACCGGAACTGAAACCATTATATGCTGAGCTGAACAAACGCGGGGTGATGTGCTTTATCTCCACGGCCTCCAGTTCAGACAAACTGCCTGATGCAGCACAACGTAAAAAGATCTTCCAGGATATTATTAAAGATGGCGCCAGCTTTATAGAGGCAGATCTTTCCATTGAAGCGGCAGAAGCTATCAAACCTTTACTGCCGGCAAAGAGTGATAAACACAAGTTCTTCGGCAAAAAGTAATGCTTTAACCCGCAGGCGAAACCTGCGGGTTATTTTTTATTCTGCGCGTAAACTCTTTACCGGGTTGGCAAGAGCCGCATTCACGGCCTTATACCCTACCGTTATCCATGCGATGCCAATGGACAACACCATGGCGGATGCAAACACGTCCCAGCCTAAATTAATGTGGTAATGAAAATCTTCCAGCCATCCCTGCATAAAATAATAACCCAGGGGAGCAGAGATCAAAAAGGCGATACCTATTAAAACGGTAAACTCCTTAGAGAAGAGATATACAATATTTTGCACGGAAGCTCCCAGCACTTTACGCACACCCACTTCTTTTGTTTTCTGTACTGCCATAAAGGAAACCAGGCCATATAAACCCAGGCAGGAGATCAGTACCGCAAGAAAGGCAAAGACCTCAAACAGCAGGCCCGTTATGGCTTCTGCTTTATAATAATCACCCACCCTTTCGTCCATATAAGTAAGATCATACATATAGGTAGGGTATACTTCTGTAAATACCTTTTGTACTTCGGGCAGCGTGGCCGGCATTTGTTCCGGGCGGATCTGCAGGGCAGCATATTCATAATAATTGCCTGAAAACAATATCATAGGTTTGATCTCTTCCCGCAGCGTTCTGTTGTTGAAGTCCCGGAATACACCTACTACCGGTATTTTCCCGGTATTACTTAACGCTACTGTTTTCCCCAGTATAGCTTCCGGCGATGATAAGCCTAATTTCCTCACCATGGTTTCATTCACCATCACTTCTGCCGCAGTATCGCTACGAAATGGTTTTCTGCCTGCTACCAGCCCAATCTGGAACGTTTCAAGATAACTACTGTCCCCATACATCCGGGTGGCCAGGAAGGTCTGTTTTTCTGCTGAGTTATCGAAATAGAAATCGGACTGCCAGCCCCAGTTGTTGGATGGCCCTTCCAGGCAGAGGCTCACGTTCTCTACGCCCTTAACGGATGCCAGCCGGTTTTTCAGGTAATCATACCGGGTAGCCAGCGCACTGTCGCTGGGCAGATTAATCAGTACGGTAGATTCTTTATCAAAGCCCATAGGCTTTTCACGGAAATATTTCATTTGCTGCACTACCACCAATGTTCCTATCACCAGCAGCTGTGCAATCACAAATTGCACTACCACCAATCCCCTGCGCAAAGAGATGCCGCCGATGGTACGGGTGCTGATCTTGCTTTTGATGGCTGCAACAGGATTAAAACCGGAGAGTACAACCGCCGGGTAAAATCCTGCAAGCAATGTAACCACCACACCAATAGCCAGCAGGAACACGATAACCGAAGGATGATTAAAAGTGAGCTCCCGGCCTATTAACTGCCCCAGCGGCCGTATAGCCGCTACAGCGATCATTACACCCAGGACCAGGGAAAAGAAAGTGATCACGGCGGTTTCATTGAGGAACTGGCGCACCAGTTGTGTACGGTTGCTCCCCAGCACTTTGCGAACGCCGATCTCTTTGGCCCTGCTGATAGATTGTGCGGTGGCCAGGTTGATAAAGTTGATGCAGGCCACCAAAAGTAAAAAGATGCCGATCAACCCGATGGACCATAGTTCCCGGATGGAAATAGCACTACCTGCAGGCACCCGGAAGTTTTTATCGAGGTGCATGTTCTCTATTGACTGCAGGCCCAGCGTACTATAGTTATGCGGTTCCCGCTGTTCTTCTTTGTAATACTTTTTCACAAAGGCTGGGAACTGTTTTATCATGGTTTCCGGCGCCACACCTTCTTTCAGCATTACATACAAGCCATGATCATTTAAACCGGACCAATCGCTAAACAGCCCCGGCTCTCTTTTTCTTGCGGTTATAATTGATGGGCAGATCCTGAGCCGGAGATCTGTATTCCCCGGCAGATCTTTAAATACCCCTACTACCTTCAGGGGTATACGAAAAGAATATAACTGGATGGTTTTGCCAATAGCTTCCTCATGCCCTCCGAAAAATGCTTTTGCAACACTTTCCGTGATCACCACCGTATTGGGATTTTTTAACTCCTTTCCATTCCCTTCCAGCCAGGTGAAGTCAAACATCTCAAACAAACCGGGATCTGCCCAGGCAAGGCCCTGGTACTCTTTGAACCTTTTCTCTTCTTTACCCGGAACATAAAACTGCGCCTGCCCGATAAACCAGCAGGAAGCGATCTGCTCAAATTGCGGAAAATCATTCCGGAAAGCTTCGGGCAAAGCATTAGGCACATTTGGTTCCCTGGTTACCACCTCGCCGTTACTTTTACTTTTAATAGTAGTGGTTACCCTGAAGATCCTGTCCTTTTTTTCGTGATAATTATCATAGCTCATTTCGTTCCGGATCACAGAAAAGATCAGCAGGCTGGCAGCCACCCCAATAGCCAGGCCCAGGATATTCAGGAGAGAAAATGTTTTTTTCCGCCAGAGGGAACGGAAAGCGATCTTAAGGTTATTATACAGCATGAGGTTAAGGATTATATTCCCTGCACAGCAAAAAGCGGGTCAAAGTATAATGAATTAATTGCCAAACGATTAACATGATGATCATGTCCGCTTATGGTACAGGAAGTGTCCGGTTCCGAACATTCATTATATTCGCTGGCAAAAGAACCATATGCATATCATTGTTATGATCCTCATTGGCCTGGTGGCTTTCATTCACCTGTATATCCTCTGGCTTGAAATGTTTGCCTGGACCACCAAAGGCCCTAAGTCCTTCTCCTCTATTCCCAAACATCTCTTTGAACCTACCAAAGTACTGGCCGCCAACCAGGGATTGTATAACGGCTTCCTCGCTGCAGGCCTGATCTGGAGCCTCTGCATCCGGGACCATCACTGGGCATTCAATGTAGCAGTATTCTTCCTTTCCTGTGTGATTGTTGCAGGGATCTATGGTGCAGCCACTGCCAGTAAAAAGATCTTCTATGTGCAGGCTTTACCGGCGCTGATCACTTTGATACTGATGCATTTTGCGCATAAAATATAACATGGAGGCAATGGTGCCCACCACCCCTGTTATACCCGTGACCATTACTAACTGCATATAGAAATGCAGCCAGTTGGTCTGTATCTGCAACACGGTTTTAGCAAGCATAACACCCACACTTCCCAGGTACCCGAAAGAGTCTGCGATATAGATCAGGAAACCTACATTCCCCGCAAACCTGAATGCAGCAATGAACCGGTCGAACAGGATGCTGTTAAAGGGAATGTATACCATGTACAGGCCCAGGCCAACAAAGAGCATCCAGTGATACATGGGCAGCTGCTGCCTTGCATATAACCAGGTAGTGATCAATGAGATAATAAACCCTGCAAGCATAATGCACTGGGCCAGCATAAATGCTGTAAAGCTGTTCCTTAACCAGATCATCACGGCAATCAATACCAGGATGATGATAGAGATAGAAGTTTCTGTTTTGGCAAATACACCCGCCTGGAATACTTCGCCGGACTCCCGCCACATATCCGCCATGAAATTATCCCGCACTTCCCTTAAGATGGTAACAAGTATATAGATGATCACGAGTACTACAATGCCGGGTAAGAAACCTTTCAGCAAAGCCTTCCTGTCTTCCTTCAACATCGGCTGCCGGTGCATCCTTTGCGCCACATCTTCTTCATCCGGCGCGGGGATCTTTTCCAGCAGGAATACAAACAGGAACAAGGCCGGCATAAAGATGCAGCCCACTACAAAAGGCATCCAGTATTCCGTTACATGAAAGCTGTTCATCACCCATTGCGCCGTGCTTTTAGCAAGCCCTGAGGCAAAGATGAAACTTACCGCCAGCGCTGCGCTGATCAGGTCTGTTGTTCTGCGGCCTTCCACATAAGAGAACACAATACCCCATAATAACCCCAATGGAAAACCATTCAGAAAGAGGCACCAGAAATTATAGGGAGCAGGTAACAGCGCGAATAAAAGCCAGGCCAGCCAGGAGATACCAACAAGCCCAATGATCAGCCAGTGACGGCGGACACGTTTGAGTTCGGATATAAAACGGATGCCATAGAATTTACTGGCCATATATCCTAACACCTGCGTTACTACCAGCACCGTTTTGAAGTCCATGCCGAATAATGTATGCCCGCTATAAGACGCCACGTTGAAGGCCTTGCGGAAAGCAAAGATGGCAGTGTAAGCAGCAAAGCTGGTGATAGCCGCCATCACAGCCACCCAGATCTGGCGTTTTGAAAAATGAACTGCTGACATATGTTTTGGAAGATACTGTTTTCCTTTCAAAAAAAAGGCTGCCCGCATGTACGGGCAGCCTTTGCTTTATTCAAGATCTCTTAGTTCCCTAACTTCAGGAGTTTCAGGATCTGACGTTTAGTACCCTGCGTGATCTCTGCGTAATAGATACCGCCGTGATAATTAGCACCGATCGTAATAAGACTGTTTGGCGCAATATTATTCCGGGTCTCAACCAGCTGACCATTATTGTTGTACACCCTGATAGTCAATGGCAACGGATCTTTGCTTGCCATCAGTAATACAAACTGGTGAAGGGTTGGGTTAGGCATTGCTACCACTGCCAGGCCATCGCCATGCGTCCACGGTTTATTGGATGGCACCAGTACATCTGTTGATTGTGTACTTACATTACCTGCAGCATCCGTTGAAGTTACCTTAATGGTGTAGATACGTCCATTACCAAAGATATCACGTTCCGCACGCAGCCTGATATGATGATCGTCTATCACTTCCCAGTCAGGCGCACCATTCACCGCTTCGTTGCTGGTAATGGTGATCACATTTGTAACAGCACCACATTCAGCTACTGTGTAATTCAGCGTTACCGCCTTCATCTGGTTGTTCGCATTGGCGATGATGAACGGATCTGCGGCTAAACCGGCGATCTGTGGCGGAATAGTATCTTTCACGATCACGGCAAAAGAGCAGGTATCTGCTTTGCCCCCTGCATTGGTAGCAATCAGGCGGATGATATCGTTATGTTGCACAGCACTTCCCGGGGCAGGTAACTGTGTAAGTGTTACTCCTCTTGGATCATTTACTACAGCCAGTGAGCGGTAGTCCGGCAAAGCTGCGGTACAGGATGCATCTGCGGTTAACTCCTGGTCGCCCGGGCAAAGGATATCCGGGGCCTGGTTAGCAGAGAGGTTAGACAGGCCGCTCTCATTGTGAAACCTGTCCACCGCCGTTACAGCGTAGTAATAAGTGGTATTGGGCACAATGGTCTTATCCGTAAAAGTAGTCTGATCCCTTGTGGTGATAAAAAGGATGTTATCCGCAGAAGTAGTGTCGATCACCGGATCTTCAGAACGGTAGATCACAAACTGGCGGGCTTTATCCATTTCATCAGTTGTGCTGGCGGTATTGGTCCAGGTTAATGCAACGGAATCCGGGCCGTAGGGTGTGGCATTCAAAGCGATGGGTGCTGATGGTGCAACATTATCACGCCACAACATCACCGGCTGTAATGCCGGCTTTTTATAGAAATCCAGCCGCAGGGAATCCCTGAAACCTAAACGCGTAGTGGCACGCAGGCTGGAGGTATTGTAAATGGACTGCCCGAAGATATTCGTATACAGACTGTCCCGGTTCATCCTTACTTCGTTGGGGATCTGTTTAGGGTCCATCCATGGTGCTGCCTGTGCGGCATCATTCACCTTATATCCTGCCATGCCAATGTAGATATGGCGGCCATAAGCATTGTTATTCCACCAGGGCACAATGGCGGCATAATTTGCACCCGGCTGGCCGATGTACCAATATACCTGCGGCATGATATAATCCACCCAGCCTTCCTGTAACCATTTGCGGGTATCTGCAAAAAGTGTGGTGTAATGTTCAAGACCGGATGTAGGGGTACCAATAGCAGGATTGGTACTGTTCCTGTAGATACCGGAAGGAGATACACCGAATTTCACCCACGGTTTAATAGCACGGATGCTGTCGTAGATCCTTTTGATCAGCAGGCTTACATTATCCCTTCGCCAGTCTGCCTTCACTGTAAAACCACGTGGGTCTGCGGCAAAGGAAGCAGAATCGTTATACGGTGTTGTACCGGCCGGTGCGGCAGGTGGATAGAAATAATCGTCGAAGTGAATACCATCCACATCATAGCGGGTAACAATGTCATCTACCACGGTGGTGATGTAATCCCTTACCTGTGGCAAACCGGGATCGAGTACCCTTAGCGTACCCTGGCTCAGCAGCCATTCCGGGTGTTGTTTAGCTACGTGGGTAGCGGCAAAAGCCGGCAGGTTGGCGGAGTTACCAACGGCGCGGTAAGGGTTAAGCCAGGCATGGAATTCCATACCGCGTTTATGGCATTCTTCAATAGCAAATTCCATGGGGTCCCAGGGGGTACCGGGTGCAACACCCTGTGTACCGGTAAGGTCGGCAGACCAGGGTTCAATAGGACTGTTATACATCGCATCGCACTGGCTGCGTACCTGTACGTATAACACGTTGAGCCCGGTAGCTTTGTGATGATCTGCAATAGTGATGAATGCGGCCCTTTGCTGCGCAGGCGTTTGCGTGCGGTTGGGCCAGTCTATACCTAAGTAGGTAGCTATCCATGCGCCGCGCAATTCCCTTTTGGGAGCCTGCTGGGCTTTAACCAGGAACGGCATTAAACAACACAGGAGGATAACGTGTAGAATTCTAGGCATGTGCGGGGAGATTTTGGTTTATACTTATATAAGATCATCTCAGCATCCTGCACCGTTACTCCTTTCCAAAATAAAAATGACTGCCCCGGTAACAGGAGCAGCCATTGCCTTTCTAAACCCGATCACATCAGATACCCGGTATCTGTGCAATCGCTCTGTGTTGCGCAGCAGTGAGCGCAAACCCTTTTGTAATGTTCCAGATAGCTTTCTGTGCTGCTGCCTGGTAATGTTCATCCTCCAGGTCCTTATCCTGCAATTGTTCTATGAGGGCTTTAATGTCCACGTCTTCTGAAACAGGGCCGATCTTATATTTATCTTTTGCTTTGGTCACTGCTCTGTCTTCATTCAGGCAAAACAACGCCAGGTTGAAAATGAAGGTTTCCCCTGCCGCCAGTACAAATGCTTCGTCCCTGATCAGCAGGCCGTTCTGGATCTTTTCATCCCGGGAAACGAATATAAGGCCGGCAGGAAGTGTAACCGTAACCGGCTCCCGTGTTTTATTGTGCATTGCCAGGCAGAGCCTTACAAGGCTACCGGCGCCAAGCTGGCAACGCTTATTATCTGTTCCGGAAATGTTCAGCGCAATACCTTTGGGTAATTTATAGGCAGCGCCTGTGGGATACTCAACAGAGGTGCCCATTCCTTTTTTAGTATCCATATTCAACTTCAATACAGGGGCTTTGGGGGTTGGCCGGGTTCTATCACTATGCCTGGCGGCGGCTATAATAACCGTAAGCGAGCAGGCGAGCCAAACAAACAACTGAATTAACTTTTTCATTTTTTATCCTTTTGACGCCGCAAAGATAGTACGGCCTCAAATGCCGGATACTACGCCAAACGGATCAAAACCTACGCGGAACGGATCATCAATCCTTGTGGGTCTGCACTTTAGCCTCCCTGCTCTTTTCCTGAAGACCGGTGAATTGTTCTACCGCCTTTTCCCAATCTTTCCCAAAAGGGATATTGAATACTGTACCGGATGGGCTGATCAGGAACTTGGCGGGATAACCCGGCACCTCATACTTTTTTTGTACCTGGTTATCAGACATGGAAGCAGGCATATCATAATTATGCGCAGCAAGATAGCTGATCACCGTCTCCGGCTGATCACGGCAGGCAATGGAAAGGAAAGCCAGGTCATTACGGCCTTTTATCTTTTGCGCAAATGCATTGATCTTTGGCATTTCTTCCCTGCAGGGCGGGCACCAGGTGCCCCAGAAGTCCAGCAACAGCCATTTCCCGCGATAGTCAGCCAACTTATATGTTGTTTTAGCATCGGGGCTTTTCAGGGTAAAATCAGGCGCCGTTTTCCAGGACTTTATTATATAATTATGAAAGAAGTTGTAAAAATCCAGTTGGGGAAAGTTCTTTGAAAAAGAAGCTTTCAGGTCTTCAAAGATTGAAGGATCAGCATTCAGTTGTTCGCTTAATACTTTCATGGCTTCTTTGCTGTTGCCCTGTGCAATCAGCGCTTCCGCAAAGTCAGCCCGGTAACTCTCTTTCGATTCCAGGAGCACACGATCGTAAAAGCTGGAATGTGCGCGTTCCTTTACATTTTTAGGAGAATACATCGCCGCTTTAGACAAATATGCCATCGCCTGCTTTTTATCGGTGGCAGCCAGTTCATCGCTTTTTAATTTACAGGCATATGCCAGCATATTCTGTTCTGTAAAACGGTCCGCATCCAAACTATCCAGCCTGTTCTTTTCCATGGCTGTGATCTGCCGGCTGAGCAGCATGCCCGCCTCTTTAGTATGCCCGGATGCCAGCAATTGCCGGTACACCAGCAAGGCATAACGATGATGGTTACTATACCTTTTACTTCCATTCATATTCTCCAGCTCATGCGCGATCCTTAACAGGGAATCTTTACTGGATGAATGTTTCATGGCCTGTACCCACAGGTACATGGGGTATACTTCATTACGGATCAGCGTATCTTCATCATTGGCCAGTTTCTCCATCAACGGATCAGCGATGCGCCTTCCATTGATCACATCTTTTGTTAGTTTGTCTATCTTCTTTTCAGGAACGCCTTGTTTTCTCCAGGCTCTCTGCAGTTCTTCAATGGGTCTCTGGTGAAGGAATTCCTGCGCGAAGGTATATTGTACCCAATCCCCATAACTCTTCTTCATGCGGCTGAGATAACGAATGGTATTGTAAGCACTGTCTACGCTGATAGACTTAACCTCCTGGAGTTTATTGTGTAAATGATGCGGGTAGGCTGCCAAAGCAGCGTCTTCAATCCGTGTTAATATTTCATTATACCTTGAATACTTATCGTTCATATTGGAGCCCTGCAACATGCCTGCCTTTGCAATCTTGTAAAAAGTAATATTCCCCATGAGCGGATCGTATTGCGCAAAATATTTCTCCAGCTTCAGGGAATCATACCCATCTTCATTCTTTAACGCTTCGCTGAAGTCGGACATTTTAGCAATAGCTGCCTTTGCATCCTCGCTGAGCGGAGAGGCTCCTGCTTCAGACGCAGTTACCCGGTTGAAGGACCTTTCAAAATGAACATCATCGCCAATGTGATTCTCAATGGTGGCAGACCTTATCATTCCGGTAGAAAGATCTAAAGAGAGGCGGCCTGTAATTTTCATCTTATGCTCCTTCTCTTCCCGTGCCAAACCATATTGCAAAGAAGAAGCGTCCCGGTCCAGCACGGTAAATACCGACAGGCTATCGGTGGATAACCAGCTATCAGGCAATTTATCAGGCGTAACGGGCAGGGATGGTACGATCCAATATAGCTCATTTACCAGGTACGACCTTTCATTCCCCTTCATGTTTCCTGCCACGTTCTTATCCAGCTGCCAGTCTTTAATACGCTCATTAAAAATGGACCTGATCCCAGGCTGCTCATTCATTTTCTCAAACTTATAGTGGTACAGGAATGGCCTGTTCAGCAAGGCCAGCACCTCCAGGTCCCTTGTATTATTGGTCCTGCTTTTATCTGGCTGCGCAGTATTAAATAGCCGCCCGCCCGCTTCTCCATCATAATTAAGCAGGGTACAATTGAGTACCATGCTGTCTTTTGCTACTTCCAATACCTTAAAGTACCAGGTGGCAGTATTTTTTTCGCTTCCTGTACGATGTTTCAACTGAGTAGTGATCTTGTAATAACCTTCACTTCCCTTTTTGGGAGTGAATTGCTGTGTTTTGCCGGTATTGCAGATCAACAGGAACAATACTGCGGATGTGAGTAGCTTTTTCATACGGGTTAAATAGTTAGGGATTGTGGCGCTAAATATAAGAATTCTCTTTTATTTATCATGCTGACATATTATCGTTATCTTTACCTGACACCTATATTAAAAATAAAGCATAATTAACTTGTATTTTCACGAATTTGATTTTGACGATGACTTACTGGACGGAATAGATGCAATGGGCTATACCACAGCTACACCAGTACAGGAAGAAGTAATTCCCATCATATTATCCGGTAGAGACCTCATCGCCTCTGCACAGACCGGTACCGGTAAAACCGCTGCTTTCCTGCTTCCCACTATACAAAATCTCCTCACGCATACCCATGATGCACAGCAGATCAATTCCATGATCATTGTGCCTACAAGGGAACTGGCTGTTCAGATAGCACAAACACTGGAAGGAATGTCCTACTTCACCAATATCAGCTCTATTGCGGTTTATGGTGGCGGAGACGGGGCTTCTTTTGCACTGGAGAAAAAAGCGCTTTCTTCCGGGGCAGATATTGTGATCTGCACACCCGGGCGCATGATCGCGCATCTCAACATGGGATATGTGAAACTGGAAGGGTTGAAATACCTGATCCTGGACGAAGCAGACCGTATGCTGGACATGGGCTTTTACGATGATATTGAGAAGATCATCTCTTTCCTGCCCAGGAACCGCCAGACGCTCCTCTTTTCGGCTACCATGCCGGTGAAGATGCGGAACCTTGCCTTAAAGATCCTGCAGAACCCTGCGCAGATCAATATTGCTATTTCCAAACCACCTGAAAAGATCATCCAGGAAGCCTTTGTAGTGAATGAAGAACAAAAGGTGCCCCTGATCAAAATGATCCTGGAAAAAAGGAAAACGGAAACGGTGATCATTTTCTGTTCCCGCAAGCAAAGTGTAAAACAACTTACACAAGTGCTTAAACGGGCCAGGTTTTCCGTGGAAGAGATCCATTCAGACCTTGAACAGGAAAAAAGAGAACAGGCGCTCCTTGACTTTAAAAACCGCAAACTGAAGATACTGGTGGCAACGGACATCCTGAGCCGCGGTATCGATGTGGAAGATATTGACCTGGTGATCAACTATGATGTGCCTAACGACGGAGAGGATTACATCCACCGTATTGGCCGCACGGCCAGGGCTGCTACAGATGGTACCGCTTATACGTTCATTGGCCCTAAAGAGCAAAACCGCTTTGTAAGGATCGAAGAACTGCTGGGCCACCCCGTAGTAAAAGCACCTGTACCGGAAGAACTCGGACCTGCTCCACAGTATACGCCCAAGATGAGAAGATCCGGCGGCGGTGGTGGCAAACCGAGGCACGGTCATCATAGCGGAGGCGGAGGCGGCAAACGCAAATTCCATCATCAGCCAGGTGCAAAAAAGAACAGACCGTAATCATTTACGGTTTTTTTTATCGCATAAATAAACTGACCATCGCCCAAACCAGTAACATATTGAAGGTGTAATAGATAATACTGATCAGGAATTCGTAGAGCACCACCTTCCACTTAGGCATATCAGGAAAGAGGCCCCACATCACCCATACCGGGTACAAAAACGAGATCGCGAAATTAAAGTACCCCAGCGCCCTTCCATCTACATGGAACACCAGCGCAGCTATGGCATATAGGAGCGCGAAGAGCAAAGAGATCATACCTGCATTGAAGATGTTCAGCACAAAATGTTCCGCATAGTTATACCGGCGGTAAAACAACCAGGTAAGCAGCGATATAAGCGGCAGCAGGAAAACGAATAACAACTTCAGGTGATGGTGAATGAACGCCGTTATCCTTACTGCCCTCAATGCATCAGCATCCGGCTTTACCGGTTGTTTGGTAAGGCTCAGCACCAGCAATTGAAAACCGATCATCAGGATGAATGCCGTGAACGGAGAAAAATAACGTTTACGCTGCCCTTCCAGGTAGTTCTTAACAGTCTTCCCCGGATAGGTAAGCATGGCCTTTATAAAGCCGAAGATACTTTTATCGGCGTGTGTAACAGCATGGATCAGTTCATGCACAAGGTGATGCGTGGTAAATCGATGGGTGTCTGCCTTTTGCCCGCATTGGGGACAGAAATTGCCGGTGAAGGCTGTTTGGCAGTTCTTGCAGTTGGTCATAGCAGGGATAGGATAGTACTATATTAAATATACGCTATTAGGTGAACAACTTAAAAGCATTCTTATAATTCTTTCCCACCAGTAATGTTTTCCCGTTCTTCAGCACTACCATATTCCCTTCCAGGTAATTCACGTGCAGTTTATTAACAATAAAGGATTTATGGATACGGATAAAATCTCCCGCCGGTAATTGCTCCTCAAAGCTGGTGAGGGTGCGGGGTGTAAGCAGGAACGCATCCTTCAGCCAAAGCTTTACATAGTTTCCGGCGCTTTCAAGATAGAAGATCTCCTTCACCTCCAGCTGCACAAAACGTTTATCCGTTTTAATGAACAACTGGTCCGGTGCTGTGCTTTTTTCCACGGCCACTTCTGCGGGTTGCTGCAGGCGGTATTGCTCCATGGCTTTGTTCACGGCTTTAAGGAAACGTTCAAATGCAAAGGGCTTTAACAGGTAATCACATACATCCAGTTCAAAGCTCTCCAGTGCAAATTCTCCATATGCGGAGGTGATGATCACCAGCGGTTTCTTCTTCAGGATCTTTAAGAGATCAAGGCCTTTGATGCGGGGCATTTGTATGTCCAGGAAAAGAAGGTCTATATGGTGTTTACTGAGGTATTCCAGGGCTTCTGTGGCCTGATAGCAATGCCCGGTTATCTGCAGGAAAGGAATGTCCCTGGCATACAGGCTGATCACCTCGTGGGCCAGTGGTTCGTCGTCAATGATGAGGGCTTGCAGCGGCATGCAGTTGTAATTTTAAGGAAGCGAAAAATGTATGGCCATCTGTTTCAGTATGCAGCGTATGATTGCCGGGATATAATAATTGCAATCTGCGGCGCAGGTTCTCCAACCCTATTCCTTTTGCAGTTCCTTTTACTGCAGGCTCTACAGAATTCCTGCAACTGAAATATACTTCATCTTTTTCAGTTTGCAGTTTAATATGCAGGAAGGAAGCACCTTCTGCAGGTTCCACACCATGTTTAAAAGCATTTTCAATTAAAATGATCAGCAAGAGCGGGGAAACCGGCAGGGAAGGATCATAGCCCTCATAGTCCAGCTGTACATCCACGGATTTATGCATGCGGATCTTTTGCAGGTGGAGGTAATCTTCCATATACTTCACTTCCGCACGGAGTGTTACCTGCTCTTTCTGCCCTTCGTAGATCACATACCGCATCAGCTCAGAAAGCTGTAAGATCACTTCCGGCGTTTTAGCAGAGCGTGTAAGGCTGAGGGCGTAAAGGTTGTTTAATGTATTGAAGAAGAAATGCGGATTGATCTGTTGCTTCAGTACATCCAGTTCTGCCTGTACCTGTTGTTTTTCCAATGTGGCTATCCTGCTGTGCTGGCGGAACCAATGAATAGCTACGATCACAGGCAGGGTGGCGATGAGTACAGCAAATACCCCCCAGGCATTCTCTGCATCAAATGGCTGTGAACTGATAACCTGGAAACGTTCATTAAAAGGCAGCCAGATAATGAGCTGCGCCAATACAGGATACAATACCACAACAGTTCCTGCAACCCCTGCAGCATAATATACTATCCCCCGTTCTTTCAGCAAACGCGGCACCAGGAAGTAATGATTGATATAGTAGATGAGGAAGCCGGCCAGCCAAAGCAGGAAGAACTGCAACCAGAAGCCCAGGAACAGGCCAAAATTATCCATGATCTTCCCGGCATCAAACACACCGCCTATCAGTAAAATGCCATCGTGATCAAAGCGGGGATCTCCTATGCCGGATACTGCCATCGCAGCACCCAGGCCTGTGAGCAACACAATCCCCAGCAGAATGGCCAGGTCCAGGCTGATCTTACGGAGGCCTTTAAAATGATGGATATACCCGTTGGCTTCCAGCACAAGGTCCAGCCAGAAGCAGGTGATGAATAAAGTGCCCAGCTCCGCATTGCCTCCTTTTATGGTAACTGCTGCCATAGCGTAGCCCACAAATACGGTCAGCCATACTGCGATATATTGCCACCATAAGAGTTTTGTTTTCAGCGCCTGCCTGAACCATGCAAATGCCATCAGCGGCAACAGCAGCACTGCGTAACAGGCCAGTGAAGAAAAGTACTGCTGCCAGGAGGTTGCAAACCAGATGGCTGCCCAGATCGTCACTACAAGGTATATCCAGGTATCCCGTTTCATGAACATTGAAAATAAGCCCTGCGGATGGGTTGAGCAAAAAATAAATGCCTAAGGTGCCCCTGCCGGAGATGAAGGGATCATTTTTGCGGATGAACGTTTCATCATCCCAATTACAACCCTGATCATTTTTACTTTCCGGCGGAGCTGCATACCTGTAGCTTGCCATAAAAAAATGCTGGAGATACAACACCTGACCAAGATCTATTCTAACGGGGTGAAAGCGATGGACAACATCACCCTCAGCATCCCTAAAGGCATGTTTGGCCTGCTGGGGCCCAATGGTGCAGGCAAGAGTACACTGATGCGTACCATTGCCACCCTTCAATTGCCAGACAGTGGCACCGTTACCTTTAACGGCGGCCTTGTCAATAAAAAGCAACTGGGGTTTCTGCCGCAGGAATTCGGCGTTTACCCCGGCATCTCTGCGTATGACCTGTTGCAGCATATTGCTATCCTCAAAGGCATACATAACAAGGGGGAACGCAGGGCACAGATCTTATCCCTGCTGGAACTGACCAACCTATACCCTGTAAGGCGCAAGGCCGTGAGTACCTATTCCGGTGGGATGAAGCAACGTTTTGGCATTGCGCAGGCCTTGCTGGGTAATCCGCAGCTGATCATTGCAGATGAACCTACCGCAGGATTAGATCCGGAAGAACGCAATCGCTTTCACAATCTGCTCGGAGAGATCGGTGAACAGGTAGTAGTGATCCTTTCCACGCATATTGTGGAAGATGTGAAAGAGCTTTGTCCGCGTATGGCCATACTGGGCCATGGCAAAGTGATACAGGAAGGCGTGCCGGATGAGCTGATAGCGGCACTTGCCGGCAAAGTATGGCAGAAGACCATTGCAAAAGCAGCGCTGCCCCATTATGAAAAAGCATACCCGGTTATTACAGCCCGCATGGTATCCGGCAGAACACTGCTGCATATATATGCAGCGGATGATCCGGGAGAAGGGTTCTCTCCTGCCGAAGTTTCTCTTGAAGATGTGTATTTCTCCGAACGTTATGGTTATCCCAAAACTCCTGTACCATGCTGATCTTATTTGAATGGACGTATCAGTATAAAAAGAAGCTGTTCCTCTTTGCCATACTGTTCTTCTCCGTACTGGGCTTTGCGATAACACAGGCTAACATTGGCCCGGCAGAAGTATGGAACAACGGGCCTTATGCCATCCATTTCATCCTCTGCTTTGTGAGCATCACCGCATTATTCGCCATGACCATCCTCTGCGCCAGTGCCGTTTTACGCGATAGCGAATACCGCATGCAGGAGATCATATATGCTACCGGTATAACAAAACAGGCCTACCTGGTTACACGCTTTTCAGGATTGATGATAGCCGGGCTCTGTATACTGCTGGCCAGTATTGCAGGCATGATCGCTGGCGGAATGGTGAAGCCCGGCGGGCCGGTGCAGTTGCTTTATTACTTCCAGGCTTTCTGCCTGATAGGCGTACCTAATGTGTTATTCAGTGCTGCCAGCCTCTTCCTGATCGCTAACCTGTTCCGCAGTACGGCATCCGTGTATGCGGGTGGCATATTACTGTACATCCTGTATTTCGTGGCTTCGCTGGCCGGTAATTCCCCCCTGATGGCAGGCTCTTCTCCCACAGGTACAGAACATGCGCTGTTATATGCCTTAGCAGACCCTTTTGGCTTTGTGCCTTTCTTAGCCCAAACCAAAGGATGGACGGAAGATGAAATGAATACGCTGACCATTGTGCCGGACCTTCATTTCACCGCGAACAGGATCTGCTGGATACTCGTTTCCCTGTTGCTGCTCACGCTTACTTATTTCCGGTTTTCTTTTGCTTCCTTTACTGCATCCGGCAAAGAGAAAAAACAAATAGCGGCTGCTGCACCGGGCATACCTTATGCACCAGTGGTTTTATCTGCCGGTAACCGAAAGGCCGTGCTGCTGGAATCCTGGCGGCTGGGTACCAAAAGCGTGCTAAAAAGCCTGCCGTTCCTGATCATGGTGCTGTTATGGCTTTTTATGATGGGCATGGAATTTTACCAGACCATTCTGCAGGGCATGTTTGGCATGCGGTTCATTCCCTATTCGGGAGAAATAGCAGCCCGGCTGCGCGACACACACCTGCTGGAATTGTTACTGCTCTATTATGCTGCAGAGATCAGCTGGCGGGAAAAACAGGCAGGTATGCAGGATCTGATAGATGCTACTGCTGCACCACGGCGTGTATTATTCTTCTCCAAATGCCTGACCATGATCACGATGGCGGGGTTACTGGTTACAGTGAATATTGCAGCTGCAGTTATCATGCAAACCACCGTGGGCTATACTGATTATGCTTTAGGTACTTATTTATCACTTTATTACTACAGTGGTGTACCTATGGCCATATTCGGCATATTATTCCTCGTCATACAACGGCATGTTCCCAACAAATACATCGGCATGGTGTTATCTGCTTTTGTCTTGTACCTCTTGCTGGAAGGAGATAATTTCGGCCTTAAACATCCGCTCTGGCATTTTGCTGCACCATTTAAAATGAAGTATGATGCATTGAACGGATGGGGACATTACAAAACTGCATTCCACTGGTATATGCTGATGGGAGTTTGCATCGCGCTGCTGGCGGCTGGTGTATGGCGGTATATAACAGGTATTGCGGCACTGCTTGTTGCCGGTTATATCTTTTACCAGACCCCATCTTCTGACGATAACTGGGGCAACGTATACCGGGAGAAATATATGCGCTATTCCACTCTGCCGCAGCCGGTGATCACTTCTGTTAAAACTGCTGTTGAGTTATATCCTGCGGAAAAAAGATATACGGTAAAGGGTACTTACCACCTGCTCAACAACACAGCAGCGCCTATCCCTGAAATACTCACAGGTATTACACCAGGCGTGAGCAGTATAAACATTTCCATACCTGGCGCAACGCTGCTTGAAAACGACGATCATTATAAGTTCCGGCGCTTCAGGTTACAACGCGTTTTGCAACCGGGAGATTCCATCGAACTCTCCTTTTCTCTCGCAGCCTCCACATCTGCCTTTACACCTTACAACCCGGAGAACTCCGTGCAGGAGAACAGTGCTTATATAGAACTGGAAAAGAACATTCCCTACATCGGTTATGCCCCTTCCCTGGGTTTAACCAAAGAGTATGATACCGAACCGGATGATAGTGCGCTGCATTACAGCTGGGTGCATTACGAAACCACTATCGGTACTGCTATCGATCAAACAGCCCTTACAGTAGGTACATTGGAAAAACAATGGGAACAGAACGGGCGAAAATATTTTCACTACAAAACAGAGGGCCCCATTGCCTTCATGTTCGCACTGGCCTCCGGGAAGTATCAGCAACAGCAGGTGAATGGTGTGGAGATCTATTATTATCACGGGCAGAATGTTCCGGTAATACTTACTGCCGCCCGGCAATCCCTTGCAACATATAACCGCATCTTTGGCCCTTACCAGTATAAAACACTAAGGATAGTGGAAATACCGCATTACCCCGGTGCAGGTACAGCATACCCGGGTATTGTATTCCTTAAAGAGAATTTCATTTTCGGTACTGATCTGAAAAAGATGGATTATGCCACTTCTGTTACCGCGCATGAAATAGCGCACCAGTGGTGGGCTTACCAGGTGGAGCCGTTGGGCATAGCAGGCAGCAAAGTGCTCACGGAAACACTGGCCAATTATGCAGAGGCGATCATCACGGAGCAACTGCAAGGCAAAGATTGGCTCACGAAGTATCACCTGGTCGAACATAATATTTATATCTCTTCCCGGGCAAATAAGGAAACAACATTGAAAGAAAGCCGTACTGAAAGTTATGTGCATTATCAGAAAGGCAGCATCGTTATGCAGGCTATGATGGCTGAAATGGGAAGCGATACCATCAATGCCGCATTACGCGGACTACTGAAGGCACATAGCTGGCCGGGAACAAGGCCTGCTACTGCAGACCTGCTTAGTAACTTCTATGCAGTTGCCACACCTTCACAACGCCAACTGATACATCGCTGGTGGGAAACAAAGTTCCTGTATGACCTTAGCTTAGAGGAGGCCGGCATGAAAAAATTACCTTCCGGGGAATATGAAGTGAAGCTGCAGGTAAAGAGTAATGCACCGGAGGAAAGGTTGGGTATTGCTTTGTATGATGATACAGGTAAAATGGTGTATAAAGGTTATCAAACACGTATTGTGCTGAAAGAGAAACCTGCACTCGCGGTGGTGGATCCTGATATACTGCGGTTGGAGAAGAACCGGGAGGATAATGTAAAAAAGATAGAATGAATAAAAGACTAACAGATGATCCACATGATCATTCCATCCACCATTCTAAAACCACAGAAGAGCGCTAATAGCGCTCTTCTGTTTTATCCTTAATCGTATCCATTACAATATCCCATTGTTTCTCATTGTTCTGATAAACCGTTTCCGTAGGGAAATTGCTGTGTTTCACTTTCAGCCGCGTTCCTTCTTCGATCGGCTCCAGTTCCATCCGTACCAGGGAATAATTCTCCGCCTGATCCGGCACACCACTGAAGCTGCTGTAATAGGTATATTCAAACACCTTTTCTTTATCGAACACTTCAATAGTACCTTTATCTTCATAAGGTTTGCCTTCATACTCCCCGGTAAAACGGATCAGGCTGCCCACTTTCCACTCACTGGTTACATTGGTGCCAAAAAGATATTCCTTTATCCCTTCCGGAGTGGTGAGAAATTTCCACACTTTGGAAACAGGTGCTTTAATGTCCAGTGCCTTGGTAACTACGAAATCCTGCAACATGGTGTTGAATTTTAGTGAGGTATTATGTAGTGCAAAAATCGCACCTTAATGCAAAAATTCCGGTGCATACTCCACCATGCCGGAAACACCATCCAATGCCCCGGGGAACAATTCCATCCCCATAAAAACATTATCCGGCACATCAAAGGGTGATGTGATCCCCCACCTGGAAGCAGGTACAAATCCGAACTTCGGATAGTAATGTTCGTGCCCCAGTACGATCACGGAACCATAGCCGGCCTCCGCTGCTTTAGACAGTCCTTCCCTGATCAGCATCCCGCCGATGCCCTGATGCTGAAATTCCGGTAACACAGCAAGCGGTGCTAATGCCAGGGCATGCACATTCCTTTTACCGATCTTAATCTCCGTAAAAAGTATATGCCCTGCGATGCGGTGACCAATGATGGCAACGAGTGAAAGTGACGGAACATACACAGGGCTTGTGCGCAAACGGTCTACAAGGATGGCCTCCTCTTCCCCCCTGAACGCCTGCTTATGTATTTCAAAAACGAATTTATGATCAACTTTAGTTTCCTGTTGAATGATAACTGAGTTAGGTTGCATGTTTAAATAATTCCTGAATGATAAAGTCTATATCTGCTGAAAATAGGGGTAACCCTCTCCATGTTTACATGTAAGGCAGGCCGTTAGAGACAGGCAGAGAGGGTATGTCAGGCAATGTTCATGAAATGCAAATATAATAACAAATCTGTCTATTTTTGCGCCATGCAAAATTCCTTTCAGCATAAAACTGTTGTGATCACCGGCGCTACCTCTGGTATCGGAAAGGCACTGGCCATCGCATTTTTACAGGCCGGCGCCAATGTATCCGTATGTGGCCGCAAACAAAGCACCCTCGATGCCCTGCAGCAGGAACTGAACCATCCTGCCTTACATACCTTTCCCGCCGATGTAAGCAAAGAAGCAGATTGCAAAGCCTTTATAGAAAATGCACTGGCCCGGTTCGGGAAGATAGACGTGCTGATCAATAACGCCGGCATCAGTATGCGGGCATTGTTCCATGATGCGGATGTGGAAGTACTCAAAACACTGGTGGATATTAATTTCTGGGGAACGGTATACTGTACCAAATATGCTTTCCCTTCTATCCTGGCTAACAAAGGTACCGTAGTGGGTATCTCTTCCATTGCAGGATACAGGGGTTTACCGGGCAGGACCGGTTATTCCGCTTCTAAGTTCGCCATGCAGGGATTCCTGGAAGCTTTACGTACGGAGAATTTGCATACAGGTATAAATGTAATGTGGATCTGCCCGGGTTTCACTGCCTCCAATATCCGCAATACGGCGCTGGATAAAAGCGGGCAATCCCAACAGGAAACACCTTTGAATGAGAACAAACTGATGAGTGCAGCAACCGTTGCGCAACATACGCTCAAGGCTATATTAAAACGCAAACGCAGCCTGGTACTAACTTCACAAGGCAAGATCACCGTACTGCTGAGCAAGCTTTTACCCGGCCTGGCAGATAAGCTGGTGTTCAATCACTTTAAAAAGGAACCGGGCTCTCCTTTAAAAAGTGAATAATTTTTAATTTCCACATTCTCTTACTCTCATTGAAAATGACTTTCTTTGCACAGGATTTGCAATACCCTTGTGGGTTTTAGCGCCCAAACTATAACATGCCCATTATCACACTAACATCCGATATCGGTTTGCAGGATTACCTCGCAGGCGCCATTAAGGGCCTGCTGCTGCAACACTGCGCGGATGCTCAGGTAGTGGACATCTCTCATCATATCTCTCCTTTCAACCTGCCGCAGGCCACATATATCTGCCGCAGCGCATTTAAATACTTTCCGGAAGATACCTTTCACCTGGTGCTGAATAACCTGTTCGACCGTAAAGCAGATTACCTGCTGATGGCCCGGCACAATAACCAGTTCATCTGCTGTGCAGATAATGGTATTGTGACCATGATAGCCGGGGAAAAGCCAACACAGGTGGTACGCCTGCCCCTGGTAGCGGGTGAGAACAAACACACCCTGAACATGGTAAAGGTGATGGCCCTGGCCATTGCTGCCATGATAAAAGGCGCATCCATGGAACAGGTAGGTACACCGGTTACGGAGCTGACAGTGAAAAATAACCTGCAGCCGCTGACCGGGGAAGACTATATCGAAGGGCAGATCATACACATCGATAATTTTGAGAACGTAGTGGTGAACATCACCCGGGAACAATTCATTGCCCAGCAGCAGGGACGCAAGTTCGCCATATTCTTCCGCAGGGATGAAATGATCACCCATATCAGTGAAACCTATGCAGATGTGCCGGAAGGCCAGAAACTGGCGCTCTTCAATGCTGCCGGGTATCTTGAAATAGCTGTGAATAAAGGGAACGCCGCCGGGCTGTTTGGCCTGCAGGGCTTCCGGAGAGATCAGTTGCAGCAAGGTGTTTACCAGCAACTGTCCTTTTACCAAACCGTGAAAATCATCTTTGAATAATGATCCGGATCGTGAAACTGACCTTCGACCCCGCGCAAACCACTGCTTTTGAACAGCTTTTTGCGGAACGCCAGGCGGATATCCGCCATTTCCCGGGATGTACTCACCTCGAGCTTTGGAAAGACAAAACCCATATCGGGGTATATTTCACCTACAGCCACTGGGAAAATACCGAAGCCCTGGATGTTTACCGCCACTCGGAGATATTTGCAGACACCTGGACGGCCATTAAAGGCTGGTTCACCGGAAAACCCGAAGCCTGGAGCCTGGAAAACAGAACACCATAACAGCCTGATTTACCGTACTTCCCTCCGATCGCCCCAATCCATCCAATTGTTAAAATATTTATAAAAAGTTAAAACTGTTGTTCACATTAGCTTAATTGGTTACTTTTTCTATTTTTGTCGGAATTATATAAAACAACCTTATGAATTTTAACAGGATTAATAACATTACAGGCTGGATCGTGTGTATAATTGCCTGTAGTGTGTATTTAATGACCATGGAAGCCACGGGAAGCCTGTGGGATTGCGGCGAGTTCATTTCCGCGGCCTATAGGGTACAGGTACCTCACCCTCCGGGAGCTCCTTTATTTGTATTGCTGGGCAGGCTCTTTACCCTTCCCTTCTCTCCTTCTGAAGCAGCCCTGGGTGTAAATATCATGAGCGCCCTGGCCAGTGGTTTTACCATCCTGTTCTTATTCTGGACCATTACCCACTTTGCACGCCGTATGTTCACCACAACCGGTGAAGAACTTTCCAGCCAGCAATTGCTGGCCGTAATGGGTGCCGGCGTTGTAGGCGCTTTGGCATATACTTTCTCCGATTCTTTCTGGTTCTCCGCCGTGGAAGGTGAGGTGTACGCATTTTCCTCCCTCTTCACCGCACTGGTATTCTGGGCCATGCTCAAATGGGAACATGAAGCAGATACCAAGTACGGCGACCGCTGGATCGTTTTCATCGCTTACATGATGGGGCTGTCCATCGGGGTACACTTGCTGAACCTCCTGACCATTCCCGCCATTGTAATGATCTATTATTACAAGCGCACCAAAACCCCTACTACCGCAGGGGCTATCTGGGCCTTTATTATAGGTTGTGCGCTCACCGGTATGGTACAGAAGTTCATCATCCAGGACACTATCAAGGCATCCGGTATGATGGACGTGTTCTTTGTGAACAGCCTGAGCCTGCCTTTCTTCTCCGGTTTCGCATTCTACTTCATAGCCATCATCGCTTTACTGATCTACGGTTACTATAAACCTAAATTCGGTTTGTATGTACCGCTGATCATTGTAGCCACCGTAGTGCTGATCCCGGCCTTCACAGGTGGTGACAGTGCCGCAGTACTCATTTTCCGCTTTGTGGTGGGCATTGGTGTGCTGCTGATCCCTTACTTCATCAAATTATTCGGCATAGAACTGAATGCACAGAAACTGCGGCACGTGGTGCAGCTGGCGAATTCCTGCATCCTGTTCCTGCTGATGGGTTACTCCACTTACGTAACCACTATGGTGCGCTCTTCCGCGAACCCTTCCGTGGATATGTATAATGTGGACAATCCTGTATCCCTGGTAGGTTACCTGGGCCGTGAGCAGTATGGCGATTTCCCGCTGATCTATGGCCAGGTGTTCACTGCCCGCCCTGAATCTTACGAAGAGCAAGGCAACCTGTATGCCCGTGGTAACAAAGAATATGTAGTGGTGGGTAAAAAACAGGTACCCGTATATGCTGCCAAGGATAAAATGCTGTTCCCCCGCGTATGGGATGCCAGCAACGACCAGGGCCATGCTGATTACTACAAAGCATTCCTGGGATTAAAAGATGGCGAAGCGCCTTCTTTTGGTGATAATATTTACTTCTTCCTCAAATACCAGGTAAGCTTCATGTACCTGCGTTACTTTGGCTGGAACTTCATCGGTAAACAAAATGATGTGCAGGGCTTTGGTAATCCCCGCGATGGTAATACCATTTCCGGTATAGCTCCCCTGGACAATGTGTTGTATGGCGACCAGTCTGAAATGCCGGACAGCCTGAAGAACAATAAGGCTCGTAATACATTCTATTTCCTCCCGCTGATCCTTGGCCTCATTGGATTCTTCTTCCATTACAACCGCCACAGGAAAGATGCGATCATTGTAGCATTGCTCTTCCTGTTTACCGGTTTGGCCATTGTAGTATACCTGAACCAGGCCGGTAACCAGCCGCGTGAAAGGGATTACGCCTTTGTGGGTTCCTTCTACGCATTTGCCATCTGGATAGGTTTGGGTGTATTAAGCATCTATAACTTCATCGTGAAGAAACAAAAGACCGTTGCAGCCCCTGTTGCAATAGGCCTCGGCCTTCTCGCTGCACCCGTATTAATGGGTGCGCAGGGATGGGATGATCACGATCGTTCCAAGAAAGTGATCGCCCGCGACGTAGCCCGCGATTACCTGGAATCCTGCGATAAAAATGCCATCCTCTTTACTGTGGGTGATAACGATACTTACCCGCTCTGGTATGCACAGGAGGTAGAAGGCATTCGTCCGGATGTACGGGTGATCAACCTCAGCTTACTGGGTGTTGACTGGTACATTGATCAGCAACGTAAAGCTGTAAACCAAAGTCCGGCCATTGAAATGATCCTGGGACCTGAAAAATACCGTGGTGAAAACCGCAATTACGTGATGCACTACGACAACGGTAAGATCCCGCAGAACAGCTTCTTTAACCTGAAAGAAGTGATCCAGTTCGTGGGAGAAGACAATGATGGCGCCAAGGTGCCTTTACAGAATGGTGAAAAAGTGAACTACCTGCCTACACAGAAATTCTTCATCCCCGTAGATGTAAATGAAGTGGTAAAAAATGGTACGGTAGATATCCAGGATAGTGGCCGCATTATGCCGCAGGTGCCCATCGTACTGCCTGAGAAGAAAAACGTGATCTATAAGAACGACCTGGCCGTATATGATATCATTGCAGCCAACGCCTTTAAACGTCCGATCTATTTCACCAGCCCGGTAGACCTCGGATTTAACGAGTTCCTGCAGGTGGAAGGATTGACCTATCGCCTGGTGCCAACACGCAGGCTGCCTTCCAACGAAATGCTGCCCGGCCTGAACGACCAGGTGCAAACCCGCAAAATGTACAACAACCTCATGGATAAGTTCGTGTATGGTAGTGTGGACATTGCCGGCGTTTATTTCGACGAGCCTAATCGCCGTATGCTGCAAAGCGTGCGGAATGCTTATACCAAACTCGGTGTTGCCCTCGTAAAAGAAGGTAAAAAAGATAAAGCACTGCAGGTGCTGGACAGGCAGGATTCTGTATTCCTGCCCGGCAATATGCCTTATGCCATGACCTCTCCGGGTAACATGCATAACCTCTGGAGCATGGAAATAGTATATGCTTACTATATAGCCGGTAATGCGAAGAAAGCGGATGCTATCTCTGCAGAGATCACAAAAGACCTGGAGCAACAGCTGCGTTACTACCGCAGCCTGCCTGCAAGGCTCTTTACCAACGATCTGCAGGATGATGCACAACGTGCCGAGCAATTCCTCGGTATGCTGAAACAGCTTAAAGTAGATTTCAGTAATAAGGATACACTGAAGCAACAGGAAACCGGGCAGCAGTTCAGCACGGTGCCTGATAGCACTAAGAAATAAAATGGAAAGGCCGTCTCTTTATTTGAGACGGCCTTTTTTTAATTCCACTACAATTAATATTAAGGCCCTGCACTATTTTTATTGGTTTTGTACTATTTTTAAGTATGATTAATAACCCGGATTTCTAAAATCAATAATACGGACAATCTAGTGAATGAATAACCCATACCTAATTTTTTTCTACTATTCACTCAACATTGTTAATGTTGTTCCTGGACCTTTGATGATTTTACCATCTAATAAAGCTCGTAAACTTACAATTCGAAAAATCTTTACCTAAATAAACAATACCCTTACCCTATGTCTAGGATAAAACAATTAAACTTTAGATAAATTCGCAGATGCAAATAATGTCATTGAGTTTGTTTTAAATCTTGCCCCTCATCAATCTAGCTTTCTTCATACTTTCGTTGATAATAGCTACTCAATGGATCATGAAGCTGATGGCCTTTCAGGAAAGAATATGAAAGGATTGAAAGCAGCATTTACAACTGATGTTGGTAAAAAAGTGATTGAAGCACATTCTACTGCTTCTTTTACAAAAGAGGTGGGCGCTTTTCTTCAATCCTGGCAAAATAATAAAGGAGATAGTAAGAAGGTCATAAATAATTTTGTTTCAAATATGGCAAAATATGGGATTAAAGTAACTGTAAAATAATTAATATATGCCTTTTCTATTGTTGTGTATAATTAATATTGCGCTTTTTATTGTAATAAGATATGTTTCGCTGTTAAGTGCTTTTTTGTTAGGAATGGGTGCTGGTGATCATTATAAGTATGAAAGTTATGCATATTTGCCGGGTACTATATTACATTTAATTGTTTTAGGATACTATTTTATCAAGACATATAAAAAGGAAGAACCGGTATTAAAAAAATACCGGTTCGTAATTATTTTTTGTATTATAAGTTTTTTATCTGTTGCAGGCTTCTTGCATATAATACCATATTCAATTATTCCATTTTAATATGCCAATATGGAAATACAATTCGGGATAATAATCATTATAAATAGTAGTAAAAGCGGATGACTGACCATCTGCTAACTGCTGTTATAACACATCCTTCATATAATAGTAGGTCTGCCTTGCTGTAAATTTATAACCAAAAAACGTATTGGTATTTGCGGCTTTTACAAGTGGGCAGGCTTCCTGATCAGATAACAGGCGCTTTCATTACATCCCCGTCCATTTCCAGTACGATCACATAGTTCAGCGTAGCAGGTGTAAGGGTTAAATTGATCTTTCCTTCCTGCTGGCTATACGTAACCGCTTGCTGTGTGCCCAGCACAAAAGCTTTATTTATTTTCCGGCCTTCGATAACAGGTAAAGAAAGTTGCGTAGTATCTGTTTTCAGGACATGGATAAATATTTTGTTTCCGTTCCGGGTAGCAGCGTATTGATCAGTAGGTGAAAAAGGGCCGCCCCAGGTACCATAAATTGCTGATCCGTTCTTTTGCAGCCAGTCTCCCATTTCTTTCAAACGGGCTACCTGCCGTGCCTCTATACGGCCATCGGGCATAGGGCCTACGTTAAATAACAGGTTACCATTACCACCGGCTGTTTTTTCGAGAATGAAGAGGCATTCCTTCAATGATTTCATTTTATCGTTTGGCTTCCAGGCCCATTGCCTGCAGATGGTGAAGCAACTTTCCCAGGGCATGTTCATATTCATCCTGCCCACCACCTGTTCCGGCGTATCATAATCACCAACCATGGCAGCAGCATCTATCTTTTTATTTTCCACCGCGGCGATCTCTTTACCCAGGCGGTTATTGATGATCACATCAGGTTTGATCGATTTCAGGTAAGCATACATATCCTTCCCCATTTCATTCGTCCAGGGCTTTTCCCAGCCACCATCGAACCATAACATATAGGGATCATAATTGGTCAGCAGTTCTTTCAGCTGTGCCTTCATGAAAACGATGTATTTATTGATATCAGATTTGGGGTCCGGCGTTTGATCATGTGCGGAGTGGATCGGGTATTCAGGATGGTACCAGTCCAGCACGGAATAATAGATACAGAACCTGATGCCTGCTTTTTTACAGGCTTTGGCCAGTGCGCCCACAATATCCTTCTTATAAGGCGTGGCGGCGATATCATACTCCGTAAAGGCAGAAGGCCACAAACAAAAACCATCGTGATGGCGGGCAGTGATAGTGAGATATTTCATGCCTGCATCTTTTGCAGTTTTCACCCATTCATCTGCGTTGAACAAAACGGGGTTAAATTCTTTATACAACTGGTCGTAATCCGCTTTGGATATTTGTTTATCGCGGGACCAGCCTATTTCTTCTCCCCGGAGGGCAACCGGGCCCCAGTGAATGAACATTCCAAAACGTTTGTCCATAAAGCCATCCATAACGGCCCTGGAAGTTTGCTGGGCAATGGCGCTGCAACTGAGGCAGGCAATAAAGAGTAGCGTGGAGATCCTTTTCATCATCCGATAAAGTTAGGATGCCACGCTACCCGATCCAATAGATTATCATTTTAGTTTGATGGACTATCCGATTACTCATTCCGCAAACTATTCACGGGATTGGCTAATGCAGCTTTAAAGCTCTGCCAGCCGATAGTGAGCAAAGAGATCATGAGCAGTAATAAAGGAGGCCCTGCAAAGATGAACCAGCTCAGGCTGATATGGAAAGCAAAATTGCTGAGCCATTCATTGGCTCCCAGGTAAATGATCGGGAAAGCCACAACCGCTGCAATACCTACCAGCTGAATGAAGTCTTTGGAGAAAAGATACACAATAGCATAAGTAGTGGAACCCAGTACTTTTCTGATGCCGATCTCTTTGGTACGGAGTTTAATGGCATAGGTAGAAAGCCCTATGAGTCCCAGGCAGGCTACAATGATAGCCAGTATGGTAAAGAGGCCGAATATATTGCCAAACTGCTGGTCTGCCTGGTATTGCCTGTTGAAATGGTCATCCAGGAAAAAACTTTCGTATGCAGCGCTGGGAAATGTTTTCTTATATAATCCTTCTACGTAAGCGAGGTTTTTAGCCAGGTCTTTTGTACCCACATTCATGGAAAAATAATTCGGTGTAGCGCCGCTGGTATAGTAAAAGAGCGTGGATTCGTATTTATCCTTCAAAGACCTTTGGTGATAATTCTTCACCACCCCTACTATCTCGCAGTTAATATCACCAAACCAGGATGTGAAGATCACTCTTTCATGAAGGGCAGCCTCATTGTTTGGATAGCCCAGTTTAGTTACCAGCGTTTCGTTGATCAATACTTTGGCCTGTTTGGTTTCGAATACGTTCGTTTTCCCATCTTCCGGGATATTGGTACCTGCCGCCAGTTTCATTTGGTACACCGGTATAAAGTCCTTATCTATTTCCGTTAGCCCAATTACAAAATTCTTTGTTTTGTCCTCCCCTGCTTTTCTTACGCCGTTACGCCCATAGATGCGGCTGCCGGGTATATCCTTGGAAGCCGTCATACTGCCGATAGCAGGATTCCTTTCTATCTCCGATTTAAAGAAACTTATTTTTGAAAAAAAGGTTGAATCTCCCGGTGGAGGTACTTTCACAACAAACAACTGATCCTGCTTATATCCCAGCTCCTGGTTACGCATATAGGAAAGCTGGCTGTACATCGTGATAGTACCTGCAATCAATATGATAGAGAGCACAAACTGAAATGCCACCAATGCTTTACGGAGAGAGATACCTCCTTTTGCCGGCAGGAGTTTTCCTTTTAATACAATGATTGGCTTGAAAGAGGATAGGATGAATGCAGGATAAGCCCCTACCTGTAATGCGCCTGCAATAAAAACAGCGAAGAAGATAGCCCAGAAATACCAGCGTTTCCACAAACCGGAAGCAAAGAAAGCTTCTCCGATATGTTTGCCTATGAATTGCTCAAAATACGGCGTGAAAGCAATCACCAGTACCATCGCCATCAGCAGTGCAATGCAGTTGATGATCAGGGATTCAAAAATGAACTGTGCGGTGAGTTGCATGCGTGTAGCACCTACCACTTTCCGCAGCCCTACTTCCCTGGCACGCTCCATAGACTTGGCGGTGGAAAGGTTGATATAATTGATCCAGGCAATGACAATGATAAAAACACCCAGGATGCCCAGGAAGTAAATAATGCTCTGGCTGCCGTTCACTTCCAGTTCTCCTGAATTTTTGGATCTGAGATGTATATCTCCCAGCGACTGCAAACTGTATGTAACCTGGAAATTCAGCTCCTTCATTTTTGCACCCAGGTATTTACTCACGAAGGCCGGAAATTTTGCCTCTACCTTTTTAGGATCAGTACCCGGCGCTAACTGAACATAGTTGTAAAACTCCGGCCAGCCCCATTCTGTTAAGCCGAAATTAGCATCGCCCATACCCATTTTAACCAGCAGATCAAATTTAATATGCGAGTTTTCAGGCACATCTTTGAAAACACCTGCCACCTTTAAAGGAAATCCGTTGAAGTTCAACGTTTGATTAAGTGCGCTGCTGTTACCAAAATATTTCCGGGCAATACTTTCCGAGATCACTGTATTCCCCGGATCATTCAACGCCGTGGCAGGGTCTCCTTCCAGGAAAGGAAAGGAGAACATGGTGAGGAAAGAAGGGTCTGCGGAGAAGATCCTGCTTTCATTAAACCGTATCACATTTCCATTTCCATCATCTTTCGAAACAGTGATGGTCTTTTCAAAGGTACTGGTAGGTGTGATCCTTGCCTGCGCCACTACTTCCGGGAATTCTGCTTTCATGGCAGGGCCTACAGCCGGGTGGTTCAGGATATTGGTGCCTTGTGAAAAACCGCCGGCGTAAGTGATGGGCACGCGGTATATGTTGTTCCCGTTCACGTGGAATTTATCGTAGCTTAATTCAAAACGTATATATTGAAAGATGAAAAAACAGGCAGCCATACCTATGGCCAATCCAAAAATGTTGATCAAAGAATACACCTTGTTCTTTAACAGGTTCCTGAAAGCGATCTTTAGGTAGTTTTTAAACATTCCGGCTGATTTTGTGCTGAGGTAACAACAACAAGACTGCCATATTTGAAGGCATTCTGAATAACGAGCTTAAACAGTAACAAATTTATATATTTGTCCGGATACGAACAGTTGCTGTCCGGTTTACATTTCATCTTATCCTGATCATCCGATTTCGTATATTACAATATGTTCGCCCCAAGACAATCCACCTCTGCTACATCAGAAACAGGCCTCTCCGTTGCCCGTTTCTTTGGAGGCCCTACCCCTTCCGGTGGCGGCACTCCATCTTTTTTCCCGGCTTACCCTCATCCTTTCGAAGGGCTTTTTGAAGGTGCCGGAGAAGACATTGCCTGCCTGCGTGGCCTCTTTGCAGAAATGAGTACCCGAACATGGG
Organism: Chitinophaga niabensis; assembly: GCF_900129465.1. Lineage (NCBI taxonomy): Bacteria > Pseudomonadati > Bacteroidota > Chitinophagia > Chitinophagales > Chitinophagaceae > Chitinophaga > Chitinophaga niabensis. The sequence continues at coordinate 1,331,464 of NZ_FSRA01000001.1, read as the reverse complement.
ATTACCTGCATGCTGCTGCCCGGGATGGCAATTACCTCACCACGCTCTCCGGTCTCAAATACATCCCGGAAGACCGTTCAGATGCCTTTGGTCATTGCTGGATAGGTTGCCGGGGTACACAGGAATGCGGAGAGGAAGCCACGGCCTTTTATGGAGAAGCTTACGAGAATGCGCGGGAAGTAATGCGTTATGTAACATTGGGCATTCACGATCATAACAGTTATGCAGAAGATGTGTACAATCAGCGGATGGGCAGGCAACTAGCCCATGATAACCCTTCCGGCGACGCTTTTGCGCTTACTTACCAGGCGCTGGTGGCTGGTCAGTTACATTTCCATGGGCATAATACCGGGAATGAAAGAGGCCCGAGAGTGTATGTATGTGAAGATATCAGGTTGGGAGGGCAGCTCTATGAAGTGGGCTGGCGTATTGTTCCGAATGAATTTATGGAACGCTTCTAAACAAAAAAGCCACCCCGGAGGATGGCTTTTAAAAAGATTATAATTTCTCGACCACAGCCCTGATATTCTTCACGCTTTGCGTGATATCCGGTACGCTGTTCTGCCAGTTATGCTCATACTCCGCAGAGAAAAGCCCCTGGAACTTCTGCTTTTTCAGTTCCTTTAACACCCCTTCCATATTGGAAACACCGGTGGTCCAGATCACATCATGCGCTTTAGGCGACTTTTCGTTCAGGTCTTTGAAGTGCAGGCTGTACACTTTACCGTTCAGTTTCTGGATGCACTCTACCGGATCCAGGCCTGAGCGTACCCAGTGACCGATATCCGCGCAGGCACCCATGTATTTGCTGCGGCCGTTAATAGCTGCCAGCACACTGTCCGGATGCCAGTAATGGCTCGGTTTCGGGTGATCGTGGATGGCCAGCTTGATCTTGTACTCATCGCAGAGGCTGGACACGATGTCCAGGTCCTTGCGGGCTGGTTCTGAAGTGATGCTCTTAATGCCCATGGCTTTAGCAAATTCAAAGATCTGCCTCCACTCTGTTTCATTATTGCCGTTCACCACACCAAAAGCCACCAGGGTTTTCTTTTTGCTTTTCAGGAGGTCCAGCACCTGGGCACGCTTGGCGGCGTCCATTTTGTAATCCATATTCCCTTCAATGCCACCGCCGATCTTTTGGCCGGGATAACATTCCACATACTGCAGTCCGCAGGAATCCATTTTATCCAGGGCCTCCGCCAGGGTAAAAAGTCTGAATGAATAAGCCTGGGCGCCAAATTTCCAGCCCAATTTAGCTTCTTTTTTCTGCGCGGTGGCAGGCATGGCATACATAGCAGCCATCAAACCCATTGCCAGCAAGCCTTTTTTCAGTGAAATCATAGACGTGATCAATTTTTCCGTAATGAAAGATGCTGGAAAATTAAGCGGCTTTTTTCAGTAATGCAAGGATAACAGCAGAAAAGGTGTGGTAACTCATTTTATCGTAATTTTAGTCCTGATATGAAAGGCTTTATTTTCTCCAGGTACGATCCGTCCGAAAATAGCCAGTCGCCGTTTGAAAAGCTGCTGGACATTTTTACCCAGCTGCTCACTTACACCAGCGGTGATGTAGCAGAAGCACTACAGTGGCTCACTGAGTTAGATAAAGAATACCAGCTGAGCAACAACGAGTATGGCATAGGGGACTTTATACAGGATCTGAAAGACAAGGGTTTTATTCGTGAAAACGAGGAGAACGGCAATTTTGCAATAACATCCAAAACAGAACAAACCATCCGAAAGCGCGCGTTGGACGAAATATTCGGGAAACTGAAGAAATCTTCCATCGGCGACCATAACATCCGTAAATCCGGTATGGGCGATGAAATGAATGCGGAAACACGCCCCTATGAGTTCGGGGACCCGCTGGAGCAGATAGATATGACGGCTTCCATCCGTAACGCCCAGATCAATCATGGCATAGATGCCTTTTCCATGCAGCAGGACGACCTGGAGATCAGGGAAACAGACTTCAAAACCCAGACCTCCACTGCCCTGATGATAGATATCTCCCATTCCATGATCCTCTACGGGGAAGACCGGATCACACCCGCTAAAAAAGTGGCCATGGCGCTCAGCGAGCTGATCACCACCCGCTATCCCAAAGACACACTGGATATTATCGTGTTCGGCAACGATGCCTGGCAGATAGAGATCAAAGACCTCCCTTATCTACAGGTAGGCCCTTACCACACCAATACCGTAGCCGGTCTGGAACTGGCCATGGACATCCTGCGGAGGCGGCGCAATCCCAACAAACAGATCTTTATGATCACAGACGGAAAGCCCACCTGCCTCAAACAGGGCAAATCCTATTACAAGAACAGCTTCGGGCTGGACCGCAAGATCCTGAACCGTACGCTGAACCTCGCAGCACAGTGCAAAAAACTGAAGATCCCCATCACTACTTTTATGGTGGCTACCGATCCCTGGCTGCAGCAGTTTGTGAATGAATTCACCGAAACCAATAATGGTAAAGCTTTCTTCTCCGGTACAGATCAGCTAGGGCAGTTCCTGTTCTATGATTTTGAAAGCGGGAAAAGGAAAAAAGTATAATCACAAGAAACACGAGACATGGAAAAGATCAAAACACTCGGCGATCTCAAAAAGAGCGGTTACGTATACAGAACTGTAAAGGAAGAGATCCGCCAGAACCTCATAGAGAAATTAAAAGGAAAAGAAAGCACCTTCCCCGGCATCATCGGTTACGATGATACGGTGATCCCCGATACGGAAAGAGCCATCCTCAGCCGGCACAACATCCTGTTCCTGGGTTTAAGGGGACAGGCCAAAACGCGTATGGCCAGGCAAATGACGGAGCTACTGGATGAATTCATCCCCATCATTGCCGGTTCCGAAATAAACGATAATCCTTTTGCTCCTCTCTCCCATTACGGGCGGGACATGGTGGCCAAAATGGGCGATAAAACACCGATCGACTGGTTGCCCCGCGCAGCACGTTACGGAGAGAAACTGGCCACACCGGATGTGTCCGTAGCGGACCTGATCGGCGATGTGGACCCCATTAAGGCAGCTAATGAAAAACTGACCTACGCAGATGAAAGGGTGATCCACTTCGGCATTATCCCCCGCTCCAACCGCGGTATTTTTGTGATCAATGAACTGCCCGATCTGCAGGCCCGTATACAGGTAGCACTCTTCAACATCCTGCAGGAAGGAGACATCCAGATCCGCGGATTCAAAGTAAGGATGCCCCTGGATATCCTTTTTGTGTTCACCGCTAACCCCGAGGATTACACGAACCGTGGCGCCATTGTTACACCACTGAAAGACCGGATAGAAAGCCAGATCATCACCCACTATCCCAAAACACTGGAAAACTCCCTGCTGATCACTGAACAGGAAGCCAATGTGCATGCGGAACAGCAGGGCCTGGTGCAAATGCCGGATATCATTAAAAGACTGATAGAGCAGGTGGCTTTTGAAGCACGTAGCAGTGAATGGGTGGATAAAAAGAGCGGTGTTTCCGCAAGGCTCACCATTGCAGCCTTTGAGAATGCCATCAGTGCAGCGGAACGCAGGGCCATTATCAATAAAGAGAAAAGCACTTTTGTGCGGATCAACGATCTGCAGGGCATTATACCAGCCATTACCGGTAAAATAGAACTGGTGTACGAAGGGGAACAGGAAGGCCCGCTGCAGGTAGCTTTAAACCTGCTGGAAAAGAGCGTACGCACTCTTTTTGCCCAATACTTCCCCAACCCGGATGCTTTCAAGAAACGCAAAGCAGGTGCGGCGGATGTAAACCCATACCGCGGCATCATTCAGTGGTTCGATAAAGGCAACAGCGTTCAGCTGCTGCAGGATACTACGGATAAACAGTACGAAGCCGCTTTGCAGAACGTGGCCGGCCTGCCGGACCTGGTTAAACAGCTTTTCCCGAAAGCCAATAAACAGGAGTCGCTGCTGATGATGGAAATGGTACTACATGGCCTTTCTGCCTATTCCCTGCTGAGCAAAAAGACCATTGAAAATTCCACCCGCTTTTCCGACCTGCTGGGTACCATGATGAACTTCAGCACAACGGAAGAAGATACTGAGGAAGAATTATAATTGTCTGATTGAATTTTATATCTTGGTTAGGATTTTTCCACGTCATTAACCAAATGAAAACTTTATGCACAGAAGGAATTTCCTGCTCAACACCTCCGCTTTCCTGGCAGGTTCAGCATTGTTACCCTCCTCACTGCGGGCAATAGCTCCCAGCGACCGGATCCGTTTTGCCGCCATTGGCATCAATGGCATGGGCTGGAGCGACCTGAACGCCCTGCTTAATCACCCCGAGGCAGAATGCGTAGCCCTTTGTGATGTTGACAAAAACGTGCTGGACAAACGCGCGGCTGAACTGGCGGCAAAGAATATCAAGGTAAAACTCTACGGAGATTACCGCAAACTGCTGGAAGATAAAGACATTGACGCAGTGGTGATAGGTACGCCGGACCATTGGCATTGCCTGCAAATGACGGATGCCTGTTCCGCCGGTAAGGATGTTTATGTGGAAAAACCGATCGGTAATTCCATTCTGGAATGCCGTGCTATGGTAGCTGCCCAGCAACGTCATAACCGGGTTGTACAGGTGGGCCAGTGGCAACGCAGCATGCAGCACTTCCAGGATGCGATCGATTTTGTGCATTCCGGCAAACTCGGAAATGTAAGGCTGGTAAAAGCCTGGGCTTATATGGGTTGGATGAAACCCGTGCCTAAACAGGCTATTACAGCTGTTCCTGCAGGTGTAGATTATACCACCTGGCTGGGCCCCGCCCAAAAGCGCCCCTTTGACCCGAACCGTTTTCACTTTAACTTTCGCTGGTACTGGGATTATGCAGGCGGTTTAATGACAGACTGGGGCGTACACCTGATCGATTATGCCCTGTACGGTATGAAAGCCTCCAATCCTAAATCCGTAGTAGCTGCCGGCGGCAAATTCGCCTATCCGGATGACGCAGCCGAAACCCCTGATACGCTCACCGCTATCTACGAATTCGACGGTTTCAATATGCAATGGGAACATGCTACCGGCATTGACGGCGGCCCTTACGGACGTACGCATGGAATTGCCTTCATTGGCAATAACGGTACCCTGGTGCTGGACCGCGGCGGATGGGAAGTGATCCCCGAGAAAGGCAAAATGGAAGCCATCCCTTATACAAAAGCGTCTGACAACGGCCTGGTAAAACATACCAAAAACTTCCTGGAAGTGATCAAATCCCGCAAGCTCAGTGATCTGCGCTGCGATATTCAAACGGGCGCCAATGTAGCCGTGAATGCACAAATGGGAAATATTGCCTTTAAAACGGGCAAAAAAGTGTTCTGGGATAAAGGTACACGGGCATTTTCGGATGCAGCCGCCAACAAGCTGATGGCCGCAGAATATCACAATGGTTACAAGTTACCTAAAGCATAAAATCATAACAGATGTATTCTCTCAAATCTCTCATTGTATGCTCCGCAGTTATGCTGCCCTTATTTGCCAGCGCACAGCAGGGCGACCCGAAAGCCACTGAAGTATGGGAACCCGTACCGGTTAAAGTAACACCCGGAACAGGCACCGCCGCTCCTTCAGATGCGATCGTACTATTCGATGGTAAAAACCTCAACAGCTGGGAAAGTGATAAAGGCGGTCCTGCTCCATTTGTGGTAAAAGACGGCGCAATGACCGTTACGCCTAAAAAAGGGGGGATTAAAACCAAAGAAGCTTTCGAAGATTTTCAGCTGCATATTGAATGGCGCTCTCCTTCCGTGATCAAAGGTGAAGGACAGGGACGCGGTAACAGCGGTATCTTTCTCCAGTCTTATTATGAATTACAGGTATTGGATAGCTATGAAAGCAAAACCTACTCCAATGGCCAGGCCGGTAGTATATATAAACAATCCATTCCTTTAGTGAATGCCTGCAAAAAGCCAGGAGAATGGCAGACCTATGATGTGATCTGGACTGCCCCCCGTTTTAATGATGACGGTAGTGTGAAATCTCCTGCACGCATCACGGTGCTGCACAACAACATCCTGGTGCAGAACAATACAGAACTGAAAGGCAAAACAGAATATATCGGTCAACCGACCTATGTGAAGCACGGCGCTATGCCATTGGCTTTGCAGGATCATGGGGACCTGGTGAGCTACCGGAATATCTGGATCAGGAAATTATAACCGGAAACGGTATGTAAAAGAAAAAGGCTGTTCTGCAAAGGACAGTCTTTTTTTTATAAAGTAATATCATATTATCCATTAGAGGCAAAGCAATGAAAGAGCTTTGAAAGAGCTTATCAAGAGCAAGAAGAGCCCTATGAGAAGAATAGTTAAAATAATATTGGCAGGAATGTATGCTCTAAATAGTCACGGCTTTTCTTTTCACCCATTTCTCTATCTCCACCGCCACAAACACCACACCTGAAACCCCGGTAACGATCAGTAATTCCTGCCACGAAAGTGGCGCTGTATGGAACAGTTCATTAAAGTAAGGCACATAGATCACCATTAACTGCAGCAGCACTGTAACGCCTACTGCCAGCAGCAATGGCCTGTTACTCCATAATCCCATACTGAACAATGACCTGGTTTCACTGCGGATAGCCATTACATGATAAAGCTGGCAAAAACAGAGCGTTGTGAATACCATGGTTTGCCAGTGATTGCCATCGTTGTGAATGGCATACCATTGCATGCCTACGGTTAACAGGCCAATGAAAACACCTACCCAAAGCACGTGGATCCCCAGCCCTTTGGCAAAGATACTTTCATCTGTCCTTCGTGGTGGCCGCTGCATGATGTTCTTTTCCGGTATTTCGGTAGATAAGGCCAGTGCAGGCAAACCGTCTGTGACAAGGTTCACCCATAAAATATGTACCGGTAATAAAGGAATAGGCAGTCCTAAAAGCGGCGCCAGGAACAGGCACCATATTTCTGCTGAATTACCGGTGAGGATGTAGCGGATAAACTTCCTGATATTATCGTAGATCCGGCGGCCCTCTCCTACAGCGTCTACGATCGTTGCAAAATTATCGTCTACTAAGATCATGTGTGCAGCTTCTTTGGTAACGTCTGTACCGGTGATACCCATCGCCACACCTATATTGGCTTTCTTCAGAGAAGGCGCATCGTTCACACCGTCTCCCGTCATGGAAACAAACTGGTGGTTTTCCTGCAGGGCAGTTACAATGTTTAGTTTTTGCTGCGGCGATACGCGCGCATATACTCTAAGCTGTTCCACCTTTTCCCTGAATACTTCTTCCGGCATGGCCTCCAGTTCTTTCCCGGTGATGATCTTTCCTTCCTCTTCACCAATGATTTCCAGCTGCTGCGCAATGGAACCGGCTGTAAGCGGATGATCTCCTGTGATCATCACAACCGCAATGCCGGCCTCTTTACATTGAAGGATCGCATCTTTTGCTTCCTGCCTCGGAGGGTCTATTAAACCTACCAGGCCAATGAACTCCAGGTCTTTCTCTATTTGTTCCGGTGTTATTTCTGAGGGAAGTTCATCTAATTCCTTTGTTGCAAAACCGATCACGCGCATGCCTTTTTTGGCCATCTCTTCTTCGCGGGTTTTTAATTCCTCTTTTGCTGCATCAGCCATCATATCTGCAATGGATTCTGTTGCTCCTTTTGTGATCACCCAATACTTTCCCTCTTTTTCAAAGATGGTGGTCATGGCTTTCCGGTCTGCATCAAAAGGTATTTCCTTTACACGTTCGAAACGCTCCTGTTCTTTAGCGTATTCTACCATGGCTATTTCTGTAGGGTCGCCAAAGAGTTCTCCTTCCTTTTCCTTCACATCATGGTTCAGGCTCATGGCAAGCAGCAATGGCCCGTTTTCCCATACTTCCTGCACCCTCATTTTATTGCGCGTGAGCGTACCTGTTTTATCTGTACAGATATAGGTAACGGAACCCAGCGTTTCCACCGCATACAATTTGCGGATCAGTACATTTTTCTTCAACAGGCGTTTGGCACCCAATGCCAGCGAAACAGTTACTACGGCGGGTAATGCTTCCGGGATAGCCGCTACAGCTAAGGAAATAACAGTGAGTAACATCCTTTGCAGATCTTCTCCGCGCAGAAAACCTATAAAGAATAATACTGCACATAACCCCAATATGATGAATGTGAGCTTCCTCGAAAAATCCTCCATCCTTTTCTGCAGGGGTGAACTGCTTTTGGCATCTTCCAGCATACCTGCGATCTTGCCTAATTCCGTTTGCATAGCGGTGGCAACCACTACCCCCTTCCCTCTTCCGTTGGTGACCAGGGTGCCGTTAAAGGCCATATTACTCCTGTCTCCCAAAGGCAATGATGCATCCTGCAGGGGATCGGTGGTTTTATCAATAGCATTGGATTCTCCTGTTAAACTGGCTTCATTGATCTTCAGGGAATGACTTTCCAGCAGGCGGATATCTGCGGGTACCATATTCCCTACTTCCAGCAGTACGATATCTCCCGGCAGTAATTCTATGGAAGGCAGCCGGATGGTACTGCCGTTGCGGATCAGTGTACTGGTTGGGGCTGCCATCTTACGCAGGGCATCCATGGCTTTTTCCGCACGGTACTCCTGGATAAAACCTACCACGGCATTTAATATGATGATCACAATGATCACGAACGTATCTGACACTTCTCCTATAAAGGCGGATATAACCGCTGCAACAACCAGTACGAGGATCATCACTTCAAAGAACTGCCTGAAAAATAAAAGTACGGGGTGTACTTTCTTTTTGGTTTGCAGTTCATTTTTGCCGAACTCTTCCAGCTTCTGCCGAACGGCGTTATCGTTCAGGCCCTGTATGCTGCTGCCGGTTTGCCTGAGTGTTTCTTCTGCTGTGATGGTATGCCAGTTTATTCCCATATACTTGTTTAAGACAACTTCTACAGTTATAATGTTTTAACAAGGATGGTACCAGAGTAGAGGGGAATTCCACATGGAGGGAAATAAAAAAAGGGCCATCTTCGTAAAAAGAGGCCCTTTTGGGAGGTATCGAGCGGATTCGAACCGCTGTAGGAGGTTTTGCAGACCTCTGCCTAGCCACTCGGCCACGATACCAGTAATTTTGTGGACTGCAAAAGTAGTAAATTTTCGATATTTGCCAAATCTGATTCAAAGATATTCATTTACGGATTACAAAAAATGAAAAACAATATGACCAGAATAGCCGAATCTGAACTGATACTCAACACCCGCGGAGCTGTTTACCACCTGGATGTTCGCCCGGAAGAATTAGCACATACCGTTATCACCGTTGGTGACCCGGAGCGCGTAAAAGCAGTCAGCAAACACTTCGACAAAGTGGAAGGTACGTACCAACACCGCGAATTTGTGACACATACCGGCTTTATAGGACAAAAAAGGATCTCCGTGGTATCTACCGGTATCGGTACGGATAACATTGATATTGTACTGAATGAACTGGATGCTTTGGTGAATATAGATTTTACATCCCGCACGGTGAAGGAAGAACTCACCTCACTGCGCATCATCCGCCTGGGCACTTCCGGCTCTTTGCAGGAAGCTATTCCGGTGGACAGCTTTGTGGTTTCCTCTCACGGGCTTGGCCTGGATAACCTTCTCCCCTTTTATACCTATCAGAACACGCCGGAAGAACTTTCCTTACTGGAAGCCTTCAGGGGGCAGATCAGGATGCAACCCAGCGCAGCCAGGCCTTACCTGATTGAAGCCTCCAAAGAGCTGAAGGAAAAGTTCACAGAAGGTTTTCATACAGGCATCACTGTTACCTGTCCCGGATTCTACGCTCCGCAGGGCCGCGTATTACGTGGCGCGCTTTCCCATCCTGAACTGATAGACCAGCTTACCGGTTTCAGGTACGAAAACCAGCACATCACCAACTTTGAGATGGAAACAGCGGGGATCTATGGCTTAGGACGCGTTTTAGGGCATGAATGCCTTTCTATCAGCGCCATTGTGGCTAACAGGATCAAAAAGGAATTCAGTGCAGATGGCGGAGCTGCTGTGGAAAAACTGATCACACAGGCATTGGAGCGTATCGCACAATAGCAGTACTGCCGGTACTAAAAGCAGGCTCCCTTAATTCCTCAGAAAACTATTTTACCTTTGCACCGAAATGAACATACACTTCTATAAATACCAGGGCACAGGCAACGATTTTGTGATCGTAGACAACAGGAACGGCGAATACAGCTCCCTCACCACGCAACAGATCGCACATCTGTGCGACCGCCGCTTTGGCATTGGGGCAGATGGATTAATGATGCTGGAAAACCATGCTGATTACGACTTCCAGATGAAATATTACAATGCAGACGGCCGTGAAGGCAGTATGTGCGGTAATGGTGGCCGTTGCCTGAGTGCTTTTGCCCGCCAGATGGGAATTGAGAAACCTGCTGTAAAGTTCATTGCTGTAGATGGCCCCCATGAAGCCAGTTTCCGGGAAAACGGCTGGGTGAACCTCAAAATGCAGGATGTAGACTGGATAGAAGTAGGCAATATGTATTTCTATCTCAACACCGGCTCCCCCCATTTCGTGAAATTTGTGACGGATGTACAGGAAGTGGATGTATACGAAGAAGGGCGTGCCATTCGTTATAATGAACGCTTCGCCGCGGAAGGTACCAATGTGAACTTTGTACAGGAAATGGACAAAGGGATATTTGTACGGACCTACGAACGGGGCGTGGAAGATGAAACCTTTTCCTGCGGTACCGGCGTAACTGCCGCCGCATTAACCGCTGCTCCCGCAGAAACAGGCGAATATACCATTCCGGTGGAAACCATCGGCGGACACCTGGAAATTCAGTTTGCCAGGAACGGGGAACGCAGTTTCTCCAACATCTGGCTCTGTGGCCCGGCTACGCTGGTATTTGAAGGAAATATTAATATTTAGCCCGCAAGCTATTGGTAAATTAATTCCCCTACCTTTGCGCCCGGATGATCCAGTACTTCAAAAATATCGATGCCCGCACTGTTGCAATTGAGGAGCCCGAAAACGGCGCCTGGGTGAATATTACACCCCCGCTGAAACAGACGGAATTTGAACAGTTAGCAGAAGAACTGGACATTCCCCTTGACTTCTTAACGGACTCCCTGGACATCGACGAAAAGAGCCGCTTTGAACTGGAAGACAATGTGAAGCTCATTGTATTAAAAACTCCTACAGAAAACAATTCCATCAACGAAAGCGATGCCTTTTACATTACGATCCCCATTGTGATCATCCTCACACACAACCAGATCGTAACGGTAAATTCTTTCGATAATGCGGCCATCAAAAAATTCCTGAACACCTTCCATAACCGCCATCCTGAAAAGCGGAATATGATGGTACTCAAGGTATTTGAAAAAGTGGTGATGAACTTCCTGGATTACCTGAAGGAAATAAACCACCGCCGTAACCTTTCTGAACAAAGACTGTACGATTCCAATAAGAACGAGGAGCTGCTTTACCTGATGCGGATCCAGAAAAGCCTGGTGTATTTTGTAACGGCCCTGCGCAGTAATGAACTGTTACTGATGAAGCTGGAACGCACTAACTTCCTGGGTTTGAATGAAGATGAAAAGGAATTCCTGCATGACCTGATCGTAGATACTTCCCAGGCGCTTGAAATGGCGAATATCTACACCAACATCCTCAGCAGTACCATGGATGCGTTTGCCAGTATCATCTCCAACAACCTCAACTTTGTGATGAAACGGCTCACGTCCATCACCATCGTGCTCACCCTGCCTGTACTGGTGGCCAGCATCTATGGCATGAACGTGGAAATTCCGTACGCCCATTCTACCTACGCCTTCTATATACCCATCACCATTGCCATTGTTACGGCAGTGATCATGAGCTGGTATTTTATGAAGAAGAAATGGTTCTAAACTAGAACCGCTCCTTCACGATCTTAGTCACTCTTTTATCTGTGGGAAGTGTAATCGCATCCTCTGTAAAGTCCTCCCAGTCTATCCAGCGCACCCCTTCTATCTGTACCATCGGATCGTCCGGCAATTCAAAGTCAAATGGTTTGCTGCCTGTATGAATATTAAAAGGTGAGATGCCTTTTACAAGGTAATAGATAGCGATGATCTGCTGTTTGTTGTTAAATGCATTCATCTGGAAGAAGTCCGTGGTATAAAGATGTTCCACTACTTCAATATCCTGGTTGATCTCTTCTTTCCATTCCCTTACCATACATTCCAGCGTGCCTTCTCCAAACTCAAGGCCACCGCCGGGAAACTTGGTGTATAAGCCGCCACGAATGTGTTCGTCGCTCACCAATACCTGTTTTTTCTCATTGATCATGATCCCGTATACACGGACTGTAAATAAATCGGACATGTTGATTAATTATTCATTGCCATTTGTTTCATTTCTGCGGCCTTGTTATGGCCCAGGTAACGTTCTATGATCCCGTGGATCCAGTAGATCACCGGCGTTAACAGGATAGCGACTGCAAATTTATAAATGTAATTGATCACACAAACACTTAACACCAGGCTGAGCGGCCATACAAAATCCCCGTTGGGATTATAGATCCTGGGCCCCAGGTAAAAAGCGATGAACAACACCACAAAGCTGTCTATCAGCTGGGAAATGAGAGTGGAACCGGTGGCACGCAGCCAGATCTTCTTCTCCCCTGTTACTTTTTTGATCCTGTGAAAAGCAAATACATCCACCAGCTGCCCCACCAGGAAGGCGGTGAGAGAACCGATGATGATCAGGGAACTTTGCCCCAGGATCTGCTGATAAGCCTTATCCATATCCGGTACACCTGAATTTACCTTACTGCTCACAAAGAAATCCGCCGGTGTTAAACGGATGGCCCAGAAGAAAATAAGAAAGGCGAAAACGATCAGGAAGGCTGCCATCATGGAAAGGAAGCGCACCCCTTTCATACCGTAATATTCATTGATGATATCCGTCATAATGAACACCACCGGCCAGAGCAATACCCCTGCCGTCATGCTGAAGTTATATACATCCCCGAAGATCTTGAGGTTAGTGGGCGCCAGGCCCAGTGTAGCTTCCAGGGAAAAGATCTTTACGCCTATTATTTCCGCAATAAGTGCATTGGCCACAAAGATGCCACTCAGTATTACAAACAGCTTCGTTGGTTTATCCTTTAAAATATTGATTATCATATGAACAGTTCCAATTGGATCAGCAATATAATTACATTCAGCATAAAAATATAAGGGTGGACATTTGCCCACTGTACTTTCCGGGCTAATAATAAGATAGTGGTCAGGAGGCAGGTGATGATATTAAGGGGTGCAGCTACCAGCCCGCCCAATACCATGATGTGTTTCACCACATGCTGATAAGAATCTGTATACTCCACCATTCTGATGATAAACCCTATTAAATAACAGCAATTACAGATAAAGCTGAACTTTAACAGGAAACGTAGCCAACTCATATTGAAATTTCCGATAAAATACAGTTATTTTGGATTCTTTAAAATTAAACCTGAAATACCCGATGAAGCAAAACTGGCAAAAAGCTGTTCTTCCGCATGTGTATGCCATCCTTATTTTCCTGGCATTGTCTTTCGTATTTTGCTTTCCGGTATTGAATGGGCTGGAGATCAAACAGCACGATACCGTTCAATGGCAGGCCATGAGCCAGGAGGCCCGTGCCTATAAAGATAGTACCGGTATCAATCCTATCTGGACCAACGCCATGTTTGGCGGGATGCCTACTTACCAGATCTTCATGGCACAGGATAACTACACCTATCACCTGCATACCCTGCTCACCCTGGGTTTGCCTAAGCCGGTGAATTTCTTTTTCCTGGCCATGCTGGGATTCTATATCCTTTTGCAGGTGATGCGTTTCCGCCAATGGGTGACCATTCTCGGCGCTATTGCCTTTGCTTTTGCTTCTTATACGCCTATCATTATATCTGCAGGGCACGATACCAAGATGTTCACGATCGCCTATATGGCGCCTTTACTGGCGGGGATCCTCCTCACCTACCGGGGCCGGTACCTGATCGGGGGCATCATTACCTGTATCACCCTTTGCCTCATGATCACCTCGGGCCACTACCAGATGGTATATTATATGCTGCTGCTTTGCCTGTTCATTGGTATTGCACATCTTGTAAATGCTATCCGCCAGAAGCAGGTGCCGCAATATGTTAAAGCCACTGCCGTGCTGCTTTTCTTTGGTGCTTTGTCCGTATTACCTTCTACTGTAAGCATATGGACCACCACTGAATTCAGCAAGTTCACCATGCGTGGCGGGCATTCTGAATTAACACCCCCTCCGGGCCAGGAAAGTGATAAATCTGCCGGCGGCCTGGATAAAGGATATGCTTTCCAATGGAGCCAGGGGCCTTTTGAAACACTCACTATCCTCTCTCCCAACTTATATGGCGGCCCTACTTACGGACCGCTGAGTACTTCCAGCAAAACCTATAAAGCTATCACCCAATTGGGCGTACCACAGGTTCAGGCTGAACAGATCGTAGAGAACATGCCGCGTTACTGGGGGCCGCAACCTATGGTGGATGGCGGTATCTACTGGGGCGCCGTGATCATTTTCCTGTTTGTACTGGCGCTCTTTGTGGTGAAGAGCTTTCACAAATGGTGGATCCTTGCAGGCTGTATACTGGGTGTATTCCTGGCCTGGGGCGATCATTTCGCCATCTTCAACTATTTCATTTTTGATCACCTTCCTTTATACAACAAGTTCCGTGCACCTTCCCAGGCATTGGTATTACCACAATTGCTGGTACCCTTCCTGGCCTGCTGGGCATTGAACGATGTGGTGACCAACGCCATCAATAAAGACCTGCTGCTGAAGCAACTCAAGAAAACGGTATATATCACCGGCGGCCTTTGCCTGCTGTTGCTGGTAGCTTCTTTTGGCATGCTGGATTTCAGCTCTGCCACAGACCCTGCAAAAGGTTTCTATCAGCAATTCACCGGCGGTAACCCGCAAGCTATGGATACCTTATTGAATGCCATGATAGAGGACCGTGCTTCACTGATGCGGATAGATACTTTCCGTACCCTGGCAATCATATTACTCTCTGCTGGTTTGATCTGGGCTTTCATTAAACAGAAGATCCAGATGGGCCAGTTCCTGGCCGCGCTCACGATCATCGTAGCGCTGGACCAGATGCTGATAGATAGCCGTTACCTGGGTAAAAGGTTCTACGTAACACCTACCGATTATAAAAGCTCCTTTGCTCCCAGCCCGGTAGACCAGGCTATCAAGCAGGATACGGATCCTTACTACCGTGTATTCAACACCGTTAATTTCATGGATGCCATGAGTTCTTATCATCACAGGTCAGTAGGCGGTTACAGCCCGGTGAAACTCGCGCGCTTCCAGGACCTGATAGATCATCAGATCAGCAAAGGCAATCCGCACGTGATCAATATGCTGAATGCCAAATACATCATCTTTGCAGATAATAATCCACAAGGGCAGCAGCAGCTGGCTTACCAGGTAAACCCCGGTGCATTAGGTAATGCGTGGTTTGTAGACAGCCTTGTATGGGCAAAAAATGCAGACGATGAAATGAAAGCGCTGGACAGCCTGCCCACCGATCATGCTGCCGTAATAGATGTTCGGTTCAAACCGGAACTCAATGGCCTCGCACCGGCTAAAGATTCCAGCAGTCGTATTAAACTCACGAAATACGGTTTAAATCAGCTGGATTATACAAGCTCCAACAGTAAACCAGGTTTTGCGGTATTCTCTGATATTTACTATCCTGCCGGCTGGAATGTATATATAGATGGCAAGAAAGATGAGATCGTTCGGGTGAACTACCTGTTGCGTGGTGTGAAAATACCCGCAGGCGATCATAAGATAGAAATGAAATTTGAGCCGCGCTCTTATTACCTCGGTAATGCCATCACACGCTGGTCCTCCATATTAATGCTGTTAATACTGGCAGGTGCTATTGCATTTGAAATAAGGAAAAGTGTGAAATCACAACAAGCTTAATACCACAAACGGGCTTTTACAGCCTTCAGATATTTCCGGGCGGCAGCATGTAATGGCTGCCGCTTTTCTTTGCCTGGTATCCGGATGATCTCTATCCAGCCCTTGAACCACTCCGTCCAGTTCCAGGCACTCTTTTGCAGGAATTCAAGGGACCACATAGCCGCCGTGCTGATAAAGTAAACAAAAGGCAGATAACGGTAGGCCACTTTACTTTTGTTGATCCACAACATCTTCATTTTGATCATCTGCGGCGTACGCCCCAGCGGAGATTCATTATGCAGCACTACAATGTCTGCCGTATATGCTATGGAATAACCCAGGTTGATGACCCGGTAGCTAAGATCATATTCTTCCATACCATAAAAGAAATCTACAGGGTATAAACCTGCTTTATCATACACTTCTTTTCGGATGGCATGCCCGCAGCCAATGTAATATGGGGCCAGGAACTGTGCTTTATCTTTATACGCTTCAAATTGTTTGTGCGGAAAAGCATTCACCTGCATTTGCCCGGTACTGGCATACAGTACTTTAAAACAAAGGATGCCGGTGTTATTAGAGGTAAGGTAAGCAGCATGAAAGGCAGCCACGATCTGCACCAGCGCATCTTTATCCCTGAACCAGGCATCATCATCTATCGTTACCAGCAAAGGTGCTTTTGCCTGTGTTATCCCTGCATTACGTCCCCTGGCCACACCCAGGTTCTCCTGCGAATACTGGTAACGGAAAGGGATCTCCGGATGTGCGGCAATGAATTGTTCTACCGGGCCATAGTCTGCCGTGGAAGCATTATTGATGATGATCACTTCTTCCAGTAACTCCGCAGCCTGTTGCTGCTCCGTAATATTACGCAGCAGTATTCCCAGGTCTTCCGGGCGGTTATACGTGATGATGATGATGGATAATTGCTTCATAATAACAGCTTACGATAGGCCTGCGCAAAGTCGTTCATGCCAAAATGTTCCTGCGCATAGGCGATATTGTTCCGGGCAATGGTTTCCAGCAGTGAGGGATCTGATTGCCAGATCTCCAGCAGGTCTGCCGCCAGGCTTACGAGTTCTTTTTCTTTTTTGGTATGGTCCAGCAGAAAACCGTTCTCCCCGTTCTTCACATGATACGGAATATCTCCCACATCTGTTGACAGCACAGCCAGTCCGCGCGCCATCGCTTCCATGATCACCATCGGGAAACCTTCCCGGGAAGAAGTGATCACAATCACCTGGTGTTCGCGGTAGATGCGGTCTATGGCAACAGCATCTGTTTGCTCCCCGTAAAAATGGCAATAAGTGCGCAATTCTGCAGGGATGGCTTCCTCCACCGCACCCATAAAACCGGCGATGGTCTTTGCCTGCTGTGCAATGCGGGCCACGAGGTATGGGCGTTTTTCCGCAGTGCCGCGGCCCACGTAAAGCATCAGGTTGGAAGGCCTTGGCGGTTGCACTGCCGGTAACGGTATCCCGTTCATCACCAGTTGTATCTTATCAGCATAGCTTTTAGGGATCTTATACGCTTTATACAAAGCAATATGTTCCCGTATACTATCGCGGCTGATCATTACCGTTGCTGTATAAAAAGGAATAAAAGGAATACGGATATAAGAAAAACTACAGAAAGAATGAATAAGCTCTACCTGCCGGATACGGGCCGGTACATGCGGACTGAGCTTATAGGCGAAATTACATTGCCCGTTAAACACCACAGGGGCTTTCACCTGCCTGCTGATATAAGCAGCAATGATACCGCGGAAGACCAGGTTATTAAAGTACAGGTACTTGTTATCCGTATAACGGGAAATATTCCGGATGGTGATGTTGCTACCTTTAAACTTCGGCAGCATGGCATCGTTCACGGATCTTTTGGTGAAGAAGATGATCACCTTTTTCTCCGGGAATAACTGTGCTATTTCACTGTGTACTTTTTCCGCACCGCCCACATGGTAAAAGGGAAAGAACAAAAAGAGATCGTATTCTTCAGGCAATGGTCTGAAATATGCTATCAGTCTGCCCAGTAAGGCAAACGGGAAAATAAAGATCCCTTCTATCCGTCTTTTTAAAATGAGCCACTGATACATTACATCCTTTGTTTGATCCATTTAACGATACCTGTGATACCATCTTTGCACATGCCCGCCACTACCCTGGCATCAAAACCATTGAAGCGGCCTTTCGCCAGCCTGGCTGCCAGGTAACGTCTTTTGCAATGGAACTGTTTAAAGAAAAGGTTCTGCCGTTTGATATTCACAGCGGTGACAGACGCACTGTGTACCCGGTAAAGCAATAATGTTTCCGGTACTTTCTCCATCACTTCTCCCTCCGCCTGCATGCGCAGCCAGAGATCATAATCTTCTATATGCTGCTGTGCAGGATTGTACAAATATTGTTTTAATACGGCCGTTCTTATCATAATACCCGGGTGCGCCATACAATTGATGTAAGGCAGCGTTTGGGTTATTTGTGTGGCGGTATAATTATCCCGGTCTGCCGGCCAGGTACCCGTTTCCACACCTTCCTCATTAATAAAAGTGATAAAGCAGCCAACCAGTGCCGTTTGCGGATAGGCTTCCAGCCAGGCAGCCTGTTTGGCAAAACGTTCGGGCAGGCAGATATCATCCGCATCTATCCGGGCAATATAAGTGCCCCTGGCTTCTGCGATCCCGCGGTTCAGCGTACCCACCAGTCCCATATTGGGATGATGGAAATAACGTATCCGGCTATCCGAAAAAGACCGGATCAGCTGTTCACTTTCATCCGTTGAACCGTCGTTGAGCACCAGCAATTCAAAGTTCCCTTCCGTTTGCGCAAGGATGCTTTGCAGGGTAGCTGCAATGAACGCGGCACTGTTATAGACCGGTAATAGAACTGATATGAGTGGTGATCCGGACATATGTTATATGCTGTGCCAGCTGGCGGGAATAAGGTCTTTTGCACTCAGGGTGTCTACAGCAAACCATTTAGCAGGTGCAACTACCCGTTTCTCTTTATACCTGTTCAACCAGGCTGCCCACCAGCTAAAGCTACTGTTGGCAATGATCTGATGCCTGCAATGGCTCATCAGGAAGAGGTCTTCATACTGGGTATGGCTCAGTTCCCCGCTTACGATCTCGTAGGCAATACCTGCCGGAAGATTATCTTTTACCCAGGCAGGGTCGTTTGTAAAAATATAGAATTTCGCCTGCGGATGATGTGTAAGCATGTATGCCGCAGCAGCATCGTAATAAGCCGGTTCACAGATCCCATGATAAGCCGCGGTGGCGGCATCCGTATAATCGCCCCGGCGGAAATGCATGGCAATACTTTCCGTTGCCTGTAATTCAGCAGCTTTGTTCAGCACCTGTTGTGAAAAAGGAATGGCGAAAGTGAAATCCTTCAGGATAGTATCCTGCACGGGTTCAAAATAACGCCAGCTTTGCCAGTATCCCCTCAGGTATACAGGAGGGCTCGCCCGGAAGAAATAAGGATCGAATTCATAATGAGGCTCTTTATAGACCCTGCGGAATTGCACCGGCAATACCCGGTTGAGTACTTTGCCGATCGTTCCGGGCCGGAAGGCTGCCAGGTCTTCAGGCCCGGCTACAGCTGCTGTTATGTTTAACCCGTTCAACGCATACATGCCGGCCTGCCGGGGTTCGTAGCTGGCAGGGTCCAGCAACAGGGGTACACGGTATTTTAAAGCCAGGGAGCGGCCAGCTGCATACTGGAACATCTGGTTGCCCAGGCCGCCTTTCAGTTGAACAAGGATCAAAGCTTTCTCATTTTGGCCGTAAAAATATCTATTTTCGCGTTCATTATTATTGATTACGCTTCCGGAGCCAATTTTATGGGAATAATCAGAAATCAAAGTATCCGCTCTTCCATCATTACCTATATAGGTTTTGCTATTGGTGCTTTGAATGCTTACCTCTTCAGTACATACGTACCTCCTGAGATATATGGCCTTACCAGGATCTTCTTCAGCACTTCCATGATCTTTTATGCCTTTGCCTCTTTTGGCACGGCTACACTGCTCAATAAGTTCTATCCATATTACCGGGATTATCTGCCCATCAAACGCAGGGACCTCTTTGGCATTGTACTGATCGTAAGCATGACGGGCTTCCTGCTCGTAACAGCAGGTACGATAGTATTCCACGATCTGATCGAACGCAAATACCAGCTGGCGCCTTTATTCCTGCAATATTTCTATCTCATTTATCCTTTTTCTTTTTTCCTGTTACTGTTCACACTCTTTGAGAACTTCAGCTATAACCACTATAAGTCTGTTTTCCCGATCTTTTTAAAGGAAGTATTACTGCGTGCCCTCACTTCCATCCTGATCGTTGTACTGGTGTTCCAGCTGTTCACCACGGTACAGTTCATCTGGGCATTTGCTTTTTTATATGCCGTGCTCTTTTTTGCCCTGCTATTGTACCTGAAATCGCAGGACACCCTTTACTTCTCTTTCAAAACAAGCAGCGTCACCAGGCGGCTGGCCAATAAGATGATGACGTTCAATCTCTGGATCTTTGGCGGCAGCATCTTCAATGCTGTGCAACAGAACATAGACGCGATGCTGATCACCAGTACCAAAGGGCTTTCTTATACCGCCGTACTGGAATTCAATACTTACGTGAGCAATGTGATACAGGTACCGCAGCGGAGCGTAGTGGCCATTGCCGTACCTGTGCTGGCCAAAGCCTGGAAAGACAGGGATATGCATGCCATTCAGCGGATCTATAAACGCTCTTCCATGACCATGCTTATTTTTTCGCTGCTGATCTTTATGATGATCTGGCTCAACCTGGAATCCGCTTACAAGATCCTGGGCTTAAACCCCTTGTATTGGGAAGGCCGTTACATCATTCTTTTCTACGGCGTGAGCAGGATCATAGAATTAGGCGCAGGTGTGAACGGGCAGATCATTGGCACTTCCAATATGTGGCGTTTTGATTTTGTGTCCAACCTCATCCTGATCGCTTTGAGCGTTCCCCTCACCTACCTGTTCATTAAACACCTGGGCATCACAGGCCCCGGCATTTCGCAACTGATCACCATCTTCCTCTTCACACTTATACGCTATAGCTTCCTGGCACGTATGTACCAGTTACAGCCCTTCACCATGAAGACCCTGTATGTGGTGCTGCTGGCCCTGCTGGGCTGGGTAGTTGCCTATTACCTGATTGTTCCGGAAAATCATTACCTCCGGGTAATACTGCGTACTGCCTGGTTCATGGCGGTGTTCCTGGGGCCCATTATCTTCTTTGAATGGTCGCAGGATGTTACGGAAACATGGCACAAAGGTTTGGCTATCGTGCGGAAATACTTAAGAAAATAAACGTTTGATCTTGCGGATAATGAGTTGAAATGTATTCAGCGGTGCTTCCGGTGTGGTCTGGCGCATAAAATCGCTGCCGCCGAACCGGCCTTTATCCCGCATCAGGATGGCCTTTTCAAAAGGCAGGTCCCAACCTTCAGGGTATGCATAACCGGGTGTTAGTACTTTAGGATGTTTATTCGCCACGTATTTATTAAGCTGTGACTCATCATGCCAGATGGCAATGATGCCGTTATCGAGGTCTTTCTGCGTGTTCTCCGTTAATTGCCTGATCAGTTGCAGGTAAGCCTTGCCCGTACCGCCATTCAGGCATCCCTGGAAATACTGGTGGCGCTCGTTGGAAGGCATATAGGCAGTGGACTTCTTCTGTGTTTTTTCATAAGGGAATGCTTTCAGCGGTTTGTTATAATAACCGGGATGTAATACCACGGTTAAACCATCTTCTGCATCGGTTGGTAATATTTCTGCTGCTGTTATGGGTTTGATGAATTCTGTATTGGCATTGAAGAAAAAGATATAATCAAAAGCCGCCAGTTCTTTTTCCACGCGGGAAAAGATGCTGAAGCGCATCAACGTATCATAGGGCCAGCCCAGCTTTTGTTGGTGATGTACATGTACGTTCTGCGCATCTTTGAATGGCAGGTCTGCATCATCCGTAAATACAAAATATGCTTTCTCTGCACCCGGCACAAAGTACTGTTCCGCGCTTGTATAAAAATCCTTCCAGAAAATACTGTACTTGCCGGTACAGATAAACAGTAACGCTATCTTCATGCTTTACGCTTTTGAGCCAGGATGCCGCAATAGGGAGATTGAAACGCAGCATCCGGCAACTGCCTTAACAGCGGCGTGAGCTTATGTACCACTTTATTGCCCAGCTTCTGCAGGGAGCTGCGCTCCTGTACATCGTACCAGTAATCGAAGCGGCCAAAGTATCCGGCAAATTGCACATCATATCCCAATTGCTCCAGCTGCGCTTTCCAGAGATATGGTTTCATGGAAGGCAGGTAATGGCGGTCCAGGTTTCCTTTATCCAGGTTCCGGTGCAGGAACTGCTGCAGCCCTCCACGGAAATTAGGCGTGGTGATCATCAGCTTCCCACCGGGCTTCAGCAGCTTATCGTGCAGTGCAATGATCTCCTGGAAATTCTGAAAGTGTTCTATGAATCCAAAAGAGCATACCATATCATACCTGTCTGTGGTGTTGGCTGCATAGGCCAGCACATCCCCTTTTTCCAGCATACCGGTTTGCACGCCCTCCTTTTGCAGCCAGGCCCTGAAACCTTCATCCATATTGGGCGCAAGGTCCATCCCGTTCACAACAAACCCCATCTTTCCCAGGTGTGCTATATATCTTCCGGGATAACATCCCAGCTCAAATAACTGGCCTCCTTTTTCCAGGTAAGCGGCATGTTTATTCATCCATTGGGTAACGATATCATTTGCCACAAAATAGGTGAAGCTGTTGTAGCTGTCGTCCCAGTATTTTTGCTCTACCAGATCCATGCTTGGTTATTTTACTTTCCTGAAAAAATCTTTTAGCCCGTTGCCGTAATCTTTGGTGATCACCTGCAGCCTTTTGTTCCTGATACCCGTGCGCCAGTGCCGGATCCTGCTCTTCAATGTTTCGGGCAGCATAGCCGCGAGGGATTGAATGGCACTTTTGCTTTTAGCTTCCTGCGTACCCTCCTGCTGCCAGGCAAATTCATAATCGCTCTGCTGCGGAGTAGTGGTGAATAAAGGCTGATGCGCCGTTTTCTTTGCCAGCACCAGCAGGTAGGATTCCCGTGCATTTTGCAGCAGCACCCTGCTCTTCACTACTTTGGGATCAGGTACTTCATACCAGGGCGCAAAGGGCCGGGTGGTAGTGAAAAACATCTGTTCCATCACATAGCCGTTCTCAGGAGACAACACACGATAGAACAATTCGGGACTGAACTGGTAAAACCCATGCCCGAAAAAGTTATTGGTAATGGTGATGCTAAGGAAGTGGCCGCCCGGCTTTACCATTTTCATGGCATTACCGATGGCCTCCGGAAAGTTGAACACATGTTCCAGGGTACCGGCATCTATCACCAGGTCATACTGCTGTTCCAGCTCTGCCGGTATAGGTTTATTCAGATCGTGTACAATGGTGGCGTTTTCGTAAGTGGAGGCATCCATGCTATGCACGGTTGCAGCACCCAGGGAGCGGAGGAAAGGTTCCACATACGCAGGGTCTTCTTTGAGTATAGCCGCAGCTTCGCCGGCGGGCCGGCCATTCTTTTCCAGGCATTTCTGCAGATCCGGGGCATCCAGGTAGTAATTATGGCGCCCCAGCATGAGTGTTTTCGTAAAGTTGACGTTCTTCTTTTTGGCAAAGAACAGGAAATTAACTGCAGCAATATCAAAACCCATAAATATCAGATTGCTTTAAAATGGGGCAAAAATACAAAAGTCAACCTGCATTTAATGATAATATGAAAAACAAGCGTTAATTGATCTGCGGCGTGCTCGTTAATTGATCCTGCCACATGCTCCCTTAATTGATCCTGCCGGCACCGGCATAGTACCTTACCCAGTAAGATTCCCGCAGATCGCTGATCATAACTCCCGCGCTGGAAGAGGCATGTACAAAGCGGTCGTTCTCCAGGTAGATACCCACATGGGAAATACGCTTTTTGCGGTTAATGGCAAAGAATACCAGGTCGCCTAATTGGAGCTCACCGCGTTTATGGAGTTTTTTCACCTGGCTATAGAGCTGCACGGAATTGCCCATCAGGTTGATCTGGAAAACGGCAGCCATGAGTGTGTTTACAAAATTGGAGCAGTCGATGCCGCTTTTGGAACTTCCTCCCATCTGGTAAGGAGTGCCCCACCATTCTTCAATGAAACCGAAAAGTTTTTCATTCACCACATTTTCCACCGGCAGGTCCAGCAGCTGGGCATATTTAAATTGCCAGGGCCGGGCTTCTTCAATACTGTTTACACCGGTAGGTACGGAGGAAATGGGCGTATTGCGGTTTTTTGTACGGTGTTCAGAAGTTTTACCTTCACGGGAAGTGGCAATGCCGTCAATAAAGACCAATTTTTCATTTGCAGGTTTTGCCGTTGTTTCTTTTGCCGTTTCCTGCCGAGGCTTCAGCAGTGCGCAACTTCCCAGCAGGAGTGCGCATATTGGCAATATCAGATACATTTTCCCCGTTCTTCTAATCATGAACACCAGTTTTAAAAGTCTGCAATATAAAAAAAATGTCGATTTTTGCCGTTTAGTCTGCTTCCATACAATCTGAAAAAATGAAATTTTCTCACCTGCACGTGCATACGCAGTTCTCACTGCTGGACGGAGCTGCCGATATTAAGTCGCTCTACAAGAAATCAATGGCGGATAACATGCCCGCTCTTGCCATCACTGACCATGGCAACATGTTCGGTGCATTTCAATTTGTTGCAGAAGCATACAATAACAAGTTAAATCCGGAAGATCCAAAGGATAAACGTCTGAAAGTGAAGCCTATTGTGGGCTGCGAATTTTATGTGGTGGAGAACCGCCACAAGCGCCAGTTTACAAGGGAAGAAAAAGATGCACGTTACCACCAGGTGATGCTCGCAAAGGATGATGTAGGTTACCGCAATCTCATCAAACTTTGTTCTCTCGGATTCACAGAAGGGCTGTATGGTAAATATCCGCGTATCGATAAAGAACTGATCCTTCAACATCATGAGGGGCTGATCGCTACCACCTGCTGCCTGGGTGCTTCCGTTCCAAGGACCATTCTGCGTCATGGAGAAGAAGCCGGAGAAAAAGAGTTCAAATGGTGGCTGGATATCTTTGGAGAAGACTTCTACGTAGAACTGCAACGCCACGGCATACCTGAACAGATCACCGTGAATGAAGTGCTGGTAAGGTTTGCACATAAATACAATGTGAAGATCATTGCCTCCAACGACTCTCACTATGTAGAAAAGAAAGACGCCAACGCACACGACATCCTGCTTTGTATCAACACCGGCGAAAAGAAAAGTACACCTACCATGAAAGACTTTTCTGACGACGATGTGATGACGAAGAATAAACGTTTCGCATTTTATAACGATGAGTTCTTTTTCAAGACCACGGATGAAATGACGAAACTGTTCGCTGATCTTCCGCAGGCGATAGACAATACAAACGAGATCGTTGATAAGATAGAGCTGCTGGACCTCAAGCGGGATATCCTCCTGCCCAACTTCCCCATCCCTGCCAATTTTTTCACGCAGGATCAATACCTCCGCCATATTACCATGGAAGGTGCGCATCAGCGTTATGCAGAGATGACGGCGGAGATAGAAGAACGTATCAACTTTGAGCTGGATGTTATTGAGAAGATGGGGTTTGCCGGGTACTTCCTCATTGTATCGGACTTTATTAAAGCCGGTCGTGATCTCGGTGTATTCATCGGCCCGGGCCGTGGTTCTGCAGCAGGATCTGCCGTAGCTTACTGCATTGGTATAACCAATATTGACCCTATTAAATACGATCTGCTGTTTGAGCGTTTCCTTAACCCGGAACGTAAGAGCATGCCCGATATTGATACGGACTTTGATGATGAAGGCCGTCAGAAAGTAATTGATTACGTTGTTCAGAAATACGGCAAGCAACAGGTAGCACAGATCATCACCTATGGTACCATGGCCGCTAAAATGAGTATCAAGGACGTTGCCCGTGTAATGGACCTGCCGCTCATGGAATCCAACATGCTGGCCAAAATGGTACCGGATAAACCCGGTATTCAGCTCTCCCGCATTTTTAATGCGCCGCTGGAAGGTGAAAAGAGCCTCCAGGAGAAAGAGGGACTGGCCGGTGAGGATATTGAGAATGTAAAGAAACTCCGGGAACTGATCAAAGGGAACGACCTTCAGGCAGAGGTACTCCGGGAAGCCTGCGTACTGGAAGGTTCCGTGCGGAACACCGGCATCCACGCAGCAGGTATCATCATTGCGCCGCAGGACCTCTCTGAACTGATCCCCGTTGCTGTAGCAAAAGATTCCGACCTGCTGGTGACCCAGTTTGAAGGAAATATCATTGAGAGCGCGGGTGTTATTAAGATGGACTTTTTGGGTCTGAAGACCCTCACCATTATTAAGAATGCCCTTCAGCTGATTAAAAAGAACCATGGCATAGACATCGTGATAGATGATATTCCGCTGGATGATGCACTTACATACGAATTATACCAGAAAGCAGAAACCAACGGTACGTTCCAGTTTGAAAGCCCGGGGATGCAGAAGTACCTCCGTGAGCTGAAGCCGGATAAATTTGCTGACCTTATTGCCATGAACGCCCTGTACCGCCCCGGCCCATTGGAGTACATCCCCACCTTTATCCGCCGTAAGCACGGATTGGAGCCGGTGATCTACGATGTACCCATCATGGAGGAATACCTCGCGGAAACCTACGGGATCAACGTATACCAGGAGCAGGTGATGCTGCTCAGCCAGAAGATGGCCAACTTCTCCAAAGGAGATGCGGACGTACTGCGGAAGGCCATGGGTAAGAAACAAAAAGCTGTACTGGATAAAATGAAAGCACAGTTCATGGCCGGCTGTAAAGAGAATGGCCATGATCTGAAAATGTGTGATAAGGTTTGGACAGACTGGGAAGCATTCGCCTCCTACGCTTTCAACAAATCCCACTCCACCTGTTACGCCTTTGTGGCTTACCAGACGGCTTACCTGAAAGCCCACTACCCTGCTGAATACATGGCCGCTGTGCTGAACAACGCCAGTAACCTGGAAAAGATCACCTTCTTCATGGAAGAATGTAAACGCATGGGCCTGGATGTATTACCACCTGATGTGAACGAATCTTATAAAGGGTTTGCCGTAAATAAAAAAGGCCAGGTACGTTTTGGACTGGCCGGCCTGAAAGGTGTGGGTGAAGCAGCTATTGAAAGTATTATTGAAGAGCGGGAAAAAGACGGGCCATACGCCACTATTTTCGATATGGTGAAACGGGTGAACCAGCGTGCCGTGAACAAGAAATCCATGGAAGCCCTGGCCATGTCCGGCGCTTTCGACTGCTTTCCGGAACTGCACCGGGCACAATATTTCTACAAAGCAGATGGCGACAATACCACCGGGCTGGATAAGATCGTGAAGTTCGGGCAGCAGGTTCAGGCCGGTAGCCAGAACTCCGGCGGCCTCTTTGGAGACGATATGATGCTGGACATCCAGCCTCCCAAGATCCCCAACTGCGATCAGTGGCCACTCACCATCAAACTTAATAACGAACGGGATGTAACAGGGATCTATATCTCCGGGCATCCGCTGGACGATTATAAGTTTGAGATGAAGTATTACAATATGAACACCATCCAGGAAGTGCTGGACTACCAGAACCTCATTTCCGTGGCTTCAGACAACAATAAAGGCCGGGAACGCTCCTTCCGTATGGCTGTTTTTGTGACCAGCGCAGTGGAAAGGATCTCCCGGAACAATAAACAGTTCGGGATCATGGCGCTGGAGGATATGACCGGGAAGTTCGAATTTGCCCTCTGGAGCGAGGATTACCTGAAATTCACTACCCATTTCAAGGCAGGGCTCTGTTTATATGTGAATGGCGCCTTCAAATCCAAGCGTTTTAACGAAAACGAGTACGAATTCAAGATCCAGGGCATGCACCTGCTCCAGGAGGTAAAAAGGGCACATACGAGGAAATTAGGGCTGGTTACCCAGCCGCAGCACATTACACCGGAGATAATCGACTTCCTGGTGGATAATGCGGCTAAAAACCCCGGAAAATGTGAGATTTACCTGCAGCTGATAGACCGGCAGGAAGATCTGACCGTAAAACTGCATACTTTTAACCGGCATATTGAGATGAATGACGAACTGGCGCAGTTTTTAATGAAACAGCCGGACATCGATATCTATATTGACACAATCAATAAGTAGGCGTGTCAAAAAAGCAGTACTTTTACACCGGTTTAGTTTTTGCATATATTGCAGCGCGAAACACAGAAACCAATCATAGAAATTATAAACTTTTAAATCTATAAAAATGGCTTTAGAATTCACAGATGCGAACTTTCAATCCAGTGTATTGAATTCGGATAAATTAACCGTGGTAGACTTTTGGGCAGAATGGTGTGGTCCTTGCCGCGCAATCGGACCAGTGATCGAAGAATTGTCTAAAGACTACGATGGTAAAGTGAACGTAGGTAAAGTGAATGTAGACAACAACCCTCAGATCTCCATGAACTACGGCATCACCAGTATCCCTGCTATCCTGTTCATCAAAAATGGCCAGGTGGTAGACAAGCAGGTGGGCGCTGTTCCAAGATCTGTACTGGAAAAGAAAATTCAGGCAAACCTCTAATCTTTTAGAGAAGCATAAAACTGAAAGGGCCACTCATGTGAGTGGCCTTTTTTATTACCGTATCAGGGTGAAAGAACCCTGTTTCTTTTCTATCACTATTTTTCCTGTATCATCCCAGAAACCATATTCTACCACGTAGATATAAGTGCCAATATCCGCTATAACATTATTGAACTTACCATCCCATCCTTTCCGGTGATCTGCGGTCTGATGCAGCAACTGCCCCCACCTGTTGTAAATGAGCATATGAAACACCACCAGCCCCTGGCTTTTAGGACGGAACAGATCGTTCACACCATCCCTGTTGGGAGAAAATGCAGTGGGCATCTGGAAAGACCTGTTATAAGTGAGCGTAACGTTCACTGTATCTGAAGTAACACAGTTAGTACCTGTAAGTGTACGTACAATATACCGCGTATCTCTCACAGGCCTCGCAGTGGTAATAGCACCGGTTAAACTGCTCAGCCCGCCGTCTATCGGTTCCCATACATAATCCGGCGCATTTTCTGCTCTCAGGATGATCTCATCTCCGATATTGATCGTTGTATCGTTATTAATGATACGCACGCGGTCTGTTCTGTTATTGGCAATACTGAAATCCGTTGTACTGCCGCAACCATTCACATCACTCACTGTTACGCTGTAATCACCTGCGGACAAACCCGTGAGCGTGGTATTGGAAGTGCCATCGCTCCACAGGATATCGTAAGGCGCTGTGCCGCCGGTGATGGTGATGCGTGCTGAACCATTTCCGTTGTCGCACATTTCATCCAGCGCTGCTACTGTACCTGCAACCTGTGCAGGTGTTACAAGGGTCACCATCTGGCTATCCAGGCAAACACCGTTCCGTGCATATATTTTATAGGTACCTCCGGCTAATCCTGTAAAGTCCGGTTGCGTTTGAAATGGCTGCGTTCCCAGCGCAAACTGAAATGGAGGAATACCCTGTGTTACCAACGCTGAAATAGTGCCATCCTGTAAACCGAAGCAGGTAGGGTTCTGCCCGGACGCTGTAAAACGAATGATCTTTGTATTATCAACGTTGATGACAAAAGTTTCTGTGGTGATACATCCAACTGCATCCCTTACGCTGATGGTATGATTTCCCTGCGCCAGGCCGGAGAATACATTACCGGTGGTTTCCGTTCCATTATCCAGGGTATATCTGTATGGCGCCGTGCCACCGGCCACGCCAATGGTAGCAGTACCCGTGGGATGCGTACAATCAATGTCCGTGGTAACAGGATTGATGACCAGGATATTATTGAACGTTACCTGTATCTGATCTGTTGCAGTACATCCGCCATTATCTACCGTTACATCATACAGCCCGGAAGTGGTCACAGATATTTGCTGTGTATTAGCACCGGTACTCCAGGAATAACGGCTGAATCCTCCGCCGGCATTCAGATTAACGGTAGCTCCATTGCAAACAATGATATCCGTTCCAAGCGATACAGCCGGAGGATCTACTACTACAATGTTCTTACAGAAGTTCTGCTGAAAAGGTGTTCCTTCATCTGTGATCAGGTTTACGGTATAATGCCCCGGCCGGGTATAATGAAAAGCAGGTGGTGTGGCGGTTGTTGCATTCGGAATACTGGCATCCGAACAACTCCTGAATGCCACACGGCTCATAGTGCCATTCTGCACATTTGGAATGAATGCATACAATTCATTGTCTACGCGGAACACAGAAGAAATGGAAGCGGGAAAAGCCAGTGTTGATCCCGGATTACCCAGGTCGGTACCACTGGGTGTTCCGGCTACCCCACCTGCAAAGTTTAACCTGGAAATAGAGGGTGTACCATTGAGGACACCATTCACCACCACGGCCATCGTCTGGCCGCACTCTTTCACAACACTGATATCCCTTGGATGATTAAATGCATTCCCTGGATTACCAAGGTCTACGGCAACAGGTGTGTTATTCAGCAAAGAAGTTCCGAAATTTAACCGGACCAGCTTATTGGAACCTTCATTGGTTACCAGGAGGTACCAGTTGGCATTTTCCTGCACCGCAAAAATACCGGAAGGCCTGTTCATCAATCCACTGAAATTACCCATGTTAAAACCAGTTGGCGGATTACTGAAATCAGTTCCAAAATCCAGCCGGGTAATAGTGGAATTTTCGAAGTTATTGGTGAAGCCATAATACCTTCCTCCTTCCTGGAAAATATACAGGTCTGTAGGATAAGCCATATTGCCCCTGTTCCCCCAGTTGGTAACGGAGGGTGCATTGTTAGCCAGGGAAGCCCCGAAATCCACTCTCACAATCCTGGAGCCCTGTGCCACAGTTCCCCCTACAATGATCGCATGCCAGCCTGTAGCATCCTGCACGATCTGGATACCCTCCCCGCTGGGCGGTACCAGGTTCAGGAGCCGGGTAGCCACCGGTGTGTTTAGCAAACTATTGCCGAAATCAAGTCTTATCAGGTCCGGATCCGTATTATTCACCACAAACACGTAGTAGTTATTCCCTTCTTTGGCAATAGCAGAGAATACCGGGTCTTTGAAATTCCCCCCGGGATTGCCAAGGTTCACCAGTTGAGGAGCGCTATACACCGTACCGGAACAAAAGTTCCATAAGTAATTGGTTACGCCGGTGGAAGTATTCTGAAGGTTGATGGGCTCATTGACGCAGACCGTATCCGGTGCCAGGAATCCTGCAGTTTGTGCGGTGGCTATATTGGGAATAAAGAGTACGCACAGGTAAATAAACAAACGGTTGAATCTTAACATACTAAGGTAAGGGTAAAGGCCACGCGAAATAATTGAAAAACCTGCCACAAGTTAACCATATAAAATTAATTTTCATATAACACCGCCGCATTATCAAATAAAATTGCAGGCCTTTTCTCTTCATATGGCTACTTTCCCTTATTTTGCTCTATAATATGCAACCTCACAATCAAACCTGTTAATGCATGCTACATTGGGAAAATCTTACCCGTGGATTCCTGGGAATGTTCTTTCTTATCCTGGTTTGTTATCTGCTGAGCAATAATCGTAAAGCCATTAACTGGAAACTGGTAGGGCTGGGCATCTTTGCACAGGTAATGTTTGCTATGGGTGTACTCAACACCCAGGCCGGCGGGCAACCCGTTTTCTGGGAACTCTTCATCATCATGGTGCTGATCTTCATCTTTAACCGCTTCCGCAGGAAACAGCAGGAAGGTTTTGATCTGCCCAAAGATGCGCTGAGCTGGCTGTTGGCACTGGCAGGCCTTGCAGGTTTTTATTTCGGTATCATTCGCAGCCATCAGTATGCATTTCCGGCCATTGCCTTTACAGTGGGTCTTGTTCCTATTGTAGCCATGATCAGGATACTGCAGAAGCGCTCACTGGAGTTACTGAAATGGACGATCCTTACAGCCTGCATCCTGCTGGCTATTTGTGTATTTACGCGATTATGTAATCCTGAAATATTCCGCAGCGTTCTTTCTTCTGTATCCAGTTCTTTTGTAGCGCTGATCAATAACAGTCATGCCGGTACGGAATTCATGTTCGGCGCACTGGCAGATGCCAGCGGTAACTGGGCCTATATTTTTGCGGTGCAGGTATTACCGAACATCATCTTCTTTGCAGCGCTTTCTTCTATTCTTTACTACCTGGGCATCCTGCAAAAGATCGTATACATCTTTGCTTACCTTCTGAATAAGCTCAAGATCTCCGGTGCTGAAAGTCTCTCTACCGCCGCGAATATTTTCCTGGGCCAAACGGAAGCCCCGCTGATGATCCGCCCTTACCTGGAAGGTATGAGCCGCTCTGAGATCCTCTGTATTATGATCGGTGGTATGGCCAACACTGCAGGGAGCGTAATGGCTGCCTATGTTGGCATGCTGGGAGGAACGGATGTAACACAGCAGGAATATTTTGCCTTACACATGCTCAGCCAGAGCATTATGAGTGCCCCTGCCGCCATTGTTTGCTCTAAAATATTATTCCCGGAAACCAAGGAACACCTGATCTCCAAGGAACTGAAGATACCGAAGGAAAAACTGGGAGACAACTTCCTGGATGCCCTTTCGTTAGGTACTACAGACGGGTTGAAACTCGCCGTGAATGTAGGTGCCATGCTGATTGTTTTTACCGCTATGATGTATGTGCTGAATGCCATGCTGGGATGGGTCGGCGATCAAACCAATCTGAATGCGGAGATCAATACTATCAGCGGAGGAAGGTATAAGGAATTATCCCTGCAGCTGATCCTGGGTTACGTGTTCTCCCCTGTTGCCTGGATCATTGGCGTCCCCTCGCAGGACATGCTCAGTATAGGCCAGTTGCTGGGTGAAAAAACCATCCTGAATGAATTCCTGGCCTATAAAT
Source organism: Chitinophaga niabensis (assembly GCF_900129465.1). Lineage (NCBI taxonomy): Bacteria > Pseudomonadati > Bacteroidota > Chitinophagia > Chitinophagales > Chitinophagaceae > Chitinophaga > Chitinophaga niabensis. The sequence continues at coordinate 1,298,546 of NZ_FSRA01000001.1, read as the reverse complement.
CCCTGGGAGAGATGAAGGCCGCCAGCCTGATCACCGATCCCAAATCCTTGCTGATCGCTACCTATGCGCTCTGCGGGTTTGCCAACTTTGCCTCTATAGGCATCCAGATCGGGGGGATCAGCCAGCTGGCACCCAATCAGCGGAAGAACCTCACGGAACTTGGTGTAAGGGCCCTGATAGGCGGCACCATTGCCTGTTTGATGTGTGGCTGCATAGCCGGCGCCTTAACCTGATCATTCAACCGGAAAAACTGTCCGTTAATCGAAAAATAATGCAGATTTCGCCCAGTGTAAGTACATTTACATGAAGGAAAACCGTGCATTTTTGCATATACTATTCACTATCACCTATAATGAACACAACTTGCGTAACTTTACCCTGATCTCCATATTCATTTTCTTTGGTTTTGGAAGCTTTGCCCAACGCAAATGTGGTACGGCGGAAGTGCTGGCAGAGAAGCTGGCAGCACAACCCAAACTGGCAAAAAGGATGCAGGCTATAGAACTGGACCTTCAGAAAAAAAGACCGGACAACAGGCTCTTCCGTGTAAATCCGCTGATCAATGTTCCCGTAGTAGTACACGTTGTATTGCCTAACCCCACCCAGGTAACAGACCAGCAGGTCCTGGACCAGCTGGCAGCACTTAACCTGGATTATCTCGCCGCTAATACAGATATCAATAAAGTACCCGCCGTATGGCAGGCCCGGATAGGCAACCCGCAGATCCAGTTTTGCCTGGCCGTGCGCACGCCGGACGGAGATCCTTCCTCCGGTATTACCCGCACTACCACTACACATGGTGCCTTTTCAGTGAATAACAGCGCCAGCGAAGTAAAATATACCAATACCGGCGGTGCGCCCGGCTGGGATAACACCCGCTTCCTGAACATCTGGGTATGCGACCTGGCCAGCGATTACCTGGGTGTAGCCACCCCTCCCGGCAATATATTCCCCGCAGCAGAAGATGGTGTGGTGGTGGATTACAGGGCCTTTGGCAGAATGGGCAGCGCACAGGCACCTTTTAACCTGGGCCGCACCCTTACCCACGAAATAGGGCACTTCTTCGGACTGAAACATACCTGGGCCGATGACAACGGAGGCTGCACACAGGATGATGGTGTGGACGACACTCCCCTGCAGGGCGATCACACCTACAACTGCCCCACTTTTCCGCAGCTGGACAATTGTACCACGGTTGCTCCCGGTATCATGTTCATGAATTACATGGATTATGTGAACGATGCCTGCATGTATCTTTTCACCGCAGGGCAAACTGACCGCATGCGGAATGCGATAGATGCACAAAGAGCTTCCCTGATCACCTCAGACGGTTGCACTCCCGTGAACCTGAAAACGAGAGATGCCGGCATTACCGCCGTATCCCAGCCACAGGGTTATCTCTGCGAAGCAGGGCAAACACCCGTTGTAACCTTAAAGAACCGCGGCTCAGAAACGCTTACCAGCGTAACCATCCGCTACGCCATCAATGGCGGAACACCGGTAAATTACAGCTGGACGGGCAACCTCGCCATGCTGCAGCAGGCAGAAGTTACCCTCCCTGTTCTCACAGCCGGAGAAGGCAATTCCACCCTGAAAGCATATACCGTACAGCCAAACGGCGCAGCAGACGATCAGCCGGATAATGATACCACCGCTGTGAGCTTCAGCTACCGCCGCGAAGTAAGCATACCATTTACAGAAACCTTCGATAATACCCTCTTCCCGCCTGCCGGGTTCAGTATCTCAAACCCTGACAGGAGCTTTACCTGGGAACGTTCCACCACTGGCAGCAAAGGCAGCGCCGGTTCTGCATTAATGCGCAACCTGGGCTATGCCCGCAATGATGAAATAGACGACCTGCTGGGACCGGTAGTAGATGCCGCCAATGCAGACTCTATCTTCCTCTCTTTTGACCTCGCCGCCGCAACAGCCAGCCCCGTTGGCATGCCCAATAATCCCTGGGATACCCTGGAGGTATTGCTGACAACAGACTGTGGTAAAACATTCATTCCCACCGGTTATAAGAAGTGGGGCAGCTCACTGGTGACCAGGACCATCCCTACTATCCAGGAATTTGTTCCCGCAGCTAATGAATGGCGCACGGACACCATAGACCTTACACCTTTTATCCGGAATAAGAAGTTCAGGGTAGTGTTCCGCAACACCACCAACTACGAGAACAATGTGTACATAGACCAGGTCAATATCTTCAAAAAGGATGTGAACAGTACCCTCCGGGATAAAGGCATCCTTGTATGGCCAAACCCTTTCAGCCGCCAGTTCTACGTTGAGTTCAGCACCTGGCCGGAAGACCTGCTGGGCATTGCCGTTTTTGATGCCGCAGGAAGGCTCGTTTATCAGCAGCAACCGTTAGCCCGCGTGGGTAACAGGGTTACAATTGATTTGGTAAATGGGGCAAATGGTGTTTACTTTGTGAAGTTGTTTTACACGCAACAGGTGAGGACTTATAAAATAGTGAAAGCAAAATGACGACGACCATAGCAACACAGCCGGGATTACTGACCATACTTAACGCCGCTTCTCTGGACAAAGATATACGCCGGATCGCTGACAAAGTTTTGCAACAGGAAAGGCTTACGCAGGAAGACGGCGTAACGCTGTTTGAGAAAGGAGATATCGGAGTACTCGGCGCACTGGCCAACCATGTAAGAGAAAGGAAACACGGCAACAAAACCTACTTCAACCGTAATTTTCATATAGAACCTACCAACGTTTGCGTATTTACCTGCAAGTTCTGCTCTTATTCCAGGTTGTACAAAAACCGTGAAGAAGGCTGGGAACTCAGCATTGACCAGATGCTGGATATTGTAAAGAAATACGACGGCCAGCCTGTTACCGAAGTGCACATCGTAGGGGGCGTACATCCCAAAATGAACCTGGATTTCTTTATTGAGCTCATGCAAAAGATCAAGGCACACCGCCCTGACCTGCACGTGAAAGGCTTTACGCCGGTAGAGCTGGACTATATGTTCCGTAAAGCAAAGCTCAGCACGGAAGAAGGCATGAAAAAAATGCATGAAGCCGGTCTGCAATCCTTACCGGGTGGCGGCGCGGAGATCTTCCACCCTGATATCCGCAACCAGATCTGCCACGATAAAGTGGACGGAGATGGCTGGCTGGAAATTCACCGTATTGCTCATAAACTGGGTATGCACTCCAACGCTACCATGCTCTATGGCCATATTGAAGAATACTGGCACCGCATAGATCATATGGAACGCCTCCGCCAGCTGCAGGATGAAACAGGTGGCTTCAACACCTTCATTCCCCTGAAGTTCCGCAACAAGCAAAACGACATGGCGCATATACCGGAATCTACCATTGTGGGAGACCTCAAGATGTATTCCGTAGCCAGGTTATACATGGATAACTTCCCTCACCTGAAAGCCTATTGGCCCATGCTGGGAAGGAATACCGCACAGCTCACCCTTTCCTTTGGGGTGAATGATCTGGACGGCACTATCGACGATACCACCAAGATCTATTCCATGGCAGGTTCCGAAGAACAGAACCCTTCCATGAATACCGCACAACTGGCCATGCTTATCAAACAGGCAGGCAGGATCCCGGTTGAACGGGATACCGTGTATAATGAGATCAGGGATTATGGTGACGTTGTTTTTTCAGACGAAGAATTACTCAACTGATATTTATGAACTTTAAGATCATCATACTGGCTGCATGGGGCAGCCTGTATATGGCTTCCTGCCAGAATCAACCAACCGGCACACGGGCAGACTCTTCTGCTGTTTCTACTGTAACAGCTCCTGCTCCTGTAGTGGATAATGGCCCGGTCTTCAAAAAAGAGGGAGTACTTTCTTTTATCAGCAAGGAAAAAGGCGATACCATCAAAACCATTGATATTGAGATAGCTGAAACAGACGAAGAACGCGCCAGGGGGCTGATGGACCGCAAATCCATGCAGGATACACAGGGCATGCTGTTCATCTTTGCCGAAGCGGAAGAACAATCCTTCTGGATGAAGAACACTTACATTTCATTGGATATCATGTACGTAGGGGCAGACCTGGAGATCGTATCCATCCAGAAATACGCCACCCCTTTATCTGAAGAGAGCCTTCCCTCCTTCAAAAAAGCCAAATATGTAGTGGAAACAAATGCCGGTTTTGCAGATAGATATAAGGTGAAGTACGGCGATAAGATTGTCTTCACAAAAGACTAATAAAGCGTCCGGGAGGCGCATAAAATGGGGGAACTACAACTGGGTAACACATCGTTTCTGATCAGAGCGGGCGGGAAAGAATGGCCTGTTATCATTCTTTGGTTTGGCATTTCCATATTTGCCGCCGGGAAAGAGATCTGGAATGATAACATCAATAACTACCTTATTTTCAAACATGTTTACCTTCACGTTACCACCCTGCAACCTTTATACCTCTTTTACCCTGAACAATACCATGATGTAAATCTGTACGGCCCGGTATTCAGCCTCCTCATCGCGCCTTTCAGCATGCTGCCTGATCATATCGGCGCCATGTTGTGGGCCATTGCCAATACCACTTTCCTCTACTTTGCTATCCGGCAGTTACCACTTACCCGCATACAGCAAAATTTCATTTTGCTCTTTTGCAGTAATGAGCTATTTGGTGCCAGCAGTTATCTTCAGTTTAACCAGGGTATTGCGGCCTGTATCATTTTAAGTTTTGCACTTATCCTGAAAGGAAAAGAATTCCTGGCCGCAGCGCTGATCGTTGTAGGTACACTTACAAAACTCTATGGTATAGTGGGCCTTGCTTTCTTCTTTTTCAGCGATAACAAATGGACCCTCATTAAAGGACTTTTCTTCTGGGGCATTGTGTTCTTCCTTCTTCCCATGCTCCTCTCCTCACCTGCTTATATCCTGCAAACCTATGGGCAATGGGCTGAAGCACTGGTCATAAAAAATAACAAGAATGTACAGGGCGCGCTGTTACAGGATATTTCCGCCATGGGTTTTATCAGGCGCACCTTCCACCTGCAAAACATGGCCAATTGCTGGGTGATCATCCCGGCCATTGTGATATTTGTAAGTCAGTATATGATGCTTCCCTGGAGGCAGAACAGTACCTACCGCCTTTATATACTTTGTTCCGCACTGCTTTTCCCCTTACTATTCAGTACCAGTTCAGAAGCGGCTACCTATATTATTGCCTTCCCTGCTGTTTGCATCTGGTATGTTATACAAACACCGGCAAAATGGAAGACAGCCGTTTTCATTTTCGCCCTGATCTTTTGCAGCTTTGCTCATTCAGACCTTGTAACACCATGGGTGCGCCATCATATCTCCGTGCCTTATGCCATCAAAGCATTCCCCTGCCTGCTCATCTGGCTACTCATTGCTTACCAGGTACTTACAAAAAAATTCCTACCTAAGGGTAACAAAAAGGAACATGCGCTGATCTACTTGCAAACAAACAACAAGCAAGTATGAAAACATTATCCTTAAAACCACTGTTCCTCTCCGCGATTGCAGCACTTAGCATTATTTCCTGTAACAAAAGCGATGCGCCCGAAACGCCGCAGAACAGGGATGCTGCCTTAATCACCGAATTCTTTGCCAAAAACGGCCCTGCTGTTGAACGCTTTACCGTGGACGCTACCACAGGCGGCGTGATCAGTACCGCCAAAGGCACCAGGTATAAAATACCCGCCGGCGCATTTGTGAACGCTGCCGGTCAGGTAGTTACCGGTAACGTGGTGGTAGATGTAAAAGAGATCACCAAAGTGAGTGAAATGATCCTGGGTAACAAACCCTCCACTACTACAGATGGCGGCATCCTCGTTTCCTACGGGGAATTCTTTGTAAAAGCTTCTCAGAATAATAACCAATTGCAATTGAAGAAGGACTCCACTGTACTGGTGCAGGTTATCGCTAAACCGGCAGCACAGATCAGGGAAATGCCTTTATGGGATGGAGATTCCCTGGTTACTTACACATCCACGGGTTATGATCATGAGAATACTACCGTAACCATCACGCAACAATACAGCATTAACAGGGGGATCCAATGGACGCAGGCGAACGGTTATGCCTTGTTCAACGGCACCACCGGTACACTGGATTTCAAACTGGATTCTTTACTGAACTGGCGCAACTGTGATGTACTCTATAGTATTCCCGGCGTTAAAACTACGGTAATGGGTTACTTCGCTAATAACTTCAATGAGGAAACCGGTAATGCTTATGGTGGTGAACAACCCAGTATGCTGTTCTTTAAACCGAAGAATGAAAACTCACTCGTTAAATTATACAATGTGATCCTGAATGCACCGGTTGGCAAAAAAGGATTTCACAGTTATCAGACATCTATCCCCATCGGGCTGGAAGGTACTTTCCTGGCTATCAGTGCAGTGAATGGCAAGTTCTATGCAGAGATGAAGGATGTAACCATTGCGGCGCCCCTGGCAGGCAAAACTTATACAGGTGTAACATTTGATCCGCAGGAAGTTTCAGAAACTGCGCTGCTCGCGTTGATCAATCAAATGAATTCAAAGTAGGCGTGGTACTGTGGGAGTATGTACCGGTACTGTTCAGCCAGTACCGGTTTTTTTTATTTAAATTCTTCCATGGTGAAAGATTTTTGCCTGCCTTTATATTTCTCTCTCACACTTAGTATATCCTTCTCCGTTACCTTCTCCGCTTTATTGCCCCAGGCGTTGCGGATAAAGCTCATAAGCTGTGCAATATCCCCGTCAGAAAACTCATCGTTACTGCCAATACCCGGCATATCTGCATTGTATTCGGGTGCTTTGTAGATCTTGCCGTTCACTTCCACCGGTCCGGTCAATCCATATAATACGATCGCGATCAGTCTTTCCTTTTTGCCGGTTACAAGCTCTGAATGGTTCAAAGGTGGCGCAAGGGATTGGATACCTTCTCCATCTGCACCATGGCAGGTTTGGCAAACTGTTTTGAAGATCAGGTTGCCACGCGGGAATTCTTTGGCCAGTACATCGCCCTGGCTGGCTTTCCGGCGGTTGGAGATGTCTGTTAATACTTTCTGCAGATGACGGCGGATCACCAGGTTGGTATCGGGGTTCCAGGCTATCACTTCATCCAGTAAAGCTGCTTCCTGGTCTTTTGCATTACTGATCAATGCATCTGCCACAAACACATCTTTCGGGAAACCGTAGAAGAATGCCGGTGATAAACGTTTGGCCATGGATGGGTCCACTTTTTTCAAAGCAGGCAGCACTAGCGCAGCTGAAGGCGCCAATTGCTGATCAATTAAAAAACCGGTCAGTATATCTGCAACGGCTGCTTTATTACTGCTATTAATAATGGAAGGTAAGGTCCACAGGGCCTGCGTTCTGATCATTACATCCTTCTGCCTGGTCAATGGTTTTACATCCGTGATGTTCAAAGCATGCAGGCCTTCCAGCGTCCATAGCGTGTGGATCAGGCCTATTGGTTTAGTTGTATCTGCCAGGCGCTGTCTTAACAGTGGAATGGCGGATGCATATTTTCCGTCCACCAGCATTTGTTGTGCTTTATCACGGACCCATCCGTTTGTATTATCCAGCGCTGCAACGAGTTGTGCAGGATCTGCTGTAAGTTTGAACGGCATTGGTTTTGCACCATTGGGTAATACCCGGTAAATGCGGCCGCAGTTCAATGGCTGTGTGAGGCTGCGGGTATTAATTTCATTTTTGAGATAAGGGGTGAGATAGGTTTTATGCTGGATGATGCCACGGTACATATCCAGCACGTAGATCGCGCCATCAGGCCCCAGGTGCAGGTTTACAGGGCGGAAGCGTTCATCTGTACTGGCCAGGAATTCGCGGCCGGTATAAGCCAGCTTTCCTTTTACCTGGTAACCGCTGTCTTCCAGGAGGTCCCTTTTCACCAGGTTGGCAGAAGGTTCTGCTACAAAAGCATTGCCTTCATATGCCGCGCCGTATAGTCCTCCCCGGTAGATCAGCGGCCCGCAGGCTGCAGTGAAGTTGATCAGGCGGAGGCTATCGTCCAGCACTTTTTTCATATAACCACGGTTCACACCGGGTGTTGGCCTGGCAGGGAACACCCGGTTATCCGGCACAATGTTCTCATCATATCCTTTTACGTTGCGCTGGTTTGGATTGGCGCTTCCCAGCCCCGGCGAGAAATAATCTCCCAGGAGGTTCTCTGAGTTGTTGTTATAGAACAGGCGTCCGTAATTATCCTGTGAAATACCCCACTGGCCACGGAAATGAGTATCCTCTTTCAACCAGCGGTTACCTTCTTTCCGGTACCTTTTATTGGATTTGGCATTGTAGATCCAGTTGTCCATGGCCCGCAAAAGGCCATTGGGTTGATGTTCCACATTTCCACCTTCTGTATAGGCTGAATCTACAAGGGTACGTTTGCCGGCTTTATCGCCGTTTATTTCTACGTACCAGAGCCGGGGAGGTTCTGCTACGAGGAGACCGTTCTCTATGATACACAAGGCACGGGGTAATACCAGGGAATCCAGGAATACCGTGCGTTTATCTATAACGCCGTCTCCTGTTGCGTCTTCCAGGATCACGATCTTGCCATTCATGGCATTTTCGCCGGTACCTGAAGTATCGGGCATATAACCCGTCATCTCCGCTACCCAGAGGCGCCCCTTTTCGTCAAAGGTCATCGCCACGGGTACAATTACCTGCGGTTCCGCCGCTACCAGCTGAACACTGAACCCGTCTTCTGCTTTTAAATGTTGGAGGGATTGTTCTGCCGTCAGCACCGGGGATTCCCCATATTGCTGCCGCATGGCAATGGAATCAGCTTTGGGGGATTTCCCCTCATTACCACAAGACATAAACATAAGCCCTGCTAAAGCACATCCGATCAATTTACTCGTCATAGCCCAAAAAGATATAACTCCCAAAATACTGCGCTTCCGCTAATATTCAAATCCATCCATCAAAAAACCTTGGGCTGAATGTACGGGTGGGGTGTTTTTTAAAACCTGCACCTGAAAGATGAAAGCTCCCGGAACACATTCTTAATGGTTCAAATCCATCCATCAAAAACCTGGGGCTCAAAGTACGGCGGGGTATTTTTTAAACCCTGCACCTGAAAAATGAAAGCTCCTTAAAAAAACTTACGCCGGAACACATTCTTAATGGTTGAATACCCTGTCATCAGGTTGCCTATCAGGAAGCTTTGCTTGAGGTTATGCCGGATGGTACTGCGCATGATCCTTACCACCATGTCCTTTTCCACCTCTCCCGTTTCTTTCACCCTGGATAAACGGTTCACCGCTATCAATGCCAGTAAAGCCCCGAAAGCAAAGAGGAAGTTCCATTCATGCAGCTCTACAAGATGAAAGGCTTTCGTCCAGTTAGGGCTTCCCCACTCTGCATCTATCTTCAGGTGGCGGCCGGTGAAATAATCCGCAAGATATCCACCTGCCAGTGGTGCCAGCGAAGAGAACACCGCCGTAACAATATTCTTTGTGGCAAGGTAATAGATCGCGTCCGATTGCGGTGCCAGCTTCAGGCCTATATTAGTGAGGGACAGGTTGATGCCTGCATTGGCAAAACCCATTACGATATGAATGCAGGTAAGCAATACCAGGTTAGGCCATAGCTGTGAGTAAATACCCACAAAACACCAACCCACCAGGCACAGGATATACAGGGGCGCGCCAATGGCAATAATGGTTTTATTACTGTACCGGTCTGCAAACATACCCCAGAGCCTGATAGTCAGGATGCTGGACACCTGGCTGAGGATAGTGAGGCCAATGATATAAGAAAGCCCCAGCCCCATGCTCTTCATCATAAAAACAGTAAAGAAGGGCGCCGCAATGTTCACCGCAAACACCCAGGCAGAATTAAAGATCAGCAGGCGCCTGAAATTACTGTCCTTCAGGGGGCCACGTAATAAGCGGAAGATATTCTCCTTGGTCATGTATACCTGTGGTTCCGGCGTTTTGGAAAGGAAGATGGCGCCGCAAAGCCCAAAGATACCTGCTGCAATGAACATCCAGCCGTATACGTTGAGTTCCATCGATGGCTGATGATCGCGGATATAGTCAATCCCCAATGCCAGCAACAGGCTTAGCACGGCATTCAGCGTTTGCATATAACTGCTGCGTTTGGCAAAATAAGCCCCCAGCTGGTTACCCGGCACCAGGTCTTTCATCCACGAATTCCAGCTGGCGCCGGCAATAGCACCGGAAAAATAATAGAAGAAAAGAATGGGGATGATCAGTTCTATGGTGGTCCATTCCGGCCAAAGCAGCGGAAATATGCCAATGATGATGAGGGGAAAGCGGGCCAGGAAAGCACAGGTCACCGTTACAATGCGGCGGTTATTAAACCGCCGTACCAGCCAGATAGAGATCAGCTGGAACAGGTTCACCAGGGTGGGTAATGCAGCTATCAACCCCAGCTGCAGGTTGTTGGCACCCAGCAGAATGGCCATGGCCACAACAAAAGCACCGCCTGTTAAGGTGGTCATGGCTTCGGAAGCCAGCCCATCTCCTATTACCAGTTTTAACCCCCTGCTTACGTCTGTTTCTGTAAGTGACTGACTTGGCTTCAGATCCATTACAACTATTTTTTCGAGGTTAAGGGGCAATCATTGTACCATAAAAAAAGGTGTACTGTTTTAACAGCACACCTATATAAAATTTGATGAAGATCTTAATTCAAGCTCCTGAAGTCCACAGGCACCAGTTTACTCACACCAGCTTCCTGCATGGTTACCCCGTAGATCACATCCACCGCAGCCATCGTTTGCTTGTTGTGCGTTACGATAATGAACTGGGAGTTATCGGAGAACTTGCGGATCATATTGGTGAACTTGCCTACGTTGGCATCATCCAACGGCGCATCCACCTCATCCAGGATACAGAAAGGTGCCGGTTTGATCAGGTAAATAGCGAAGAGCAGCGCGGTAGCCGTAAGGGTTTTTTCTCCACCGGACAATTGAGTAATGGCCGCCGGGCGTTTACCTTTCGGTTTAGCGATGATCTCTATACCGGTATCAGCCAGGTTGGACGGATCGTTCAGGATCATATCGCACTGATCTTCTTCCGTGAACAAAGCTTTGAACACACGGATAAAGTTTTCTTTCACCTGGTTAAAGGTATCCAGGAACTTCTGGTTAGCCGTAGATTCCACTTCCTGGATAGTTTGCAATAAGGATTCTTTGGCGTTCACCAGGTCGTTCTTCTGCTCTAAGATGAACTCGTAACGTTTCTTCATTTCCGTATACGCTTCAATGGCCGTAGGGTTGATCTCACCCATGTTCTCCAGCCTTTTCTTGAGGCGTTCCGCATTGTTTTGCAGGTCTTCCACAGACTGATTGCCGGTACGGTCTTCGTCCAGGATCTCGTCCAGGTTGATCTTGAACTCTACACTCAGCCTTTCTTTCATGGAAGAGAGTTGCAGCTTGAGTTCATTCACCTTGTCTTTGATCAGGTTCAGGTTCTGGTCCAGCAGATCGCGGGTTTTCAGTTTGGAACGCAGCGTGCTTTCCAGTTCCTGCAGGTGGTTACGGAAGTTGTAATACTCCTGGTCCTTTTCATTCACGCTCTTTTCTTCTTCTTCACGGCGGCGGAACAGGTCTACCAGTCCGTCTTCTGAAGAAGCCAGCCTGTCTTCAGCCGCAGCGATGTTACCTGCGGTATCTTCCAGTTGTGTTTTATTGCTTGTTACCTGTACATACAGGTCGCTCAGTTGTTTACGTTTGAAATCCAGTTCCTGTTTGAGGCCCTGCACCTTGCTGTGCTGGCGGGTATGTTGAAGGTTCTGGTTATTGAACTGCACGCTTGCCTGGTTGAACTGCTGCTCTGCCTCCTGTGCTGCCCTGTCTGCCGCCTGAATGCTGTCGTGCAGGTTATGCACTTTTTCATTGAGGCCATCCAGTTCATCCCTTACGGATGCAATGCTTTGTTCATTGGCTTCCAGCTGCTGCTCCATTTCTGTGAGGCGCTTGCTGCCGGTTTCGATCAGGTGATGGAAGTTCTCGATCCTGTTCTGCAAACCAAAGAGCTGATTGTTCAGCTGGTTCACTTTCTCCTTTAAAGCATTGATCTTATTCTCATTCAACTGGCTGTTGTAACCCAGCACCTGGTCGTGCTTAGCCTGCAATTGTGCTTTAAGGCTGCTGCAAACGGCTTCCAGGTCTTTGATCTCCTGGTCCAGCTTCTCCAGGTTCTTGGCGCGGCCCAGTTTCTTTCCTTCGAACAAACCTACAGAGCCGCCATTCATGCTGTATTTACCACGGTGAACACGGCCGCTCTTTTCCGTGATCAGCACATCCTGGTCCGGCAGTTCGGCGAAGTTCATGGCAGTAAGGTCGTTCGCAATGAACACTTTGCCCAGCAGGTAATTACCCAGCCCTTTATACTTCTCGTCAATCTCCACCACTTCCAGTGCGGAAATAGTGCCGGGAGGGGCAAACAGGGTACCTGCCTGGTGATTGAACTGGTCCAGTATAAAGAAGTTGGCTTTACCTTTTTTATGGAGGTCCAGCAGTTGGATAGCCTGGATGGCTTCTTCTGCATTGTTCACCACATAGAAGTTCAGGTAAGGTTCCAGCAGGTTTTCTATACAGGTGCGGTAAGCTTCCTGGCAAAAGAAAATATCGCTGAGGATGGGTGCTTTATTATTCCAGTCTGTGTTCTTTTTGAGGAACTTGATACTCTCGGGATAACCTTCCAGGCTGTCCACAAGGGATTTCAACAGATCGTATTCGTTCTTTTTGGAATCCAGTTTACGGTTCTCGTCTACCAGGCGGTCGCGCAGGCCTTCTATCTCACCTTGTGTGGCGAGGATCTTGCCTTTTGTTTCTTCCTGGAAGTTCACCATTTCTTCCAGCTCATCCTTGCTGTTTTCCAGTACTTCCTGCAAACCGCTCTTCTCTTCTTCCAGTTGCTGGATCTGTGTTAAGCGGTTGGTCTTTTCTTCCTGTAACTGCTGGATGCCGCGCTGAAGGTTTTGTACGGAAGTATCGGCAATTGCCACTTTCTTTTCCGCTTCAAACTGCTGGCGCTGCCATTGCTGCTGGTCTTTCCGGAGGTTTTCCAGGTTGAGCTTCTTCTCTGCAAAATGATCTTTCTTCTCATCCACCATTTCGTGGAGGGTTTCCAGTTCATCCTGCATGGAGTCGAATACTTCCTGCTCGTCCGCCACCTGCGTTTCAGTGAAAGCGATGGATTCCGTGAGGCCTTTTGCCTGCCCTTCCGCGTTATTGAGGAAGTCCGTCAGGCTCTTTTCCCTTTCCTTTAAGTAGGTCAGTTGTTGTGAAGCGAGGTTCTTATCATTCTCCTTGGTGCGGATGGTAGATACGAGTTCATTGAAAGAGCGCTGCAATACCTGCAATTCCCTTTCTTTCGCTACAAAGTGCAGTTTATCCTGTTCCACAGCGGCCTCGTCCGTAGAGATCTCTGCTTCGAGGGCAAACTTACGGTCTGTTTCCTGCTGCTGCTGCTCTGTGAGGTCTTTAAAGGTGTTGTTAAAACCTTCCAGCGAAGCTTTGGCCAGTTCAATGCTGGCCTCTTTATATTCCTTTTTGATCTCGTAGAACCGTTCCGCTTTGCGGGCCTGGCTCTCCAATGTCTTGAGGTTGTTATTGATCTCGAAAAGAAGGTCCTCGATCCTGTTCAGGTCGCCTTCTGTAGCGTCCAGTTTGGATTTGGCTTCCTTTTTCCGGGTTTTGTAGATGGAAATACCGGCGGCCTGTTCCAGCATCCGGCGGCGGCTGTTCTCTTTATCCTTGATAATATCGTCTACCATCCCTAACTCGATGATGGCGTAGGAGTCTGTACTGACCCCCGTATCCATAAAGAGGTTATGGATATCCTTGAGGCGGCAGACTACATCGTTCAAACGATATTCGCTGTCTCCATTCTTGTAGAACTTACGGGTAACAGTCACCGTGGTGAATTCGGTAGGCAATACGTTCTTATTGTTCTCGAACGTAAGGCTTACTTCCGCCATACCACTGGCGGAACGGGTACGGGAACCATTGAACACGAGGCCGGCCTGGTTATCTGAACGCAGGTTACTGATCTTATGTTCTCCGATCACCCAACGGATAGAATCGATGATATTACTCTTTCCGCATCCATTAGGGCCAATAACGCCTGTTACGCCTTCGTCGAAGTGTAACACGGTTTTGTCCGCAAAACTTTTAAACCCTTTGATCTCTAGTGTTTTTAAACGCACAACACCTCCTTTTTATGAGCCGCCAAAGATAATTGAATTAAGTTGATATCAGCATCATGGGGCTTGCCGCTTCGGGATAACGGTACGTAGATATGGTCACACTCACACGTAAAATTCAATGATGCTGAATCATTTGGTAAGTTAAAAGAGAACGTATAATATTTAGTATTTACTTATACACACTTGGGGATAAATTTTTCACATTTACTTAAATTGGAAAGTGATAAACAACTGATAATGAGACGATAGCTAAGATTAAATTATAAAAAAGAAGAAGCAAACCGGCCTTTCTCCTACCATCCTTCTGTCATCCTTCAGTGATCCTTCAGTGAAACACCCTCAAACCCTTGCCAGCACTGAGCATCACTGAAGGATCACTGAAGGATTAGCGTAAGAAGCCTGATAGTATTGCGTTACAGCGGATAAAATTTAAAAAAAGTGTCAGCAGATGTCAGCAGCGCTGATAGTATTTTAAGATAAAAGGTGGATAACAAGCAAAAAATCTCTCCTTTGTAAATTGTAATTTTGCACACGATGCAAGAACGTTGGCTCAAAGAAGCAAAAGCCTTTATTTTCAGTTACCATTTCAGCAACGGACTTCGTACTACCCTGAGCGTTGTTGTCCCCTCTGTTATTTTTGCTGCTATCGGGCAGCTCAGCACCGGGATAGCGATATCGATGGGTGCTTTATGTACGGCCCTTGCGGATGTTCCCGGCACTATTATCCATAAACGGAACGGATTGATCATCAGCACCGTGCTGATCTTCCTGATAGCTTTAGGAACAGGTTTGTTGCTGCCTCATATGGCGTTCCTGACCATCTGGGTGGGGCTTTGCAGTTTCTTTTGTTCCATGTTGCTGATCTATGGCAACCGCGGCGGAAATATCGGCATCGGGGGCATGCTGGTGATGGTGAGTATTATGGCGGAACAGTTCAGTACCTGGCAAATGGCCGTGCAGATCGCCTTCCTTACCCTCAGCGGCAGTATATGGTATGCTTTGCTTGCCCTATTATTCTGGCAGATCAGGCCTTACCTGACCGTTCAGCAGACTTTAGGGGATTGTATCCAGTCAACCGCAAAATACCTCCGCCAAAGAGCTAATTTCTACGAACCCGATCTCGATATCACCGAAACCTATAAAGATGTATTTGCCCAGCAGGTGATCGTGAATGAAAAACAGGAAGCCGTTCGGGAACTCCTGCTGAAAATGCGTTCCGCACAGCAGGGTACCACGAGCATCAGCAAAAGCATGGTGCTCATTTTCCTGGACCTGGTGGATATGCAGGAACAGATCATGGCCTCCCAGATCGATTATACCTCCCTGCAAAAACGTTTTGCCGGCACCAAGGTGATCGCGCAATTGCATGAGACCATCATACAATTCTCAGAAGAATTAGATAACATAGGTATCGCAGTATCAGCAGGCTTGCGCTCTATGCCTAAAGTGAATTTGAAACTAGAATTAGAGAAAGCAAGGAAGGAATTCAAGAACTACCAGGCCAGCCTGCCTTCCCTGAAAGAACGGGCAGACCTGATCCCTTTCGAAAGCATTTTCGACAACCTGCAGCATATTACCCAGCGGATGTACAACATGCACCGCCTGACCAGGCTGGAAAGGGTGAAGGAAGCCAGCTTCGATCACCAGCTCGAACTATCCAAATTCACTACCCGCCAGTCGTACGACGTAACCACATTCCGTAATAACCTTACCTTCAACTCCCACATCTTCCGGCATGCGGTGAGAACTGGCGTAGCCATGGTAGCCGGGCTGCTTTTGGGCCAGGCCCTGCAGCTCAGCAGGACCTACTGGATCCTGCTTACCATTATGGTGATCATGAAACCGGGGTTCAGCCTCACCAAAACCCGTAGTTTCCAGCGGATCATCGGTACGCTGATCGGGGCTTTCTTTGCAGCGGGTATCCTCTACCTTACAAAAGACGATACGGTTATCTTCTGCGTGATGCTGGTTTGTATCCTGGGAGCCTACAGCTTCCAGACCTACCACTATATCACGAGCGTGGTGTTCATGACACCCTTTATCATCTTCCTGTTACACTTCCTCCATCCGGCGGATTTCAATAACCTCACGAACAGGGTGATCGATACGGTGATCGGTGGTACGATAGCCTTTGTATTCAATTACATTTTCTGGCCAAGCTGGGAATACAGGTTCCTGCCGGATTATATGATCAAAGCGATCACAGCCAACAAACAATACCTGCAGCAGGTCACCAACCTGTACACTGATAAACCCTTTAGCCTGATCGCCTATAAACTGGCCCGCAAGGATGTACATGTAAGCATTGCCAACCTTACTGCTGCCTTTCAGCGGATGTTATCTGAGCCAAAGAGCAAACAAAAGCATGGATCAGAGCTCTATCATTTCGTAGTGTTAAGTCATTCATTATCATCACATATAGCACAGTTATCTGCTTATGCACTGCAACATCATTTGAAGTATAAGCGGCCGGAATACAAGGATATCCTGTTG